>NZ_QKQY01000001.1:2460000-3066778 GCF_017312135.1 Pseudonocardia sp. TMWB2A
TACGGGGCTTGCCCTGTGTGGATGATAATCTGCAATCACAACGAATTTATATTAAATAGACTGTAAGTGAAAGCTTACAGGGTCTTTGATGAATTCAATTATCGAGCTGAGATAAATTAATATTCTGCACCAATGCCGTGGCAGTGTTTTGCCGAGTGGCGGTCGCTTGCGACCAATACCAGCATTGTCATTGGTGGTGTGGACTCTCAAACGTGAGGTAAGGGCAATTGGTGAATGCCTTGGCATGTACAGGCGATGAAGGACGTGGCACGCTGCGATAAGCGTCGGGGAGTTGTGAGCAAACTTTGATCCGACGATTTCCGAATGGGGAAACCCATCCTCACCATTTAATTTCTTTGCTGGCTTCGGCCAGTGCGGGAGTTAAATGGGAAGGATATCACCGAGTTGAATAAAATAGACTTGGTGAAGCGAACCCGGGGAACTGAAACATCTCAGTACCTGGAGGAAAAGACATCAACCGAGATTCCGTTAGTAGTGGCGAGCGAACGCGGACCAGGCCAGTGCCGTCTTGTAAATTAGCAGAACATTCTGGAAAGTTTGACCATAGCGGGTGACAGTCCCGTATGCGAAAATGATCAAGACGGACTTGAGTAGGGCGGGACACGTGTAATCCTGTCTGAACATAGGGGGACCACCCTCTAAGCCTAAATACTCGTACATGACCGATAGTGAACCAGTACCGTGAGGGAAAGGTGAAAAGCACCCCGATGAGGGGAGTGAAATAGTACCTGAAACCGATTGCCTACAAGCAGTGGGAGCATCTTTAGGGTGTGACCGCGTACCTCTTGTATAATGGGTCAGTGACTTAATGTATCGTGCAAGCTTAAGCCGTTAGGTGTAGGCGCAGCGAAAGCGAGTCTGAATAGGGCGCTTGAGTACGATGTATTAGACCCGAAACCCGGCGATCTAGGCATGACCAGGTTGAAGGTGGGGTAACACCCACTGGAGGACCGAACCGTTTAATGTTGAAAAATTATCGGATGAGTTGTGTTTAGGGGTGAAAGGCCAATCAAGCCGGGAAATAGCTGGTTCTCCGCGAAATCTATTTAGGTAGAGCGTCGAATGGTTACCGTTGGGGGTAGAGCACTGGATGGATGCGGGGGTCGCGAGATCTACCAATTCTAACCAAACTCCGAATACCAACGAGTTTAGTTCGGCAGACAGACGGCGGGTGCTAAGGTCCGTCGTCAAAAGGGAAACAGCCCTAACCTACAGCTAAGGTCCCCAAGTCATCACTAAGTGGGAAAGCATGTGGGAATCCCAAAACAACCAGGAGGTTGGCTTAGAAGCAGCCATCCTTTAAAGAAAGCGTAACAGCTCACTGGTCTAAATAAGGGTTCCTGCGGCGAAAATGTAACGGGGCTAAAGTGATGCACCGAAGCTTAGGGTTCATGCGTATGCATGAGCGGTAGCGGAGCGTTCTGTAAGCTGATGAAGCGGAAGGGTAACCGACCGTGGAGGTATCAGAAGTGAGAATGCTGACATGAGTAGCGATAAACAGGGTGAGATGCCCTGTCGCCGAAATCCCAAGGGTTCCTGCTTAAAGCTAATCTGAGCAGGGTTAGTCGGCCCCTAAGACGAGCCCGAAGGGGGTAGTCGATGGGAAACAGGTTAATATTCCTGTACCTGGAGGTGTGTGACGGATCACGTAAATTGTCTGGTCTTATTGGATTGATCAGGCTTTGAAGTGGTTCCAGGAAATAGCCCCTCCATATAGACCGTACCCTAAACCGACACAGGTGGGATGGTAGAGTATACCAAGGCGCTTGAGAGAAGTATCCTGAAGGAACTCGGCAAATTGCCTCCGTACCTTCGGAAGAAGGAGGCCCAACCTTTGCGCAAGCAATTGTTGGGGGCACAGGCCAGGGGGTAGCGACTGTTTAGCAAAAACACAGGGCTCTGCTAAGTCGGCTTCAAGACGACGTATAGGGTCTGACGCCTGCCCGGTGCTCGAAGGTTAAGAGGAGGAGTGCAAGCTCCGAATTGAAGCCCGAGTAAACGGCGGCCGTAACTATAACGGTCCTAAGGTAGCGAAATTCCTTGTCGGGTAAGTTCCGACCTGCACGAATGGCGTAACGACTTCCCCACTGTCTCCAGGATATGCTCAGCGAAATTGAATTCTCCGTGAAGATGCGGAGTACCCGCGGTTAGACGGAAAGACCCCGTGCACCTTTACTGCAGCTTCAGAGTGGCATTAGGAAAGAACTGTGTAGCATAGGTGGGAGGCTATGAATCCGGGACGCCAGTTCCGGGGGAGCCTTAGGTGAAATACCACCCTGTTGTTTTCTGATGTCTAACCACGTGCCGTTAGCCGGTACTGGGACCCTCTGTGGCGGGTAGTTTGACTGGGGCGGTCGCCTCCTAAAGAGTAACGGAGGCGCGCGATGGTAGGCTCAGGACGGTTGGAAACCGTCTGTTAGAGTGCAATGGCATAAGCCTGCCTGACTGCGAGACTGACAAGTCGAGCAGAGACGAAAGTCGGTCATAGTGATCCGGTGGTCCCTCGTGGAAGGGCCATCGCTCAACGGATAAAAGGTACGCCGGGGATAACAGGCTGATGATTCCCAAGAGCTCATATCGACGGAATCGTTTGGCACCTCGATGTCGGCTCATCACATCCTGGGGCTGGAGCAGGTCCCAAGGGTTTGGCTGTTCGCCAATTAAAGTGGTACGTGAGCTGGGTTCAGAACGTCGCGAGACAGTTTGGTCCCTATCTGCCGTGGGCGTCGAAATTTGAGAGGAGTTGACCCTAGTACGAGAGGACCGGGTTGAACATACCTCTGGTGTACCTGTCATTCCGCCAGGAGTGCAGCAGGGTAGCTATGTATGGACGGGATAACCGCTGAAAGCATCTAAGCGGGAAGCCTCCCTCAAGATAAGATTTCATCGAGCCGTGGAAGACCACCACGTTGATAGGCCGGGTGTGGAAGTACAGTAATGTATGGAGCTAACCGGTCCTAATTGCTCTTTTCGCGTTTGAAGTCCCACCATCAATGACAATTCTGGTAAAACAGAAGTGTCGGCGGTGATGAATATTCAAATCGCAGCCCGATAATGGTTAGATGATCACACCATGTGATCCATCGCATCGATTAAAACCCGCTAACTGATATGCACCTGCTTTATTGCTTGGTGGCCATAGCGTCAGTGCCCCACCCGATCCCATCCCGAACTCGGACGTGAAACCTGACTGCGCCGATGGTACTACCGCTTAAGCGTTGGAAGAGTAGGTCGTCGCCAGGCATTAAAGCCGGTGCATATGAGTGAAACGGATATAAACCCATTCACAGTCAAAGTTGTTTTGAGCCCTTGGTTCGGGACGACTAGAAGGGCTGACCTTAACCGGTCGGCCTTTTTTGTGTTTCTGCAAGCCTTTGGATTGCAGTTGATATGGGGAATACCCATATATTTTTGATGGCGCGGGATGGAGCAGCCCGCCTAAGCTTCGCGAAAGCGAGGCGTAAAACAAAAAGCTTCCGGGCTGTGAAAGCAGTCTAACATTGGTGGCGCGGGATGGAGCAGCCCGGTAGCTCGTCAGGCTCATAACCTGAAGGTCGTAGGTTCAAATCCTACTCCCGCAACCAATGCCGTGAAACATTTCTATTCCTTAAAATCCCACATATTGTTGTGCCGAGGCCCTCCTCGGAACGAGCGTTAATGCGCGATCTTGTCAGGCTCATAACCTGAAGGCTCGGCTTTGTGGATTGCCCCCGGCAATCCAGTCGCCTGCGCTAGGTTCAAATCCTACTCCCGCAACCAACCGAACATATTGAAACGCCGTCAGTTTTTCGCTGGCGGCTTTTTTGTTTTTGGAGTCGTTCCGACTTTATTCTTGTCGGAATTCAGACTTTTGCGTTTTCTCCAACACATTCCCCCAACATCCGTCATTGCGAGCGCCGTAGGCGCGCGGCAATCCAGTGTTGCGTGGGGCTGCTTCTGGATTGCCGCGCCGCTTCGCGGCTCGCAATGACGATAGGAGTGGGTCAGTTTGGCGGCGTAGGCAGATTTCCAAATTTTCTCGACGCACTAACGATGTCGTCGCGGCTGTCCGTTTACAACGGCCAACCTAGGCGGGCCATTGTGCGGCCTCCCCTCATTCCACTTTCTGCTGTCCTACACATGCCGCATTTTCCATGCTGGCGGGCAAAGGTAAGCTCATGTCCGATCATCATTATCGCCTGCCCGCCGGCAATCTGTGCCGTGCCGCCGCGCCCTGCCGCCGCGCCACGCCGTGCCACCGTGCCGCACACCATATATTGTGGATCAAAAATATGCCGATTTGCCCGAACTTTGCGAAGCTAAGGGGGTGTTTTCGGCTCAAATCAGCCGTTCCTCTGTTTCGCGTGGCCAAGCACAAGATATTGTGGTGCGGCGGTCGGAACGCTGCCGCCCGGATAATATCCGCCGAACCACGGAGCGCCAAATCAGCGGGCACAATGTTTTCTTCGCCGCGCCGCTTCAATCTCGGCATCACCCGCGCTATCACCGGAACTATTACATCCATCAGCCATCTTCAGGAGAGATTATGATCCGCCGTTCGCTTTTGTCCGCTTTGCCGCTTTTGGCGCTCACCGCTATGCCGGCACAGGCCCAAACGGCAGCATCATCCCGCGCGGATCGGGTGGCGACGGCGGGCTTACCGCACGCGGCGGCTGCGCAAAAGATTAGCGACATCGCCTTTGCCGACCGGCTTGCCGCCAATAGCGGCACGCTGGTTCTCCCGCTCGCCAATGCCGCAGACCTTGATGCTCGCGCCACCGGCCTCGATGCCGCGACCAAGGACGCGATTGCCCGCGCCCTCGCCAGTGCTGACTATAAATATGGCAAAGGGGCCGACCTTAACTTGCGTGGGCTCGGCGCATGGGACCGCATCTATATTGTCGGACTTGGCAAAAAGCCGGACAGCAGCGCGCTGCAATCGGCGGGGATCAAGGCCGCCCAAGCCATCGCCAAAGATAAAGGCGCGGTCGCCCTCCTGACCCACGGCCTCCCCGCAGATCAGGCGAGCGATTTTGCCAGCGGCTTCGGCATGGGCGAATATCGCGCCGATCTTTACCGCAGCAAGGATAGCGGGGCAGCGTCTTATGGTCCGGTCACACTCGTGTCCGATGCCGTGCAAAATGTGCGCAGCCTTTATGCCCCGCGCGGCAAGGCGCTTGCGCGCGCAATGGCATGGACCCGTGATATTTCCAACGAACCGGCCAATGTCATCTACCCCGAAACCTTTGTCGAGCGCACCCGCTCGGCCTTTGCCGGTTTGCCCGGTGTGAGCATCGAGGTGCTCGACCCCGCCGCCATGCAAAAGCTTGGCATGGGCTCGATCCTTGGCGTCGGGCGCGGATCGAATCGCGGGCCGCGTATGCTCATCGTCAAATATCGTGGGACCGGCGCTCCTGCCGGTGGGCCGGTTGTGCTGGCGGGCAAGGGCATCACCTTTGACAGCGGCGGCATCAGCCTCAAGCCCGGCACCAATATG
The DNA here is from genome assembly GCF_017312135.1 of Pseudonocardia sp. TMWB2A. Taxonomy (NCBI): domain Bacteria; kingdom Bacillati; phylum Actinomycetota; class Actinomycetes; order Pseudonocardiales; family Pseudonocardiaceae; genus Pseudonocardia; species Pseudonocardia sp. TMWB2A. The sequence continues at coordinate 2,465,498 of NZ_QKQY01000001.1, forward strand.
GGCAATATGAAATTCGATATGTCGGGCGCGGCGAGCGTGACCGGCGCGGTGTTGGCCTTGGCCGAAGCGCGCGCACCGGTGGATGTGATTGCGGTGTCTGCGCTGGCGGAAAATATGCCGGGCGGCCTCGCGGTGCGCCCCGGCGACATTTTGCGCGCGATGAACGGCAAGACCATCGAGATTGTCTCGACCGATGCCGAAGGCCGATTGGTGCTGGCGGACGCGCTCTCATACGCCGAAGCGCGGTTGAAACCGGCGGCGGTGGTTGATGTCGCGACGCTGACCGGCGCGGTCGGCACGGCCTTGGGCGGCGAATATGCGGGGCTATTTTCGCGTCATGATGCGCTTGCGGCGCAAATTGATGCGGCGGGCAAGGCGACCGGTGAAGATGTGTGGCGCTTGCCGCTCCATCCGAGCTACGCCACCGACCTTAAATCCACCTATGCCGACATGAAAAATGGCGGTGGATCGGGCGCTGGCGCAGGGATTGGCGCGCATTTCATCGGCGAATTTGTCGCCCCGACGACGCCTTGGGCGCATATCGACATGGCCAATATGGGCTGGACCGACAAGGGCTCAGCGGGCTGGGGCGTGCGGTTGCTCGAACGCTTTGTGCGCGATTTCAAGCCGGTGCCTGCGGTGGCGGCCGAAGTGGAACCGGTCGAATAATCGCCCGCGTCAAATGACCTTTCCTGCGCCGCCCTGCTGCCGGTTCAGGAACAAAAACCCGCTTTCGGGGGTTAGCCCTTCATCGCGCCGTGCGGGACAGCCCGCATGGCCGATGAAGTCCGGGAGGGGATCATGGGGAAAATAACCGCAATCCTGTTGGGTCTGATCGGCCTTGGCGTGGGCGCAGGCGGCTTGTGGCTCGCGGCGCTGGGCGGCAGTTTTTATTATAGTATTGCGGGGCTATTATTCCTCGCGACCGCTTGGTCCTTGTGGCGGCAACGCATGGCGGCACTGTGGATTTATGCCGCGCTCGTTTATGGCACGCTCGTCTGGGCGCTGTGGGAAGCCGGGTTTGACTGGTGGTCGCTCGGCCCGCGCGGCGGCGTGATTATCGTCCTTGGCATCTGGCTGCTCCTCCCTTTCATCACCCGCCGGTTGCTGGGCAAAAGCGGTAAGCCGCCGCTCCTTGCCGCCGTCCTCGCCGCGATCATTGTCGCCGGGATTTCGATGGTCAATGACCCCTATAATCTTGATGGCAAGCTCGGCACGCAAAAGCTGGCGGCGGCCAATCCGGGCGATAATTTTCCGGCGGGCGAATGGCATTTTTACGGGCGCACGCCTTTTGGTGACCGCTATTCGCCGCTTGACCAGATTACCCCCGCCAATGTCGCCGCGCTTAAAGAGGCATGGACATATCGCACCGGCGATATACGCGGCCCCGATGATGTGAGCGAAACCACCTATCAGGTGACACCGCTCAAGATCGGCTCGACCCTTTATCTTTGCACCCCGCATAATCTGGCGATTGCGCTTGATGCGGCAACCGGCAAGGAAAAATGGCGCTTTGATGCCAAATCCGGTCTGGAGGCCGCGCGCCAGCATCAAACCTGTCGCGGCGTATCCTATTATAAGGATGCAAGCGTTGCGGCGGGGCAGCCCTGTGCTGAACGCGTCTATCTGCCGACCGCCGACGCGCGGCTGATCGCGCTTGATGCCGCGACCGGCGAGATTTGTCCCGGCTTTGCCGATGCGGGCACGCTCGACCTTTATAAAGGGATGCCCTATCCCAAGCCCGGCTATTATTATTCGACATCCGCCCCGCTCATTGTCGCGAACAAGATCATTGTCGGCGGCGCGGTCAATGACAATTATTCGGTCGATGAACCGTCGGGCGTTATCCGCGCTTTCGATGCGCAAACCGGCGCGCTTGTGTGGAATTGGGATGCGGGCAATCCCGACCAGACCGCGCCGATTAGCGAAGGGCAGACCTATACCAAAAATTCGCCCAATATGTGGTCGACCCCCAGCGCGGACAAAGCGTTGGGGCTTGTCTATGTGCCCTTGGGCAATGCGACGCCCGACCAGCTTGGCATGGGGCGCAGCGCAAGCGTGGAGAAATATGCGTCCTCGATTACCGCACTCGATTTGAACACCGGCCAAGCGCGCTGGGTGCGGCAAACCGTGCATCATGATCTGTGGGATATGGATGTTCCTGCCCAGCCGTCGCTCGTTGATATCACCACCAAAAGTGGCGTGGTTCCGGCATTAGTCGGCCCGACCAAGCAGGGCGATATTTATGTGCTGGACCGCCGCACGGGCGCGCCTGTCCTGCCTGTCACCGAACGGCCAGCGCCCGGCGGGGCTATCCCCGAAGACCATACGGCCCCGACCCAGCCATCTTCGGCGTTGAGCTTTAACCCGCCCAAACTGACCGGCAAGAATATGTGGGGCATTACCATGTTCGACCAGCTTGCCTGCCGCATCCAGTTCCAGCAACTGCGCTATGAAGGCCGCTATACGCCGCCTTCCTTGCAAGGCACGCTGGTCTATCCCGGCAATTTCGGGGTGTTTAACTGGGGCGGGGTCGCGGTGGATCCCGAACGGCAAGTGATGTTCGGGATGCCGACCTATCTTGCCTTCACCTCGCGCCTCGTTCCCGCCGCCGACGTGCCGCCGGTCAAGCAAGGCGAAAAGGGCAGCGAGCAAGGGCTGAACCGCAATGACGGCGCGCCTTATGCGGTGGTGATGGGGCCGTTCCTGTCGCCGCTCGGCGTGCCGTGCCAAGCGCCGCCTTGGGGCTATGTTGCGGGCGCGGACCTGCGCACCGGCAAGATTGCCTATATGCACCGCAACGGCACCGTGCGCGATATGACCCCGCTGCCTCTTCCCTTTAAGGTCGGGGTGCCGGGTATTGGCGGGCCGATGATAACGCGCGGCGGCGTCGTCTTTCTGGGCGCGGCGGTCGACAATTATCTGCGCGCTTATGACCTCACCACCGGCAAACAGCTCTGGCAAGCGCGGCTCCCCGCAGGCGGCCAATCGACCCCGATGAGTTATGAAGAAGGCGGCGAACAATATGTGCTGATCGTCGCGGGCGGTCACGGTTCGGTCGGCACCAAAGCGGGCGATTATGTGAAAGCCTATAAGCTGCCGCGCTAACGGAGCGGAGGGGCAGGGTGTGCTGCTTGGGCTATGGCCCCTTTCCGCTTGAGGACGCATAAGGGCATAATGATCAATATCGATACAATCGCACCGGCCGTGCGCGCGGAAGTGGAAACAAGATTGGCAGGGATTGAAGCATCCGAAGGGGTGCGCTTTCTTCTGGCCATCGAATCCGGCTCGCGGGCATGGGGCTTTCCTTCCCCCGACAGTGATTATGACATACGTTTTGTATATGTGCGCGAGCGTGAATGGTATCTGGGCCTGACGCCGGGGCGCGATGTGATCGAACAGCCGATTGTCGACGAGATTGACCTCAATGGCTGGGATATTCGCAAGGCACTCAACCTGTTACTGAAATCCAACGCCACGCTGGGCGAGTGGATGGACAGCCCTATCCGTTACCGGCCCGATGATCCTGTCGTTGCGCGGATAAAGGCGCTCGCCGATGCCGTCCTTAATCCGCGCGCCCTAGGACATCATTATCGCAATGTCGGTATTAATGCGGCGGCGCGCTGGTTGTCCGAAGATGGTCCGGTCCCGGCCAAGAAATATTTTTACGCGCTGCGTCCGGCGTTGGTTATCCGGCATATGCGGCTCAACCCCGGCGTGCGGCCGCCGATGAATTTGCAGCAATTGGTCGCAGGATGCGATCTCTCTGCGGACATGATCTCGCAGATTGACAGTCTGGTGCAAGCGAAGAGCGAAACGCGCGAAAAGGAACTGGGCGCGCGGCTCACGGATGTTGACAGCTTTATCCGCTACGAGTTGGACCAAGCCGACGCTTTGCCCGTTCAGGATGGGCCGCCGGATGCTATAGCCACAGCAACCGCAATCTTCAGGGATTTATTGCACGCAGGCTGACCATTCGAAAGCGCCGCTCGCGCCATCGTGCGCTGCCCCCGTTTGGACGCGCTATTGCAACAAAAATGTCATGCGCTCTTGCCCTTGGGCGGCGGGAGGCGCAAGGCGGTGCGTTTCCGGCGCGCGGTGCCTTATTGGCGCGCTTGCCGCATTGAAGTTCGGATTACCCATTATGTATCAGGATAAAATTACCTCCCAGATGACGCCGGTTGAGCGGTTGCAAGGCAATGTGCTGGCCCGCAGCGAGCGGCGCATCCTCAATTGGCTGTGCGCGCGGTTGCCGCGCTGGGCGACGCCGGACAAGATGACCGCGCTCGGCTTTCTGGGCGCGGTGCTGATCGGCGCGGGCTATGTCCTGTCGGCATGGGACCGCAACTGGTTGTGGCTGTCGGTCGCGGCCTATTTTATCAACTGGTTCGGGGATTCGCTCGATGGCAGTCTTGCGCGTTTCCGCAAGATAGAGCGTCCCGATTATGGCTATTTTATCGACCATAGTGTCGATGCGCTGGCGATTATCTGCATAGTCGGCGGGCTTGGTTTTACGCCCTATATGGAGTTTGAAATCGCGACGATTCCGCTACTCGGCTATCTCCTCCTTGCGATCCACACCTTCATTTCGGCCAAGGTGATGGGCGAGTTCCAACTGGCCCATGCGGGCGCGGGACCGACCGAATTGCGCCTCCTGCTGATTGCGCTCACCATCGCGATGTGGGCGCTGGGACCGGTGCCGGTCGGCATCCGCAATTTCACCATTTTCGATGCGTTCGCTTTCACCATCGGCCTCATCCTGATCGGCCTGTATGTGCGCAGCACCTGGACGGTGGCGTTACGGTTGCGCAAGAAATATCTATAAAAGCAATAAGATAATTGCATTTCAGGTCGGGCGCTTCCGTGTGCCCGATTTTACAAGTTCACATAGTTCACACGCTATCGCGTTTATTGTGCGGGGGGCAGGTGCGCGCGCCCGCCTCTGTTCCTGCCTCCCTCTCCGCAACCGTTTCCGCCGGAATAAAGGCGGTGGAATAGGGCGACAGCAGCGTCCAGCCGAGCCTTTCATACAGTGCGCGGCCTTCGCTGGTGGCGACCAGCAATTCGGTCCAGCCTGCCTCCGGTTTTGCCGCCTGTAGCCGCGCCATCACCGCGCTCCCCAAACCTTTGCGCTGGTGCGCGGGCGCGGTGATGATGCGGTCATAAACAAAGACAGGCCCCTGATGCGGCGTCTGCTGATTTGTGTCCCCTTGATTTGTGGCCCCATAATAGGCCGCATAACCGCTCGCCGCCACATCCCCGCTTGCCGTGTTAATCTGCACATAAACCGTCGCGCCCTGGCGCATGGTTTCGGCCCGATAGCCGGATGGCAAAGCGGGTGCGGTCATGACGCCGCCGCCGCGCATAAACCATGTCGGCGGCTCCAACTGCCAGCGGTCGGGAAGACACGCCATCAAGGCCGCACCGTCGCCGCATAATTTTAACGGCAGGAAGGGCGCATTGATTTCGCGCCCCAATTGTTTCAGCCCGTCACAAACATAGGGGAACACCCAGCGGCGGATTTCTGTGTCGAGTCCGCTATCGACGCGATACCCGCCGCGATCGGCAACCGGTAAAGGCAGACCGCGCGCAACCGAGCGGGCCGCGAGCCAGCCATGGATAAGATTATGAAGGGGTGCGGGCATAGCATATTTTTCCTGTCATTCTTGAAAAATGCCGCGCCGATGTTGTTCCGGATGTCATAGGATTCGCGGGCGGAAAAAGGCAGCTTGCCCAAGAGTGAAGCTATAGGAAAGCGGCAAAATTTATGCAGTGGGGCGGGCCGGCTGCACATGATCTGCACAGCATGGCCTTTAAATTTCGGCAAGGCGCAGCGTAGCGCCTGCTTGGCCGCGCCCTATCCCTCCCTTCCGGTTCAACGGAAATGGGAGTTTTTATGGTCGGGCGTTCGGGGCGCAATAATCTGGCGGCGCGGGGCGGGGTGCTGGTCAAGCTGGTCGCGGCTTTGGCCGTCATCATCGCGGGCGATTTGATATTCTGGCGCTACACCCAATTGGGGAGCGGCTTCGGTTTATTTGCCGCCGTCTTGCTCGGTGCAATCGTTGCGGCACGGGCAGGCCTTGTCAGCAACAGGATGGCTTGGGGGGCCGCAGCCATAGCGGCGCTTACCGCGCTGGCGCTGATATTCGACCCCGGCCCGCTTGCGGCGTTCTTATTCCTTGTCGCCGCTGGCGTCATGACGCTGGCCCCGCTTGCGGCCAAAGGCGGCGATGGCTGGCAATGGTTCCAGCGGCTTGGCTATCATGGCGTGCGCGCGTTCTTTGCACCTTTCCTCGACCTTGCGCTGTGGCTGAAGCTGCGCGGCAAGCAGCGGCGGATGGGCAAAAGCGGACGCTTCACCCGCCACCTCCCCGCGCTCGTCCTGCCGCTTATCGGCAGCATCGCCTTTGTGACCTTGTTTGCCGCCGCCAATCCGGTCCTCGAAAGCTGGCTGATGCGCCTCCATCTACCGGTGTGGCGCGAAGAGACAATCGCGCGCATGATCATCTGGGCGCTGCTATTCTGGCTGTCGTGGAGCCTGTTGCGGCCTGCGCTTCCAAGGCGTGTGGCGGGCACGGCCGAAGGCCGCGGCGATGTCGCTATTCCGGGGGTCACGCCGCAATCGCTGCGCCTGTCGCTCGTCGCGTTCAACCTGTTATTCCTGATGCAGAACGGCATGGACCTTGTCTATCTGTCGGGTCTGACCCCGCTCCCCGACGGCATGACGCTGGCTGAATATGCGCATCGCGGCGCCTATCCGCTGATCGTGACCGCGCTGCTCGCGGGGCTGTTCACGCTCATTACCTTGCGGCCCGGCTCGACAAGCGCGCGCGATCCGTTCGTCCGCCGCCTGCTGGTCCTGTGGATTGCGCAAAATATCCTGCTGGTCGGATCGTCGATCGAGCGCACTTTGGATTATATCAGCGTCTATTCGCTGACCCAGTGGCGCATCGCCGCGCTGGTGTGGATGGCACTGGTGGCGGTCGGCCTTGCACTCATCTGCTGGCGGATGCTGCGCGACAAAAATGCAAGCTGGCTCATCAATGCCAATCTGCTGGCCACAGGCATAGTGCTGCTCGGCTATTGCTTCGTCGATACCGGCGCGATGGCAGCGCAGTGGAATGTGCGCCATGCCAAGGAAGTCGGCGGCAAAGGTGCGGCGCTCGACCTTTGCTATCTCGATACGCTGCGCGGGTCGGCCTTGCTTCCGCTGGTGGAACTTGAAGGACGGGAGGGTCTCGCCCCCGCTTTCCGCGCGCGCGTCACCATAGTCCGCAACAAGGTCCAGTCAGATGTCACGCGTGATCAAACCCGATACTTCTGGACCTGGCGCAATGCCGGGCGACTGGCCAAAGCCGAAGCCGCGCGCGGCAAGGTCAGTCCCGACGACCATTCGGGGGACTATCAATGCGACGGCAACCCGATCCCGCCTGTCCCTATCACCGGTTCGGCGGCCCCCATCGAAGGACCGGTGGATGGAAATGCCCCGCCCGCACACATCCTCCCCCAAGCGGGGGAGGTGGCAGACGCGGTAGCGTCTGACGGAGGGGTGACACGCTCTCGACGGGGGGACACCCCTCCGACTTGCGCTAACGCGCAAGCCACCTCCCCTTGCAGGGGAGGAAAAGCGGCAGGGCAGAAAAGCAAAACGCCCTCGCCGCCGCCGGGACCGGTTCCCCCGCCCGCTAAGGTCCGCGAACACAGCACCCGATCCCACCAGCCCGCAAAGGAGCCCCTTCATGTTTCACGCTAAAATCACGCCCGCCCCTCTGCCGCAAATTGACAGCCGCGCCCTAAACATGGTGATGTGTCCTATGCCGCGCACCATATTGATCGTCGATGATGACCCGCATATCCGCCAGCTCCTAACCTTCGCCTTTACCAAGGCGGGGCTGGATACGCTGGAGGCGGGCGATGGCGAGGAGGCGCTGGCAATGGCGCAGCGCCACGCCCCGGATCTGCTCGTCCTCGACATTAATATGCCGCGCATGGACGGGCTCGACCTGTGCAAGCGGCTGCGGCAGGACAGCGACGTGCCGATCCTGTTCCTGTCATCGCGCGATGACGAGATTGACCGCATCCTTGGCATTGAACTGGGCGGCGATGATTATGTGGTGAAGCCTTTCTCGCCCCGCGAGGTGGTTGCGCGCAGCATGGCCATCCTGCGCCGCACCGCCGCCAAGCCGCCTGCGGTCGAAACAGCCGCCTTGCTAAAGCATGGCGCGCTCACGCTCGACCCTGAAGGCTGGACCGCGATCTGGCGCGGGGCAGAGGTCAGCCTCACCGCGACCGAATTCACCATATTGCGCACGCTCGTGTCGATGCCGTCCAAAATATTCAGCCGCGACAATATTATCGACCGGCTGCACGGCCCGGGCTTTGCGATCACCGACCGCACGATAGACAGCCATGTGCGCAATTTGCGCGGCAAGTTCATCGCGGTGGGCTGCGCGGACCTCATCGAAACCAAGCCCGGCGTCGGTTACCGGCTCGGGTCTTGCAGCGGAGACGCATGAGCGCGGCTGCGCCGCCCGGCTTGCTCAAAGCCTTCATCATCCGCCATTGGCCGGAGTTAAGGCTACGCACCTTATTGTTCGGGGCATTATTGCTGGCCGCCGCCCTGCCGATGCTCGGCGCACTGCTCGTCCTGCGCCCGCCGCCGGTGCTGCTCGATTCCTTATGGGAAGAACGGCACGGGCTGGCGCTCGCGGCGGTGGTCGTTCTCGCGCTTCTCATGCTGCTCGCGGCGACCTTGGCGCGCACCATCGTCGGCCCTGTCGAGCGCCTCTCCGAAGCGAGCCGCATCCTCGCGGCAGGCCAAGGCAAAATCCCCGATAACCCTTCGCTCAAAGTCACCGAGATCGAGCAACTTTACGCCGATTTCCGCACGATGGAGGCCGCCATCGCGCGGCGTTCGCGTTACTTGCGCGACTTTGCCGCCTCGGTCAGCCATGAATTCAAAACCCCGCTCGCCGGGATTAGCGGCGCGATTGAACTTATCGAAGATCATGGTGGCGAGATGACCGATGCCGAACGCCGCACCTTCCTCGGCAATATGCAGGCCGATAGCGAACGCCTCTCGCGCCTCGTCAAACGGATGATGGATTTGGCCAAGGCGGATATGCAGCCGGGGGATGATACGGCTATCGCCGACCCGCTTCATGCCGTTTACGCGATAGCGGAACAATATGAACGCGACGGTTTTTCCTTCACCTATAATCTCCCGCGCGACGGGATGCGGATGCGGATCGGCCAGGATGCCGTCGAGGCCATCATCACCACGCTCATCGAAAATGCCCAACAGGCGGGCGCGACCAATTTGCACATTGCCGTATCCAATCGCGGCCTTACTTTCACCGACAATGGCCCCGGCATCGCCCCCGCCGACCGAGAGCGCATTTTCGAGCCCTTCTTCACCAGTAAACGCGCCGACGGCGGCACCGGCCTAGGCCTCGCCATCGCCCGCTCCTTGGCCGAAGCCTATGGCGGACGGCTGGAGTTGGTGGAAAGCGACAGCAACGGGACGCGCTTTAAACTTTCGCCGAGAAACGGATAAAAGGGATTTAATAATCCCAAAAACCCAATGATTTTTTTTGCCGCGCTTCGTCTTGCAGCATGATGCCCGTCTCGCGCACAGGGGCAGGAAGCGCCATCAACTCAGTGCCGGTAAAGTCGAGATGAGGGAGATATTTTACGACAAGTGCCGCAACAATGTCGGCTTGCCACCTGTCCCTGCGACTCTTTTCAGGCGTGCGGTCATCGCGCTGGGCAACCCATGCCTTGTGCATCGCAAACACACGAGGGTCCGGCACCACCATATTCAAGGGAAAGCCTTTTTCGTCGATGACGATATGTTCGACCATAGGGCTGCTTTCGATCCATTTCAGACCGGCAATTTCTACAGGCAGAAGGTCGGCAGCATGGTCCGACACGCGCGGGGGGGTGCCGGAACTTGCGGCAAAGCGCGTGAGCGGCGTTATCAAATCTATAAGATAGCCATCGCGATTGGCGGCCCTGAAGCTATTTGCTGCGACAGGTTGGATACTATGATCGACCGATTGCAACAGCCCCAACAACCCTGCTTCATTCAGCGCGGAAGATGCAATTTTGAGCGATTGGCGCGCATCAAACAACAGATCAATATCCAGCGTTGCCAACTGGCTCCCGTCCAGATGGATGCCCGCCATTGCTTCATAGGCATAGAGCGCGTTGGTGCCGACGACGCATAAGCCTTTGCCCAATATATGTTCGGCATCCAGGCGGCGCAGAATCCGCGCGGCAAGCAAGGGGACGCGTCCTAACCGCAATGCCACATTCACCGGTGCCATTTCCGCCAGTCTTGTTTTGAGCGTTTCCAACCGATGCTTGGCCTGCTCCCGCCCGTCCGTGAAGGATTGATAAATGGTGCGCGTTTCATCCGTTTCCGGACCAAGGCTGACCCATATTTTTTTTGTTTTTCGGTATAAATAGGATTTTCCGTTGACCTTTTTCCAAGCCATCGAGCCTTTGAAGCGGGCAGAATAATCCTGTTGCGCCGCGCGGTAAGCGGTATAAACCTGTTCGCAATTAATCTTTTGCTGCACCTGCTGCGGAGATAACTCTATCATAAATATGCCTTTATCCCCTTTCATATTAAAAATAGACGAAAAAGGGATAAATCGCAAGAGGCGGCTGCTCATATGCGAAAAGCAGTGGGCATCCCCGCCCCATCCTCTCTTTACACATGTGTCAGTAGTGTGCCACGGTAGCGGGGCGTGCGGAATCGACAAGTGCGATGCCGGACGGCAATATGGCCCGCGCAACCTCTTGCCAGCCGACTCGAAAAAGGATGTTCCCATGACCGACTTCACCGCCGACACCAGCAAATTCTATATTGATGGCGCATGGGTGGAGCCTTCGGGGCAGGCGACGCGCGATGTCATCAACCCGGCGACGATGGAAAGCGTTGCCAAGGTGGCGCTCGGCAATGAAGCCGATGCCGATCGCGCGATTGCGGCGGCGAAAGCAGCCTTTCCGGCCTGGTCCGAAACCAGCCGCGAAGAACGGCTGGGCTATTTGAAAGCCATTCTCGCCGCGCTGATCGAGCGTAATGACGAGCTGGCCGCCGCCATTCAGGCGGAGATGGGCGCCCCGACGTCCGTGGCGCAAAAACAGCAGGCCCCGTCCGCCATCGGCCATTTTATGGAAACCATCCGCGTTCTGGAAGAATTCGACTTTGAAGAAGCGATGGGGACGACGCTGGTGCGCAAGGAGCCGATTGGCGTTGCGGTGCTTATCACACCGTGGAACTGGCCATTGAACCAGATTGCCTGCAAGGTCGCGCCCGCGCTCGCGGCGGGTTGCACGATGGTGTTGAAACCCTCCGAACTCGCGCCGCTCGATGCCGCCATTTTCGCCGACATCGTTGATAAGGCGGGCCTCCCCAAAGGCGTGTTCAACCTTGTTCACGGCGAAGGCCCGGCGATCGGCAATGCGCTCACCGGCCATAAGGATGCCGATATGGTGAGCTTTACCGGATCGACCCGCGCAGGCATTGCGATTTCAGCCAATGCCGCCAATACGATCAAGCGCGTCGCGCTCGAACTGGGTGGCAAATCCGCCAATATCCTGCTCGACGATGCCGATTTCGAAAAGGCGGTGACCAACAGCGTCTTTACGATGATGAATAATTCGGGCCAAAGCTGTAACGCGCCCTCGCGCATGATGGTGCCCGAAAGCCGCTATGAAACGGTCAAGGCGATTGCGGCTGCGGTTGCGGAAAAAGTGTCGGTCGGCCAGCCTCAGGACGATGCCCGCATCGGCCCCATCGCCAATGAAAACCAGTATAAGCGCGTCGTCAGCCTCATCGACGGGGCGAAGGCCGAAGGGGCCGAACTTATCATCGGCGGGTCGGACAAGCCTGCCGGTCTTGAACAGGGCCTGTTCGTCCAGCCCACCATTTTCGGCAAAGTCACCCCCGACATGACCATCGCGCGCGAAGAAGTGTTCGGACCAGTCTTGTCGATCATGACCTATAAGGATGTCGATGAAGCCATCGAAATCGCCAATTCCAGCGAATATGGCCTGTCGGGCTATGTCTGGTCGGGCGATGCCGACAAGGCGCGCAACGTCGCCAGTCGCCTGCGCACCGGCATGGTCCATATCAATGGCGCGCCGCTCGACAATAAAGCGCCGTTTGGCGGTTATAAAATGTCGGGCAATGGCCGCGAATGGGGCATTTACGGGCTGGAAGAATTTCTCGAAACCAAATCGGTGTTCGGCGGCGCAGCATAAAAGCTGCGCGCCCTTTCGGTTAACTCAACAATGGCTGCAATGCGGCCCAATTATCCGCGACCGCCTGCCGCCCGGCCTCCATTGCGGTGCGGATTTTGGCGGGGTTAAATTCCAGTGTGTCGCAATATTCCTGCGCAGGCTCGATAATGCGGATGGGCGCGAAGCGATATTTGGCAAGCTGCAAATCCCACGGCTGGAGCAGCGCATGGGCGGCGGAACCGGTAATGCCTTGCGCTTCCAACAGCCGAAACTGCACCTCGCGCGCGGCGATGAGGTCGTTGATCATCGTCGCATTGGCAAGGTCATTCATCGACACTTCGGATTGCTGGATCGCGACCGCGCGCAACGCAATATCGACCAGATTGCCATAGGTGCGCACCGCGCCGACCTCGGCTTTGGGGGACGCGCGGATGACAATGACGCCGCGTGGATTGAAATCGAGCGCGGTGCCGAGCGGGGTCACATCGCGCACCCCTCCATCGACCCATTGTTCTTCGGTGCCATCGCTCGCCCGGGTCAGCAGCGGATCGAAAAAGAGCGGCATCGCACAGCTTGCATAGACCCAATTATGGAGGCCCGGCACTTTCTGGTCGATGGTGCGGAACAGACCGGTCCCCAGATTGACGACGCCCAGCCGCAGCTCGATTTTCGAGCGTTTGACCTTGTCGTCATCGGCAAAGGTTTTGAGCATTTTCTTGAGCGGTGCGGAGCTATAAATCGCCTTTTCGCCGAGCAACGCCCCACCTACGCCCAAGGGCCGCTTGGTATAAATGTCGCTATTACCCTTAAGCCCCATCCATTGCGCGACCAGCCCCGGCACATCATTTTGCGCAACACCGAGCGCCTGTATCGCGCCGGTTGAAGTGCCGACCACAATTTTGGGTTTCACTTTGCGTTTGGTAATAAGCTCGTCGAGGACCCCCACCTGGAACGCCCCCTTCGCACCGCCGCCACTCAACACAATCGCCAGATCTCCGGGCATCATGTTTCTCCTTGATATGCGCGACCGTTGCGGAAGGTATCATATTGAAAGGGTGGAGGGAAAGGGCAGTAATTTTCTTGATTTTACCGGCTTACGTGGCGCGCCGGTCGGGCTATCACCGATGTGCGGCATGGCTCATCGCCAAATGATGTCGCAGACTGGAGGTGATTTCTATCGAAGCTAACACTGTAATAATGATTGCACTGCTGTGCGTTGCAATCGCCACTTTAACGCTGAAAATCGTTGAAGTGACACGTTCCAAATAATTGGTGAGGAGGAAGGCATTGCAGTGCCTTCCTCCAATATTCCACGGAAATCACAGACATAGAAAAAGGGGCACCCCGTTGCAGCAGGATGCCCCTTGGTGATTTCTAATCACTAACACTGTGGTTGCGCATATAAGTGGAAATATCCGTTTCGTCAAGAATTACCCCACCCAATCACCCCGCAACCAACCTATTCGTGCCCCGCTTGACCATCATGCTCTCGCTGCCTTTGACGGCTGCCGAGCGGTCCAGAACGGTGTCCATGAACACCCATTCGCTTGCGGCGATGTCGCGGGTGAAGCTGACTTTCATATAGCCGCGATTTTCGGTGTTGCACCATTTGAGGTGGGGGTTGGCGCGGCGCAGGGCGGCGGCGACGTCTTTGGGCGGCACGCCGCGGGTCGAGCTTTCGATACCGGCAGAACTGACGCTATGGCCGGCAAATTCGACGCCGACGGGCTTGCCGTCCTTGCTGTCCTTGGCGACCAGATCGAACGCCCAGCCATTATGGCTGTCGCCCGACAATACGACCAGATTGGCGTCCGCCGCCTGCGCGAACGTATAAATCCGTTCGCGGGCTGCCGGATAACCGTCCCAATTATCCAGATTGAAGGGCAGGCCGTTTTGCGCCGCAAGCGCGCCCAGTTGCACGCGCTGCTTGGCATAATCGGGGGCATTGGCGGGGAGCCATTGCAATGATTCCGCCGGGCTTTTGGTGCTGCCCATAATCACCTGTTGCGCCAAGACCTGCCAGCGTGTGCCGTTGCGTACACTGTCGCTCATCCCGCGCGCTAGCCAAGCCTCCTGTTCGCTGCCGAGCATGGTGCGCGACGGATCCTGATAGGCACCGTCGCGGAACGCGCGCAAGGCCGCGCCGATATCGCCGGTGCCTGCGCCCGCAATAATTTCGCTATATTCAAACTGTTTCGACCGCGCGGTGAGCCTTGTTTCGGGGAGCTGGATGGTCGCAAGATCGCCCACCTGATAGCTGCGCCAAGGCGCGTCCGATACCGGCATCCATTCCAGATAGGCTTTGATGGCGGCGGCCTTGCGCACCTGCCAGTCGCCCTCGTCGGGCTGATGGTTTTGCGCGCCGCCCTGCCATGTATCATTGGCGCTTTCATGGTCGTCCCATTGCGCGATCATCGGCAAAAGCTGGTGCAGGCGGCGCAGGTCCGCATCCGCGCGATAGCTGGCAAAGCGCAGACGGTAATCGGCGAGCGCGACGGTTTCGTGGGTAGGCTGGACATCGCGGCCCGTCACCCACTGTTTGGCTGCCGGATAGGTGCCATAGCCATATTCGTAAAAATAATCGCCGAGATGGACGGCAAGGTCGATGTCCCCGCGCTCGGCGGCGTGACGATAGGCGTTGAAATAGCCAAAGCCCATATTGGCGCAGCTAAACACCGCAAGCGCGAAGCGGTCGCATTGGCCTAGCGGCAGGGTGCGGGTGCGACCGACCGGCGACATACTGCCATCGGGCGCGACGAAGCGGTAATAGAGCCAGCGATTGTCGGGAAGGCCGGTGACGGTGACTTTGGCGGTGTGATCGTTCGCCCCGCGCGCGGTGGCTTCGGCCCCGGCCAGTGTTTTGGTAAAGCCTACATCCTCGGCAAGCTCGGCGCGCAATAGAGTATCGCTATCCGCCACATAGCGCGTCCACAAAAGGACGGAATTGGCGGTCGGCTCGCCGCTCGCGACACCGTGGCTAAAGCCGCGCGCGCGGGTGAGTTGTGCGGCCCCGGGGGTGGACAATCCCACCAGCCCCAGCGCGCCGGTTTGCAGCAAAAGGCGGCGGTTGATCGGCAAAAATTCGGTCATGCTAATTTCCCTGCGAATTGGTTGCGGGGTCTTATGACCCTCCGAGCGCGAGCAGAATTGCCATGAATAAAGTCAGCACAATGACACAGCCGAACAGAACCGCAAGGGTGCGCAAAATCGCGCCCCCGCGGCTACCGCGATAGGCTCCGCGCAACTGGCGATAAATATGCGCGGTCGCGAGGATGAAGAAAGCCGGGACCAGAAATCCGGACGACGCGCCGAAGCTCATCGCGACCAATATCATAATCACAAACAGCATCATGAACGCGATCGAATAGGTCACGA
This sequence comes from Pseudonocardia sp. TMWB2A, assembly GCF_017312135.1. Classification (NCBI taxonomy): domain Bacteria; kingdom Bacillati; phylum Actinomycetota; class Actinomycetes; order Pseudonocardiales; family Pseudonocardiaceae; genus Pseudonocardia; species Pseudonocardia sp. TMWB2A. The sequence goes on from NZ_QKQY01000001.1 coordinate 2,481,125, forward strand.
ACACGATATGGTCGTAAAAATGATAGCGGCGGCTGAACGGGAAAAGCAGCCACATCCATGCCGCCGAAATCGGGATCAGCGCCCAGGCATATTTATAGGCATAGCTTTGCAGCTTGTAGAAAAGCAGCTCCGGATTCTTTTTGAACTTTTCCATCGCGTGCTGGATTTGCGGCACATCGCTATAGATGGTCGGCGCTTTGATTCGGGTGCCGCCGGGATTGTTTTGCTCCCGTTCGCGCGCAAGATCGGGGCGCAATAATTCGATTGCAGTAACGGAATCGGCGGCGTCATTCAGTTTGCGCGTGAGCCTTTCGGTCGGCTGGCCTGCCTCGGCGGCGCGTTCAATCTCCGTTTCCAGCCGCGCCATGTCCGCGACCTGCCGTGCATGTTCTTCGGCAATATTGGCGGTAAGCCCACCCTCTTCGGCGGCCGGAGCGCCGTCTGCGGCTGCGCCCGCTTTCACCCCTTCGTAAAAATCGCTGCCGCCCAGATTGTGGAAGGCGGCAAAGGTCAGGAATACCGCGAACAGGAACAGCGCCAGCGGCGACACAAAACGCGCGCGCTCGCCGTGAATATAGCGGCGGGTGAGATCGCCCGGATGCCATACCAGCATCGGCAAGGTGCGCCAGAATTTGCCGTCAAAATGGAGGACGCTATGCAGGAAATCATGCCAGAAATCCCCGACCGAACGGTGGAGATGCCCTTTCTGGCCGCAGCTATGGCAATAAGGCCCGTCAAGCGCCGCGCCGCAATTAAGACAGCGCGCTGCCCCGTGCGGGTCGCCCTGACTATCCTGACCATGTCCCGGTGCATCAAGCCCCGCTTCACCATGCCCCGGCTCCACCGCACGCGCAGCCAAACCACCGGTCGCCGCCGCCCCTATCGCTTCGTTTCCCTCGCTCATGGACGGCAGATGTAACAGCTTGCAACTGAAACGAAAGAGGGAAGGGGATCGGAAAGAACAGGCAACGAACTGAGGCCCCTCCTCCTTCAGGAGTGAGCGAGATCGTGCTGGGTTGGCTGAGCAAAAAGCCCCTCCCCTTCAGGAGTGCACTGGTTTATGTCCCCGACATAAACCGAAACTGCTGGGGGCAGTTTCGCGTGCACTGGGTTGGGGTGGGGTCTGTCCGTTTGGCGCAACGTAAACCGATAGCCCCCACCCCACTACGACTAAGAATTTTCAGCTTCGCTTCAAATTCCTAAGTCTCCGTTGCCCCTCCCCTGAAGAGGGAGGGGCTTTTTTGTTGCCCAATCCGGTGCGTCTGAATGAAGGGGCTATTAGGCACCATCCGGTTACCCGCGTAACCACCCCGCCATTGCACGCGATGCTATTTGCGCATACCCCTCACCGCTATGACCGATACCAACAATATTCCGGCGCTCATCGCCGATATGGGCGCAAAAGCGAAGCGGGCGGCGCGGGTGCTGGCGGGTGCGACGACGGCGCAAAAGCGCGCGGCGCTGGAGGCGATGGCGCAGGCGATTCGCGCGGCGACGCCTGCGATTATTGCGGCCAATGCGCTGGATATGGAAGCGGGCCGCGCCAATGGCCTCAGCGAAGCGATGCTCGACCGGCTGTTGCTCGATGACGCGCGCGTGGCCGGAATTGCCGATGCGGTGGCGCAAGTCGCAACGCTCGACGATCCGGTCGGTCAGGTGATCGACTGTGCGACCCGTCCCAATGGCTTGGCGCTAAGCCGCGTGCGCGTGCCTTTGGGGGTCATCGGCATCATCTATGAAAGCCGCCCCAATGTGACGGCGGATGCGGCGGCGCTGGGTTTGGGCGCGGGCAATGCGGTCATCCTGCGCGGCGGCAGCGAAGCGGTGCATAGCAACCGCGCGATCCATGCCGCGATGGTGGAGGCGATTGCGGCCGCGGGCCTCCCCACGGATGCGGTGCAGCTTATGCCGACACAAGACCGCGCGGCGGTCGGCGCGATGCTGGGCGCGGCGGGGCTGATCGACCTTGTGATCCCGCGCGGGGGCAAAAGCCTTGTCGCGCGGGTGCAGGCCGAAGCACGCGTCCCCGTCCTCGCGCATCTTGACGGCATCAACCATAGCTATGTCGATAAAGCGGCCGACCCTGACATGGCCGCCAGCGTTGCCGTCAACGCCAAGCTGCGCCGCCCCGGCATTTGCGGCGCGATGGAAACTTTGCTCATCGACCAGGATTATCCTGCGCCCGACGCGCTGGTAAAGGCGCTGCTGGATAAAGGCTGTGAAGTGCGCGGCGATGATGCGGTGATGGAATTGGATGACCGTATCCAACCCGCGCGCGATGAAGATTGGGACACGGAATATCTGCTCCCCATCGTGTCGGTCGCGATGGTCGAAGGCATGTCCGGCGCGCTCGCCCATATCGCCGCCCATTCGAGCGGCCATACCGACGCAATCATCACCGAAGATGCGGAGGTCGCCGAACGCTTTTTGAATTCGGTCGATAGCGCGATTGTGATGTGGAACGCATCAAGCCAGTTCGCCGATGGCGGCGAGTTTGGTTTGGGAGCAGAGATCGGTATTTCGACGGGGCGTTTGCACGCGCGCGGCCCGGTCGCGCTGGAAGGGCTGACCACCTATAAATGGCAGGTGCGTGGGACAGGGCAGGTGCGGGGGTAAGCGTTCTTAAAAACCTCGTCATTCCCGCGAAAGCGGGAATCCATCTCCTGACTGTTCGGCAAACCGAAAAGGCGGGAGATGGATCCCCGATCAGGTCGGGGATGACGATATTTTTTAAAACCCCGTTTTATGAAGCCCGGCTATTTTCAATTCCGGATCAAATAATCGAACGCTGACAATGCCGCCTTCGACCCTTCGCCCATCGCGATGACGATTTGCTTATAGGGCGTCGTCGTCACGTCACCGGCAGCAAAGATGCCAGGTTCGGTCGTGCGCGCGCCTGCGTCGATTTCGATTTCGCCGCGCGGGGACAATGGGACGGCCCCTTCTGCGCCATCGGGACCGCGCAACCATTCGGTGTTCGGCACAAGGCCGATCTGGACGAAGATGCCTGCGACATCGACTTTGTGGCTTTCGCCTGATTTGCGGTCCTTATAGGTCAGATGCGTGACCTTTTCGCCGTCGCCTACCACTTCGGTCGTTTCCGCGCCCGTAATGATGGTGATATTGGGGAGGCTGCGCAATTTCGCTTGCAGCACCGCATCGGCGCGCAGTTCGTCCATAAATTCGATGAGTGTGACATGCGCGGTGACACCGGCAAGGTCAATCGCTGCTTCCGCGCCGCTATTGCCGCCGCCGATCACCGCCGTGGGCTTGCCCTTGAACAGCGGGCCATCACAGTGCGGGCAATAGGTCACGCCGCGCGTGCGATATTCATCTTCGCCCGGCACATTCATCTGCCGCCAGCGCGCGCCGGTGGTGAGGATGAGCGTGCGCGATTTCAACCGCGCGCCATTGGCCAACTCGATCTCGTGATAACCGCCCTGCTCCTTGGCAGGCACCAAAGTCTTGGCGGTTTGCAGGTTCATCACATCGACATCATAGTCGCGCACATGCGCGTCGAGCGCCGCGGCCAGTTTCGGCCCTTCGGTATGCTGGACCGAGATGAAATTTTCGATCGACATGGTGTCGAGCACCTGCCCGCCAAAGCGTTCGGTAACGATGCCGGTGCGGATGCCCTTGCGCGCGGCATAGATAGCCGCTGCTGCCCCTGCCGGGCCACCGCCAACGACGAGCACGTCAAACGGCTCCTTGGCGTTGATTTTTTCGGCCGCCTTGGTGTCGGCTTCGCTGTCGAGCTTGTTGACGATTTGCGCCAAGTCCATGCGGCCCTGTCCAAACGGTTCGCCGTTCAGGAACACCGTCGGCACCGCCATCACCTTGCGCTTGTCGACTTCGCTCTGGAACAACGCGCCGTCAATCGCGACATGGCGGATAGCGGGGTTGAGCGCCGCCATCATGTTTAAGGCCTGCACCACATCCGGGCAATTCTGACAGGTCAGCGAATAGAATGTTTCAAAGTGGAAACTGCCGGTGAGGCCTTTCACCTGCTCCAGCAATTCGGCCTCTTCCTTGGGCGGATGGCCGCCGACATGGAGCAGCGCCAGCACCAGCGAGGTAAATTCATGGCCCAACGGGATGCCCGCAAATTCGACGCCGGTATCTTCGCCGACGCGGGCGATCTGGAAGGACGGGCGCAAGGGCGCGCGGCCGTCATTGCGCACCGTCACCTTGTCGGACAGTGCGGCGATTTCATTAAGCAATGCGCCCAGATCCCGTGCCTTTTCGCTGTCATCCAGACTCGCGACCAGTTCGATGGGTGTGCGGATATTGGCGAGATAAGCGCCAAGTTGTTGCGTCATGGTGGCGTCAAGCATGGGTATATCCTCAAATGGTTCGGGCGCGACTAATGCCTCTCCCGCGCAGTCTTAAAGATACGCGAAAGGGGCATAAGCCAGCATATGTGAAAAAGGGTGGGCGCCGGGTCGGGGATGGGAGGAGGGGAGACCCGACGCCCGTAAGGACTGGATCAGTCCTTAGATCTTGCCGACAAGATCAAGCGAGGGAGCGAGCGTTTCAGCGCCTTCTTCCCACTTGGCCGGGCAAACTTCACCCGGGTGCGCTGCGACATATTGTGCAGCTTTGATCTTGCGGACGAGTTCGTCAGCGTTGCGGCCCACGCCTTCCGAGGTGATTTCCATCACCTGGATGACGCCTTCGGGATCGACCACAAAGGTCGCACGGTCGGCAAGGCCAGCGCCTTCGCGCATCACGCCGAAATTATTGGTGATCGTGCCCGACTGGTCGCCCAGCATGAAATAGTTGATCTTGCCGATGGCGGGCGAGCTGTCATGCCAAGCCTTGTGGCTGAAATGCGTGTCGGTCGACACCGAATAGACTTCAACACCCATTTTCTGGAGTTCGTCATATTTGCCGGCAAGGTCTTCCAGCTCGGTCGGGCAAACGAAGGTGAAGTCTGCCGGATAGAAGAAAAAGACCGACCATTTGCCCTTGGTGTCGGCATCCGACACATCGACAAACTTGCCCTGATGATAGGCGGTCGCGTTAAACGGCTTAAGTTCGGAACCGATGATACCCATGAGAAACAGTCTTTCTGTGTTGCGGTGTAAAAAATTGGCCAGCCGGAAAACAGCGAAAATACGAGCGGACCGCCTTGCGGCGACCGTTGCGCAAACTTGTCTGTTCCCCGGTGATGGACACCCTATATAGGGGCGCAGCACAAAAATGCTCATGAGGAATCCCGCAATGATTAATCGAAAAATTCGATTGCGCGCGGAAATAATAATCGAGTGTGTTTGTAAGGCCGGTCATTATAGACCGCAAAGGAGAAAGCGCAATGACACCCGAAGCCGCGCAGCAATTTGCGCAAGACTGGATTGCCGCCTGGAACGCGCGCGACCTGCCGCGTATCATGGCGCATTATGCCGAGGATGTGCATTTCCGCTCGCCCACTGCGCAAAATCTGCTGGAGGACGGAAGGGTCGAGGGCAAACAAGCGCTTGAAACCTATTGGGCAAAGGCGCTCGCGCTGATCGAGCATCTCCATTTCGAGCTGATCGATATATTTACCGGCCATGACAGTTTGACGCTCCATTACCGCAACCAGACCGGCGCGGAGGCGTGCGAGACATTTTTGTTCAATGCCGATGGCAAGGTCGCCTATAGCATCGCCGCCTATCTGGTGCGCGAAGGATAGCGATGGTTAAGCTTTGATTTTACAAGTAAAATTGGCAAATGCGTTGCGCGGGCAGCATCAAAATCCGCAAAAAACCCCTGTTTTTCAACATTCTGTTCATCGTTCCCGCTTGGCGGCTCGTCGCATTTGATAGCCAAATTAACGTTTTGGTTACAAATAGGGCGGATAATTAACGACACAGCAACAGGGGGCAGGATCACAAGGATATTGCCATGCTGACACATACTTATATTTTTGACCGCTATAGCGACGCCAAAGAGGCGGTCAGCGCGTTAGAAGCATCGAAAATTTCGCCCGCCTTTATCAGTCTTGTCGGCCGCGGCGGCGATGATTTGATGAGCCTTCATGCCTATGCACCGGGCGAACAAATTGCACCGGTCAACCCGTCAGGATTGCTTGAGGCGCTGGGCCTTATGGTCATTCCGGGCGCAGGTCCGCTGGCGGTTGGCGGCTGGCTGGCGGCCGGTATCGCCGCGCGCGGCACGACCGGCCAAGCGGTGGTCGAAACATTGCAAGCGGCGGGCCATAGCGCCAGCGATGCCGAAACGCTCGCCGAAGCCCTGCATCGCGGCGCATCGGTAGTCGCGGTGCGCGCCAATGCCACCCGTAGCGCCGAGGTCCAAGCCTTGCTCACCGCCGCAGGCGGGGTCGACCCCGAAAAGCGCGGCGCGGCCTATCGCGACAATGGCTGGACCGGCTTTGACCCCGACGCCAAGCCCTACACATCGGAAGAAGTGTTCGACGAACGGATGCGCTACCGCGCGGCGGCCTGAACGCACCACGCCTGACCAAAACCCGGTTGAAACAGAAAAAGGGCTGTCCGTACGGGGCAGCCCTTTTTTATGCTTGGTTGCGACGCTGATTGCGCGCCTCGATGCGCCCGTTATTGCACCCCTTAATGCGCGATAAAGAGCGGGATGCGGGTGCGCGATAATATGTCGTGGGTGACACCGCCGAACAGCCATTCGCGCAAAGGTCCGCGGCTATAAGCCCCCATCACGATCCAGCCTGCCTCGCATTGGTCGATGGCGTTGGTGAGGCCTTCCATTACGGTGCCGTCCTTCTTTTCGGCGGCGATGATTTCGGCCTTGATGCCGTGGCGCGACAAATAGCTCGCGGCATCGAGCGCGGCAAATTCCTGTGCCTCGTCGGTGATGGTGACGAGATGGACCGATGCGGCCTGTTTGAGCAAAGGCACGGCGGCGCGGATCGCGTTGGCGGCCTCTTTGCTGCCATTCCATAATATGGCGCAGGTGCCGGTGAGCGCCAGCGGGCGGCCATCGCCGGGGACAGCCAGCACCGGAACGGGCGCGGCCAGCGCGACATCGCCGACCAGCGACTGGCTCATCGCCGCATCGGCGTCATTGTCATGGTTGAAGGACAGGATGATGAGGTCGGCCAAGCGGCCCCGATTGGCAAGGATTTCCGCCGGATCGCCATCGCCTTCGACCAGCGACCAGGACACATCCTCCCTAGCCATGCGCTTTTCGATAAGATTGCTCGCGCGCTCGGCGGCTTCATCGACCGCCTGAATGGCTTCGGGCACCATGAAGGTCGCGCCGAACGGATCGGTCAGCATCAGCGCGGTCAACGGCTTGCAGGTCACACATTCGATATGGCCATTATCCGCGCGCGCAATATCGAGCGCCGCCTGCATCCGGCTTTCCATGCCGTTGTCGTCATGCACATATAAAATAACAGATTTCATCTTGCCCTCCATCGGATGCAGCGCGGAATGAAGCGGGCGCGAGCGCGTGTTACCGCGCGACTCGGCAGGGCCGCTTCCGTCTGATCCGTTTTGACTATGGGGCATGATTGTGTCTCGCTCTTTGTTCAGGATCAAGAAAGTCTGCGTCTAACAACGCACCTGTCTGCCCATCCTTCTGCGCCTTTCACAAAGCGCCGGGAAAACCGCTGCCCCTATAAAGGTGAAATGCGCCAGCCGCGATTTGGCTCCCGGGTAAAAGCCCCGTTTTTGACGTTACGGATTTGCCTGCATCGTTTGACGGCGCAGTTTGATCGCGCACGGCGCGTCGTCATTTATGCTATAGCCTTCGGCAGCAACCGGCATGGTCCCGTTTCGGACGTTGACCGGGGCGGGGGCGGCTTTTATGGCTGCTCGCACCATCACCCGCGCTCTCAAAACAGAAAGTGACCGTTTCCGATGAAAAAGCTTTATTCCGATGCCGCCTCCGCCCTCGACGGATTATTGTTCGACGGGATGCATTTATGCGCGGGCGGCTTCGGGCTGAGCGGGATTCCGGAGCGGTTGATTGACGCCATCCAGGCGAGCGGCGTCAAGGATTTGACCATCGCGTCGAATAATGCGGGGATTGACGGCGAAGGCCTCGGCAAATTGCTGCGCACCCGTCAGGTCAAAAAGATGATTTCTTCTTATGTGGGCGAAAATAAGGAATTTGAACGCCAGTTCCTGTCCGGCGAACTGGAGGTCGAATTTTGCCCGCAAGGGACGCTCGCCGAACGCTGCCGTGCGGGCGGCGCTGGCATCCCCGGCTTTTACACCAAAACCGGCGTCGGGACACAGGTGGCCGAGGGCAAAGAGCATAAGGATTTTGACGGCCAGACCTATATATTGGAGCGCGGCATCTTTGCCGATGTGGCGATCATCAAGGGCTGGAAAGCGGATGAGGCGGGCAATCTGGTGTTCCGCAAAACCGCGCGCAACTTTAACCAGCCGATGGCAACGGCCGCCAAAATCTGTGTCGCCGAAGTCGAAGAAGTGGTGCCGGTCGGTAGCCTCGACCCCGATTGCATCCACCTCCCCGGCATTTATGTGAAGCGCATGATCGTCGGCGCGCCTTATGACAAAAAAATCGAATTTGTGACGACCCGCGAGCGGGAAACCGCATAATGGCTGGCGACATTAAGGGCGAGCTGGATCTCAGCTCCATCGCCGACCGGCTGACCAGCCATAAGGAATTTTTGCGCATGTGGTCGGGGCAACAAGGCGCGCAGGCCTTTTGCATTATCGAGCCGCAAAATCTGGGCGCGGATCCGGCCCTGTTCGGTATGGCAGCGGTCGATGCGCTGCGTCACGCCGCCCAAGCGTGGGCGCAAGCGGTGCAGGTTTCGCCCGACCATGCGTTTGAACGCATCATGGAAGGCTTTAACGCCGAACTGGCATCGCCCACCGATGCGGTGAAGCAGGTGCCGTCCGGCACGGTCAACTAAGCGTATGTCGATGCGCCGCCCTTTTGTTGTGGTTCTGCTGTCCGCCTTGCTCGCGACCGGCCTAGGCGGCTGCGTCGCGGCGGTCATCCCGGTGGGCGCGGCAGCGGTGCTGGGCAAGAAGGAGCTTGACCGGCGCACGCGCTATAAACGCAATCCGGCGGTGACCGACAAGGCGATTGCCGACCATGCGGCGGCGGATAAGGGCGCGCCGGCCTCCGGCCTTGCTACCGCAGAAGCGCGCGCGATGATGGCGGGCCTTGAAGGCGAGGGCGGTCCGAAAATCGTATCGGCGGATGCGTTTGATCCGCGTAAGGCGGTCGCTGTTCCCCCCATTTCCGAAGCGCCGCCCGCATCCGGCTTTGCCGGTTTTGACCTGCGCTCCCCCGATAGCGCGGCGCGCGTGGCCGATTATTGGAGTGGCAAGCTTAAGCCCGGCGTCAAGCCCGCGAGCGGCTCGGTCGTGCTGTCGCCCTTTGGCACAATGGCCAAGCCGGACTTTACACAATGCGAAGATATGCCGCCCGCTTTGCTGGTCGATCTTGACGGCACCACCGAAACCAGCGTGCCAGTGAGCGATGCCCTGATCGAATTATTCGATGGCATCCGCGAAAAGGGCGGCAAGGTGATTTTTGTCGCGAGCGTTCCCGAAAAGGACGCCAATATGGTCGCGACCGATCTGGTCGTCGCGGGGCTTGGTCCGGCCAAGCGCAATGATACTTTCTATCTGGTCGGTGACCGCCAATCCAATAGCAAGGACACGCTGCGCTGGAAGATTGCGAGCAGCAATTGCATCGTCGCTATGGCGGGCGACCGTTATGAAGATTTTAGCGACCAGCTTACCCCCGCGCTTGCCCGCAATAGCGGCCAGATCGGCGCGCCGGTGCAAAAGCTTGCGGGCGCAGGCTGGTTCATCTTGCCCGAATTGCGGGCGCCGCTAGCAGGAGGTCAGCCATGAAGATTATGCGCAACAGCACAGGGGTGACGGCGCTTGTTGCCGCTATGGTGCTGGGTGGCTGTGCGAGCGTTGCGGCGCATCAGGATACGCCCGCTCCGCTGCCTGCGGTCGTCGAGCCTGCGCCCGCCGCGCCGCAAGTCACGCCCATCCGCCCCGCCGAACAATGGCTGTTCGGCTCGGCCGAAGCGAGCGTCATCATCCGCCAGACTTATGACGCGATGACGCAATATGCCGTCACCGCTGCCAAGACCCGCGACGAGGATCGCGCCAAGCGGCAATCGGTGGTGCTGGGCGCGGGCGCGACCTTGCAAGCCCCGCACTTTGCATCCTGTGGCACCAAACCGGCGGCGGTGATCTTCGATGCCGACGAAACCCTCATCTGGAATTTGGGGCAGGCGCGCTGGGCCGCCGAACGCGGCGCCCATTTTGACCCCAAAATATGGGACGATTGGGAGCGCACCGGCGAAGGCAAAGTGTTGCCCATGCCGGGTGTGGTCGATGCGCTCAAAGCCTTGCGCGCCGCCAATATCACGGTCGTCGTCAACACCAACCGCGAAGCGCGCAACGCAGGCCAAACCGCCGCCACGCTCAAGACCGCAGGGCTGGGCGATTTCGTCCATGGCGAAACCCTGTTCCTCAAAGGCGACGATGCGACCGGTTCGGCCAAAGATGCGCGCCGTTCCAAAATCGCCGAACGCTATTGCGTTGTCGCGATGGTCGGCGACCAGCTTGGCGATTTTGCCCAAGCCTTTAACGATAAGGCACTGACCGCTGCCCAACGCCGCACGCTCGCCACCACAACGCCGGTTTATGCTTTGTGGGGCAAAGGCTGGTTCCTGCTCCCCAATTCAACCTATGGCCCGTGGGACCGCATAAGCTATGATGACGCTTTTCCCGCTGCGACCCGTTGGGAGCCGCAGCCATAATGACCGCTTTCCCGCCCGCTGACGGGCCGAACCGATTGAATGATTTAGTTGAAAGGATGATCCATGCCCTGGACTCGTGACGAAATGGCGGCCCGCGCGGCCAAGGAATTGAAGGACGGCTATTACGTCAATCTTGGCATCGGTATTCCGACGCTGGTGGCGAACCATATTCCGGCGGGCGTTGAAGTGACGCTCCAGTCGGAAAACGGGATGCTCGGCATCGGCCCTTTCCCTTATCCCGATGAAGTCGATCCCGACCTTATCAATGCGGGCAAGCAGACGATTAGCGAGCTGCCGCAATCGGTTTATTTTTCCTCGTCGGACAGCTTCGCGATGATCCGCGGCGGCCATATTGACCTGACCGTCCTCGGCGCGATGGAAGTCGATGAAAAAGGCGACATCGCCAACTGGATGATTCCGGGCAAGATGATCAAAGGCATGGGCGGCGCGATGGATTTGGTCGCGGGCGTCAAGAAAATCATCGTGGTGATGGAACATAATGCCAAGGATGGCAGCCCCAAATTCATCCCCGAATGTACGCTCCCGCTGACCGGCAAAAATGTCGTCGATATGATTATCACCGACTTGGCCGTATTCCAGCGCCCCGACCATGACAGCCCGTTCAAACTGGTCGAACTCGCGCCGGGCGTGACCAAGGAAGAAGTGCGGGAAAAAACGACGGCGGAATATGTCGACTGAGCGGAGAGAAAATGATGGCGGGTTTCGGGCGATGTCGCATGGCTTGGGGCTTAGGGGCGCTGTTGGCGCTGGGCGTGGGTATGGCTTTGCCTGCCCCTCAAGCGCAACTGGATGCGCGCACGACCGCGAAAAAAGCGGCTCCCAAAAAAGCGCCTGCTAAAAAGGCACCGCGCCGCTTTCTGCCGCCTGTCAAACCTTTGCCTGAGCCAATGCCCGTGCGGACCGAGCAACGGACGATCGGCGAAGATAATGGGCGGTCAGGGTTAAAACCCCCGCCGCCGGTCAAGGGGGAGCCTGCGATTATCGTGACGCGATATGGCATCGCGCCAATGGCCCCGCCTCCGCCGCCCACGCCAATGCCTCGTGGCAAGGAAGGGCCGCAGATTAACCAGATGGGGACGCTTCGCTTTGCGCCTGATCTTGCGGGGCTACGCGCTCAAGGTTGGGCGGCACAGGAAAATGCAGGCACACGGTTGATGCTCACCGTCCGGCCTGACGGACGGGTGGCAGATTGCACCGTGGCGTCGCGCTATAATTCAACGGCCTTTAGCGCCGCTATGTGCAAGCTTGCGGTCAAGGATGCGGGCTTTACGTGGACGACATCCGACAAGCTTCCCGATTATGGCTATCTCTTCATCAACGCGCGGTCGGATATGACGCCTGATGTGGACGCAAAGCTGGACTTGATGCCGGAAGGGGGCGGGCTTGCGGTTACGCTCGTGCTTTGGCGTGATGACGCCTGTACGGTCAATCTGAGGGGACTTCCCGACGATCAGGAAAAGGTCTTATGCAGCAAGGTCAAACGCACGCTCGCGCGGCGCAATGATTTTGGCACCAACGGGATCGCGCTTGATGACCATATGTCTGAAGTCGAGATCTGGCTGCGCCGCCGCCCGGCTGGTGCGCAACCGACGCAATCGATTCATTGGCAACCCTCGTTTGAATCCGGTTTCGGGCGGTAAAGATGATATCGGCAAGATAGAGTGTTGCGCTCTTATCTTTGATGGCACCGATATCCTAGATAGCACCGGCGCGAAGGCCGCGCATGAGGCGCTTGCGGCTTGGGTGACGACCTTACCGGATTGAAGACCGCGCATCCGTCAACAAAGGGAAATTGCATCATGACCTACACCCTCATCACCGCGAACCGGAATTATTCGAGCTGGTCTTTGCGGCCTTGGGTGCTGATGAAGGCGCTTGGCATCCCGTTCGACGACCGCATCGAGCCGTTTACAGAGGCGACTAACTATGAGGCGTTCCGCAACTTTTCGCCGACCGGACAAGTGCCGGTTCTGGTTGATGGTGACCACAGCATCTGGGATTCGTTAGGCATCACCCTCTATCTGGCCGAGCGCCACCCTGGCATCTGGCCCAAGGACGAAACCGTGCGGGCGTGGGCCTATGCGGCGGTGTGCGAAATGCACAGCGGCTTTGGCGCGCTGCGCAATGATTGCACGATGAATGTCGGCGTGCGCGTTGCGCCAAAGCCGCTCTCGCCAGCGCTTCAGGCCAATATTGCGCGCCTCACCGAATTATGGACGCAAGGGATTGAATGGTTTGGCGGCCCTTGGCTTGCTGGCTCCGAATTTACCGCGGTCGATGCATTTTATGCGCCCGTTGCCTATCGTGTGCGCACTTATGGTCTTGATATGGGCGGGGCGGGTCAGGCGTGGGTTGATCATATCCTTGCCCATCCGGCGATGCAGCAATGGGAAGCCGAAGCGCTCGCCGAAACATGGCGCGAGGAAGGCCATGAAGCGGAACTGGCCGCTTGCGGCGTAATCCTGTCGGACGACCGCGCGGTCTAAGCGGGCCTTAACCCAGCCACCCCAAGGTCTGCGCGAGCAACCATAGGCCGAGCACAAAGAAGATCAGTGCGGCGATAATCTGCACGGTGCGGATGGGGACGCGCTTGACCAGCTCGTTGCCCAAAAATACCGCAGGCACATTGGCGATCATCATGCCGAGCGTGGTGCCTAACGTCACCCACAGCATATCTCCGAAACGCGCGCCAAGGGCGACGGTCGCGACTTGTGTTTTATCGCCCATCTCGACAAGAAAGAAAGCGATGGTGGTGGTGAGGAACGGGCCGAAACGGTTGCTCTTGCCCGCTTCGTCATCTTCCTTGTCCGGCACCAGCGTCCAAGCCGCCATCGCGATGAAGGAGAAGGCCACGGCAAAGTTGAACCAGTCCGATTCGAGCAGTTTCGACGCCCACATGCCAACCCCCGCCGCCATCGCATGATTGGCGAGCGTTGCGACCAAAATGCCAAGGATAATAGGCACGGGCCGCTTGAAACGGGTCGCTAATACAATGGCGAGAAGCTGGGTTTTATCGCCCATTTCGGCGAGGGCAACGATGAGAGTCGAAACGAATAAGGCTTCCATGGCGCCGCCCATAGGCGGGTGGACAGGCGAAGGAAAGCCGATAAAATGCGCCGTCTCTTCCCCCGCCAGACGCAAAGGACGGATTATGCGGATGAAAACAGGATTATGGCTGGTTGTGCCTTTTTTTCTTGCCGGCTGCGCAGAAAAAGTCGTCGACCCGCGCGGGCTGGAGCGCAACGAAACCTTGCTTCAGGTACGCGCCAGCGGCAAGTCCGAAACCCGCCCCGACGAGGCACGTTTTACTGCGGGCATTTCGGCCATCGGCGCCAGCGGCCCTGCGGCCAGCGAGGCGAGCGCGCGGAAGATCAACGCGCTGGTCGCTTCCATCGAGGCGCTGGGCATCGCCAAGGACGACATCCGCACGCGCAACGTATCGGTCAACCGGCTCGACTGGGGCCCGAACAAAGGCAAGTTTGAAGCGCAGAATATCATCGAGGTGCGTATCCGCGAATTGGACGCGGATGGGCAAAAAGCCTCCAAGGCGATTGGCGCGGCGACCGAGGCGGGCGCGAACATCATGTCGGGGCCGGATATGGTGGTGTCCGACCGCGAAAATGCGACCAAATCTGCTTATGCCGCCGCCTATAAAGCCGCGCGCACCCGCGCCGAAGCCTATGCCGATGCGGCAGGATTGAAAATCGACCGCATCCTCATCATCCGCGACGGCGGACAGGCAGGCGCGCCGCCCATGCCCTATCCGGTGGCGGAACAGGCCGCCGACGCGGTCGCGAACGTCGCCGCCCCGCCGATAAGGCCGGGCATGGAACAGGCCGAAGTGGCCGTGCAGGTCGATTTCGCGCTAGTGAAGAAATAGAGGTGAAGGACGGGGCACCGACTGCCCCCCTCCCGTTTACGGGAGGGGTTGGGGGAGGGCCTGTCCGTTTGCGTCACGTAAACCAAGCCCTCCCCGACTCCGCCTAAATTCCCCTTCGCTGCGCTCTGGGTCATTAAGGCTCCGTTGCCTCTCCCGTAAACGGAGGGGATAGTGTGGTCCCCTCCCGTCATTGCGAGGAGCGCAAGCGACGAAGCAATCCTCAAGCGGCTTAACGCGACTCCGGATTGCCGCGCGCCTCCGGCGCTCGCAATGACGAGAGTTCATTGTCCTATATAGCGGCCCCTACCAGCCGCTTTCAATCTTCCCTTCGCACTTGCACAAATCACGGTTGATTGCGTGACGCCTGCGCATTAAGGCCATTTTATGACTCAAAAACCCCGCACCTTGTACGAAAAAATCTGGGACGCGCATATCGTGTCGCAGCGGCCCGATGGCACCTGCCTTATCTTCATCGACCGCCATCTGGTGCATGAAGTGACCAGCCCGCAAGCCTTTGAAGGGCTGCGCGCGTCAGGGCGCAAGGTGCGCCGTCCTGACCTTACGCTGGCGGTTCCCGACCATAATCTGCCGACCACCGCGCGGCTCGATGCCAACGGGCATAAACTGCCCATCCTCGACCCGCAAAGCGCGCAGCAATTGGCGGCGCTCGAAGCCAATGCGCCATCTTTCGGTATCCGCTATATCAACGATACCGCGCCCGAGCAGGGGATTGTCCATGTGGTGGGACCGGAGCAGGGCTTCTCGCTCCCCGGCGCGACGATTGTGTGCGGGGACAGCCATACCGCCTGTCATGGCGGCCTCGGCGCGCTGGCGTTCGGCATCGGCACGAGCGAGGTCGAGCATGTACTGGCGACCCAAACCTTGCTGCTCGCGCCCTCCAAAACGATGGAAGTGCGCGTCGAAGGTGAAGTCGGTCCCGGCGTTACGGCCAAGGATATTGTGCTGCACATTACCGGCGTTTTGGGGGCGGCGGGCGGCACCGGCCATGTGATCGAATATACGGGGAGCGCCATCCGCGCGCTCAGCATCGAAGGGCGGCTGACCGTCTCCAACATGGCCATCGAACATGGTGCGCGCGCCGGACTGATTGCACCTGACGAGGTGACTTTTGCGTATCTTAAAGACCGTCCCATGGCCCCCAAGGGCGCGGATTGGGACGCGGCAGTGGCATGGTGGAAGAGCCTCGCCACCGATGCGGGCGCGACCTATGATAAGGTGGTTGTCATCAACGCCGCCGACATTGCGCCGTCGGTCACATGGGGCACCAGCCCCGAAGATGTCGTGCCGATCACCGGCATGGTGCCGGATCCCGCAAGCTTTGCCGATGCGTCCAAACAGGAAGCCGCCGCCAAAAGCTTGGCCTATATGGGCTTGGAACCCGGGACGCCGATGGATGCGGTGGAAGTGCAGAATATCTTCATCGGCAGTTGCACCAACAGCCGCATCGAAGATTTGCGCGCCGCCGCCGCCATCCTCAAAGGCCGCAAAAAAGCGGACAGTATCAAATGGGCGATTGTCGTGCCGGGCTCGGGCTTGGTCAAACGGCAAGCGGAGGAAGAAGGGCTGGACCGCATCTTCATCAACGCCGGATTGGAATGGCGCGAACCGGGCTGCTCCGCCTGCCTCGGCATGAACCCCGACAAAGTCCCCGCCGGAGAACGCTGCGCCTCCACCAGCAACCGCAATTTCGTAGGCCGCCAAGGCCCGGGCGCAAGAACGCATCTGGTCTCCCCAGCGATGGCGGCGGCGGCGGCGGTCACAGGACGGCTGACCGATGTGCGGGAATTGGTGTGATAATCAATCGCGTATCGCAACTGGCAGCACTCTTGATATACCTATGGGCTATAGATCTGCCTGCACACGCTTGTTCCTTGGACGACGAATATAGAACTCCTTCAACCTCACAATTGGTCGAAAGATCGGATTTTATAGTCTTGGCTCAGGTTGTAAGCGAGACCGGTGATGAGTTCAGTAACAAAGTTGTCGTTCAGCCGGTTACTCTGCTTAAAGGACCGGATATGCCTGGAAAGTTGACCATATCAGGAATGTTGTCGGGGCGCCTCATCGACAATGGAGGCAATAAAATTTTCCTTCCCGCGGTGTTGCCACGCAATCCCTTGAATCTTCTTACGCCGCACCCTGACGGGGGCGGTGGATCGTGTACGCGCAAACTTTACAATCGAGGGATGAAGCTTTTGCTTTTCGTGACACACGATAATGATGGCCTTCATGTTATCCAAGATGCATATTCTCGAAGTCTGGAGGATGTACCGTCGGACAATGCTCCATGGGTTCGTGCGGTTAAAATTTATGTTGCGCTTCTTGGTTTAGCACAAAATGCTCGTAATGAGGCACTGGCAGAAAAAGCTGCTATATTGAACCAATCATCCAGCCTTGAAGATAGGGCCATTGCCGATGAAATTAACTGGACCCTCTGTCAAAATAATGACGGAAAACCACTGCAAAAATGTAATAAACTAGCAGAAAAAGCGTTGCACGAAGAAGAAACCGAATTGGTAATCAAAAATGGAAAGGATCGCCAATGGTGGGAACGCACCCAATATTTATCAAAAAATAGACACGTATTTTCATTATCAAAAACTCTAATGTTACTCGCAGTATCTATTTTTCTTCTTTCCCTTTCGATCTTCTATTCTATCAGGAAAAAACCATGACCCCCGTTACCCAGGTTGAAGGCCGCGCTTATCCGTTCGGGCGCAAGAATGTGGATACGGATGTGATTATTCCGGCGGCTTGGCTCAAGACCATCAGCCGCACCGGCCTTGGCAAGGGCGCGTTTGAAAGTGTGCGGGCCGAACCCGGCAATGTGTTTGATGATCCCCAATATCAGGGCGCGCCGATCATCCTTGCGGGCGATAATTTCGGGTGCGGGTCGAGCCGTGAACATGCGGCGTGGGCGCTCCTCGATATGGGCGTCACCGCGGTCATCGCGCCCAGCTTTTCGGATATTTTTTCCGGCAATGCGTTCAAAAACGGCATTGTCACCGTGGTCTTGCCGCAAGAGGCCATCGACCGTTTGATGGAGGTAGCGCAAACCGACCCCATCCATATCGACCTTGAATCGCAAAGCGTGACGACCCCGTTCCAGGACCGCTATGAATTTGAAATCGACCCGTTCCGCAAACATTGCCTGATCGAAGGGCTGGACGAAATCGGCATGACCTTGGCCGATGCGGGCGCAATTGATGCTTATGAAGCAACACTTGCGAAACAAAGGCCTTTTATGGCACCGGTTGCGGATTGAAACTGAATTAGCGAAGAGGGCGCGGGATGAAGGCTTTATTGTCACAAGCGGTGGGCGGACCGGAAACATTGGCGGTCGGCGAAATGGACGCACCGGTCGCGGGCGCGGGGCAATTGCTGGTCGATGTCAAAGCCTGCTCGATCAACTTTCCCGATACGCTGATTATCGAAGATAAATACCAGTTCAAACCCGCGCGCCCGTTCGCGCCGGGTGGCGAGATTGCAGGGGTTGTCCGCGCGGTCGGTGACGGGGTGAGCGACTTTGAAGTGGGCGACCGCGTGATCGGCCTGGTCGGGCATGGCGGCTTGGCGGAGCAAGCGGTGCTGGTCGCCGCCAATGCGTTCAAACTGCCCGAAAGCCGCAGCTTTGAAGAAGGCTCGGCGCTGCTCATGACCTATGGCACCTCGATCCATGCGCTGCTTGATCGCGGGCGGTTGAAGCAGGGACAGACTTTGCTGGTGCTGGGCGCGGCAGGCGGCGTCGGGCTGGCGGCGGTCGAGCTGGGCAAGGCGTTCGGCGCGCGCGTGGTGGCCGCCGTTTCGAGCGAGGAAAAGGCCAATGCCGCTAAATCCGCAGGCGCGGATGAAGTGGTGATTTATGGCCGCGCCCCGTTCGACAAGGACCAATCCAAGGCGCTTGCCGATGCGTTCAAGGCAGCGGTCGGCCCTGCCGGCGCGGATGTCATCTATGATGCGGTGGGCGGCGATTATTGCGAACCCGCCGTGCGCTCGATTGCATGGGAAGGCCGCTATCTGGTCGTCGGCTTTCCGGCGGGCATCCCCAAATTGCCGCTCAACCTCACGTTGCTCAAAAGCTGCGATATTTGCGGCGTGTTCTGGGGGGCCTTTGCCGCGCGCGATCCCGAAGCCAACCGCGCCCATGTGAAGCGCCTCTTCACCATGTGGGAAGCAGGCCATATCCGCCCGCGCATCACCGCCACCTATCCGCTCGAACAGGGCGCGGACGCGATCCGCGAGCTGGGTAACCGCAACGCCATCGGCAAGCTGGTGGTGACGGTCGGCGGATAAGCATGACCGCGCCTGCCCCCGTCCACTATAGCGCGCGACCCGACGGGCTGAAGCTGGCCTATCGCTACACCGCGCCCGCCAGCGATGTGCCGGGCGGCCCTGCGCGTCCGACGCTCGTCTTCCTCCCCGGCTATATGTCCGACATGGCGGGGAGCAAGGCGGGCGCGCTGTTCGATTGGGCGGTATCGGCGGGGCAGGGCTGTTTGCTGCTCGATTATGCAGGATGCGGCGAGAGTGAGGGCGATTTCCGCGACGGCACGCTCATAAGCTGGCGCGATGATGTGCTGGCGGTGGCCGATGCGGTATTAGGGCCGGACGCGCCTTTGCTATTGGTCGGATCGTCGATGGGCGGATGGTTGATGCTGCTCGTCGCGCTCGCCCGCCCCGCGCAGGTCAAGGGACTTGTCGGTATCGCCGCTGCGCCCGACTTTACCGGTTGGGGCTTTGACGATGCGCAAAAAGCCCTGTTCCGAAGCGGCGGCACTTTGGAAGAGCCGTCCGATTATTCGGACGACCCTTATGTGACCACCGCCGCCTTCTGGCAATCGGGCGAGGCCAATCACCTGCTTGATGGCCCGATTGCGCTGGATGTCCCTGTGCGCCTCCTCCACGGGCAAGCCGATAGCGATGTGCCGTGGGAGATCAGCCTGCGCCTTGCTGCGGCCTTGCGTTCATCCGATGTGCAGACGCACCTGATTAAGGACGGCGACCATCGCCTGTCGCGGGAGGGGGACATTAAGCTCTTGCTCGCGACCGTTTCGGATATGCTCGCGCTGATCGGATAATCTCATGTTTTTCCCGTTGCTGCTATTGCTGCAATCGCCTGCGGCCCTCCCCTCGATGGACGAGGTCGACTTTAACGAATGTATGCGGCTTGCGTCGGGAGACGCGCAATCGGGGATCGTGCGCGCCAATGAATGGGCGCAAAAGGGCGGCGGCTGGCGCGCGAAACAATGTCTGGGCTTTTCGCAATTCAAGGCGGGTAATTCCGCAGCCGCGCTGACGGCTTATGAACAAGCCGCGCAGCAAGCGACCACAGCCAAGGCCGGTGATAGCGGCAAATTATGGGTGCAGGCGGGCAATGCAGCTTTGCTCGCAGGCCAGCCGCCGCGCGCGATCGACTATCTGGGGAACGCGATAACAAGCGGCCAGTTGCGCGGTGAAGCTTTAGGCGAAGCGCATATCGACCGCGCCCGCGCTTATGCAGCGGCGGGCGATATGGCGAAGGCCAAGGCGGACTTGGAGCAGGCGCATAATCTGGTCCCGCAAGACCCGCTCGGCTGGCTCTTGTCGGCCACTTTGGCGCGGCGCGAAGGCGATTTGCCGCGCGCACGAAATGATATTGCGACCGCCGCCAAAATCGCCGGTGGCGATCCTGCTATCGCTTTGGAAGCGGGTAATATCGCGATCAGTGCAGGCGATAAGGCGGGCGCGCGCAAAAACTGGCAAGCCGCGATAGATTTGGCCCAAGCCGGCCCCGAAGCCGCCACCGCCCAAGCCCATCTCGCCCAACTCGACGCGATGGACGCAAAACCGGCGGCACCGGCGGCGACCAAGACGCCGCAATAATTGCGGCACGTTTCTTGGAAAAGGGAAAGAGTAAAAAAGGCGAAAGAGAAAAGCCTCTCCCGTTGGCAAGAGAGGCTTTCCAATCCTGTCAGCCGATGCGCCTTATCCCGCCGCGCTGCGATAGGGCACAAATTTCCCGAACGAACAGCTTCCGCGCGGCATACCGGTCATGCGGTCGACCATGCGGATGATGTCGCCATCACATTGCTGGCTGGTGCCGAACTGGCGGATGACCATGATGTCATCGCCATTGGCGAGGCCCGAACAGCTTCCGGCCAGATCATTGCGGTACACAAGCTTGCTCGACGCGCGGTAAAGGATGATTTCATCCGAAACCTTGATCGGATTATCGGTGTCGCTACGCGAGATGCAATTGACCGGTTCGCCCGGCACTTTGCCTGCAAGCGCTTTCTGAATGGTCGCGGCCTGTTTTTCGCTAAGCTGCGCCGCGCCGCCATCGACGCCGCCATACCAGCCGCTGCTTGCGCATCCGGCAAGCAAGAGCGCGCCGCCCGTTGCAAGGATGGCGGCTTTCCAAGGAAAAATGCGTTTCATCTGTCTAACTCCTGTCGAACGCAAAAGGCCTCATCCACCTTAAAATTGAACCTCTTCGCCTTAATATAGGCTGTATCGCGGGAAAAGTTCCTTGTCGGCTATATCCCTATAAAGGCGCCCTATAAAGGCGTGGCCTTCAAAACGCATCCTTGGCCGCGCGCCGTTCGGCCAGTTCCGCCACATCATTTGCGCGCATGAAAGGGTTGGTCGCCTGTTCCAGCGCGATGCTGGTCGGCACGGTCGCCTCGCCGCGTTCGCGCGCGGCTTCAACCGCCGCAAGCCGCTGGGCCAAGGCTTGATTGTCAGGCTCGACCGTCACCGCAAAACGCGCGTTGGAGAGCGTATATTCGTGCGCGCAATAGACCGCGGTTTCGGGCGGGAGGATGATGAACCGCTGCATCGCGTCGAACATTTGCGCCGCCGTGCCTTCGAACAAACGCCCGCATCCCATCGCGAACAAGGTATCGCCGCAAAATAGCGCCGCGTCTTGTGCGAAATAATAAGCGATATGCCCGGCGGTATGCGCGGGGACTTCCATCACCACCCCTTCCTGTTCGCCCAAGCGGACCGTATCGCCTTCGCCGACCATGCGGTCGAGCGTCGGGATGCGGTCGGCTTCGGCGGCGGGACCGGTGATGGTGCAGCCGGTCGCTTCCTTGATCGCCGCATTGCCGCCGGTATGGTCGGGATGCCAATGGGTGTTCCAGATCTGGCTGATCGTCCAGCCCCGCGCCTTGGCCACATCCAGCACCGGCTCCGCGACGGCAGGGTCGACCACCGCCGTTTCGCCGCTCGCCGCGTCATGCACGAGCCAGACATAATTGTCATTGAGGACGGGGATGCGGACGATTTCCAGACTCATCTTACCATTCCCCGACATTGGGCATCGAGGCCCAAGGCTCTTGCGGGTCAAGCCGGCCGTCCTGCAACAGTTCGACCGAAATATTATCGGGCGTGCGGATGAACGCCATATGCCCGTCGCGCGGCGGGCGGTTGATGGTGACACCGGCGTCCATCAGCCGCTGGCAGGTTTCGTAAATATTATCGACCTCGTAGGCGAGATGGCCGAAATTGCGGCCACCCTTATAGGCTTCGGGCGCGCTGCCATCTTCGGCGGGCCAATTATAGGTCAGCTCGACTTCGGCGATGCCCGCCTGTCCGGGGCAGGCGAGGAAGATGAGGGTGAAGCGCCCCTGTTCGCTCTCCATCCGCCGCACTTCTTCCAGCCCGATTAGCTTGAAAAAGCCGATTGTCGCTTCGGGGTCGGTGACGCGAATCATGGTGTGGAGATATTTGGTCACAGGGGGACTTCCTCGTTTCGTCTATATATATGCACGGTTCATCGTTCATTCAGCGCGGTCGAGCGATAGCAATGAAGGACAATCGCGCCCGCTATCGGGCCGGATTGTTACAAATCTACCAATAGCATCGTTACAGGGAAACCCGCCATGGCCGAAAATGCTCCCCCGCTCCCCGAAACTTCCGCTGTTTCTCCTTCTTCTGCGCCGCCCGCCCGCTTCGGCTGGGTCAAGGACCGCAACAAAACCATCCTTGCAGCGGCGGCGCTGACGGGGATCGGCTTGGTCGCGGGCGGCTATCTGCTCGGCGACGGGCTGGTGCGCGCCAAAGCGGTGGACCGTTCAGTCACGGTGCGCGGATTGGCCGAAAAAGATGTGGTCGCCGACCTTGCAAGCTGGACCTTGAGCTATTCCTCGGTCGCATCCGACCTTGCGAGCGCACAGGCTGACAGCGAAGCCGACACCGCCGCCATCCGCGCTTATTTTGCCAAGGCAGGCTTTCCCGCCGACGCGCTCATTCCGGCGGGCGTCAATGTGTCAAGCTATACCGAACAAGGCGTGCCGCGCATCACCATCAACCAGCGGATGCAATTCCGCACCACCGACATTGCGCGCGCGCAAAAGGCCGCAGCCGGGCAATATGATCTGGTCCGCGCGGGCGTGAGCCTGTCCGAAGGCTCGTCGATGAAATATAGCTATACCAAATTGAACGACATCAAATCCGCGATGGTCGCCGAAGCTACCCGCGATGCGCGCAAGGTCGCCGAACAATTTGCCCGCGACAGCGGCGCGCGCGTCGGCACGATCAAATCGGCGAGCCAGGGATATTTCGAAATCAACGCCCGCGACGGCACCGGCGAAGGCTATGGCGTATCCGACACGCCCAACAAAAAGGTCCGCGTGGTGACAACGATCGACTATTATCTAAAATAATATTCCTACCGTGAGTAGGAAAGGCATGCGGGGAGGCGAGGGTAGAGACATGGCGCGCTTTCCTTCGAGCAAGAGACTATAGGGTATAACCCCTAATTCTCCTTGAAATCCTGTCCGTTCCGGCCCACATGCCCCCTAAGTGGAACGAATCAGTCCGATTAATGCGGGCGGAGCGTTTGCCGCTAAATGCCTGGATTAATGACGATATGCGCCTCTCTTCCCTTGCCGACTATGCGATAGTCATGATGTCCGCGATTGCGCGGCATTGCGGGGCGGCGCGTTTGAATGCGGGCCAAGTGGCCGAAGAAACCGGGATTCCGCTCCCCACCGTGCAAAAATTGGTGAGCAAATTATCCGCCGCCGGATTGCTGCGCTCGATGCGCGGGGCAGGCGGCGGATTCCAGCTTGCGCGTCCTGCCGCCGCTGTCACGCTCGCCGAAATTATCGAAGCGATTGAAGGCCCGATTGCGATGACCGCCTGTATCGAAGAAGGCCGCCACGAGTGCGGGCTTGAAAATAAATGCCGCGCCCAGCCGCATATGCTGCTCGTCAACGAAGCGGTGCGCGGGGCGCTTCAGGGCATAACCCTGACGAGGCTGTCATGACAGGCCTGAAAGCGGCAAGCCCGAAAGCCGCAATCCGCCATACCCCTCCCGCCTTATCCCCTTATAAAAGTTGCAAGCCATGACCGACAATATCACCACTCCCGTAAAAGACGCCGCCGCGCATGAAGCAGCCGCGCGCGTTGCCGATTATGAGCATGGATGGTCGTCGGACATTGAAACCGACTATGCGCCCAAGGGTCTTAACGAAGACACGGTGCGCTTCATTTCGGCCAAGAAGCAGGAGCCGGAATGGATGCTCGATTGGCGGCTGAAGGCGTTCCGCCACTGGCTCACCATGGACGAGCCGGAATGGGCGAAGCTCGACATTCCGCCGATCGACTATCAGGACGCTTATTATTACGCCGCGCCCAAGCAGAAGAAAACGCTGTCGAGTCTGGACGAGGTCGATCCGGAAATATTGCGCGTTTATGAAAAGCTCGGCATCCCGATTGAAGAGCAAAAGGTGCTGGCAGGTGTCGAAGGCGCGCGCAAGGTCGCGGTCGATGCGGTGTTTGACAGCGTATCGGTCGCCACCACCTTCCGCGAGGAATTGAAGAAGGCGGGCGTCATCTTCCTGTCTATTTCCGAAGCCATTCGCGAATATCCGGACTTGGTCAGGAAATGGCTCGCCAGGGTCGTCCCCATCCATGACAATTATTTCGCGGCGCTAAACAGCGCGGTCTTTTCGGACGGCACCTTTGTGTACATCCCCGAAGGCGTGCGTTGCCCGATGGAGCTATCGACCTATTTCCGGATCAATGCGGAAAATACCGGCCAGTTCGAACGCACGCTCATCATCGCCGACAAGGGCAGCTATGTAAGTTACCTTGAAGGCTGCACCGCGCCGATGCGCGATGAAAACCAGCTTCACGCCGCGGTGGTCGAACTGATCGCGCTCGATGATGCCGAGATTAAATATTCGACCGTGCAAAACTGGTATCCCGGCAATGCCGAAGGTCTGGGCGGCATCTATAATTTCGTGACCAAGCGCGGGCTGTGTCAGGGCAAAAATAGCAAGATTAGCTGGACGCAGGTCGAAACCGGCAGCGCGATTACGTGGAAATATCCGTCTTGCGTTTTGAACGGCGAAAATAGCGTCGGCGAATTTTATTCGGTCGCGGTGACGAATAATTACCAGCAAGCCGACACCGGCACCAAGATGATCCACAATGGCAAAGGCTCACGCTCGACCATCGTGTCGAAGGGCATCAGTGCGGGTAAGTCGAACAACACCTATCGCGGATTGGTGCGCGTGGCCCCGAATGCGGAAGGCGTGCGTAACTTTACGCAATGCGACAGCTTGCTGTTGGGCAGCGACTGCGGCGCGCACACGGTTCCCTACATCGAAGTGCGCAACCCTTCGGCGCAAATCGAACATGAAGCGACCACCAGCAAAATCTCCGACGACCAGATGTTCTACGCCATGCAGCGCGGGTTGGGGCAGGAAGAAGCGGTGGCGCTGATTGTGAACGGCTTTGCTAAGGAAGTGTTGCAGCAACTGCCGATGGAATTTGCGGTGGAAGCGCAGAAATTGCTGGGGATTAGCTTGGAAGGGAGGGTGGGATAATGGGTATTTTTTCTTTTTTATTCGGAGGGAAAGGATCAACAGACCGGTACGGCAATAACCGTCTGTTCGGCGGGGGGCCTCGTGTGAAGAGTGGGCCTACCAAAGGATTAATACGTGCAAAAAATAAAAATGGCACTTGGCGGAAAAAACATAAGTTCAAATAAAGCTGAAGATAGAAAAGAGCCGCGATACGCGATAATAGCATAGAGAAAGTTGCAAGATGAGTTGGCAGCTCAAGGACCACAATAAGCAACTCAATTCCCCTCCCCTTCAGGGGAGGGGTAAGGGGTGGGGTCTATCCGCGTCCGCAATGGATGAATTGCAGAGCCGTGCGCGCAGCATGAGAAATAATCCGACCGATCCGGAAAAGCGGTTGTGGCGATGCCTGTCGGGCGGCCAGTTGGAAGGCTTCAAATTCCGCCGTCAACAGGTGATCGGATATTATATCGCCGATTTTGTTTGTCCGTCTGCCAAGCTGGTTATCGAAGTGGATGGAGACACGCATGATGAAGCGAGCGATCGTGTCCGTGATACTGCGCTAGGCGAAATGGGATATCGGGTCGTTCATGTGACGAACCATGATGTGATGACAAATATGGACGGTGTTTTCCGGTTTATTTCGGCAGCGTTGCTTGATGTTGATAGACCCCACCCCAACCCCTCCCCTTAAGGGGAGGGGCTTTAATTACCCAAACCAAAAATAACAGGACCAAAACCTTGTACGACGAAGATGATATTCAGGACGCCCTCGCGGATTTTGCGGAAGATGTCAGCAATGGCCAGGCATGGAGTGCGGCGATCCGCATTTTGAGCGAAGATTATGAAATCGAGGCCGATGTGCTGGAGCGCCGCGCGCGCGGGGATTTTGGCGATTTGAACGACTATCAGGCCGAATGTCGCGCGACGCTCGACACGGGCGACAAGGCGTTTGCCGACAAGCTCGACAGCGACAAGGCGTTCTTCAAACAGAAAGAGCCGAACTTGAACCGCATGGGTCCGGTCGAAGAATTTGTCGCGGGCGTCCTCGACAAAGGCCCGCCCGCGCCCGGCACCGACTGGTGGCCCTATATGCCGATCAAGCGCCACATCGACACCCTCTTCCCCGCCCCCGGCGACGTGCGCGACATGGCCTTTTGGACCGCACGGAAGTTGATGCGCGCGCGGGGGGTGTAAGGAAATACCATGCTGAAAATTGAAAATCTCCACGCCACGGTTGCGGATAAGCCGATCCTTAAAGGTCTGTCGCTCACCATTAATGCGGGTGAGGTCCATGCGATTATGGGGCCGAACGGGGCGGGTAAATCGACGCTCGGCTATGTGCTGGCGGGCCGCCCCGGTTATGAAGTGACCGAAGGGTCGGTGATCTTCTCTCCCTTACGTCATTGCGAGGAGCGTAGCGACGAAGCAATCCAAGGCGGCCAAAACGACTCTGGATTGCTTCGCTCCGCTTGCAATGACGATGAGGCAATTAATCTGCTCGACCTTGAACCGCATGAGCGGGCGGCGGCGGGACTGTTTCTGGGCTTTCAATATCCGGTCGAAATTCCCGGCGTATCGAACGTCCAGTTCCTGCGCGAGGCATTGAATGCGCAGCGCAAGGAGCGCGGCGAAGAGCCGCTGTCGGGCGGCGATTTCCTCAAACTTGCGCGCGCGCAGGCCGACGCGATGGGGATGAATATGGATATGCTCAAACGCCCGGTCAATGTCGGCTTTTCGGGCGGCGAAAAGAAGCGCAACGAGATGGTGCAGATGGGCATCATCAACCCGCGCCTTGCGATCCTTGATGAAACCGATAGCGGCCTCGACATTGATGCGCTGCGTGTCGTGGGCGACGGCATCAACCGCATCATGCGCGCGCCCGACAAGGGCGTGTTGCTCATCACCCACTATCAACGCCTGCTCGATTATGTGCAGCCGGATTTCGTCCATGTGCTGGCCGATGGCCGAATCGTCAAAACCGGCGGCGCGGAATTGGCGCTCGAACTGGAACGCGAAGGCTATGCGGAGATTTTGGGGTGAATATTGCACGCACCATAATCCCTTCTCGCGAAACCCTCCCCCTTAGGGGGAGGTGGATCGGGCGGAGCCCGAGACGGAGGGGTATCACGCTATCGACAGGGCAGTACCCCTCCGTCAGTCGCTTGCGCGCCTGCCACCTCCCCTTGCAGGGGAGGAGTATGCTATGAGCACCCTCACCCTCCCCACAAAACGCGACGAGGCATGGCGTTATTCCGACCTTTCGGCGCTGGAAAGCGTGTGGCCGGTGGCTGCGCCCGAAACGCTCACCGTAGCGGCGGGCGAGATGCAGAGTCTGTCCTTGGTGCAGGACGCAGCCGATGACGCGGTTGTCGTGCGCGATTATCAGATCGTGCTGCAAGCGGGCGCGCGGATGGATGTGCATTTGCTCAATCTTGGCGGCAAGCTTGGCCGTGTGACGTTCGATGTGACGCTCCACAAGGGCGCGCATTTCGAACTGGCGGCGGCGCAGATTGGCGCGGGCCAGCAAACACTCGAAATCATCACCACCTTGAACCATATCGAACCCGAAGCGACGAGCAATCAGGTGGTGCGTTCGGTGTTGGGCGGGCAGGCGGTGGGCAATATGCTCGGCAAAGTCCATGTTGCGCGCGATGCGCAACTGACCGATGCGAGTCAGTCGGTCAAAGCCATGCTGCTCGACCGCACCGCGACCGCGAACAGCAAGCCCGAACTCGAAATCTACGCCGACGATGTGAAGTGCGCGCATGGCGCAACCGTGGGCGAGCTTGACAAGACCGCGTTGTTTTACTGCGCGGCGCGCGGATTGCCGCCGCATATCGCGCAGACTTTGCTGCTCCATGCGTTCGTCGCCGAAGTGTTTGAAGGGGTCGATGGCGGCGATGCGATGCTGGAAGCGGCGCTGGCGAAATTGGAGGCTTTGGGGTGATGGTTTGCAAATCGCTAATCTCCCCTCCCCTTCAGGGGAGGGGCAACGACGCCTTAGGGCTGAAAGCCCTTAGGCAAGTGGGGTGGGGGATGTCGGCAAAGGACGGCACCCGATTGACAGCCCCCACCCCAACCCCTCCCCTAAAGGGGAGGGGCATAAGATGAACCGCGCTGATTTCCCGTCGCTTGCCGATGGTTGGCATTATCTTGATACCGCCGCGACCGCGCTCAAGCCCCAAGCGGTGATTGACGCGGAACTCGCGGCGCTGGGCGTCGATTATGCCACCGTGCATCGCGGGGTTTATGCCAAGTCCGCCAATATGACGCTCGCCTATGAAGCCGCGCGCGAGACGGTGGCGCGCTTTATTAATGCTCAGAGCAACGAGATCCTGTTCGTGCGCGGGGCGACCGAGGGCATTAATCTGGTCGCGCATAGCTGGGGCAATGCGACCCTCAAAGCGGGTGACCGCATCCTGCTTTCGACGCTCGAGCATCATAGCAATATCGTGCCCTGGCAATTGCTCGCCGAGCGCAGGGGAGCCGTCATTGATGTATGTCCGCTGACGCAAGATGGCCGCATCGACCTCGATGCCGCCGAAGCGATGCTCACGCCCGCGCATAAGCTGGTCGCCTTTGCCCATGTGTCCAATGTGCTGGGGAGCGTCCTTGATGTGCCGCGCGCGGTCGCCTTGGCGCATAAGGTCGGCGCAAAAATCCTGATTGACGGTTGTCAGGCTGTGCCGCGCTTGCCGGTCGATGTGGCGGCGCTCGATGCGGACTTTTACGTCTTTTCCGGCCATA
This sequence comes from Pseudonocardia sp. TMWB2A, assembly GCF_017312135.1. Classification (NCBI taxonomy): domain Bacteria; kingdom Bacillati; phylum Actinomycetota; class Actinomycetes; order Pseudonocardiales; family Pseudonocardiaceae; genus Pseudonocardia; species Pseudonocardia sp. TMWB2A. The sequence continues at coordinate 2,510,340 of NZ_QKQY01000001.1, forward strand.
AGCTTTACGGCCCGACCGGCATCGGTGTGCTATGGGCCAAGGCTGATATTTTGGCCGCGATGCCGCCTTGGCATGGGGGCGGTGCGATGATCGACAGAGTGACGTTCGAACGCACAACCTATGCCCCGCCACCCGCGCGCTTTGAAGCGGGCACGCCGCATATCACCGGCGCGATCGCTCTGGCAGCCGCCATCCGCTATGTCGAAAATATCGGGGTTGCGGCAATCCACGCGCATGAGGCCAAGTTGGTCACCGCGACCCGCGAAGGGTTACGCGCGATCAATAGCATCCGCCTGTTCGGCCCCGAAGATAGCGCGGGCATTGTCTCTTTTGCGATGCAAGGGGTGCATCCGCACGACATCGGCACCATATTGGATGAAGAAGGCGTCGCGATCCGCGCGGGCCACCATTGCGCGCAGCCGCTGATGGACCATCTTGGGGTTCCGGCAACCGCGCGCGCGAGCTTCGGCCTTTATTCCGATGAAGGCGATGTCGATGCGCTGCTTAAAGGGCTTACCCGCGTCACGCGGATTTTCGGGTGAAAACAGATGAACGAAGAACGCAAAATCGAATTTGAAGAAGTCACCGAAGTGGCCGCCCCGCCCAAGGCGCGCGTCATGGCGCCATCACCCTTTGAAGCGGAAAGCCTGACCGACAAAGTCGAGCGCAAGCGCGACTATCTTGACGGCTTTCTCGCCCAAAAACCGGCAGAACCCGACGCGGGCGGGCCGGGTGGCAATGTGCAGGAAGCGATTATCGAGGAATTGAAAACCATCTTCGATCCCGAAATTCCGGTGAATATTTATGATCTTGGCCTTATCTATAATGTCGAGGTGACGGACGATGGCCATGCGGTTGTCACCATGACCTTGACGACGCCCCATTGTCCGGTCGCGGAATCCATGCCGGGCGAAGTCGAACTGCGCGTCGGCTCCGTGCCGGGCGTCGGTTTTGCGGAAGTGAATCTGGTGTGGGATCCGCCGTGGGATGCGTCCAAGATGAGTGACGAGGCGAGGTTGGAACTGGGGATGTTGTGATAATAAGCCCTCCGTCATTGCGAGGAGCGGAGCGACGAAGCAATCCAGAGTTGCGTGAGCTCCGCTCTGGATTGCCGCGCGCCTTCGGCGCTCGCAATGACGATAGGGGGAAACCATATAAGCCCCTCCTCCTTTAGGGGAGGGGCAACGGAGACTTAGGAATTTGAAGCGAAGCTGAAAATTCTTAGTCGTAGTGGGGTGGGGGCCGTCCGCAAACGCAGCGTCAGACGGACAGCCCCCACCCCAACCCCTCCCCTGAAGGAGGAGGGGCTTTAGAGAGTATGCTCCGATAGGATGACCAATATGACGACCACGACCGAAACCACCACCGCCCGCAAACCGCGCCCAGCCGCGATTTTACTGACGCCTGCCGCCGAAGCGCGGATTGCCGCGCTCATGGACCGCGCGCCGGAAGGGGCGATAGGCGTCAAACTTTCCACCCCGCGCCGCGGTTGTTCGGGCCTTGCCTATTCGGTCGATTATGTCAGCGAAGAAGTCGCGATGGACGAAAAAATCGAAACGCCGGGCGGCACATTTTATGTCGATGGCGGGTCGGTCCTCTATCTGATCGGCTCCACAATGGACTGGGTCGAAGATGATTTCGCCGCAGGCTTTGTGTTCAACAATCCCAACGCCACCGGCAGTTGCGGCTGCGGCGAAAGCTTTACGGTTTAGTGGTGAACGGATGAACGACAATTTAGATGATCAACTCCGTGACCAACTTGTAGTAATCGGCAAAGGGGTTGCGAGCCTCATTCCATTGGTAGGCGGACCACTTGCGGAAATCATAGGCGTTGTTGTGCCGGGGCAGCGAGCTGACAGAATAGTGGAGTATCTAAGAAAGCTCGCCAGTCGTGTAGATGAACTTGACGCCCATGTGAAAGACCGGCTTGCAGCGAACGCTGACAAGATAGACCTTATAGAAGAAGGTGGATATCAAGCAGCTCGCGCGACAACACAACAGCGAATTGAGCAAATTGTTGAAGCAGTAAGTCGCGGCTTAAAGGCTGATGATAGCGATATAATCCGCCGAAAAAGGTTGCTCAGAATGTTGAGTGAACTGGACGATGACCAAGTATCACTTCTGAACGCATATGGCCGATCATTTGCAGGCATAGACCGAAACGCATTCGACGTAATCAATCGGCCCAACCCTATTCATTTAGGCTCCACCCCAGAGGAGATTGAACAAGATAACCTTTATCAACTAGGCCGAGAAAGTCTATTGAAGTTAGGCCTCCTTGAGAAACAATATTCTTCGCCTAGTCGTGGCCAAAGCCCTGAATTTGATACGCGAAAGGGCGATTTTAAACATTCCGTTCAAATTTCTGGTTTGGGAAGAATGTTGCTTAAAGAAATCGGATTAGAGACACCTTTTGATGCGCAATCTTCGAATAGATAAGCGTTAAAATCCTCAAATCTTCTCCAACCTTATTTTCAGCCCGTCCCTGGGTTTTGGAATCGGCCAGGCCTGCCATTCGGGGGTATAGCCTTCGTCCAGCACGATGCGATGTGTGGTCAGCAAATGGTGGAAGAAGATTTTCGCCTGCATATAGGCGAAATGGAGACCCAGACACATATGCGCGCCGCCGCCGAACGGCACCCACGCATATTTGTGGCGTTCGCGCACCTGTTCGGGGGTAAAGCGCATCGGGTCAAATTTTTCCGGCTCCGGCCAATATTCGGGCATATTATGCGTATAGGTCGGGTTGATGCCGACATGGGTGCCCGCAGGGATGGTATAGCCGCCAAAATCGAACGGCTTGAGCGCGCGGCGCGGGATGGCGGGGACCGGCGGGATCATGCGCAGGCTTTCCTTGAACGCCATTTCGGTGAGTTCCAACTGCCCCAGCGCATTGTGCGACAAGGGCGCGCCCGCTTGCGCTACGCCCAGCATTTCCGCGCGCAGCCGCTCCTGCCATTCGGGATGCTGGCCGAGCAGCCATACCATCGATGTGACCGACGATGTAATCGTGTCATGCGCGGCCATCATCAGGAAATTCATATGGTCGATAATCGCCTGATCGGACAAAGGCGCGCCATTTTCATCGACCGCATGACAGATTTGGGTGAAAATATCGCTGCCCTCGCGCTGGCGCCGTTCGGGAATTGCGCGCGCGAAAAAGTCGCTCAGATAACGCCGTCCCGCTACACCCCGCGCCATTTTGGTGAAAGGCAAAGGCGTGCGCGCGACACCGACCGATGCCGCCACCATATCGACAAAAGCCTGATTGATACGGTCGGCTTCCGGCCCCCATGCAATGCCGAGGAAAGAGGTCGCCGCAAGGTCGAGCGTTAGCTGTTTGATGGCGGGGTAGAATAGCATCTCCGCCCCGTCCGCTTCGCTCCATTGCCGGACGCGCGCGGCAATGCCTTCGTTCAGGCTGTCGGCATAATATTTCATCGGTTCGGGCTTGAAGGCGACCGACAAGGTGCGCCGGTCCATGCGGTGATGGTCGAAATCCATCAGCATCAGCCCGCGCGGGAAGAGCCGCCACAAAATCGGCCCCCAGCCTTGTTCGGAGGAAAATATCTTGTCGCGGTCGAACAGCATCAGCTCATTGGCTTCGGGGCCAAGCAGCGCCACCTGATAGCCGCCAAAGCCGCGTGTCCGGAAAATCTTGCCAAAGCGCGCGACCATTTTGGCGGTGAAGGCGCGCGGGTCTTTAAGCTGTTCCAGCGTGGTGCCCAGAAACGGCATCCCGTCTTCGCCGGGGATATGGGCGAGCGCGTCGCGGCTGTGAAAAGGGGGCCAGTGCGGATGGGCGGCCAGCATCGCCGTGCGTTCGCTCATGGGTTTCAGCTCTCCAACGGGTAGCGGCGCGATGGAGGTGCCGCAGGACGGATTCGCGCCTTGTTACCGGTGTTGAAGCTTACCGGACCTGCTTACTGACACAAGCGTAAATTTATACGGATTTACATCTGTGTTCACCCGCAATTCAAGTCGATATGGTATTAAGTCACGATAAAGTGAGCCGATTCGATAGCCTGCTTGCGCGTTAATAAGAGGCACGGGGCGGTTTTTGTGGAAGGAATAATGACAATGTCTTTCAAGCTTCCGGTTTCGCGCAAGCTTATGGGTCGCGCAGGATTGGCTGCGGCTGCAGCGTTCAGCCTGTCGGGCTGCATGTATGATGGCGGCATTTATGGTGCCAGCGATTATGGCTATTATGACGATGGCTACGGCTATGGCTATGATGACGGTTATGGCTATGGCGGCTATGACGATTATTATTATGACGATTACCGTCTGGGCTATCCCAACATAGGCTATGGCGGCGGCTGGTACGATAATTATTATTATCCGGGCTATGGCGTTTATGTTTACGACCGTGGCGGCCGCTATTATCCGATGAACCAGAAATACCGCAATTATTGGGGTAACTGGCGTCGCGATTGGCGGATGCGCAACGGGCGCGGCAATAATCATGACCGCAACTGGCGCGACAAGAACCGCTATGACCGCCCGACCGCAGGCCGCCCGCCCAATATGGTGCAGCGCCCTGAACATATCCGCCGGGATGATAAGGACCGTCGCGGTTTCGGGCATCTTGCGCCTGCCGCGCGTGAGGCTGAACGCAACCGTGAGCGCGAACAGCGCCGCGTGATCCGCCAGCAGCGCCAGCCTGACTCAACGCAGCCGTCGCGCAACTGGCGCGGTAATCGCGGGGAAGGGCGTGGGGATGGTCAGCCGCGCCAATGGCAGGGCCAGCAACGCCCCGACGGCACCCCGCGCGCACGTCCGCAATGGCAAGGCCAGCGTCCCGAGGGCCAACGGCAGGAAGGCCAACGCCGCTGGCGTCAGGAGCAGCGTCAGCAGGTTGCCCCGCAGGCTCGTCCTCAGCCGCAACAGCGCCAACAGGCCGCACCGCAGCAACAGCGTCAAGAACGCGCGGCACCCGCCCAGCGTCCCAACCGCGAAGGCCGTGGCTTTGGCCGGATGCGCGAGCGCCCGTTGGAGGAATAATAAATTAATCGTGACCAAAGGCTGCCTTTTGGGGCAACTGGGTCTGGAGAAGGGCTGCCGATTAGCGTTGGCAGCCTTTTTTCATGCGCGCCAGCAACGCAATATAAAAAAGACGGCCGTGGTTAATTACCCCGCCCGCCATCAGCAATAAATCGGGTGAGGCGTCTCTATACGCCCCCGCAGACAAGCCTCACCCTGTCCACCCACCCGCTGACGGGGGAGGGCGTGACGATATGTTATGCGGCGCATGTGGCCGCGCATGTGGTCGTTTTGGAAGGCCGGTTCAGGCCGCGTAGCGTTGCTGCGCAACCGGACGGGCCAGTTGGTCGAGCCAGGCACGCGCCTGACGCTGCGCTTCCGAAATTTCCTCGCGCGTCATTTCCCCCGAAATTTCCGCGCGGCATATCTGGCCTTCCTTGCTGCCGCCAAGTGCCGCCAGATTAAACCATTTATGCGCTTCGACCAGATCATAATCGACGCCCGAGCCGGTCGAATAAGCGACCCCTAAATCGAAACATGCCGAGACCTTGCCCTGTCCCGCTTCTGCAATCCGGCTTTCCATCAAAAAAGCCGCGCTTTTCATGCTATTACCCATCGAACCTGTTCCCTGTTGCGTTTCGATGGGATGAAATTCATCCATCTATGGTCAACAAAGGGTTAACAAGCGCGTGACTAATTTTGCTTATGCAAATAATCGTTGAAAATCAGCTATTTAGCCAATGTAAAAAAACATGGATTAATCCCGTCAGCCGACCGCGATATTGTCGATAAGCCGCGTCGTGCCTATCCGGGCGGCGGCAATCATGCGTGCAGGGGCGGCAAAACGGGTGAGCGGTTCAAGGCTATCGGCATCGACCAGCGCGACATAATCGATGCTCTTGAAGCCGCCGGAAAGGATCGCTGCGCGGGCCGTCTCCAGCGCGTCGGCTACACCCGCCCCGTCGCTAATCGCGCGCGCGGCCTGCTGAATCGCATGGTGTAGAACGGGCGCGGCGGCGCGCTCGGCGTCGGACAGATAGGCATTGCGCGACGACAGAGCGAGGCCGTCTTCCGCGCGTTCGGTCGGCACGCCGATAATCGTGACCGCCATATCGAGGTCCGCAACCGTGCGGCGGATGACCGCAAGTTGTTGCCAATCCTTTTCGCCGAACAGCGCGACCTTGGGGCCAATCCGGTTGATAAGCTTGGTCACAACCGTCGCGACGCCATCAAAATGGCCGGGGCGGGCCGCGCCATCCCAGCGGTCGGCGAGTGCGCCGACGCGGATCATCGTATCAAAGCCGTCCGGATAGATGGACGCGACATCGGGAATCCACGCAAGCGCCACGCCTTCGGCTTCCAAGAGCGCAATATCGGCGGCTTCTTGCCGGGGATAGTTTGCCAAATCCTCATTGGGGCCGAACTGGGTCGGGTTGACGAAGATCGAAACGACCACCGCATCGGCATGGCGCTTGGCTTCTTTCACCAGTGCCATATGCCCGGCATGGAGCGCGCCCATCGTCGGCACCAGCGCAATCGTGCCAAAGTCGCGGGAAAGACCCGCCAAGGCGGCTGGCAGTGATTTTACGTCACGGATGATTTGCACCAAGGTTCCGGCTCCGATAGAAGAACGCCCAATTCGTTCAAGGGGGGCACCACTAGTCGGAATCGCATGACAGCACAAACGCCACATTATATTATCTTCGCCAACGAAAAAGGCGGCACCGGTAAATCGACCAGCGCGGTCCATGTCGCGGTCGCCTTGGCGGTGCAAGGCTATAAGGTGGTCGGGCTAGACCTCGATCCGCGCCAGCGCACTTTTTACCGCTATCTGGAAAACCGGCTGGCGACCGCCGGACGGCGCGGCATTGATTTGCCGACCCCCGCTTTCGATGTGTTCACCGGCACTACAGTCGAAGAATTGGACACAAAAGTTGCGGAGATTAGCCAAGGCGCGGATTTCTTCATCGCCGATACGCCGGGGCGCGATGATGTCTTTGCCCGCCACCTTGCGCCGCGCGCCGATACGCTGGTCACGCCGATGAATGACAGCTTTGTCGATTTCGATCTGGTGGGACAGGTTGACCCCGAAACCTTCAAGGTGAAGCGGCTGTCCTTCTACGCCGAACTCATCTGGGAAGCGCGGCAAAAGCGCGCCAAGACCGATGGGCGCAGCGTCGATTGGGTGCTGATGCGCAACCGCCTCCAGCATATCGAAGCGCGCAATATGCGCCGCGTAGGGGAAGCATTGGCCGAATTGTCGAAGCGCGTGGGTTTCCGCGTGCTGCCGGGGCTTGGCGAGCGCGTGATTTACCGCGAGCTATTCCCGTCGGGCCTCACCTTGCTCGACAAGGGGATGCTCGGCGACCTTGGCATCAGCCATGTCGCGGCCCGTCAGGAATTGCGCGAAATGATTGCGGGGCTGCAACTGCCGCGCCGTGAAGAAGCGCCGCGCCCCAACGGCCTCAACCCCTTTGCCGCCTCGGTCCTCGCGGCAAACTGATATTCCTTTAAACGCAAGGCGGACGCATCGTGGCGAAACTGCTTATCCTGATAGTGCTGGCGGGTGCGGTGTGGTGGTTCTGGACCAATGGCCAGCGCCGCGCGGCCTCCGCCGATGTGCGCGAGGCAGCGCGCCTCCTCAACCTGCGCCCCGATGCGAGCCGCGAGGCTATTCTCGCTGCGCATCGCAGCCTGATCGAGCGCGTCCATCCCGACACTGGCGGCTCGCCCGCGCTTGCCGCCAAAGTTAACCGCGCGCGCGATACGATGCTCGCCGCGCTCGACCAGCAGCCCCCGCTGCGCTGAATTTCCTGTTCCTTCCCTCCCCCGATAAGAGGATATTTTGTGACCCACCAGTTCCACCCGACCAGCCTTCGGGAATATGATATTCGCGGTATTATCGGCGAAACTTTAGGAGAGGCCGACGCCTATGCCATCGGGCGCGGCTTCGGCACTTTGGTTGCGCGCGCGGGCGGCAAGGCGGTCGCGGTCGGCTATGACGGCCGCACCTCCTCGCCGATCCTCGAAGCGGCCTTGGTCAAGGGGTTGAACGAGAGCGGCATCCATGCGGTGCGCGTCGGCGAAGGGCCGACCCCGATGCTTTATTATGGCAGCGAAACCTTGGGCGTCGATGGCGGTATCCAGATTACCGGCAGCCATAATCCGCCCGATTATAACGGGTTCAAAATGGTGTTCCAGGGCCGCCCCTTTTATGGCGCGGACATCCAGACACTGGGCGTCATGGCGGCAAGCGGCGATTGGGATGAAGGCAGCGCAGGGTCGGAAGCCGTCGATATTATGGACCGCTATGTCGACCGGCTCGTCGAAGATTTCCAAGGCGGCACCTTCCGCATCGGTTGGGACGCAGGCAATGGCGCGGCGGGTCCGGCTTTGGAAAAGCTGGTTGCGAAACTGCCGGGCGAACATTTCACGCTCTACACCGAAGTGGACGGCACTTTCCCCAACCATCACCCCGACCCGACCGAAGAGAAAAATCTTGCCGATTTGAAGGCGCTGGTTGCGGATAAAGGCCTTGATTTTGGCATTGCCTTTGACGGCGATGGCGACCGTATCGGCGCGATTGACGGTGAAGGGCGCGTCATCTGGGGCGACCAGTTGCTGTCCATTTTTGCAGAACCCGTGCTCAAGGAATTGCCGGGCGCGACCATCATTGCCGATGTCAAAGCCTCGCAAGCCTTGTTCGACCGCGTGGCCGAATTGGGCGGGCAGCCTGTCATGTGGAAAACCGGGCATAGCCTCGTCAAATCCAAAATGAAGGAAACCGCCTCGCCGCTCGCGGGCGAGATGAGCGGGCATATTTTCTTCAAGCACCGCTATTACGGGTTTGACGACGCGCTTTATGCGGCGGTGCGGCTCATCGAAGCGTCGCATTTACTGGGCAAGAGCGTGACGCAATTGCGCGGCGAGATGCCCGCGATGGTCAACACGCCGGAAATGCGCTTTCAGGTCGATGAGGCCCGCAAATTTGCGGTGGTCGATGAAGTGCTGGCGCGGCTAGAAGCCGATGGCGCGGCGGTGGATCGCACCGACGGCGCGCGGGTTAACACCGCAGACGGCTGGTGGCTCCTGCGCGCATCGAACACGCAAGACGTGCTGGTCGCGCGCGCCGAAGCCAAGGATGAGCCGGGGTTGGAGCGACTGCTAGCGCAAATCGACGAACAACTGGCGTTGTCTGGATTAGAGCGCGGCCCGCAGGCGGGACACTAGGCGGCTTTTATGCTGTTGATTGTCGGAACCGTTCGTCTGCCCCAGGAAAACCTTGATGAAGCTCGGGGCCCCATGCGCGTTATGGTTGAAGCCAGCCGCGCCGAAGATGGCTGCTTTGAATATAGCTATGCCGAGGACTTGTTTGATCCCGGGCTTATCCACGTCAAAGAAATCTGGCGCGACCAACCTGCGCTAGATGAGCATTTCGCGTCGGATCACATCAAGCTTTGGCGCGCGTCTTGGGAAAAGCTGGGGATCGGTGATCGTCGGCTTCAGCTTTATGAAGTCGGCGCGCCGCTTGAAACCTAACCTCAGGTCAAAATAACCGCGTCAGATAATAGAAAATCGCCGCAACGCTCGCTGACGCGGGGATCGTGATAATCCACGCCATGAAGATATTGCCCGTGACGCTCCAGCGCACTGAGGACGCACGCTTGGCGGTGCCTGCGCCGATGACGCACCCGGTGATGGTGTGGGTGGTCGAGACGGGGATGCCCATTGCGCTTGCGGCAAACACCATGATCGATCCGCCCATCGACGCGCTGAACCCTTGATGCTGCGACAGTTTGGTGATTTTCGAGCCCATTGTCTCGATAATCTTCCATCCGCCCGACAAGGTGCCGAGGCCGATGGCGACATAACAGCTAATCGCAACCCAATGCGGCACATGGAATTCGCCGCCCAGATAGCCGGTCGAATAGAGAAGCACGGTGATGATCCCCATCGTCTTTTGCGCGTCGTTAAGCCCGTGGCTCAGCGAATAGGTCGCGGACGAAATCAGATGGAGATAGCGGAAATCGCGGTCCGCGCGGCGCACGGTCGCGCCTTTATAGAGCCAGCTTGTGACGAGCATGATCGCCATCGACAGCATCATGCCAAGCGTCGGGGACAGCACGATAGCGATGAGCGTCTTGTTCAGCCCCGCCCATTCAATCGCGCCAAAGCCGGAATGGGCGACACCCGCGCCGATAATCCCGCCAATCAACGCATGGCTCGACGAAGAGGGGATGCCTTTAAGCCAGGTCACGACATTCCAGAACATCGCACCGATGAGCGCGCCGAACACTACGGCGGGGGTCACCAGATCCTTGTCGATCAGCCCCTTGCCGATGGTTTCCGCAACTTTATGAAGCGAGGGGAAAGCGAGCATCAGGAAATAGGCCGCCGCGTTGAAAAAGGCCGCGAACAGCACGGCCTTCACCGGACTCAGCAATTTGGTCGCGACCACCGTGGCAATCGAATTGGCCGCATCATGCAGGCCGTTCAGAAAGTCGAACAACAAGGCCAATATGATGAGGCCGACCAGCAGCGGAAAGGCAAGTTCATGCATGGGCGCTTATGTCCTGTCCCGGTGCGTTAGCTATGGTCGATGACGATGCCGTCAATTTCATTGGCGACATCTTCAAACCGGTCGACGACGCGCTCCAAATGGCTGTAAATTTCGCGCAGCACGATGAATTTGAGCGTGTCGGTCGCGCCATATTGGTGGAACAATGCGCGCAGGCCCGCCGCGTGGATCTTGTCCGCCTGACCTTCCAGATGGACGAGCCGTTCGGTCAAGGTGTGGAGCCGCGCGCCATTGCCCGCTATGTCGCGCAGCAGCGGCAAGGCTTCGGCGGTCACGCGCGCGGCATCGACGATAATCGCCGCCATATCGCGCATCCCTTGGTCGAACTCGGTGATTTCATAAAGGTCAATCGCGCCCGCCGTCTGCTGCATCTGGTCAATCGCATCATCCATCGCCGAGATCATATCGATGATCGAACCCCGGTCGAACGGCGTCAGGAAGGTGCGGCGCACGGTCTGCAACACTTCGCGGATGATGTCGTCGGCATCATGTTCGCGCTGTTCGATTTCCTTGATATGGTCGGCCATGCCGGGACCGCCCTGGAACAGGCGCGCAAGCGCCTCGCTCGCCGTCGTCAGCGTCACCGCATGGGCTTCGAACAGGTCGAAGAAATTGCCTTGCTTGGGAAGCAGGGCCTGAAACCAGTTGAACATCCCTGTTCCTTTTTTGAGTTCCTTGGCGCTCGACGCGATGATGCCTTGCGCGGGCGTCACATCGCTGGCGCGGAAATGGAGAATCAGTTGTTTCAAGTCCGGCTCGTCCACCGCAGCGGCGGCTTCGGCGAGCGGGAACCAGCGCCGTTCGCGCTCGTCCATTTCCTCCCAATCGTCGAGTTCGGTCGTGACCAGCACGGGGAACACATCGACGGTGAGCAGCAAGGACGCGCCGGTGCGTTTCTTTTTGCGATAGCTATAATGGCCGATGGGGGTGGGACAGGCCGCCCCACGGATGCCCGCTTCTTCCTCCGCCTCATGCGCGGCCGACGCGTGCGCGGACAGGCCCGCAATCGGATTGCCTTTAGGCAGCACCCAGCGTTTCGTCTCGCGCGATGTCACGAGCATGATCTCGACCGGCGCGTCAATCGCATCGCTGGTGGTGCGATAGGGCAAGGCTGCAATCTGGTTGATAATGATAGTCCCGGTAAAGATTTATGACATTTTTATGACACGCGCTTTATCCCCGCGCGCGGTCGGGTGCAAGCGGATAGCAAAGCGCACGCAACCCCTTGCGAACAAGGGCACGTTGCGACTCATCGGTTTATGCTATCGTAAACCCGTGTCGAAAAGAGTGCGGACAAATTTTTACGCGATGGCGCGGCGCTCGATGCGGTCGCGGATGGGGTGCGGTAGTAGCGGCTAGGAGGAGGGCTATCATTTATCTCCCCTCCCGTTTGCGAGCGAACAGAATTGTGCCCCCGGCACAATCCGAAACTGCCGGGGGAAGTTTCGCGTTCGCTGAATTGGGGGTGGGTCTGTTCGCAAACGCAATTTAAACCTCGACCCACCCCACGCGCCTAAATTCGCTGCGCTCATTAAGGCTTCATTGCCCCTCCCGCAGGCGGGAGGGGTGTGGTAGTTACCCCCACTGTTTCGCCGGATCTTGCGCGGGCGGCGTTTTTTGGGCGCTTCTGACATCGGCGATGAAGCTTGCGGGGAGCGGGGTGGCTTCGCCGCTGTCCAAATCCATATGCGCATAGATGATGGTGATGTCGGTCAGCCGCTCGGCCCCGCGGAAGATTGCGACGTGCAACGTAAAGCTGGTCCGCCCGATGCGGCTCACGCGCGCAACAATGTCGATCATATCGTCAAGCACGGCGCTCGCATGATAGTCGATTTCGGCATGGACCACGAAAATGTCGGTGCCATATTGGTGGAAAAACGGCCCCGGCTGGCCTTCGCCGAGCATCCGGAAATATTCGGTGACGCCAATATCGGCATAGATGAAATAATTGCCGTTAAAGACGATTTTCTGCCCGTCTATCTCGTTATAGCGCACGCGCACGCTGTGTGTGACGGGGAATTCGTCGCGCGGCATTTCCCACAAAGCATGATCCATTAACGGGCCTCCAGAGGGCGACATTCATTAGCGAGCCAAGCGCGGTCATCGGCTTCCAGTTCGGGACCGAGTATGTCCATCACCTTGGCATGATAGGCATTAACCCATGACCGTTCGGCCTCGTTCAGCATCGACGAATCGATCAGCGTGCGGTCGAGCGGCGCGAAGGTCAGCGTTTCAAAGCCGAGCATCGGCTGTTCCGCGCCCGCAATCTCGCGCGGTTCGACCACGACCAGATTTTCGATGCGGATGCCGAATTCGCCGGTCTTATAATAGCCCGGTTCATTGGACAGGATCATGCCCGCCCTGAGCGGTTCTTCGGTGCCGGCCTGCCCGCCCGATGATTTGGCGATGCGTTGCGGGCCTTCATGGACCGCGAGGAAACTGCCGACGCCATGACCGGTGCCATGCGCATAATCGACGCCATCCGCCCATAAATATTGGCGCGCGAGCGTATCAAGCTGCGACCCTGCCGTGCCTTCTGGGAAGACCGCGAGCGCGAGCGCGATATGGCCTTTCAAGACCTGCGTATAACGGCGGATCATTTCATCGCTCGGCACACCGACCGCGATGGTGCGGGTGACATCGGTAGTGCCATCTTCATATTGGCCGCCCGAATCGACGAGATAGAGATTGCCGCTGGTGATGGGGAGATTGCTCGACTCATCGACGCGATAGTGCGGGCTCGCACCATTGGGACCGAAACCCGAAATCGTGTCGAACGACAAATCCTTCAAAAGCCCGGTCTGTTCGCGCAGGCGCAACAGTTGGGCGGCGGCGGATAATTCCGTTTGTCCGCCTTCGGGAAGCGCGCTTTGTGCCCAGCGCAGGAAGCGCGACAAGGCCGCGCCGTCGCGCGCTTGGGCGGCGCGCTGTCCGGCCATTTCGACGGGGTTCTTGACGGCTTTCGCTAAGACGGTCGGATCGCGGTGGCGGCGGATGGTTGCACCGGCTTGCTCCAACCGCGAGAAAATCGCCGAAACCGCGCGTTCGGGATCGACCGCGACCTTCTTGCCTTTAAGGGTGTCCAAGCCTTGCTCGAACGCGTCGCGATCATGGATACGCACCGCATTGCCGAGATGCTGGATAAGCTGCGGCGTCACCTTTTCGGGCGCGATAAACAGGTCGGCCGTGCCATCGGCATTGAGGATCGCATAAGAAAGCGCAACCGGCGTATGGGTCACATCGGTGCCGCGAATATTGAGCAGCCACGCAATCGAATCGAGCGCGGTCACAATGGTCGCATCCAACCCGTTGGAGGTCAGCCAGTCGGCAATTTCCGCGCGCTTGTCGGCGGCGTTGCGTCCTGCATATTCATCGCCATGCGCGGTCGCGGGCGCTATCGAGGGCGCGGGCTGGTCGTCCCACACCGCATCCAGCGGATTGCTATCGACCGGCACCAGTTCGATGCCCTTGGCGTCGAGCAAAGCGTGCGTCCCGCGCACCCAGTCAATCGTGTGGAGCCACGGGTCGAAACCGATCTTGGCCCCGGAAGGAGCATTGGCTTCAATCCAAGCCGCAGGGCTGGATTGCGGGATACCGACATAGTCATAATCCTCACCCGAAACCTGTTCGGTGACTTGCAACGTATAGCGTCCGTCGACGAACACGGCAGCCTTTTCGCCTGCCTTGCCGGTCAGCACCACCGCGCTCCCCGCCGAACCGCCAAAGCCGGTGAGCCAGGCCATGCGCTGGGCATAGCTGCCTACATATTCGGACATATATTCGTCCACGATGGGGACGATGAAGCCATCAAGGCCGCGGGCGGCGAGTTCGGTGCGCAGCGCCGCAAGGCGCGCTTTATGCTGTTCGAGGGTGGACATGAATCATTCCTTGTTTCACCATGGCCGCTTGACCGCATCGGGCGATACGAAGGGGGCAGGGCATATGACCATATCCTTTAGGCGAGGCATGGCCGTAATGGCTAGTCCCTTCCTCTTTCTGGTCGCTGCCTGTGCAAGCCTTGAGGGTGCGGACGTAAATAGTGCGAAAGATGATCCGGTTTTGACGACAAATCATGATGTAAAGCAAGCTGTTACCCCGACCCCGCCAGTGGCTGCGCAAAAGCCGCACCGCGCAAGCGCGCATGGCAAAAGCTGGGATGATCCGTGGGCATGGCTACGCGACCCCGGCTATCCGGAGGTCGATGACCCCGAAATCCTTGCCTATCTCAACGCGGAAAATGCTTATTTCACCGCCAGCATGAAACCCTATGACGGGCTGGTCGAAGAGCTGTTTCAGGAAATGAAGGGCCGCATCAAGGAAGATGAAAAATCGGTCCCGCAAAAAGATGGTGCGTGGGTCTATTGGACCGAATTTGAAAAGGGCGGCCAATATAAGAAATGGTATCGCCGCGCCGCTGGACCGGATGGCAAGGGGGTGGGCGAGGCGATTTTGCTGCTCGACGAACCCGCGCTGGCCAAGGGTAAGGACTATTTCCGCCTCAGCGAATTTTCGGTGAGTCCCGATGGCAAGCTGCTCGCTTATTCGGTCGATGATAATGGCTCCGAGCGGTTTGAAGTGCGCTTCAAAAATCTCGAAACCGGGACGCTGCTTCCCGATACTATCCCCGGCACCTTGTCGAGCATCGAATGGTCGGCGGATTCGGCGATGGTGTTATACGGCCTTGCCAATGAAAATTGGCGCACCGACAATATCCATGTCCATAAGCTCGGCACGCCGGTGAGCAGCGACAAACAGATTTTCAAGGAAGCCGATATCGGCTTTTCCTGTGATGTCGGCTTGACCGCTTCGGAAAAATATCTGGTGATTGCGACCGGTGACAATGAAACGAGCGAAGTCCGCCTCATCCCGCGCGACAATCCGTTCGCCACGCCGATCCTTGTGTCGCCGCGCAAAAAGGGCCGCGAATATAGCGTCGAAGAACATGACGGCACGCTCTATATTCACGCCAATGACACCCACCCCAATTTCCGCATCGCGACCGCAAGCCTCGCCAAGCCCGACCAGTGGACTACGCTGATTGCGGGAGCAGAGAATTTCTACATCACCGATTTTTCGGCCTTCCGCGATTATTATGTGGTCGAAGGCCGCGAGGGCGGGTTGGACCAGATCGAGGTGCGTTCTTATGCGGATCCCGCCAAAGTCACGCGCATCCCCTTCCCCGAAGCAAGCTATTCGGCGGGGCTCGACAGCAACCCCGAATATGGCACGCACACGCTGCGGCTCGCTTATGAATCGATGGTCACGCCCGACACGGTCTATGATTATGATGTCGATACAGGCGCGCTCACCACGTTGAAGGTTCAGGAGATACCGAGCGGCTATAATGCGGCGGACTATGTGACCGAGCGGGTCGAGATTAAGGGCCGCGACGGGACGATGATCCCCGTGTCGCTGGTCTATAAAAAAGGACTGGCCAAAAATGGCACCGCCCCGCTCCATCTTTATGCCTATGGCGCTTATGGCTATGCGGTGCCGCCGAGCTTTTCGACCACGCGGCTAAGCCTTGTCGATCGCGGCTATATTTACGGCATCGCGCATATTCGCGGCGGTGATGATCTGGGGCGCAACTGGTATTTGCAGGGCAAGCTCGACAAGCGCCAGAATACGTTCAACGATTTTGTCGATGTGGCCCAAGGCTTGGTCGATAAGGGCTATACAGGGCGCGGCAAGATTTCGGCGTCGGGTGGCTCTGCGGGCGGCGAGCTGATGGGCGCTATCGTCAATATGGACCCGAGCCTCTGGGGCGCGGTCGTCGCCCATGTGCCGTTCGTCGATGTCATCAATACGATGATGGACGAAAGCCTGCCGTTGACTCCGGGCGAATGGCCCGAATGGGGCAATCCGATTACGGACAAGGCCGCGTTTGAAACCATGTGGCGCTATTCGCCTTATGATAATGTCACCGCCAAAGCCTATCCGCCAATGCTGGTGACGGCGGGGCTCAACGACCCGCGCGTCACTTATTGGGAGCCAGCCAAATGGGTCGCCAAATTGCGCGCGACCAAGACCGACAAGAATCTGTTGCTCCTTAAAACCAATATGGGTGCAGGACATGGCGGCAAATCGGGCCGGTTTGAATCGCTGCGCGAAGATGCGGAAGAACAAGCCTTCATCCTCAGCCAGATGGGGATGGTGAAATAGCCGCGCGGGCAGGGTAAGGGATAGGGGTTCGGACTGGGGTTCGGGCAGGAGCAAAAGCAGTCCGGACAACTTATCTTTGCCGCCTCATGCTGCAACGCACAAAATATTAGACAGGCCCGCCCGGAACCGGTATATCGCGGCCATTATGTCATCACCCGCAATCGCCTTGGAGGCTATCGCCCGTTTGCGCTGTGTTACCGCGACCTATAATCGCGGGGTCGTCACGCTTGCGCCGCATATCTTATATACGCGCCATGACGAGCTTTACATCGACGCCACCACCATCGACCGCGACGGCAACCCGCCGCGCGAAGTGAAGATCGGCACGTTCAAACTGGACGGCCTTGGCGACCTCACGCTGGTGGAGCAAGAATTTGCTCCCAATGCACTGTTTGAACCGCAGGCCGAAAAATATGCCGGCGTGACGTTGCTCGCCGTGGAGCCGGTCGCGCAAGCGGCGTAAACCCTTCTCCCCTCCCTTTAGGGAGGGGCCGGGGGAGGGCCTGTTTGAATTGGCCAACGCCCTCAGCTTAAACCAAAGCCCTCCCCGACTTCGCCTAAATTCCCCTTCGCTGCGCTCTGGGTCATTAAGGCTCCGTTGCCCCTCCCGATCGGGAGGGGGTAGTTACCCTCACAACAACCCCAACTCCCGCAATTCCCGTTCCAGCCCGGCAGCCCCGGCAAACACATGCCCGCGCATCCCTTGCGCTTCGGCGGCCGCGACATTTTCCGGGCGGTCATCGACGAACAGGCACGCGTCCGGCTCGACGCCGAACCGCTCAATCGCCAGCCGGTAAATCGCCGGATCGGGTTTGAGCAATTTTTCTGCGCCCGACACCAATATATCGCGGAACGGCGCGAATAGTTCGGCTTCGCGCGCTTCAAAGGCGGGCCAGAATTCGGCGCTGAAATTGGTGATAGCATAGAGCGGCACATCCCGCGCGGCGAGCCTGCCGACCAGCGCCCGCATCCCCGGCAATATCGCGCCCAATGTCTCGCCAAAGCGCGGGCCGAACAGGCGGATCAATTCTTCATGTTGCGGATGGGCGGCGATCAATTCCGCGCTGGTATCGGCAAAGCTGCGTCCGGCATCATGCTGGAAATGCCATTCAGGCGTCACCACTTGCGCCACGAACCGCTCCAGTTCGGTAGGATCGGCGATCAGCGGGCGATACAACCCTCTTATATCCCATTCGACCAGCACCTTGCCGACATCGAAAATCACGGTCGTGACTGTAGGTGGCGCTGGAAGAGGCGCTATCCTGTCCGGCATCGGTCAGCCCTTCTTTCAGGCACGCAAAAACCGCCGCGCGGGCCTTCCCGAACGGCGGTCTTCAACATTATACCTTCGAATCAATAAGCGTGGGCGATTAGCCCTGACGCGCCTTGAAACGACGGTTGGTCTTGTTGATGACATAAGTGCGGCCGCGACGACGGATCACGCGGTTGTCGCGGTGACGGTCTTTGAGCGACTTAAGGCTGTTGCGGATCTTCATGGCGAAACGCTTCCAAATAAAAGGTTACATTGAATGTGAAGGCGCGCAGTTACGGGGCGCACGGGATAAAGTCAACCCGATTCGGGGGATTTTTCCCTAAGATGCGCGCGCCATGAGCGACTTTTCCCACGCCAGCGCATGGCCGACAATGGTGTCGAGGTCATCATAGCGCGGTTGCCAGCCGAATCGGGCGAGGATGGCGCGATTGTCGGATATGAGCGAATCAGGGTCGCCCGCGCGGCGCGGCTGCATTTCGCGGGTGAGCGTAACGCCCGCCACCCGGTCCACTGCGTCCAGCACATCCAGCACCGAAAAGCCGCGCCCATAACCACAGTTCAAGCGCAGGCTGGTGGCCGGATCGGCGACCAAAGCATTGAGCGCCAGCACATGCGCCGCCGCCAAATCGCTCACATGGATATAATCGCGCACCCCGGTGCCATCGGGCGTATCGAAATCGCTGCCGAATATTGCGACCGATGCGCGCTTGCCGAGCGCCGCTTCGCCCGCCACTTTGATGAGGTGGGTTGCGCCCGCCGTCGATTGGCCGGTGCGCCCGTGCGGATCGGCCCCTGCGACGTTGAAATAGCGCAAGGCACAATAGTTTACATCTTCCGCAAGCGCAGTATCGGCAAGCATTTGTTCGGTCATCAGCTTCGACCAGCCATAAGGGTTGATCGGGCGCTGCGGCGTCGTTTCGGTGACCGGCGACACATCGGGGATGCCATAGGTCGCCGCTGTTGACGAAAAGATGAAATGCTTGACCCCTGACGCCACCGCAGCTTCGATAAGGTTGCGGCTCGCGGCGGTGTTATTGCGATAATATTTCAGCGGATTTTCGACCGACTCCGGCACCACGACCGACCCTGCAAAATGCAGGATCGCGCCGATATTATGGCGGCGGATGGTGTCGCCGACCAGCGCCATATCGGCCACATCGCCCTCGACGAACGGCACATCGTGCGGCACCGCCCAGCGGAATCCGGTGACGAGATTGTCGATAACCACCACCGGCCAACCTGCATCCTGCAAGGCCAGGACCGCGTGACTGCCGATATATCCGGCACCGCCGGTCACGAGAACGGGAAATTTCTGTGTCATGGCGCGTAGTCCTAGCAGAAAGAAGTTAAATGACAGTTCATCACATTTGACCTAGGGTTTGCCATTATGAAAATCACCCCGCTTTTGCCCCTCCTGTTGATGGGCGCCGCCTTGGCCGGTTGCGCGACCAGCGGTTCCGGCCCCGTCGATGTCACCCGCTTCCACCGCGCCGATCAGGCCGCCTTCGCGCCCGGCTCTTACACGATTGATGCCGCCAGCCCTTATTCGCCGCAAGGGTTGGAGGGCGCGGTATGGACGCAAGCGGTTGCACGCGAACTCGACCGTTTGGGCTTTGCCCGCGAAAATGGCAGCCGCGCGAGCTATAGCGTCAAGGTCACACAAAGCCGCGGCATGATTGATCCCGCCCTGCGCGGACGGCGCTCGCCCGTATCGGTCGGCGTGGGCGGCTCGACCGGCAGCTATGGCAGCGGCGTCGGGCTTGGCATTGGCATAGACCTGTCCGGCCCGCCCAAACCGCGCATCGGCAATGACCTGTCGGTGCAAATCCTGCGCAACAGCGACAAGGCCGTCATGTGGGAAGGCCGCGCCTCCACCACCGTCAAACAAGGCACCCCTGCGGCAGAACCCTCCGCCGTAGCGGCAAAAATGGCCGAAGCCTTGTTCAGGGGCTTCCCCGGCGAGAGCGGTAAGTCTATTAGAGTAGGGCAGTGACCTCGCTATTAGCGCGATTGAGGTTTGAAGCGATTTTGTTCAGTGCAAGGAGGCAAGGCGCTGTGAATATGTAGATATTTCGAGCCTTGCCGACGCGGCAATGGACAAAATCGGTCAAATCCCTCAGGACGTCAAAATGGCTTCGATCTCGAAGCAAAATGCCCTTGCAGATAGAATGACTATCTGCGGCGGACATTTTCCTCCGATATCTTCGCCATTTTGACGCCTCAACCGCGCTAATAGTGAGGTCACTGCCCAAATGAACGATATTCAAATTAACGCGGCTTTCGACAGCGGCAACATCATTGTAAACCAGATCACCGGCACCACCGCGCGCCTTGCCATCCGCAAGGATCGCGAATCGGACTTTTTCCAATGGTTCCATTTCCGCGTCGCCTGTTCGGTTGGCGATGCGCTGGAATTCCATATTACCGGCCTTGCCGAATCGGCCTATCCGGATGGTTGGGTCGATTATAAGGTATGCGTGTCCGAAGACCGCGAATATTGGGCGCGCGCGACCACCGATTATGACCCCGACGCCGATGGCGGGACGCTCATCTTCCGCTGGGAAGCGACCAGCGATGTGGTGTGGTTCGCCTATTTCGCGCCCTATTCGCTCGAACGCCATTATGACCTCGTCGCCAATGCAGCGGCGCATGAGGGCGTGCGCCTGCGCCAGCTTGGCACCAGCCTTGAAGGCCGCCCGATCGACTGTCTCGAAATGGGCGAAGGCGACAAGCAGGTGTGGCTCTATGCGCGCCAGCATCCCGGCGAAAGCATGGCCGAATGGTGGATGGAAGGAGCCTTGGATATGCTCACCGATCCGCAAGACCCCCATGCGCGCAAGTTGCTCCAGACCTGCCGCCTCCATATCGTGCCGAATATGAACCCGGACGGCAGCTATCGCGGCCATTTGCGCACCAACTATGCAGGCGTGAATTTGAACCGCGAGTGGGATAATCCGACCAAGGAGAAAAGCCCCGAAGTCTTGTGCGTGCGCAATGCGATGGACGAAAGCGGCGTCGATTTCGCCATCGACGTGCATGGTGATGAAGCGATTCCGGCGGTATTCTTTGCCGGTTTCGAAGGCATCCCGTCGTGGAGTGATGCGCAATATGGCAAATTCACCCGCTTCCGCGATGCGCTCGCGCGCCGCACGCCCGATTTCCAGATTGAACTGGGCTATGAAGAATCACAGCCCGGCACCGCCAATCTTTCCATGTCCACCAACCAGCTCGCCGAACGCTTCGGCGCGACCGCGATGACGCTCGAAATGCCGTTCAAGGATAATAAATTCCTTGCGGACGAAGAACATGGCTGGTCCCCCGAACGCTCGATGCAACTCGCCCGCGATTGTCTGGCAACGCTCGCGGAGTTGGTCGACGAGGTGTAAATTTTCGCGCCTTAATGTCCAAGCACATCCCCACCTTCCGTTCGTCCTGAGCGCCGCCCTGAAAGGGCGGTGTATCGAAGGACAGGCTGCGCGCGCAACCGGTCCTTCGATACGGCTCTTCGAGCCTACTCAGGACGAACGGAGGTTGGCGAGGCAGGCCAGTCTCAGCGAACGCGCGTGCGGGGGGTTGATTGCTTTTATCTTGGTTCACG
This sequence comes from Pseudonocardia sp. TMWB2A, assembly GCF_017312135.1. Classification (NCBI taxonomy): domain Bacteria; kingdom Bacillati; phylum Actinomycetota; class Actinomycetes; order Pseudonocardiales; family Pseudonocardiaceae; genus Pseudonocardia; species Pseudonocardia sp. TMWB2A. Next base: position 2,531,934 of record NZ_QKQY01000001.1, read on the forward strand.
CAGAGGCGCAGAGGGAGGGAAGGCGCAGAGAGGATGCGTGCGATGGAGCAGCGACACCCCAAAAGCCCCGCCGCCTAACCACGCCTCCCCCGCGCCTTTTCCCCATCACCCCGCCGCAACCATATTGACAGTCACGCCCGCGCGTGTAATTGCGAGTCATTCGCAATATCATCACAAGAAGCGCCTCCGCGACCCATGTATCATTTTGTCGACCGCCCTTTGCTCTCCTTGCTCGGAGAGGCCCGGATGCTTTTGGGGGCGATGCGGCTGTGGCGGGAGGCGTATCGCGCGCATCATTGTCCGGCAGCGGCGCTGATGCCGCTGTTTGTCGGCCCGCGCGCTGCGGCGATTGCGCCGGTGCATATGGTCATGGCGATCATGCTGCTCGATGCCGCGCATCCGTTGGAAATAGATGCGTCCGGCACGCCCTTGGTGGGCGAAGGCGAGGCGGTGTTTCTGGCCTTATGGCGGCATTGCGCGCGCGGCGAAGAAGGTCATGCCCGCGCGACGCTCGCGTTGCTGCTTCCTGCCCATCTGGTCGATACGGCGCTGAATGCCTTTGCCGAAGCGGTCACAGCCTTATCCCGCGCGGGCATCATGCTTGCCCGCCTGTCCCATCCTCCAACCCGAAAGCCTTGTTGAGAAAATCCATGAGTAACCGCCTGTCCGCCACCGCCAGCCTTGCGCCGTCGAGCGCGCTCACCATCGAACATGTGCGCGGGGTGCGCCATTGGAACGACCATCTGTTCAGCTTCACCATCACCCGCCCGCCAAGCTTCCGCTTCCGTTCGGGCGAATTTGTGATGATCGGCCTTCCCGATGAAGGGCGGCCTTTGCTGCGCGCTTATTCGATTGCGAGCCCGGATTATGCCGACGAGCTGGAATTTCTGTCGATCAAGGTGCCGGATGGCAAATTGACATCAAGACTGCAGACAATCGTGCCGGGTGATGAAATTTTGCTGGGCCGTAAGCCGACCGGCACGTTGGTGACGGATGCGTTAAAGCCCGGCCAAAGATTATTCCTGCTGTCGACCGGCACCGGTCTTGCGCCATTTTTGAGCCTCATCCGCGATCCCGATATTTACGAACGGTTCGGCGCGATTGTGCTGGTGCATAGTGTGCGCCATGTCTCCGACCTTGCGTTCCGCCCGTTGCTCGAAGCGCAACTGGCGGGCGACCCGTTGGTGCAGGATCAGGCATTGCTGCAACTCACCTATGTGCCGACCGTCACGCGCGAGCCGTTCCACACGACCGGCCGGATTGACGGGCTGATCGACAGTGGCGCATTGTTCCGCGCGGGATTGATGGGACCGGAGCGTTTCGACCCCGAACAGGACCGGGTAATGATGTGCGGCAGCATGGATATGATCCGCAGCCTGTCCGCGCGGCTTGACGCGCTGGGGTTTGAAGAAGGGTCGAACGCCAAGCCCGGCGATTATGTGATCGAACGCGCGTTTGCTGGCTAGGATCAAGCCCTTAAGGCCCTCAAAGCCTTAGCGCACGCGGCGGTAAAAGCCGTCAAAGCTGGAGCCCGGCGGGCATAATGGTCCGGTGATGCCGACCGCGTTGAGCTGCACCCCGCCTTTGACGAAGCTTACGGTTACGGTGCCGTCCACGTCGGTCAGATCATTGGGCGTGATGGTGATGCGTTCGCTGCGCCACGGCACGGGGCGGGCGGTGATGCGGGCGGCGTGCAGCGCGCCGAGCGCGGCCACTTCGCAATCGGCGGCGGTTGCCCCGCCATTTGGCAAGCCGCCCGCAGTCACGAACATATGCCATTGATGGCCTTGGCGGGTGATGGTCAAGGTGCCGCCATTGGGTCTGCTGCGCTTATAAGTGCCAGCGGGGTGGATAGGCCGCGGCTTCACTACCCGCTTTTTGGCCGCAGCTTTGGCCGAAGATTTGGCCGAAGATTTGGCTGGCGATTTAGCTTCGAGCGCACCCGCCCCCGCAAGGCCGCCGACCATCAGGCCAAGCGCCAATGCGCCGCCCAGATAGGCCCGCGCGCTTCTTCTGTTTGCCGTCCGGATTGCCTTCATCATTCTGCCTGTCTCCCCATGTGGCGTTGAAAAACCTATGCTTTTGCGTTTCTTAATACAGGCTTGTGGCAATGACCATGCCTCAACTTATCGTCGGGCTTAAGGCCCCGCCTTGGAGCCGGACACGATATGCCTCTTGGCGGGCAGGCTGCGCGCCGTTATGGGCTGGCGCGTGCGTTTTGCATCACAGGAGTTAGTTCATGCCCACCCTCGTTCTCATCCGTCATGGCCAGTCGCAATGGAATCTGGAAAACCGCTTCACCGGCTGGTGGGATGTGGATGTGACCGAAAAGGGCGCAGAAGAAGCGCGCGCGGCGGGCCGTTTGATGAAGGATAAGGGCCTCGATTTCGACATTTGCTACACATCGGTGCAAAGCCGCGCGATCAAGACGCTCAATCTGGCGCTCGAAGAAATGGGCCGTTTATGGCTGCCGGTCAAAAAGGACTGGCATTTGAACGAGCGCCATTATGGCGGGCTAACCGGTCTCAACAAGGCCGAAACCGCGGCCAAGCATGGCGATGAACAGGTCCATATCTGGCGCCGCAGCTTCGACATTCCGCCGCCGCCTTTGGAGGCCGGTTCGGAATTCGATTTGAGCAAGGACCGCCGTTATGACGGCATCGCCATTCCCGACACCGAAAGCCTCAAGGATACAATCGAGCGCGTGTTGCCTTATTGGGAGGCGAATATTGCGCCTGATCTCAAAGCGGGCAAGCGCGTCCTCATCTCCGCCCACGGCAACAGCCTGCGCGCGTTGGTCAAGCATCTGTCGAACATTCCCGATGATGAAATCACGTCGCTGGAAATCCCGACCGGCCAGCCGATTGTCTATGAACTGGACGACAATCTGAACGCGGTGGACCGTTATTATCTGAACGAACGGTAAAGGGCCAAGGGTGAGGCGCCAAGCGCGCCCTTTTCCAATCCGGGCCTCAAATCAAAGCGGTCAGCGGGTGGATTTGGCCGACAAGGTCTGATCGGGCGTCCAAGGTGCGGCTGAATTCGGTCATGTCGAAGCGGATTTCGCGCGGGGTCTGGCCGGTGAAATGCTTGATTTCGCGGATCATATGCGATTGGTCGTAAAAGGCGTGGGCATAATCTTCGGTCGGCGCGTTGCGGGCGTGGAGCAGTTTGGCGGTCCTGAGCGCCCGATATTTGCGCGCGAGCATTTTGGGCGGGACGCCGTATAAATGTTTGACCAGCCGCTCGACATGGCGGCGCGACAGGCCGAATTTTTCGTAAAGATCGCCCACTTCGGGCGCGATACTGCTGATCAGCCAATTATCGACGATATGGACGAACTGGCGCACATCGGGATCGACATAATGGTTGAGCGCGCGCGCGCCTTCGTCGAGCAGGCGTATCATGTCGGCAAAGTCCGTCATGCCACGCAATTTGGCGACCGCTTCGTGCATCATCGGATGGAAATGCCGGTCGATGGCGATGGTGGTGTTGAGATAGTCCGCCGCAGACCGCCGCGTCATCGCGTGCCAGCCGCATGGCAGCAACCCCGCCCCCACCAGCCGCACGCCTTCGACAATTTCATAACTTGTCTGGCCGGTCGTAGGCCCGACCACGACCGGGCCGTCGACAAAGATGCGCGCGCCGCCCGGCGGCATGACAATCGCCGACCCGCTGAATATGATACGGATTTGCGCAATCGCGGCGCGTTCATGCGCGATTATGCCGCCTTCGGGCAAAGCTTCGCGCGGAAAATCGGCAAAATAATAAGCCGAGACAATGTCCCGGACATCTTCTGCAGGCGCGGCATAAACCAGCTTCTGCTCCATGGGGTATGGTCCCTGTTCGACTAAGGTTGCGACCCGTCGAGAAGCGCGCGCTATAGCATGATATTTGCACGATTTCTACATTATACATGCGTTTACAATAATGCGGCTGATATGCGCTTTACCCCTGCGTAAAAGCGCGCGTGTTCTGCCGGAAAAAAAAGACCTGAACCGGCGGGTGCCGGATCAGGTCTTAAGGGAAAAGGTCCCTCTTGTCGTATAACGACGCCAGAGCCCTTCGGGTCGCAGGGCGGATATGAGCGAGTCGCCTTTCAAAGTATTGTATAAAATCGACATGGTGCGGAATCTCACAATGATTATGTAGTGGATAGCACGGGATATGGCTGATTATTACGTTTTCGCGTAATCATTCATTCATTTTTGTCCGGTCAACTATCGTTCATCGATCGGCGCGACTCGGCAACATTATTGTATCGGAACCGCTTTCCTTGCGCATCTTGCCCGTCCGGTATGACCGCTTGCATTAGCGGGCTACCTCCCGCATGGGGCGGCGATGCTCTATAGTCTTGCCAAGCCCGTCCTGTTCGGCCTCGATGCGGAAAATGCCCATAGCCTGACGATCAAGGCGCTCAAGCTGCGTCACCGCGCGCGGCCATTGGCTGCCGACCCGATGCTTGCGATGGCGGTTGCGGGGCTGCACTTTCCCAATCCGGTGGGCTTGGCGCCCGGCTTCGATAAAAATGCCGAGGTCATCCACGCGATGCCCGCGCTGGGGTTCGGCTTTGCCGAGGTCGGCACGCTCACCCCGCGCGCGCAAAGCGGCAATGACCGCCCGCGCCTGTTCCGGCTGGTCGAGGACCGCGCGGTTATCAACCGCATGGGCTTTAACAATGACGGGCAAGAGGCCGCCGCCGCGCGCATCAAGGCCTTGCGTAGCTCCGGACCGGTGCCGCTCATCGGCATCAATATCGGCGCGAACAAGGACAGCACCGCCGAGGGCCGCGCGGCGCAAGATTATGTGCGCGGGGTCGAACACATGGCCGCGCTCGCCGATTATCTCACCGTCAATATCAGCTCGCCCAACACGCCGGGGCTGCGCGCCTTGCAGGATAAGGGGGCGCTGGACGCGCTTCTTGCTGCGGTCATGGCGGCGCGGGGAAATGACGCCCCGCCCGTCTTCCTCAAGGTCGCGCCCGATCTGGAGCCTGCCGATATTGACGATATTATTGCCCTCGCCCACCAGCATCGGCTCGATGCGCTGATTGTCAGCAATACGACGATCAGCCGCCCTGCCGACCTGCGTTCGTCCCATGCGCAACAAGCAGGCGGCCTATCCGGCGCGCCGCTGTGCGCCCTGTCCCGCCAGCGGCTCAAGGATTTTGTCGCAGCCGGAAGCGGGACCATCCCGCTCGTTTCGGTCGGCGGTATCGCGAGCGCAGAGGAAGCCTATGCCCGCATCCGTGCCGGGGCATCGCTCGTGCAAATTTACAGCGCGATGGTCTATGAAGGACCGATGCTCGCCAGCCGCATCAATAGAGGCTTGAAGCGCCTGCTCGAACGCGACGGCTTTGCGCGGCTGGCCGATGCCGTGGGCGCATAAGCCCGCGCATCATCGCCTCCTTATTCTGTTACACCATTAGGTGCTTGCCCTTGGCGCGGGACGCTGCTTTTATGGCGCGCATGAAAATGACAAAAATGCAGGGGATGAAAGGCATGGGCGTCGTTGCAATAGCAATGCTCGCACAGCCCGTTTACGCCCAACAAATCGATCCCAATAATACGGTCCCGCAAACCGCCGCCACCTTGCCCGCCGCCAAAACCGCGAGCGGGGCCGCTGTCGTTGCATCCGCCGATCCGCGCGCCACCGCCGCAGGGCAAGAGATGCTGCGCGCAGGCGGGTCTGCGGCGGATGCGGCCATCGCCACCATGCTCGCTTTGAGCGTGGTCGAGCCGCAATCGAGCGGCATCGGCGGGGGCGGTTTCTTTGTCTATAATGACGCCAGCACCGGCACCACCGGCACGATTGACGGGCGCGAAAAAGCCCCCGCTTCGGCTACCCCCAACCTGTTCATGGGCGCAGACGGCAAGCCCATCCCGTTCGTCCAAGCCTATCCCGGCGGCAAGTCGGTCGGCGTTCCCGGCAATATCCGGCTGGCGGCAATGGCGCATAAAAAATGGGGCAAGCTAAAATGGCAAGCCTTGTTCCAACCAGCCATCCGTTTGGCCGAACAAGGCTATGTCACCAATGCCTGGACCGCCGCCGCAATTGCGATGAACGCCAAAACCATCGCCGAACAGCCCGCCACCCGCGCGCTTTACTTCCGCGACGGCAAGCCGATTGGCGAAGGCGTGACCATCCACAACCCCGCGCTTGGAAAATTGCTGCGCGACATTGCCGACAAAGGCCCCGACGCTTTTTATACCGGCAGCAATGCGCAGGCGATTGTCGATGCAGTCGGCAAGGCGTCGGTCAATCCGGCGGTGATGACGCTGGATGATCTTAAAAGCTATCAGGCGGTGGACCGCGAAGCGGTTTGCACCAGCTATCGCCAATATAAATTATGCGGCATGGGGCCGCCTTCGTCGGGTGCGACCACAGTGTTCCAGATTATGGGGATGCTGGAAGGCTATGACATGAAGGCGATGGGCAAGGACAGCCCGATGAGCTGGCATCTGATCGGCGAAGCGATGCAATTGGCCTATGCCGACCGCGCCAAATATCTGGGTGATCCCGGCTTTGTCGATGTGCCGGTCAAGGGCCTGCTCGACAAAAGCTATATAGCCAGCCGTGCGCATCTGATTTCGCCGTTGCGGGCGCTTGGCACCTATGAGGCGGGGACGCCGCCGGGCGCCAAGCCGCGCACCGCCGCGCCTCCGGGTGAAGTTTCCGGCACCACCCATTTCGTCGCGAGCGACAAAGCGGGCAATCTTGCCTCGATGACATCGACCATCGAAGGCATATTCGGCAGCCAGTTGGTCGCCAACGGCGTGGTGCTCAATAACGAGATGACCGATTTCACCTTTGCGCCCGAAGAAAAAGGCGCGCCGGTCGCCAACCGCGTCGAGCCGGGCAAGCGGCCTTTATCGTCAATGGCCCCCACCATTGTTTACGGTCCCGACGGCAAGCCGATCCTCGCGGTCGGCTCGGCAGGCGGCAAGCGCATCATCATGCACGTTACCAAAACATTGGTCGGTGTGCTTGATTTCGGGATGCCCGCCAGCGAAGCCATCGCGCTCCCCAATATTTTCTATGACAAGGACGGGTTGCAGATGGAAAATTCTCCGCTCGGTAACAGTCTCGCGCCGCGCATTTCGGCCTTCGGGCAGAAAGTGCGGGTGATCGATCTGGGGTCCAAACTGACCACCGCCGAACGCACCGCGTCGGGATGGACCGGCGCGGCCGATCCGCGCAGCCAAGGCAATGCGCTGGCGCAATAAATGCCGCCCGCGCACGTCCGCTTACCCCTCTTCCCCATGGATAAAGGCCAAAATCAATGAAGCGCAGCACCAAAGAGCGCCCGATGGAACGCTTTCCCAATCTGGTTTCGATGTTCTTCACCCGCGCCGAAGAAGAGGGCGACAAACCTTTCCTATGGGCCAAAAAGGACCGCGCATGGACGCCGATAAGCTGGCGCGAGGCAGCGCATATGGTCGCAGCGCTCGCCCATTCGTTCAACGAACTGGGCCTCAAAAATGGCGACCGCATCATGCTGGTCAGCGAAAACCGGCCCGAATGGTGTATTTCGGACCTTGCCATCATGGCAGCGGGGTGCGTGACCGTTCCGACCTACACCACCAACACCGAACGCGATCACCAGCATATCCTCGACAATAGCGGCGCGAGCGCGGTGATTGTGTCGGATGCCAAACTCGCCAAAACCTTGATGCCCGCGGTCATGCGCTCCAATGCAAGGCTGGCCATCGGGATGCAGGATTTGCGCATCGGCCAGCAAGGCGATGTCGAAATCCGCAACTGGAATCATCTGGTCAGTGATGGCGAAAAGCATCTTGCCGCGATCCGCGACCGCGCCGCCAAAGTCACGCGCGACGAGCTTGCCTGCCTTATCTATACCTCCGGCACCGGCGGCGCGCCGCGCGGGGTGCGCCAGCATCACGGCGCGATCCTCCACAATGTCGAAGGCTGTATCGACATTATCGAGAATGATTTCGGCTGGGATGATGAGGTGTTCCTGTCCTTCCTGCCGCTGTCCCACGCTTATGAACATTCGGGCGGGCAATTCCTGCCGATCGCTTTGGGCGGGCAGATTTATTATTCGGAAGGGCTGGAAAAGCTGGTTTCCAACATCGAGGAAGTCAAACCCACCATCATGGTCGTGGTGCCGCGCCTGTTCGAAGTCATCCGCGCGCGCATGTTGAAGGCGGTCGAAAAGCAGGGCAAGCTTGCCAATATATTGCTCGACCGCGCGCTCACCCTGGGCGAAAAAAGCTATACCAAGGGCGGCCTGCCTTTCTATGACAAGCCGGTGCAATTTGCCGTGGACCGCTTGTTCAAGCCCAAAATCCAGCAGAAATTCGGTGGACGCATCAAGGCGTTGGTGTCGGGCGGCGCACCGCTCAATCCGGATATCGGGATATTCTTCCACTCCTTGGGCCTGACCTTGCTGCAAGGCTATGGCCAGACCGAAGCGGGGCCGGTGATTAGCTGCAACCGCCCCGCCGCCGGTTTGAAGATGGACACAGTCGGCCCGCCGATGCTCAATACCGAGGTCAAAATTGCCGAAGATGGCGAAATATTGGTGCGCGGCGAACTCGTCATGCACGGCTATTGGCGCAATCAGGCCGAAACCGACCGCGTGCTGGTCAATGGCTGGCTCCACACCGGCGACATCGGCCATTTTGACGAACAGGGCCGCATCGTCATTACCGACCGAAAAAAAGACCTTATCGTCAACGACAAGGGCGACAATGTTGCGCCGCAGCGGGTCGAAGGGATGCTGACGCTCCAGCCGGAAATCCTGCAGGCGATGGTCTATGGCGACAAGCGCCCGCACATTGTCGGGATCATCGTGCCGGACCCCGAATGGGCAAAGGAATGGGCCGAAATCCACGGGCTTCCGACCGATCTGAAACTGCTCGAACAGCATGACAAATTCCGCGCCGCCGTGCGCGCCGCGATTGACCGGGTCAATGCCAATTTGTCGGTGGTGGAAAAAGTGCGCAAATTCGACTTTGCCGATGAAGCCTTCACCATCGAAAATGAACAGATGACCCCCTCGATGAAAATCCGCCGCCATATACTGAAACAGGTCTATGCGGACAAAATCGCCGCGCTCTATGGCGGTAAGGAGTAGGTCCTGACCTTAAGTTTCAGGCCTATTATATAAGCCTGTCGGTATAGACGGCCCGATATTATCCGACTGGAGCGTGCGGTAGGTGTGGGTAAAAGCCCGCATATTCCGCTCAGCCATTAACCATTGTGTCCCGCCAAAGAGCGATGGTAACGATTTATTAACCTGATTCCTTAAAAATATGGTGATGGTGAACCGTTAGGGTCAATCAAATGACACCGAAACCGCTTAATTTATCATTGACCATGTGCGCAGCACTTGCGTTGGCCGGTTGCGCGGGTGGGTCGCTGGTGCCCGAGGGCAAGGAAGCGCGCCGCGCGCAATCCAAGGCCGAGCGGATGCCCACCAGCCCGTCACAAGCCGCGCGCCCACGCATAGGGGCGGCCATCCCCAACGCGCCTTTTGCCACCGCCGATGCGCGCCAATGCGTGAGCGAGCTCCATGCTGCAGGCGTGCGCTTCACCCCGCTCCCCGACAAGCATGAAGGCAGCGGTTGCAGCACGATCAACAGCATTAAGGTGATGGATTTCGGCACGCCGACCACCAACACAACCGCGATGACCTGCCCGCTCGCCAAAAATTTCGCGGCTTGGGCGCGCTATGCGGTCCAACCCGCCGCGCAGATGACCTTCGGCAGCCCGGTGGTGAAGATTGAAACGATGGGCACCTATAGCTGCCGCAACATTTATGGAGGTCGGTCGGGGCGATTGTCGCAGCACGCTTTTGCCAATGCGGTCGATGTGTCGGCCTTCATCCTTGCCGACGGGCGGCGCGTCAGTGTGCTTAATGACTGGGAAGGCGGCTCGCGCGAAAAAAAATTCCTGCGCCTGATCCACGGCTCCGCCTGTCGCCGATTCGGCACCGTATTGTCGCCCGAATATAATGCTGCCCATGCCGACCATTTCCATTTCGACATGAGCGGCAAGGGGTTTTGCCGGTAGGACGCAGCGCGCTTGCGCGAATTTTTATCTTATCGTTTCAGCAAAAACACCGCATGTTCGGCCAACAGATTGGCCATGCCTTTGCCGCGCGGCCGGTTGCCCGACAGGAACCATTGCCCTTCGATCCTAAGCTTGCGGCTATCAAGATAGGCGCGGAAATCGTCGATCGTCACATGGTGGATATTGGGCGTATCATACCAGCGGTACGGAAGCTCTTCGGTGACCGGCATCCGCCCGCCGAACATATGCGCGATGCGGATATGCCAATGCGCGAAATTGGGGAAGGACACAAAGGCGCGCGCGCCGATGCGCAGCAAATTGTCCATTACAAGGTCGGGCCGCTTGGTGGTCTGGAGCGTCTGGCTCAAAATCGCATAGTCGAAACTATTATCGGGATAGTCCGCAAGGTCGGTGTCGGCATCGCCCTGTATCACCGAAAGCCCGCGCGCGACCGCTGCCGACACATTGGCCGGTTCCAGCTCCAGCCCGCGCGCATCCACCTGTCTGGTGTCACGTAGAGCCGCCATCAACGCGCCATCGCCGCACCCGACATCGAGCACGCGCGCGCCTTCACGCACATGGTCGGCAATGATCGCAAGGTCAGGGCGCAGCTTGGTCATGAGGCAAACCGGTAAAAGCGCGCTCAGCCGAACGCGGGAATCCCCGTAATCGCGCGGCCCAGGATCAGGCCGTGAATATCGTGCGTGCCTTCATAGGTGTTGACCGTTTCAAGGTTGGCGGCATGGCGGATCACATGGAATTCGGCTGAAATGCCGTTGCCGCCATGCATATCGCGCGCGACGCGGGCAATATCGAGCGCCTTGCCGCAATTATTGCGCTTGATGATCGAGATCATGTCCGGCGACAAATGGCCTTCGTCCATGAGGCGACCGACACGCAAGGCCGCTTGCAGGCCAAGGCTGATTTCGGTCAGCATATTGGCGAGTTTCAATTGCACCAATTGCGTTGCGGCGAGCGGGCGACCGAATTGTTTGCGGTCGAGCGTATATTGGCGTGCGGCGGCAAGGCAGGCTTCGGCTGCGCCCATCGCGCCCCAACCAATGCCGTAACGCGCGCGGTTCAAACAACCGAACGGGCCTTTCAATCCTTCGACATTGGGGAGCAAAGCGTCCTCCGGCACTTCGACGCCATCGAGCACAATTTCGCCGGTAATCGACGCGCGCAAGGAAAGCTTGCCTTCGATTTTGGGCGCGGACAGGCCCTTCATGCCCTTTTCCAGCACAAAGCCGCGAATCGCCCCGCCATGTGCAGCGGATTTCGCCCACACCACGAACACATCGGCGATAGGCGAATTGGTAATCCACATTTTGCTGCCGGTCAGGCGATAGCCGCCGTCGATTTTTTCGGCCTTTGTACGCATCCCGGCAGGATCGGAGCCTGCATCGGGTTCGGTGAGGCCGAAACAGCCAACCCATTCGCCGGTCGCGAGCTTGGGGAGATATTTGTGGCGCTGTTCTTCCGATCCATAGGCATAGATCGGGTGCATCACGAGCGAGCTTTGCACCGACATGGCCGAACGATAACCCGAATCGACGCGCTCGACTTCGCGCGCGACAAGGCCATAGCTCACATAGCCAAGGCCTGCGCCACCATATTCGACCGGCACGGTCGCGCCGAGCAGGCCCAATGCGCCCATTTCGCTCATAATCTCGCGGTCAAACCGTTCGTCGAGATAGGCCGAGGTCACGCGCGGCAATAATCGGCTTTGCGCATAATCATGCGCGGTGTCGCGCACCATCCGCTCTTCATCGGTGAGCAGGCCATCAAGCTGGAACGGGTCGGCCCAGTTCAAAGCCTGCGGGGTGGGGTTGGGATCGTGCGCCATGAAGTTCCTCGAAAAATGCGAAAATAAGGGGGTGTAACCGGATGCTATCGGGCCGCGCCGCCCGCTTTGCTGCCTGCTTTGTCGCGCGCCCCCGATGGTGCGGGCGCAGGCGCGGCAGGCGGTGTCGCCGCCGGAGCGAGCGGATTGGGCGCGCCATAATCCTGCAAATTGCGCGGATCCTGGATGGCAGCCGATTCGATCAGGTCGAGCGCCTTTTGCGCTTCGTTAAAGCGGCGGGCAAGGACCAGCCAGGCATCGGCGCGCTTGGCTCCGGGAAGCTGTTCCACCTCGACAATCGCGCGGTCGACCCGCCCGATGTCGAGTGCGCGCTTGGCCCGCGCCATACGCTGGGTCGGATCGACCGACGGCGCATTTTCAGGCCGCACGACAAACAGGTTGGACAAGGTTGACCAGAAACCCGGCGTTGCACCGTCCGCGCTCATGAGCGCCGGTTCCAATACTTCCAGCCGCTCGCGCAATTTGTCGGCGGTGACATGGAGGCTCGACGCTTCGATAATGGTCGCGACCGCGCGCGGCATTGCGCTACCGAACCGCTGGCGCAATTCGCTTTCGATATAGCCCAAAGACTGGCCGCGCTCGACCGCACGGCGCGCGGCAAAAGCGACCAGCAGCCCTTCGGCGCGCGAGGCGTTGGCTCCAGCATCACCCGATGCGACATTGATGCGGTCAACCTTTTGTTCAAGCGCGGCTATCCGCCCGCTTTCAAAGGCGGAGACGGTTTCGGACGACGGCGGCACGGTGCCGCTTGCTGTATTGCCCGCGGTGCTATCGCCGGTCGCGCTGCTTGCGGGCGCTGCATAAGCGAAAGGCTCGCTGCCGCCTTGGGCCGCAGCGGGGTTGGTGCCCGCATCGCTGCCCGCCGCATCACTGCCCGCTATTGGCACTTCGACCACGCCGCGCGGGCCATAGCTTTTCATCAGCCATGCCCCGCCGACCATTCCGGCGAGCAAGGTCACGCCCAGCACCGCAGCGGTGGTGCGGCCCTTGCCTACAGGGCGCGGCGACACATAGCTGGACGAAGCGGGCGACAGACGCGATGCGCCGGGGCTATCATGGGAGGCAGCTCCACCGGAAGAAGGCCCACCGGAGGAAGGCCCACCGGATGATGCGCTGCCCGCAGGGTTGGACGGGCTGGCAGACGGGTTGTTGGCAGGCGGATTCGCCGATGAAAAATCCGGACTATCGTTCATGGCTTCGCGTTGTTGCACAGTGCGTGCATATATTCCAGCATTGCTTGGTCATTGGGCGCATCGGGCCAGCGCACCCACGCCCAGCCTTCGCCCGCGACCGCCGCTACGCCGGGGCTGATCGCGATAAGCCCCAGATGCGCCCGGCTTTTTACAAGGTCTGCGAGCGCCCAAGCCGCGCGCTGGCTGTGCAACAACACAATCGCCGGATGGGCGAGCGCGGCTTCGAGTTCGGGCGCGGGCTCCAACATCGCGGCTTCATAAACCGGCACGACGGTCAAGCTGATGCGCGGATGGACGAGCGGGGTATGCTGCTTGCCGCATAGCCAGAGTAGGCGTTGCCAGTTCTGGCGGCTCGCTTCGGCCAAAGCCGCGCCGCCATCGCTATCGCCGACCCACGCAACGTCAAGCCCCGCTGCGCGCGCGGCGCTGGCGGTCGCTTCGCCGACGCACAGGCAAGGAAGATTGGCATAAAGGGCCAAGGCCGCACCCGCCTCGCGCGCACTATTGGCGCTGGTGAGCAATAGCGCGTCGAACCGGTCGGGCGCTGGCGGCGTCCAAGCGATAGGCGCGACGCTAAACAAGGGCGCGGCGATGCTGTGATAGCCCAAAGCGTGCGCGCGTGCGGCGGTCGCGCTTGCACCGGGTTCGGGGCGCAGGATGATGACCGGCAGTGCCATATCAGTTCGCGCGCCCCGCAAACAGCTTGCGCACCGGCGGCGGCGCGCGGTCGAGCAATAGGCGCGCTAGGGCTTCGGGGGTGGCGTCAGCGGTGCTGCCAAGCAATATTTCGCCGTCGACCCGATGCTGGCCGTCGAGCGACAAAAGCTCGGCGCGTAATTTGAGCGCGCCGCCTTGTTGCTGCACCGCAAGCGCGGCGACCGGCGATTGGCAATCCGCGCCCAGTTCCGCAAGCAAGGCGCGTTCGGCTTCGACCGCCATGCAAGTGGGCGCATGGTTGACCGCGCTGATCGCGGCGCGCACCACCGCATCGTCGGCGCGGCACTCAAGGCCGATCGCGGCTTGCGAGGGCGCGGGGAGCATTTCGTCTATGCTGATAGCAGCGCCGGTATCGCTCATGTCGAGCCGGTCCAGCCCTGCTGCGGCCAACAAGGTCGCATCCGCTTCGCCTGCGGCCAATTTGCCGAGCCTTGTTGCGACATTGCCGCGAAACAGGATGATGTTGAAATCGGGGCGCAGGCGTAAAAGCTGCGCGGTGCGGCGCGGGCTGCTGGTGCCGACGGTCGCGCCTTGGGGGAGGCTCGCGATGCTCTCCGCGCCGATCAGCCGGTCGCGCACATCGGCGCGCTTTAACATTGCTGCGACGACAAACATGGTCGGGCGGATGGTTTCGACATCCTTCATCGAATGGACCGAAAAGTCGATCTCGCCGGTGCCAAGGCTCGCGTCCAATTCCTTGGTCCACAAGGCCTTGCCGCCGACTTCGGCGAGCGCGCGGTCCTGGATTTTGTCGCCGCTTGCGGTCATCGGGACAAGGGTGACCGCATCGTCCGCCCAGCCATGCTTGGCCGTCAGCGCGGCCTTGGCCTGATGCGCCTGCGCCATCGCCAAAGGCGACGCGCGCGTCCCCAATCGCAACGGAAAACGGGCGGAAAGATCAGCGGCATGGAGGGGGGACAAGTCGGGGACAGGCATGACCACCCCCTAGCGGCAGTTGCGTCGGAACGGAAGGGGGCGCTAAAGGGGCTGATGGCCATCATTCTCGGCATTGAATCCAGTTGCGATGAAACCGCCGCCGCGCTTGTCTCAAGCGACGGGCGGATATTGGCGCACCGTCTCGCAACGCAGGAAGAAGAACATCGCCCCTATGGCGGGGTGGTGCCCGAACTTGCCGCGCGCGCGCATGTCGAAAAATTGGGGCCGCTCATCGAAGGCGCATTGGCCGATGCGGAATTGAGTCTTGCCGATGTCGATGCGATTGCCGCGACCGCAGGGCCGGGCCTCATCGGCGGCGTGATTGTCGGCCTTGTGACAGCCAAGGCGCTCGCGCATGGCGCGGGCAAGCCGTTAATTGCGGTCAATCATCTCGAAGGCCATGCCTTATCGCCGCGTTTGGCGGACCAGACTCTGGCCTATCCTTATATGCTGCTGCTGGTGTCGGGTGGGCATTGCCAGATTTTGAAGGTCGAAGGCGTCGGGCGTTATAAAAGGCTTGCGACCACGATTGACGATGCGGCGGGCGAAGCGTTCGACAAGACTGCTAAATTGCTGAAACTCGGTTTTCCCGGCGGGCCTGCGGTAGAAAAAGCCGCGCGTACAGGCGACCCTAAAGCGGTGCCGCTGCCCCGGCCTTTGGTCGGCACCAGCGAACCGCATTTCAGTTTTGCCGGCCTTAAAAGCGCGGTGATGCGCGCGGCGCAAAGCGGGCAATATAAGCCCGAAGACATTGCCGCCTCCTTCCAGCAGGCGGTGGTGGATTGCCTTATCGACCGCACAAAGCGGGCTTTGCAGGCGAGCGGCGATGTCACCGCTCTGGTGGTCGCGGGCGGGGTTGCGGCCAATGCGTCGGTGCGCGCAGCGCTTGAAAAGCTGGCGGGAGAGCATAAGCTCGGTTTCGTTGCGCCGCCTTTATGGCTATGCACGGACAATGCGGCGATGATCGGCTGGGCAGGCGCGGAACGCTTCGCGCTCGGTTTGACCGATCCGCTTGACGTCATGGCGCGGCCGCGTTGGCCGCTCGATCCGGATGCGGATAAGGTAAGGGGAGCCGGGGTCAAGGCATGAGCGAAGGGGTGAGCTTCGGAGTGATCGGCGCGGGTGCTTGGGGCACCGCGCTCGCACAAATGCTGGCCTCTGACGGCAGCCGCGTGACGCTATGGGCGCGCGAACTGGAACTCGCCGCCGATATTGCCGAATCCCATGAAAATAAACTTTATTTGCCGGGGCAACAGCTTCATCCGTCGATTGTTGCGACCAGCGATGTGCGCGATCTTGATGATGTGGGTGCGCTCCTCGTCGTCACCCCTGCGCAGCATATGCGCGCAAGCCTTGAACGCTTCCAAGTCGGCGCGCGCCCGCTCATTCTCTGCTCCAAGGGCATGGAAGCGGGCAGCCGTTTGTTGATGAGCGAAGTCGCCGCCGAGGTGCATCCGGACGCGCCGATTCTCGTATTGTCCGGCCCGACCTTCGCGCATGAAGTTGCCGCCGGATTGCCGACCGCGGTCACGCTCGCCTGCGAAGATGAGGCTTTGGGCGCGCACATCGCCCATGCGATCCGCCGCGCAGCCTTCCGGCCTTATTTGAGCCGCGATGTGATTGGCGCGGAAATTGGCGGCGCGATCAAAAATGTCATCGCGATTGCGTGCGGCGTTGCCGAAGGCGCGGGGCTGGGCCAAAATGCGCGCGCAACCTTAATCTCGCGCGGCTTTGCCGAAATGACGCGCTTCGGTCTCGCCAAGGGTGCCAAGGCCGAAACCCTGTCGGGCCTAGCCGGATTGGGCGATCTGGTGCTGACCTGTTCGTCCACTTCGTCGCGCAATTTCTCGCTCGGTAAAGGCTTGGGCGAAGGGCAAGGTGCCGCCGAATTGCTCGCCGACCGCCGCACCGTGGCCGAAGGCGCGCATAGTGCGCCGGTGGTGCTGGAAGCGGCCGATGCGCTCGGCATCGACATGCCGATTGTCGAGGCGGTGAACCAGCTTTTGTCGGGTGAAGCCGATGTCCGCACGGTCATGGCCGACCTGCAAGCGCGTCCGCTTCGGAGCGAAAACGCTTGACCACGGCCAAACCGATCCCGCCTGATCCGACCGAAATGGAGGGCGGCGACGTCAAGGCGTTGGCCAAGGGCGGGCGCACCAATTTTCTGGGCTTTCTGCTCCGCCTCGCCGCGCGTTTGCCCTTCCTCTATTTCGCCGGACGCTGGTACGGGCCGGAAGCGTTGGGGCGGTTTGCCTATGCGGTGCTGGTGGTCGAACTGGCCGCCCAGCTTGCGACATTAGGGTTGAAGCGCGGCCTTGCCGAACAATTATCCTCGACCGACCGCGATCCGGCCTGTGTCGTCTGGGACGGGATATTGCTCGCCTTCATCGTCTCGGTGGTCGCGGGCGGCATATTGATCCTGTTCCCGCACATCATGTTCCCGAACAGCCGGATCAACGATTTCGACCGTTTCTTCCCGCTCATCATCTTTGCGATTTCGGGCGCGGATATTGCCTTGGCGGCGCTTGCCTATCGCTTCGATATCGGCGCAACCGTGCGCGCGCGCTCGGTGGTCGAACCGTGGGCGATCAGCCTCGCGGCGTTCGGCTTTGCTTTCTATTCGCTGCGGGACGGGCTTATTTTATCCTATGTCGTCGCGATGCTCGCGGCGTTCGTCACTGCGCTCATCCCGATGCTCAAAAGCTATGGCTTTCCGCGCAACTGGCAACCGCGTCCCTCCCGGCTTTGGGAGATAGCGCGCAAAAATGCGCCGCTTGCCGCTGCCGATGCGATTGAATGGGGCTCGCGCCGCCTAGACCTTGCCATTCTCGGCCTGTTTGCGACCCCTGCGGTGGTCGGCATTTATTATGTCGCCCAGCAAGTCGCCTCGCTGCCGCAAAAGCTCAAAACCAGCTTTGACCCGATTTTGGGGCCGGTCATCACGCGCAACCTCAAGGAAGGCAAGCTCAAGGAAATTGCCGCACAAGTAAGCCAGGTCGGTTTCTGGATTATCGCGATGCAGGCCGGAATCGCGCTCGCGCTCGGCATCCCCGGTGAAGGGGTGATGGGGCTTGTGGGCCGCGAATTTGTCATCGGCACCGGCGCGCTCGCTTTCCTGCTCGCCGCCGAAGTGGTCGCCGCCACCGCCGTCGTCAGCGAATCGGTGCTGGTCTATGTCGCGCGCCACCGCAACCTGATGATCTCGGTCGCGATGCTGATATTGCAGGCCTTATTGTCGGTCATTTTCATCATGGTCGCCAAGCGGGTCGAACCCGATATGCCGATCCTGATGGCGGTTGCGGTCGCTGCGGCCCTCATGTGCGCGCTCGCCTTTGCCTCGATCGTCAAAGCGCGCTTGCTCACTCACTTGCTCGGTGCGAGCGTCAATAATTGGCGCTGGTCGCTAGTCGTCGCCGCGCTATTTGCCAGCGTCGTCGGGATAGGCTTCACCTATCTTCCCGAATGGGCGGAACTGTTGTTCGGTATCCCGACGATATTGGCGGTTTATGGCTGGTGGATCTGGACACGCGGATTCGGCCCGACCGACCGCGAGCTATTCCGCAAAGGCTCCAAAATCACCGAAGAGACGAACGGGGCGTAAGGCGTTCAGCCTAACCCGTTCGCGACCAACGCCTTCAAATCCCCCTGCACACGCGGGCCGACCTGGGCGATGACCGCGCGGGCGCTGACCGCACCCATGGTGAGCGCATCGTCAATCGAGCGGCCCTGCGCAAGACCGGCCAGAAAACCTGCGGCAAACAGGTCGCCCGCGCCGGTGGTGTCGATCACCGCATCAATCGGTTCGGCCTTGACCGTATAGCGTTCGCCGCCCGTTACCGCGACCGCGCCATTGGCCCCGCGCGTGGCGATGAGCAGCGGGACTTTTGCCGCGACCGCCGCAACGCCTGCGTCAAAATCACCGGTGCCGGCAAGCTCTGCCAGCTCATGTTCATTGGCGAACATGATGTCGATCTTGCCTTCGTCCATCAGCGCCAGAAATTCGTCGCGATGGCCCATCACGACAAAAGTGTCGGACAAAGTGAAAGCGACCTTGCGGCCCGCTTGTTTGGCGATAGCAATGGCGCCTTCCATCGCGGCGCGCGATTGCGGCGCGTTCCACAAATAGCCTTCGAGATAGAGAATATCGCCTGCGCGGATCACATCGGCATCAAGCGCGCTTTCGGGCAGATATTGTGCTGCGCCAAGGAAAGTGTTCATCGTGCGCTGCCCGTCGGGCGTCACAAGGATGAGACAGCGGCCGGTGGCCGGTTCGCCTGCGCGCGCGGCTGTCGCGAAAGCGACACCGAGCGAGGTCAGGTCATGGCGGAACACCCCGCCAAGCTGGTCATCGGCGACCTGCCCGATAAACGCACATTGCGCCCCCAAAGCTGCCATGCCGGCGAGCGTATTGGCGGCAGAACCGCCCGACATTTCCATGCCCGGCCCCATCGCGTCATAAAGGTCGGCGGCTTCCTCATCATTAATCAGGCGCATCGAGCCTTTGACGAGTGCGCGTTCTTCGATGAAAGCATCTTCGGCGCGGGCCAGAACATCGACAATCGCATTGCCGACGGCGACAATGTCATAACGGGGAGCAGTCATTTACAGGATCACCTCGGTTAAAACTTTTGTCCGCCCCTAAGCGGTGTCGCCGATTATCGCAACTATTGTTGACCTTTGACTATTAGCGGGTCATTCCAAGCCGTGATGGTGCAAGCCTTTCTTCTCGCCTTGCGGCAATTATTCGAACCGCGCATTTTATGGGTGGTGGCCAAAGTCGTGCTGCTGACGCTTGGCCTGTTCCTTTTGCTGGGCGTGGCGGGCTATTATGCGCTGCTCGCGGTCGCACCGCAGCTTGGCTACAAGATGGGCGAGGGCGAATCGGCGCTGATCGCCTTTCTGGTGACGTTCGGCCTAGGCTGGTTCCTGTTCCGCGCGATCGCGATTTTCGTCATGGGGATTTTTTCCGACGAGGTGGTCGACTTGGTCGAGCGCAAATATTTCCCCGCTGCTGCCGCGCGGGCCAAGCCGGTCGGCATTGGTCGGGGGATGAGGCTCGGCCTTGCCTCCGCAGGCCGCGCGATTGGCTATAATCTGCTTGCGCTGCCCGTATATATCGGGTTGCTGGTGACCGGCGTCGGGATGATTGTCGCGGTGATTGCAGTGAATGGCCTGCTATTGGGGCGCGATTTGCAAGATATGGTGATGGCGCGCCATCGCGGCGAGCAGCGCGGGCAAGGACGCCAGAGCGGCATAAGCCGGGATGAAATAAGCCCTGACGCGATGATGCGCCCGCTCGCGCGCCCGACGCGCATCGCGCTCGGCCTTATCGTTGCGCTGCTTTTTCTGGTGCCGTTCGTCAATCTGCTCGCGCCCGTGTTGGGGGCGGCGATGGCGGTGCATCTCGTTCATGCGCGAGAGGGCCGTGCGTCCACCCGAACGGACAGGATTTCCCGAAAGGATATGATATGACGCCTTCCCGCCTGATTGTCCCGCTGGTCGCGATGGCGGCTTTGTCGGCGTGCGGCGCGGCGGTGCCTCCGCCCAAGACGGCACCCGCAGCGGTGCGGCCCGCGCCCAATCCCTATCTTGGCGCAGGCCCCGGCGCGCCGGTGGAACTGGCGGGAAAGGATGCGCGCGCGCTCGGCAACCTGTTCGGCAAGCCGCGCCTTGATGTGCGCGAAGGGGCAGGGCGCAAGCTGCAATTCGTCAATGACCGCTGTGTGCTCGACGCCTATCTTTATGCCCCGCGCGCGGGAGCGGAGGCCGTCGTCACCTATGCCGAAGCCCGCGACCGCGCAGGCATCGACATGTCCGCCTCGTCCTGTAGCGTGTTACTTAGAAGGTAAGGGCTCAAGCGCTGAAGACTCCGCGTCTTTCCATTCGCCGCGCTTTGAGGCAAAAGGCCTTGAAAGTAGCGGCGCGAAATACCGGAGCATAATACCGGTGCAAAATATCGGAGCAAAATATCTGCCAAAAGCGGGCGGGGATAATGTAAACTTAAATCCCGCGCCCTATCTTGCCGGTGGTTTGTTCCAAACCTTCCGCGCCTTGTTATGCATCAATAAGGATCATCAATGACACTCGACCATCAGGATGCCGCGACCGACGCTGACGCCAAGCCCAAAGCGGCGCTGCATCATGCGCCGCCGATTACGGAAGAAAATCTGGCGCACGGGCTGGCGGTCGTGTCGATCGGCAAAAGTTATGACAAGCGCGTAGTGCTGAAAGATATTTCGTTATCGGTCGATAAGGGCGAAGTGTTGGGCCTGCTCGGCCCCAATGGCGCGGGCAAGACTACCTGTTTTTATTCGGTGATGGGGCTGGTCAAGCCCGACCATGGCCGCATCATGCTCGACGGGCAGGATATTACCGGCCTGCCCATGTATCGCCGCGCGATTTTGGGGTTGGGCTATTTGCCGCAGGAAACCTCTATTTTTCGTGGTATGACGGTCGAACAGAATATCAGCGCGGTGCTGGAAATGGTCGAACCCGACCGCGCGGCGCGCGCGGCGCGGCTGGAACAATTGCTCGAAGAGTTCGGCTTGACGCGGCTGCGCACCTCGAACGCGATGGCGCTGTCAGGGGGCGAGCGTCGCCGCGCGGAAATTGCCCGTGCGCTGGCGGCCAATCCGTCGATCATGCTGCTCGACGAACCTTTTGCGGGGATTGATCCTTTGTCCATTTCGGACATTCGCGACCTCATCAAAGATCTTAAAAAGCGCGGCATCGGTGTGCTGATCACCGACCATAATGTGCGCGAGACCTTGGACATCGTGGACCGCGCCTGCATCATCTATGACGGCAAAGTATTGTTCGCGGGTAGCCCCGAACAACTGGTCGCCGACCCCGATGTGCGTCGTCTCTATCTGGGTGAGGAGTTCAGCCTCTAAGCCCCGCTATGGCCCTTGGACCGCGCCTTGATCTCCGGCAAAGCCAGTCGCTGGTAATGACCCCGCAATTGCAGCAGGCGATCCGCCTGCTGGCGCTGTCCAACCTTGAAATCGAATCCTATATTTCCGAAGAGCTGGACAAAAATCCGCTGTTAGAAGCGGTGCGCGATGATGGCGATAATCGCGGCGAGGGTGATGCTGGCGCAGAGGCTGACAGCGCAAGCCTCGCCTCCGACCATCCGAGCCGCGCCGACGAGCTGATCGAACGCGGCGTCCATGCTGCCGATACGCTCGACGTAGATCTGGGCGCGGACACTTTCCACCATGATAGCGTTGCGGACCGGCTGGGCGACAGCACAGGGCCGGGCATGGACGGCGCGTTAGGGTTGTCCGGAGGCCTATCCGGGGGATTGTCCGGCGCAGGAGGGCTGAGCGGCGGGGCAGGCGGCGATGACGGCATCGACTTTGATATGTTCAGCGCGCCCGATATCGGCCTTGCCGACCATTTGATTGCGCAAGCGGGTGAGGCTTTGTCTGGCATCCACCATGCGGTCGCGCTCTATCTTATCGACCAGATTGACCCGGCCGGTTATCTCGACGCGGATTTGCTCGATGTCGCCAACCGGCTAGGCGTGCCGCTCCATATGGTCGAAGAGGCGCTCGCCGCCATCCACCGTTTCGACCCCGCAGGCGTCGGTGCGCGCAGCTTGGCCGAATGTCTCGCCATCCAGGCCAAAGAAGCCGACCGCTATGATCCGTGCATGGCGGTGCTGATCGCGCATCTTGATCTGGTCGCCAAGGGCGCGCTCGCCCAGCTTAAACGCATATGCGGCGTCGATGATGAAGATATGGCCGACATGATCCGCGAGTTGCGCAGCTATGACCCGAAGCCCGGCTTACGCTTTGGCTCTGACGCGGTGCAGGCGGTCGTCCCCGACCTGTTTGTCGAACAACGCAAGGCCGGATGGGCAGTCGAGGTCAATAGCGCAACCTTACCCAAATTGCTTGTCAATCGCAGCTACTATGCCGAATTGTCGGGCGGCGCGCGCACGGCGGAATCCAAGGGATGGCTATCCGAACAATTAGCCAGCGCGAATTGGATAATCCGCGCGCTCGACCAGCGGCAACGCACCATCATCAAGGTCGCAACCGAAATTGTGAAGCAGCAGGAAGGCTTTTTCCGCCACGGCGTATCGCATCTGAAGCCGCTCACCCTGCGTTCGATTGCCGAAGCGATCGAAATGCATGAATCGACCGTGAGCCGCGTCACGTCGAACAAATATCTGTCCTGCGCGCGCGGATTATTCGAACTTAAATATTTCTTCACCAGCGGCATACAGGCGGCCGATGGCGGCGAGGCGGTGTCGGCCACGGCGGTCAAATCGGCGCTAAAGGCGCTGATCGAGGGCGAGGATGCGAACGCTATCCTGTCCGATGAAAAACTAGCCGAATTGCTGAAAGCCAAAGGCTTCGACATTTCGCGCCGCACCGTGGTCAAATATCGCGAATCCATGGGGCTTGGCTCTTCGGTCCAGCGCCGGCGGCAAAAGGCGCTTGCGGGGTAAGTTTTTCCCTTTCATCATCGTAGGATGAGGCGTATCATCACCCGGTAAATCTTGGCAGTGTGAAGGAGAGACTGTCATGAAAAAAGCTTTGGGTGTGACAGAAGCATCCCGTCTGAAAAGGCTGTCGGGCGCAATGATGGCGCTATTCGGGGTGCCGGTATTTGCCTTGTTCGCTGTAAGCACACCGGTGGCAAGTCAGGATATGCAAAGTGCTTCGCAATCTGCAACCAGCCCGGCACAATCGGCCACAAACCAGCGGGCGGATGTACAGGCGAGCGAACAGGCGGAAGCAGAACGGCACGCTGCCATAGAATATGATCGTGCCAACCGGATGACGGTCACGGTCCGGGTAAATAATCGGAACATGGTGCCCTTTCTGGTCGACACGGGGTCAGAGCGCACGGTTATTTCGGATAAGCTGGCGAGCGAACTCGGCCTTCCTTCTGCGGGGCCTTTGACGATATCAGGGGTCGCTGGTTTCATGTCTGTGCCGTCGGCCCATGTTAATGGTCTTGACCTCACCAATGTGCGCGTTTCGCAATTTGTCGCGCCTATTCTCAAAGATGAGGATATGGGGGCGGACGGGTTGATCGGCGTCGATAGCTTGCAGGAAAAGCTGGTCGTGTTCGATTTTGACAACCACCGTATGGAAGTGAAGAAAGCCCGCTGGGAAAGCAGACCCGCGACCTTGGAAAAAGGTGAAATTGTTGTCACCGCTAATCGCAGGATGGGGCGCCTCATCATTACCGAAGCCAGCGTTGAAGGGGTTCCTGTAACTGTCGTGATCGACAGCGGTGCACAATATAGTATCGGCAATATCGCGTTGCTTGAACGGTTACAAAAACGCAAAAGACTGAAAAATGCGGTTCCGACGATATTATACAGCGTAACGGGGCAACAATTGCCTGCTACTATGGCACAGGCGCGCAAGGTCGAAGTCGGAAATATGTCGTTACGCGATATGCCAATCGCATTTGCCGAATCGTCGGCATTCACAACGTTGAAGCTCGATAAAAAGCCCGCCATGCTGCTGGGCATGCACACGTTGCGCGCGTTCCGGCGAGTCGAGGTGGATTTTACCAATCGTCGGGTGCGGTTCATCACGCCGGGCGGCGTGCTGCGCGCGAGCGAAACGCGCTATGCGCTCGGTTGTGCCGCGCGCGCACAATGCGGGCAGGCGCTGCCGGGGTCATAGAGCGGGGAGCCCGACTCGGCAGGCGGAAGGGCGCGGCCACAGCCTTTGCAACTGATATGGGTGCCTTGTTCGACCCCATGGGTAACGCTCACCCGTTCGTCAAACACGAAACATTCGCCGGTCCAACGGCTCTGTTCGGGCGCAACCTCTTCCAGATATTTGAGGATGCCGCCGTCCAAATGATAAACCTCGCCAAAGCCTTGGGCCTTCACATAAGCGGTCGCTTTTTCACAACGGATGCCGCCGGTGCAGAACATCGCGATTTTGGGCGGATTGGCATTGTCCAGCTTTTGCGAAAATTCGTCGAACCAGCCGGGAAATTCGCGGAACGAGCGCGTGCCGGGATCAATCGCGCGTTCAAAGCTGCCGATGGCCACCTCATAATCATTGCGCGTGTCGATAATGACAGTGTCGGGGTCGGCGATGAGCGCGTTCCATTCTGCGCTCGCCAGATGCGTGCCGACGCCGCCGACCGGATCAATATCCGCAACGCCCATCGTCACAATCTCTTTCTTGAGCCGCACCTTCATCCGTTTGAAGGGCGGCGCGTCGGCGGTCGAATATTTGACTTCCAGGTCCGAGCATCCGGGCAAAGTGCGAATATGGTCGATGATCGCGGCGATGCCCGCGCCGCTTCCCGCAATCGTGCCGTTAATCCCTTCATCGGCGACCAGCAACGTCCCCTTTATGCCAGCATCGGCGCACACCTGTTTCAACCTGTCTGCAATCGCATCGCGTTCGGCAAAGGGCGCGAAACGGTATAGCGCGGCGACAGTCAGCGGCGCGGCATTATCAAGGGGATCGGACGGTGCGGACATGGCGCAGGCCCATAGCGCCGCTTCGGCCCCAAGTCGAGTTTTGTGTCGGGCACAACGCCCTTGTTTTCCCTGTTTGTTCCTCACATAGAGGCGTCATGACGTCGGACGATCCGGACCTCTGCAGCTTTCCCTTTGCCGGTGCGCATTTCAGCGTAGTCGGGCAAACCGCCTTATGGTGGCCACAGGCGCGCGCCTTGCTGGTCGCCGATCTCCACTTTGAAAAGGCAAGCTGGTTTGCGGTACGCGGGCAGATGTTGCCGCCTTATGATTCTATGGCGACCTTGGAGCGGCTCGCCGGTCTGGCGCGGACATTGGATGCCGCGCATATTTACTGCCTCGGCGATAATTTCCATGATGATGGCGGTGTGGAGCGCCTGCCCGAAGCCGCGCGCGCTATGCTGCATGAGTTAGCTGACCGGCATGGTCTCCATTGGATTGTCGGCAATCATGATCCGGGGCTTGGCGCCCGTGTGCCGGGGCCGGTGTCCGAAGAATTACGCATCGGCGATTTGCTGCTGCGCCATGAAGCCGGAGCCTTTGCGCAAGGCGGCGAAGTGTCGGGCCATTATCATCCCAAAGCGCGCATCCGCGCTGCGGGGCGGATTATTGCGCGTCCCTGTTTCGTGCGCGGACAATGGTGCGACTCCAACGGGTTAAGCTGTGGGCGCCTCATCCTTCCCGCTTTTGGCGCGCTTACCGGCGGGCTTGATGTGACGAGTGATGCCATCGCCGCTTTATTCCCGCGCGGCTATCAGGCCCTCGTCCCGACGCGCGACAAATTGGTTACTTTTCCATTTTCCGTAGCGGAAAGTGAAGAAAAGGCGCAACTTTCGCTGTGGCAAAAATAACGCAGCTATAAGAAATGTGCGGATTTGCAGCTGATATTGTAGCAAAGCTACAAGGCTGACCGTAGAAGCATTATGGAGGATATCGGTACCTGAATAATGGGGCCGGGAACAGGGAGAAAGAGGATGTCGCGTTTTCGCAATCGCGTTTTCACGTCAACATTAATGGTGTCCGCAGGGCTGATGGCCTTGTCCGCACCCGCTTATGCGCAGGAGGATGCTGTGGAAGCGACGGCTGCTGCTGCGCAGGCCGAACCGCAAAGCGATGTCGGCGGGGATATTGTCGTCGTTGCCCAGGGCCGCGCACAGCAATTGTCCGAAGTGCCGCTCGCGATTTCGGCGGTGAGCGCAGAATCGCTGCAAAATTCGGGCGCCAATGACATCCGCCAGCTTAATCAGGTCGCGCCTTCGCTGCTCGTCTCCTCGACCGGCTCCGAAGCCAATGGCTCGGCGCGTCTGCGCGGCATCGGCACGGTGGGCGACAATCCGGGGCTGGAAAGCTCGGTCGCGGTATTTATCGACGGCGTTTATCGGTCGCGTTCGGGCATCGGCCTTAACGAACTGGGCGAAATTGAGCGCGTCGAAGTATTGCGCGGGCCGCAAGGCACTTTGTTCGGCCGCAACGCGTCGGCGGGCCTTATCCATATCATTTCCAAAAAGCCGAGCTTCACCTTCGGCGGCACTGCCGAACTCACCTACGGCAATTATGATATGTGGCGCGCATCGGGCAGCATCACCGGCCCGATTACCGAAACACTCGCCGCGCGCCTTGATGGCGTGTGGGTGAAGCGCGACGGCTTCTACAAGGATCATAATAACGACACCGACGTCAACAACCGCAACCGCTATTTCGTGCGCGGGCAACTCTTGTTCGAACCGTCCGATGATGTGAGCTTCCGCCTGATCGGCGATTATACCAATCGCAAGGAACGCTGCTGCGGCGCGGTCTATGTCGATGGCAGCGCCAATCCCTATATCGGCAATCTCAACGAGCTGGCGACCCCGCTGAACTCGCCCAATGGCAATAATATTGTCAATGTGCTGCGCGATCTGGGCCAGCCGCTCGCCTCGTTCCACAATGGCTATGACCGTAATATCAATGTATCGCCGGGCCGGGGCTATGGCGGCAGAACAACCGATATGGGGATTTCGGGCGAGCTGAACTGGAATTTCGGCGGCGCAAAGCTGACCTCGATTACCGCTTGGCGTAAATATAAGAGCGATCAGGGCGGCGACCTTGATTATAGTGCGGTCGATATTCTCTACCGCGCCCCGGACGGCAATAACGAACGCAAATTCGAAACTTTCAGTCAGGAATTACGCCTGCAAGGGGCGGCCTTTGACGACCGGCTCGATTGGCTCGTCGGCGGCTATTATGCCAATGAGGATCTCGACCTCACCGACAATTTGCGGTTCGGGTCGCAATATGGCCGCTTTGCAACCTGTCGTTTGATTTCGGGGACGGCGCTGTCGTTCGCATATTCGCCGGGGTCAACAGGGTGCCTCGGCACAACGCCGATACCTGCGCTCGGCGGGGCGACGGGCCGACAAGCGGTGGGTGCCGCTTTCGGTCAACTTGGCCCCACAATCCTTGCGGCCATCGACCGGCTCGATGCGGTGCGCGACAAGGGCACAACGCTCGATATTTTCCATCAGAACAGCAAAAACTGGGCACTGTTCACGCATAATATTGTCCACATCACCGACAAGCTCGATCTGACCTTGGGTGTGCGTTACACGAGCGAGAAGAAAAAGCTGAGCGCGACGTTCAATAATGATAACACAGCCTGTCTTGCGCAGCGTCAGGCGATGGATCAGTTCCTCACCAATCCGGCACTGTCCGCGATAGCAGGCGGGCTTATCGGCCTGACCTGTCAGGGCAATAACACCACCGAGCTCAGCGGTGTGTCGATTGCCGATAGCCGCAAGGACAGCCAATGGACCGGCACGGCAGTCTTGTCTTACAAGGCGACCGATGACCTCATGGTCTATGCCAGCTATTCGCGCGGCTATAAGGCGGGTGGCTTCAACCTCGACAAATCGGCGCTGAAATCGCCGACAGGTGTGGTGATGGTGCCGGGCGCGACGCCGGGAACCTTTGTGCCGTCCACCACCTTTGCCGCAGCGGGCGGAGCGCAGGCACTGGTCGGCCATCTCCAATTCGATCCGGAAAAAGTCCATGCGTTCGAACTTGGCGCGAAATACCAGACCGGGCCGTTCAGCCTCAACATGGCGATTTTCCGTCAGGACTTCACCAATTTCCAGCTCAACACGTTCGACGGGTCGGTCTATATCGTCCAGAATGTGAACGGCTGTTCGGAAGACCTCAAAGGCGCGGATCGCGACCAGTCGAAATTCCCTGGCACGCCGAATTATAATGCCGGCGCGACCGCCAGCGGCGCGTGCAGTCCTGATAATGTGAAGCACGGTATGCGCTCGCAAGGTGTCGAACTCGAAGCCTCGCTGGTGCCCGCGCGTAACCTGCGCGTCGGACTGGGCCTCACTTATTCGGATACCAAATATTCGAAGAATCTCGTCGGCACCGAAGATGGCGCGCCGCTCAATCAGGCGTTGCGCAAATTGCCCGGCAGCCAGATGTCGAACGCGCCCAAGCTGGTTACGACCGGATCGCTGTCATGGACGCCCGATGTCGGAACGTCCGGCCTGTCGGCGCTCTTCTATATCGATGGCCGCATGACCAGCGATTATAATACCGGTTCCGACCTGTTCCCGCAAAAAGCGCAGGACGGCTATTTTGTCGCCAATGCGCGCGTGGGTCTGCGCGGACCGGATGGCCGCTGGGCGGTTGAAGTCTGGGGACAGAATATCTTCAATCAGGATTATGCGCAGGTCGCGTTTAACGCACCCTTCCAGGAAGGCGCGGCCAATACCGCCTTTGCCGACCCGCAATATCCGGGCGGACGCCAGATTTTCGGTATGTTCCTCGCCGAACCGCGCACCTATGGGGTGACCTTGCGCGGTAAATTCTAAACCGGTTCCTTTGGGGGGAGAAAGGCCTCGTTTCCGTTAAGGGAACGGGGCCTTTTTAATGGGTCCGATTTGTCCCTATCTCCTACGCCCGATTCCCTTGCACCTATCCCCGTGCGCCGAACAGCGCGCTGCCGACCCGCACATGGGTCGCGCCGATTTCAACCGCCGTTTCAAAATCGTCCGACATACCCATGCTGAGCAGCTTAAAGCCATGATCATGCGCGAGCTTACGCAGTAGCGCGAAATAAGGCGCCGCTTCGGTGCCAACCGGCGGCACGCACATCAGCCCCGCAATGGGTAAATCCTTGGCCTTGGCCTGTTCAAGCAAAGCGGGAAGGTCGGCTATCGCGCAGCCGCCTTTTTGCGGCTCATCGCCAATATTCACCTGCACGAACAATAAGGGCAAGCGGCCCGCTTTATCGCGCGCTTTGGCGAGCGCATCCACCAGCGAGGGGCGATCGACCGAATGGATTGCGTCGAACAAAGCGACGGCATCCTCCGCCTTGTTCGATTGCAATTGGCCGACAAGATGGAGCGCAACATCGGGATAATCGGCCTTGAGGTCCGGCCATTTTGCCTGCGCTTCCTGCACACGATTTTCGCCAAACATAGTATGGCCCAGATCGAGCAGCGGGCGGATAGCGGCCTCGTCATAAGTTTTGGAAATCGCGATCAGCATAACATCGTCTGGCGCGCGTTTGGCGCGAGCCGCTGCTTTGGCAATGCGCTGCGTCACATCGGCATAACGGTCGGCGAGCGTTGCCAGCGGCGCGCGGGCGGCATGGGTCTTGCGGGGCGTTTCATATTTTTCCATGGCCGCGCTATAGGAAAAGCAATGCCGTCCCGCCAGCCCTTCCGCCCTATGTTGCACCGTGCCAGATTTGGGCGTGCCAGAGTCGGGCGTGCTAGAGTCGAACGCGCACACATCGGCCGCGCCGCACAGCCTATGCCCTTGCCGCGCTTATGGCTGATGAGTGACGAGCGGATGGGGGCGGGGTTTCTCGATGCAGTCGCGGCGCTCCCACCGGGATCGGGGGTGATATTCCGCCACTATACGCTGCCGGACGCTGAGCGAAAGGCGCTGTTTGGCGCTGCGCTGCGACTTTGCAAGGGGAAGCGCGGGTGCCTTCTTTATCTGGCGGATAGTGTTTTGAAATCCCTATCATGGCAAGCCGATGGCGTGCATTTGAGTGGCAAATCCGCGCGCGCGGTCAGGGACGCGCGGTGGGCGCGGCGCTTGGGGCTGGGCGTTAGCCAATCAGTGCATGATGCCAGCGAAATGGTGCGCGCCAATCGCGGCGGCGCGGTGGCGCTGGTGTCCCCCGTCTATCCGACCCGCTCGCATCCGGATGGCGCAGTGTTGGGCGCGCAAGGCTTTGCCGCCTTGGCACAGAAAGCGCGCGGACCGGTCATCGCCTTGGGCGGCATGACGCCTGCGCGCTTTGCCGCACTTATCGAGCATGGAGCCTATGGCTGGGCGGCGATTGATGCGCTGATGGTTAAAGAGGAAACGCCGGAGTTATAAGGTAGGAAAGGTGTTGGCGCTTTTTTTGGTTCACGCAGAGACGCAGAGGAAGGGAGGCAACAGAGAAAAAGACGCGGTGGGGATGTGCGGTTTTTTCTCCTTATCTCTACTTCGGCTATCTTATTGACGATCCCCATAATTCGGACTGCGCCCGACGGGCGCAAATGTTGGCTATCCCCCTGTTGCATCCGGCAAAGGCGCACCCCTTCTGCGTCTCTTTTATCTCTGCGTCTCTGCGTGCATCAAATCACACACTGCTTTTGAGAAAAAATGATTCACGCGAAGACGCGAAGACGCGGAGGGGGACGGGGCTGAGGTGAGCCTTAATTCCGTTGTCAACGTAGGAAAATAGCATCCTCCCTACGGGAGAACGATGATAGCTGGAAATGGCGCGAATCATGGATCGCCCACCATTCCCTATTGCCACCCTTCGCGCCTCCGCGTCTCCGCGTGAACATTTTCAGGGACTAGGCTGCCGATTCAGCCAACGGCATATTGATGCGCCGCCTGACCGCCTATCCTTAGTGGGAGCGGAAAAGCGTTTTCAAATAGCTTTCAAAGGACCATTGCCCCCAAACGCCATCGCGTTAATCATCGAGACGCGGGTCAGTTGACTGGATATTGGCGACCATCAACGCCCGCACCCAAGGGCACGGCGTAGTCATCCCATAAAACGGAGATGTTTAGAAACGGACCTGCGTGCCGATATAGACCGCTTGGCTGTCGCGGCGGGTGTCGGTCATCGGCTGGAGACGGTCATTGTCTTGCTTATAGCGGACGCCTGCGGTCACCTTGAGGTTGCGCGTCAGCTTGTAGCTGGTGGCGAGATCAACCTCGACCGCGCGATCGCCATCGAGCGGACGGTCGGTGGCGGCATTTTCAACCGAATCGACGCGCATCACCGTGTCGAGGCGCGACGGCTTGCCAGCGGGCGCGGTTACCGGCTTGACCTTGGGCATTGCGGCCAAATCAAGCTTGGTGCGGTCGGTCACGGCAAAACGGTCCATGCCCACCTTCGCGCCCAGATTATAAGCGACCGGCGCAATTGCGACCGGTTTGGTATCGCCCGTGCCGCCCAAAGTCGGGCTCAGCGCGCCGAGGTGGCGGTTGATGGCGGACGGCGCAGACGGCGCGCGCACCACAACGGTCAGTGCGCGATTTTCCGTGCCCTTGCTCGCCATAGCGGGGGTGAAGCGGAAATCGCTGTGCGACGAATGGGAAATTTGTTGAAGCTGACGGATCAGCGCCGGATCGCCCGACACCGGCGTGAAACGGCCCATCGGCGTTTCGATGCTGGTCAGCGGCGCTTTGGGCGCCGCAGTGCTGGCGAGAAAACCGGCAGCAAGGGCGGGCGACATGACAAGCGCGGTCGCTGCGAGCAGCGCGCTTTTTGCCGTCCATATGCTTCCAAGCCGTTTCATCGACCTACTGACCCATTTCCCTGTTCCGGAGCTTCCACGCATTATTCGCATCCGCTTGAAATCCCGTCATAAAAACGGGGGGAAAGCATCGCGTGCGCGGGCGACTCCACATAAGCTCTTTGTTCATGTAGCACTTGCCCCCCGACTCGCCAACCGGAGTCTTGTGCTGCGGGCTCGCTTTATGGGGGGACTGTTGCATTATTGTGACGCCTTTTAGCCGAAGCGAAATGAGCCTGAGATGAATCACTTGGGCAATATCGGGGTATAGAAGAGCGTGCTGGGCGCGCGCGCCACGAACCGCCCGCATCCGGGCATCGGGAACGGATGCCTCTTACCCCCTTCCTTGCCGTAACGGTATGCCACGAAAAGGGTGAGGGAAGGCGCGAGAATGGTGGCGGTTGACGCTGCTTTCCGACCTCTGTATAGGCGCGCCAGCCGGAAGCCCTTTTGGACCTTGGATGATTCTGTCACCCGCTCCTGTTTTTTCGCAGGGGGCCGCGCAAAATAAATAGAGCTTGAACATTGCTGTTGCGTGTGAGGGCCTTGCGGAGCTGGTTTTTCAGCCCCCGGGGTCTTTTTCTATTGGACCGAATCCTTTGGGTTCAGGGGCCTCGCGGGTGCAGCAAAGTAACTCGAAGAAAGTGAAGTCTTCATGCCAACAATTAACCAGCTGGTCCGCAAGGGCCGGACTCCGCAAAAGGCGAAGTCAAAGGTTCCGGCAATGGATGCCAACCCGCAAAAGCGTGGCGTTTGCACCCGTGTTTATACCACGACCCCGAAAAAGCCGAACTCGGCTCTGCGTAAAGTTGCCAAGGTCCGCCTGACCAACCAGCGCGAAGTCATTACCTATATCCCCGGTGAAGGCCACAACCTGCAAGAGCATAGCGTTGTCCTCATCCGTGGTGGCCGTGTGCGCGACCTTCCCGGTGTGCGTTACCACGTGCTGCGCGGCGTACTCGATACGCAGGGCGTCAAGGACCGCAAGCAGTCGCGCTCGAAATATGGCGCGAAGCGTCCGAAGTAATCGCTTAAGAAGGGATATATCATATGTCACGTCGTCGTCGTCCCGAAAAGCGGGTCATCCTGCCCGATCCCAAATTTGGTGATCTGGTTCTGTCGAAATTCATGAACTCGGTCATGCTTGACGGTAAAAAGTCGGTTGCTGAAGGCATTGTTTACGGCGCACTTGATGCGGTCGAAGCCAAAGCCAAGAAGAACCCGATCGAACTGTTCCATGACGCGCTCAACAATGTGAAGCCGGGCATCGAAGTCCGTTCGCGTCGTGTTGGTGGTGCTACCTATCAGGTTCCGGTTGAAGTCCGCGCCGAACGTGCGCAGGCTCTGGCGATCCGCTGGCTCATCGCCGCGGCCCGTAACCGCAGCGAAACCACCATGTCGGCGCGCCTTTCGGGCGAATTGCTCGATGCGTCGAACAACCGTGGCAACGCGGTCAAGAAGCGCGAAGATACCCACCGTATGGCCGAAGCGAACCGCGCTTTCAGCCACTACCGTTGGTAATATTGTAAAGGGCGCTGCTGTGACAGGGGAAGAATACCAAGATCGTATGATCGAGAATGTCCGGCGCGCTCTTTTGCATGTTGCAAAGAAGCTGGGATATTTTCCCGGTAAAGTGTCATCTGAAGAATTGCAGGAAACTGCTACATCCTATGTTGTGTTGGAACAGCTTGGATCAGAAGACGGAACGGTAAGCAAAAATTTCGCGCGACGCATCAAGAGCCAAGCGCTCGCGGAACCGGAATCATTTTTTAAACCCTCTCTTTCGGAGTAACCGATATGGCCCGCAGCCATCCGCTCGATAAATACCGCAATTTCGGTATTATGGCGCACATCGATGCTGGTAAGACTACCACCACCGAGCGTATTCTTTATTATACAGGCAAGTCCTACAAGATCGGCGAAGTGCATGATGGCGCGGCGACGATGGACTGGATGGAGCAAGAGCAAGAACGTGGTATCACCATCACGTCGGCGGCTACCACCTGTCTTTGGAAAGCCGAAGAAGGCAAAGGCCCCGAGCACCGCCTGAACATCATCGACACCCCCGGACACGTTGACTTCACGATTGAAGTCGAGCGTTCGTTGCGCGTCCTCGACGGCGCGGTCGCGGCGTTTGACGGCGTGGCGGGCGTTGAGCCGCAGTCGGAAACCGTATGGCGTCAGGCCGACAAATACGGCGTTCCGCGCATGTGCTACATCAACAAGCTCGACCGCACGGGTGCGAATTTCTATTATTGTGTTCAGACGATCATCGACCGTCTGGGCGCGACGCCGGCTGTCCTCTATCTCCCCATCGGTGCGGAATCGGACTTTGTCGGTCTGGTCGACCTCGTCAGCAATCGCGGCATCGTGTGGAAGGATGAAAGCCTCGGCGCCGAATTCGAATATACCGATGTTCCCGCCGACATGGCCGACAAGGTTGCCGAATATCGCGAAAAGCTGATCGAACTTGCTGTCGAGCAGGACGATGAAGCGATGGAAGCCTATCTCGAAGGCAATGAACCGGACGTTGCAACGCTCAAGAAGCTGATCCGCAAGGGCACGCTCAACCAGTCGTTCGTTCCGGTTCTGTGCGGTTCGTCGTTCAAGAATAAGGGCGTTCAGGCGCTGCTCGACGCGGTGGTGGACTTCCTGCCCTCGCCGCTCGACATTCCGCCGGTCCAAGGCGTCAAGCTTGACGGCGAAACCCCCGACGAGCGCCCCGCCAGCGATGACGCGCCGATGTCGGCGCTCGCGTTCAAGATCATGAACGACCCGTTCGTCGGCTCGCTCACCTTCACGCGCATCTATTCGGGCAAGCTGGAAAAGGGCAGCGTCACCAACTCGGTGAAGGACAAGAAGGAAAAGATCGGCCGTATGCTGCTTATGCATGCCAATAGCCGTGAAGATATTGATGAAGCCTTCGCGGGTGACATTGTGGCGATTGCAGGCCTTAAGGAAACGACGACCGGGGATACGCTGTGTGCGAACCTCCACCCGATCATCCTTGAGCGCATGGAATTCCCCGAGCCGGTTATCGAATTGTCGGTGGAACCCAAGACCAAGGCTGACCAGGAAAAGATGGGCGTTGCGCTCAACCGTCTGGCTGCCGAAGATCCGTCGTTCCGCGTGACCACCGACCATGAATCGGGCCAGACGATCATCAAGGGCATGGGCGAGCTTCACCTCGACATTCTGGTTGACCGTATGAAGCGCGAATTCAAGGTCGAAGCCAATGTCGGTGCGCCGCAGGTGGCCTATCGCGAATCGCTCGCGAAGAAGGTCGATGTGGACTACACCCACAAGAAGCAGTCGGGTGGTTCGGGCCAGTTCGGTCGCGTCAAGCTCACGGTTACGCCGGGTGAACGCGGTTCGGGCATCCAGTTCGTCGATTCGGTCAAGGGCGGTAATATTCCCAAGGAATATATCCCGTCGGTCGAAAAGGGTATGCGCGAAACGGCTGAAGGCGGTTCGCTCATCGGCTTCCCGATCATCGACTTCTCGATCGAACTCACCGACGGTGCGTACCACGATGTCGACTCGTCGGCACTGGCGTTTGAAATCGCCGGTCGCGGTGCGATGCGCGAAGTCGCTCAAAAGGCCGGTATCAAGCTGCTTGAGCCGGTCATGAAGGTCGAAGTTGTGACCCCGGAAGAATATCTGGGTGACGTCATCGGCGACATGAACTCGCGTCGTGGCCAGATCCAAGGTACCGACAGCCGCGGTAACGCACAGGTTGTCGAAGCCATGGTTCCGCTGGCTAACATGTTCGGCTATGTGAATCAGCTCCGCTCGTTCACCCAAGGTCGTGCGCAATATTCGATGATCTTCTCCCACTATGAAGAAGTGCCGCAGAATGTTGCAGACGAAGTGAAAGCAAAGCTGGCATAAAATATTTTTGATGCTATGAGCGCGTCCGGACGCTGGAGCCCGGATTTCTGGAAACTCTCTTGGAGAACGCGGCGCGCTCACTATTTTATACGTTTAAGTTTGAGAAGGTAGGAATAATGGCAAAGGCTAAATTTGAGCGGAACAAACCGCACGTTAACATCGGCACCATCGGTCACGTTGACCATGGCAAGACCACGCTGACCGCTGCAATCACCAAGGTGCTTGCTGAAACGTCGGGCGGTACCGCTGTTGACTTCGCCAACATCGACAAGGCTCCCGAAGAGCGCGAGCGCGGCATCACCATTTCGACCAGCCACGTCGAATATGAAACCGGCAACCGCCACTATGCCCACGTCGATTGCCCGGGCCACGCTGACTATGTGAAGAACATGATCACCGGTGCGGCGCAGATGGACGGCGCTATCCTCGTTGTGAACGCTGCTGACGGTCCGATGCCGCAGACCCGCGAGCACATCCTGCTTGCACGTCAGGTCGGCGTTCCGGCTCTTGTTGTTTATATGAACAAGGTTGACCAGGTCGACGACGAAGAACTGCTTGAGCTCGTCGAAATGGAAGTGCGTGAACTTCTGTCGTCGTACGACTTCCCGGGCGATGACATCCCCGTGATCAAGGGTTCGGCTTTGGCTGCTCTTGAAGGCCGTGACGACAATATCGGTAAGGAATCCATCCTTGCGCTGATGGCTGCTGTGGACGAATTTATCCCGCAACCGCCGCGTCCGACCGACAAGCCGTTCCTGATGCCGATCGAGGACGTGTTCTCGATTTCGGGTCGTGGTACCGTTGTGACCGGCCGTATCGAAACCGGCATCGTCAAGGTTGGTGAAGAAGTCGAAATCGTCGGTATCAAGGACACCACGAAGACGACCGTTACCGGCGTTGAAATGTTCCGCAAGCTGCTCGATCAGGGTGAAGCTGGCGATAACGTTGGTGCGCTCATCCGCGGCGTTGCTCGTGAAGATGTTGAGCGTGGCCAGGTTCTCGCGAAGCCCGGTTCGGTTACGCCGCACACCGAATTCAACGCAGAAGTTTATGTTCTGTCGAAGGATGAAGGTGGCCGTCACACGCCGTTCTTTGCGAACTATCGTCCGCAATTCTACTTCCGTACCACGGACGTCACCGGTGAAGTTATCCTTCCCGAAGGCACCGAAATGGTCATGCCCGGCGACAATGTCACCATCGGCGTGAAGCTGATTGCTCCGATCGCCATGGACCCGGGTCTCCGCTTCGCTATCCGCGAAGGTGGCCGCACCGTCGGTTCTGGGGTTGTCAGCACCGTCACGAAGTAATATAGGGCCGCCAGCCGTTCGACATATCGGTGATTCGTTTCACTGATTCGGACGGCTGGCTGTCTAACGACATTAAGAATTTTCGCTGCCCCGGCAGTCTCCCATAAGGGAGAAGGGTGGGGCGGCTTGTTTTTTGGCTCTTTCGCATCGGTAAACGGAAATTATGGAAACGCAGAATATTCGCATTCGCCTGAAGGCTTTTGACCATCGTGTCTTGGATCAGGCTACCGGTGACATCGCCGACACGGCGCGCCGTACGGGTGCTCTTATTCGCGGTCCGATTCCGCTGCCGACGCGCATCGAGAAGTTCACGGTAAACCGTGGTCCGCACGTTGACAAAAAGTCGCGTGAGCAGTTCGAAGTCCGTACGTACAAGCGTATGCTCGACATTGTGCAGCCGACCCCGCAGACGGTCGACGCGCTGATGAAGCTTGACCTCGCCGCTGGCGTGAACGTCGAAATCAAACTGGCCTAAGCCGGTTAGAGGGGTTCCTTGGGGTCCCTCGAAGACATTAGGGATACCGCACGGACTTATCCGTGGTCCTGAGTCCCCCGTCTTTCCTGATTGGAGACAATCTGGAAGCCCAGCCCGGGACGGGGTGCTTCAAAATTCGCTAACCGGGCTGACCCCTTGAGGCTTTGCTAAAAAGCTTCGAGGGTTTTTCGTGTCACGCCCCGGTGTTGGAACATTCGGGGCCTCTGTTTGGGAGTATTGATCATGCGTACTGGCGTGATCGCGAAGAAAATGGGGATGACCCGCCTGTTTCAGGACGACGGCCGCCACGTGCCCGTCACCGTTCTGAGCCTTGAAGGTTGCCAGGTTATTTCCGTCCGTGATGCTGAAAAGGATGGCTATGTTGCTGTTCAGCTCGGCGCGGGCGTCGCGAAAACTAAAAATGTGAACAAGCCGCAGCGCGGTGCTTTTGCCAAGGCCGAAGTCGAGCCCAAGGCGAAAGTCGTCGAGTTCCGTGTTGCTGACGATGCGATCCTTGATGTGGGCGCCTATATTTCGGCTGACCACTTCGTCGCTGGCCAGATGGTCGATGTGACCGGTCACACCGTCGGTAAGGGCTTTGCCGGTGCGATGAAGCGCTGGAACTTCGGTGGTATGCGCGCCTCGCACGGTGTGTCGATCACCCACCGTGCGCATGGTTCGACGGGTAACCGTCAGGATCCGGGCCGCGTGTTCAAGAATAAGAAGATGGCCGGCCATATGGGCGACCGTCAGCGCACCCAGCAGAATCTTGAAATCGTGCAGACCGACGCCGAGCGCGGCCTTCTGTTCGTCAAGGGTTCGGTTCCGGGCCACAAGGGCGCTTGGCTCCTCGTTAAGGAC
This sequence comes from Pseudonocardia sp. TMWB2A, assembly GCF_017312135.1. Taxonomy (NCBI): domain Bacteria; kingdom Bacillati; phylum Actinomycetota; class Actinomycetes; order Pseudonocardiales; family Pseudonocardiaceae; genus Pseudonocardia; species Pseudonocardia sp. TMWB2A. Next base: position 2,570,466 of record NZ_QKQY01000001.1, read on the forward strand.
GCCGTTAAAGTTGCCCGTCACCCGGAAGCGCCGTATCCCGCAGGCTTGAAGTCGGCGGCTAACAGCAACCAACAGGCTCCGGCCGAGACCCCTGCGGAAGATGCAGCGGCTCCCGAAGCTACCGAAGCAACGGAGGCCTAAGCCATGAAACTCAAGGTACAGACCCTTGATGCCAAGGCTGGCGGCGACATCGAACTCAACGACGACGTGTTCGGCGTTGAACCGCGTGCAGACATTCTGCACCGCGTTGTCACCTGGCAGCTCGAAAATCGCCGTGCCCCGGCCCGCGCCGCTCGCGAACGCAGCGACGTTGCCCGCACCGGCAAGAAATTCGGTCGTCAAAAAGGTGGCGGTACTGCCCGTCACGGTGACCGCGCTGCCCCGATCTTTGTGGGCGGTGGTAAGGCTATGGGCCCGCGCGCTCGCACCTTCCAGCAATCGCTGAACAAGAAGGTTCGCGCTCTCGGCCTCAAAATGGCACTTTCGGACAAGGCCAAGTCGGGCAACCTCGTGGTTGTCGACAGCCTCGAACTTAAAGACGCCAAGACCAAGGCATTGCAGGCCAAGATCGAAAAGCTCGGTTTTGCCGGTAAGACGCTGTTCATTGATGGGGACGCCGTTAACGACGGTTTCAAAAAGGCTTCGGCCAACCTGTTCAAGCTCAACGTCCTCCCCGCTGTCGGTGCCAATGTCTATGACATTATGAAGCATGACACGCTGGTGCTGACCAAGGCCGCTGTCGAAAAGCTGGAGGCCCGTTTCAATGGCTAAGAAGCAAGCAGCGAAGGTTGAAACCCGTCATTATGACGTGGTTGTCGCCCCGGTCATCACCGAAAAGTCGACCATGGCATCGGAACATAACGCGGTTGTGTTCAAAGTTGCCGGTGACGCGTCGAAGCCGGAAATCAAGGCCGCCGTTGAAGCGCTCTTCAACGTGTCGGTGACCAAGGTGAACACGCTTGTCCAAAAGGGCAAGGTTAAGCGTTGGAAGGGCAAACCCTACACGCGCAACGACGTGAAGAAGGCGATTGTGACTCTGGCTGAAGGCCAGACGATCGACGTCACCACCGGAATTTAAGGGCTGGATGGACAATGGCACTTAAGCATTACAACCCCACTAGCCCTGCCCGCCGCGGCTTGGTCCTCGTTGACCGTTCGCAGCTGTGGAAGGGCAAGCCGGTCAAGGCGCTTACCGAAGGTAAGAAAAAGACCGGTGGTCGCAACAATAAAGGTCATGTGACCTCGCGCGGTATCGCGGGTGGCCACAAGCAACGCTATCGTTTCATCGATTTCAAGCGTCGCAAATGGGACGTTCCGGCAACTGTCGAACGTCTGGAATATGACCCCAACCGCACCGCGTTCATCGCCCTCGTCAAATATGAAGACGGCGAAGTTGCTTACATCCTGGCGCCGCAGCGTCTGGCTGTTGGTGACACGATTGTCGCGGGCAAAAAGACCGACGTGAAGCCGGGCAATGCGATGGAATTGTCGCAAATGCCGGTGGGCACGATCATTCACAATATCGAGATGAAGCCGGGCAAGGGTGGCCAGATCGCCCGTTCGGCCGGCACTTATGCCCAGCTCGTTGGTCGTGATCGTGGTATGGTCATCGTTCGCCTGAACTCGGGTGAGCAGCGTTACATTCGCGGTGAGTGCATGGGCACCGTCGGCGCGGTATCGAACCCGGACAATGCGAACCAGAATTTCGCAAAAGCCGGTCGCACCCGCTGGATGGGTCGTCGTCCGCTGACTCGCGGTGTTGCAAAGAACCCGGTCGACCACCCCCATGGTGGTGGTGAAGGCCGGACCTCTGGTGGTCGCCATCCGGTGACGCCGTGGGGCAAGCCGACCAAGGGTGCGCGCACCCGCAAGAACAAGGCGACGGATCGTATGATCATCCGTTCGCGTCATGCGAAGAAGAAGAGGTAAGTCATGGCCCGCTCCGTCTGGAAAGGTCCGTTTGTTGACCTGCACCTGCTGAAAAAAGCAGAAGCTGCACAAGAAGCCGGCGCCAAGGCTGGCCCGATCAAAACCTGGTCGCGTCGTTCGACGGTCTTGCCGCAGTTCGTTGGCCTGACGTTCAACGTCTATAACGGCCGCAAGTTCGTTCCCGTTTCGGTGAACGAGGACATGGTTGGCATGAAGCTGGGCGAGTTCGCTCCGACCCGCTTCTTCCCCGGCCATGCTGCTGACAAGAAGGGTAAACGCTAATGGGCAAGCAATCCGCTCCCCGCCGCGTAGGTGACAAGGAAGCGCTGGCCGTGAACACTTCGGTGCGCGGTTCGGCTCAAAAGCTTAACCTTGTGGCAGCCTTGATCCGCGGTCGGAAAGTTGAAGATGCTCTGAACATTCTTCAATTCTCCACCAAAGCGATGGCGGTTGACGTTCGCAAGGTGCTGGCTTCGGCCATCGCTAACGCGGAAAACAACCATAATCTCGACGTTGACAGCCTTGTCGTGTCGGAAGCCAGCGTTGGCAAGTCGATCACCATGAAGCGGTTCCACACGCGTGGCCGCGGCAAATCGACCCGCATCCTGAAACCGTTCAGCCGCGTGCGCATCGTCGTTCGCGAAACCGAAGAGGCATAAGAATATGGGTCAGAAGAGCAATCCGATCGGCCTGCGCCTGCAGATCAACCGTACTTGGGACAGCCGCTGGTTCGCGGAAGGTCAGGATTATGGTCGTCTTCTCATGGAAGACCTCAAAATCCGCAAGTTCATCATGAAGACCTTGCCCCAAGCCGCTATTTCGAAGGTCGTTATCGAACGCCCCGCGAAACTGTGCCGCGTGTCGATCTATGCCGCCCGTCCGGGTGTCATCATCGGCAAGAAGGGCGCCGACATTGAAAAGCTGAAAAAGCAAATTGGCGAAATGACCAATAGCGACGTCAGCTTGAACATCGTCGAAATCCGTAAGCCGGAAGTTGATGCCAAGCTCGTAGCGCAAGGCATTGCCGACCAGCTGGAACGCCGTGTCGCTTTCCGTCGCGCAATGAAGCGTGCGGTTCAGTCGGCCATGCGTCTGGGTGCCGAAGGTATTCGTATTACCTGTGGCGGCCGTCTTGGCGGCGCGGAAATCGCGCGCGTTGAATGGTATCGCGAAGGTCGCGTTCCGCTGCACACGCTGCGCGCGAATGTGGACTATGCCGAAGCCGAAGCACTGACTGCTTATGGTATCTGCGGCATCAAGGTCTGGATCTTCAAGGGTGAAATCTTGGGTCACGACCCGATGGCAACCGATCGGCTGATGATGGAGGCTCAAACCTCCGGCGTCCGTCCGGCGCGTTGAGCCAAGAATTTTAAGGTTAGGTAAGCACCATGTTGCAACCAAAGAAAATGAAGTTCCGCAAGACCTTCAAGGGCCGGATCAAGGGTGAAGCCAAGGGCGGCACCGACTTGAACTTCGGTTCCTACGGTCTGAAGGCTCTTGAGCCGGAGCGCATCACCGCGCGCCAGATCGAAGCTGCCCGTCGTGCGATCACGCGTCACATCAAGCGTCAAGGACGTTTGTGGATCCGCGTATTCCCCGACGTGCCCGTGACCAAAAAGCCTGCCGAAGTCCGTCAGGGTAAAGGTAAGGGTTCGGTCGAATATTGGGCGGCGCGCGTGAAGCCGGGTCGCATCCTGTTCGAACTCGATGGCGTAGCCGGGCCGCTCGCTGCTGAAGCTTTCAGCCGCGCTGCGATGAAGCTCCCCATCAAGACCAAGGTTGTTGCCCGTCTCGGCGACACCTCGCACTTGGGAGGCGAATAATGGCCAAGACTGCTGATATGAAAGCCAAGACCGACGACCAGCTCAGTGCTGACCTCGGCGAATTGAAGCGCGAGGCGTTCAACCTGCGTTTCCAGGCGGCCACCAGCCAGCTTGAAAAGCCGTCGCGGATCAAGGAAGTGCGTCGCGACATCGCCCGTATCAAAACGCTGCAGGGCGAACGCGCCCGCGCTGCGAAGTAAGGAACGCTATCATGCCCAAGCGTATTTTGACCGGCACGATCGTGTCCGACAAAGGCGACAAAACGGTAGTCGTGAAAGTAGAGCGCAAGGTGAAGCACCCGCTCTATGGCAAGATTATCCGTATGTCGAAGAAGTATCATGCTCACGACGAGAGCAACCAGTTCAAGACCGGCGAAATTGTGCGGATCGAAGAAACCGCACCGATTTCGAAGCTCAAGACCTGGAAGGTCGTGGACAAGCTTGGCGGGGCTGCTCCCGTCGAAGACGCGGCGGTTTAATCCGCTAGACTTAATTCGGAACTCCCGGAATTTTTCCGGAAAGCCAATGAGGAAGGAACGCATCAATGATTCAGATGCAGTCAAATCTAGACGTCGCGGACAATAGCGGCGCGAAGCGCGTCCAGTGCATCAAGGTGCTGGGCGGGTCGAAGCGTCGTACCGCCGGCGTTGGCGACGTTATCGTCGTGTCGATCAAGGAAGCGGCTCCGCGCGGCAAGGTGAAGAAGGGTGACGTGCATCGCGCTATCATCGTTCGCACCGCCAAGGACGTGCGCCGTGCCGACGGTTCGGTTATCCGTTTCGACGGGAACGCAGCCGTTCTTATCAACAAGAACCAGGAGCCCATCGGCACCCGTATCTTTGGCCCCGTGTGCCGCGAACTTCGCGCGCGTGGTGCGATGAAGATCATCAGCCTCGCTCCGGAGGTGTTGTAATCATGGCTACTGCTAAGATCCGTAAAGGCGACAAGGTTGTTGTCCTGTCCGGTAAGGACAAGGGCCGCACCGGCGAAGTCACCAAGGTCAGCCCCAAGGACGGCAAGCTCGTCGTGTCGGGCGTCAACGTGGCCGTGCGTCACCGCAAGCCGAGCCAGACCAACCCGCAGGGCGGTCTGGAACGTCGCGAAGCGCCCATGTTCGCTTCGAAGGTCGCGCTCGTCGATCCGAAGTCGGGCAAGGCGACCCGCGTTCGCATTGAAGAAAAAGACGGCAAGCGCGTTCGCGTCGCCGTTAAGTCCGGGGAGGTCATCTAATGGCTGACAAGAAATACACCCCGCGTCTTCGCACCGTTTATGACGAGAAAATCGCCAAGGCGATGACCGAAAAATTCGGTTACAAGAACGTCATGGAAGTGCCGAAGATCGACAAGATCGTGATCAATATGGGCGTTGGTGAAGCGACACAGGACAAGAAAAAGGTCACGACCGCGGCAGAAGAAATGGAATTGATTGCTGGCCAAAAGCCGGTCATCACCAAGGCCAAGAAATCCATCGCCCAGTTCAAGCTGCGCGAAGGCATGCCGATCGGTGCAAAGGTAACGCTGCGCCGTGAACGTATGTATGAATTTCTGGACCGCCTGATCACCGTTGCGATGCCCCGCATCCGCGACTTCCGTGGTCTGAACCCCAAGTCGTTCGACGGTCGTGGCAACTATGCCATGGGCCTTAAAGAGCAGATCATCTTTCCCGAGATCAGCTACGACAAGATCGACAAGGTTCGCGGTATGGACATAATCGTGACCACGACGGCGAAAACCGACGATGAAGCGCGCGAATTGCTGCGCCTGTTCGGCTTCCCGTTCCCGGCTGAAACCAACGAAGAAGAGAAGGCAGCGGCCTAAGCATAGGTCCACTGTCTCTCCCCTCTGTTAGAAACAAGAAGGAAGAGAACTTAAGTCATGGCGAAACTGAGTTCCATTAACAAGAATGAGCGCCGCAAGAAGCTGGTCAAGAAATATGCCGGCCGTTATGCAAAGCTCAAGGCAATGGCTGCCGATGAAAGCCTCGATGATACCGAGCGCCTCATCGCGCGCCTCAAGATGGCTGAAATCCCCCGCAACGGCAATCCGACCCGGATTCGCAACCGTTGCGAACTCACCGGCCGTCCCCGCGCCTATTACCGTAAATTCCGTCTCTGCCGTATTCAGCTGCGCGATCTGGCCAATAAGGGCCTGATCCCCGGTGTTACGAAGTCGAGCTGGTAAGGATAGCATATCATGGCAATGACCGATCCTTTGGGTGATATGCTCACCCGTATCCGCAACGGCCAGCGCGCCAAGAAGGACAGCGTGGTTAGCCCCGCGTCCAAGCTGCGCGCCCGTGTGTTGGACGTGCTGCAACGCGAAGGTTATATTCGCGGTTACAGCGAAGAAGCGCTGGGCGCCCATCCGGGCCTGCGCATCGAACTGAAATATTTCGAAGGGCAGCCTGCTATCCAGCATGTGGCGCGCGTTTCGAAGCCGGGCCGCCGCGTCTATTCGGGTTCGAAAGAACTGCCGATCGTGCGCAACGGTTTGGGCATCACCATCGTATCGACGCCGAAGGGTGTTCTGTCCGACGCGGAAGCGCGTGACCAGAATGTCGGCGGCGAAGTGCTGGCGGAGGTGTTCTAATGTCACGTATTGGCAAAAAGCCGGTTGCGATCCCTTCGGGTGTCACCGCAACCATCGACAATGGCGAATTGTCGGTCAAAGGTCCGAAAGGCACACTCTCGCTGCCGCTCGCCGATCTCGTCACCTATTCGGTTGATGATGGCGGCGTTTCGATCCAGCCCGCAAACGACACCAAGGCGGCCCGTTCGCATTGGGGTATGCAACGCACGCTGGTCCAGAACCTCGTGACCGGCGTGACCGAAGGCTTCACCAAGGTTCTTGAAATCAACGGCGTTGGTTATCGTGCCAATGCGCAGGGCAAGAATCTGAAGCTTCAGCTCGGTTTCTCGCACGATGTCGATATCGCCGTGCCGGAAGGCATTGAGGTTAAGACCCCGGATAACACCACGGTCGAAATTTCGGGCATCGACAAGCAGAAGGTGGGTCAGCTTGCTGCTGAAATCCGCCGCTGGCGTAAGCCGGAGCCCTATAAGGGCAAGGGCATCAAATATCGCGGCGAGTATATCTTCCGCAAAGAAGGTAAGAAGAAGTAAGCCATGGCGAAACTTTCTATATTCGACAAGCGCCGCCAGCGCGTTCGCACGGCGCTCAAAGCTCGCGGTGGCGATCGTCCCCGCCTTTCGATCCACCGTTCGGGTCGTCACATCTATGCCCAGGTTATCGACGATGCCGCTGGCAAGACCGTGGCGTCCGCTTCGACGCTCGACAAGGACGTCAAGGCCAAGACCGGCGCGACTAAGGATGCTGCTGCTGCCGTTGGCAAAGCGGTTGCCGAGCGCGCTAAAAAGGCTGGCGTGAGCCAGGTGGTTTTCGACCGTGGCGGTTTCCTCTTCCACGGACGCGTCAAGGCGCTGGCGGATGCCGCGCGTGAAGGCGGATTGGAGTTCTAATATGGCTGACGAAACGATTATCGAAGGCGCTGAAGCAGTCGCCGTTGAAGGCGGTGAAGAAAACCGTCGTGGTCGTGGCCGCGGTGGCGATCGTGGACGCGGTGGCGAACGTGGCCAGGGTGGCCGTGGCCGCCGTGACGACCGTCGCGGCCGTGGTGGTGACGAGGAACAGGGTGAAGAGCTGATTGAAAAGCTGGTTCACATCAACCGCGTTTCCAAAACCGTTAAGGGTGGTAAGCGCTTCGGCTTTGCAGCCCTCGTGGTTGTCGGCGACGGCAAGGGCCGTGCAGGCTTCGGCCATGGCAAGGCGCGCGAAGTGCCGGAAGCTATCTCGAAGGCAACCGCTGCTGCCAAGAAGGCAATGGTCCGTGTTCCTTTGAAGGAAGGCCGCACGCTGCACCATGATGGCAAGGGCCATTTCGGTGCGGGCAAGGTGACCGTGCGTTCGGCTCCGCAAGGGACCGGCATCATCGCCGGTGGTCCGATGCGCGCCGTGTTCGAATCGCTCGGCGTTGCCGACGTTGTGACCAAATCGGTCGGCACCTCGAACCCCTATAACATGATCCGCGCAACCTTCTCGGCGTTGCAGGATCAAACCAGCCCCAAATCGGTGGCTCAGCGTCGTGGCAAAAAGATTGCCGACCTGATGCGTCGTGGCGGAGCGTCGGCGGAAGCGGCGGAAGTCGAAGCCGCTGCTGTTACGGAGTAAGATCAGATGGCTGCCAAGAAAACCGTCAAGGTGAAGCAAATCGGTTCGCCGATCCGCCGTCCTGCTGTCCAGCGCCAGATCCTCGTCGGTCTGGGCCTCAACAAGATGAACAAGGTTGTCGAACTCACCGACACGCCGGAAATTCGCGGTATGATCCGTAAGCTTCCGCACCTTGTTGCTGTTGTAGAAGACTAAGCAATATATTATGAGGCCCCTCCCGCCGGATCCTAGCGATCCGGCGGGAGGGGATTTTCTTTTTTCAGCGCGAACCAAAGCGAAAGCGAGTGCAAACCATGAAACTGAATGAAATCAAAGATAATGCCGGTAGCCGTAAGGGCCGTATGCGCGTTGCGCGCGGTATCGGTTCGGGCAAGGGCAAGACCGCAGGCCGTGGCCAAAAGGGTCAGACCAGCCGTTCGGGTGTGTCGATCAACGGCTTTGAAGGCGGCCAGATGCCGCTTCACATGCGTCTGCCGAAGCGCGGTTTCAACAATATCTTCGCCAAAGACTATGCCGAAGTGAATCTGGGCATGATCCAGAAGATGATCGACGCCAAGAAGCTCGATGTCAAAGGCACGGTCGACCATGCCGCATTGAAGGCCGCAGGCCTTGCGCGTGGTGGTAAGAATGGCGTGCGTCTGCTCGCCAAGGGTGAACTCAAGACCAAGATCAACCTGACGGTTGCCGGCGCTTCGAAGGCTGCTGTTGCAGCGGTTGAAAAGGCTGGCGGCAAGGTTGAAATCGTGTCGCTGGCATCGGCCAAGGTTGCCGAAAATGCCGAAAAGCAGCGTGCCAAGAGCGCTGCCAAGAAAGCCAAGTAATTTTGCGCTTTTGGGCATGACCCGATAGGAAACAGCGAAGAAACCCCGTCCGCCCTCTTGAAGGCGCTGGCGGGGTTTCTCATTTACAACGCCGAAGGGTAGCGCGGGGGTGCGCCGAACTTTGGAAAATTTGATAAAACGGGCATTCCCTTGCGCGACATTCCGCGATAGGGCCGTTTGAAAGCAGTGGGGGCTTTTCATGCCGCCCGCTCGCATATGAGGAATTGAGACGACACATGGCAACGCGCGCGGATAAAATCGGAGCCAATCTGGATCTGACCAAAATCGGTCAGGCGACCGAGCTTAAAAAGCGTATCTGGTTCACCATCGGTGCGCTGATCGTGTTCCGCTTGCTGAGCTTCATCCCGCTCCCCGGTGTTGACCCGACCTTGATGGCCGAACTCTACCAGTCGCAAGCGCAGGGCGGCGTGTTGGATATTTTCAACACCTTCTCCGGCGGCTCGCTGGAACGTATGAGTTTGATTGCGCTGGGCGTCATGCCGTACATCACCGCGTCCATCGTCGTACAAATGGCATCGGCCTTGTCGCCGACGCTCGCTGCTATCAAGAAAGAGGGCGAAAGCGGGCGCAAGAAATTGAACCAATATACGCGTTATGGCGCGGTCGCGCTGGCGATTGTGCAAGGCTATGCGATGGCAGCGGGCCTTGAAGCCCAATCGCTGTCGTCGGGCGTCAGCGCGGTGGTTGACCCCGGCATGATGTTCCGCATCGGCGCGGTTATCAGCCTTGTTGGCGGCACCTTGTTCCTGATGTGGATCGGTGAGCAGATCACCAGCCGCGGCATCGGTAACGGCATCTCGCTCATCATTATGGCCGGTATCGTTGCACAAAGCCCACGCCACTTGGCGCAATTGTTCGAACAGGGCCGCACCGGCCAGATGAGCGGCCTTACCATCGCCATCATCGCCATCGGCCTGTTCGCGCTCGTCCTGTTCATCTGTTTTATGGAAATGGCGCAGCGCCGTATCCTCGTCCAATATCCCAAGCGCCAGACCAAGCAGGGCGTGATGCAGGCCGACCGCAGCCACTTGCCGCTGAAGGTCAACACTGCAAATGTCATTCCGCCTATCTTTGCATCGTCGCTGCTGCTCATGCCGCTCACGATCACGCAGCTTGCGGGCCAGCGTGCGGCGGGCGAAAGCGCATGGGGCGATTTCATCATCCAGCTCAACACCTGGCTGCAACATGGTTCGCCGCTCTATATGGCGCTCTACGGCGTGGGCATTATCTTCTTCTGTTTCTTCTATGTGTCGGTGGTGTTCAACCCCGAAGAAACGGCAGATAACCTGAAGAAACAGGGCGGCTTCGTTCCGGGCATCCGTCCGGGCAAAAATACCGCCACCTATCTCGACTATGTGCTGACGCGCATCACCGTGATCGGCGCGGCTTATTTGACGCTCATCTGTCTGGTGCCGGAATATTTCATCGCGCGGGCGGGCATCCCCTTCTATGTGGGCGGCACGAGCCTCCTCATCGTTGTCAATGTGACGATCGACACGGTGACGCAGATCCAGAGCCATTTGCTCGCGCACCAATATGCCGACCTTATCAAAAAGTCTAAGTTGAAAGGCGGGCCGCGTCGGCGCTAAGCACCGGAACGGTTGACCATTTACAAATTGCGGGGAGAGACGCGCATGGCCATGAACATCATCTTGCTTGGGCCTCCGGGAGCCGGCAAAGGCACACAAGCGTCCCGCCTTGTCGATGAATATGGTATGGTCCAGCTTTCGACCGGCGACATGTTGCGCGCAGCGGTCAAGGCGCAATCCGAAATCGGCAAACAGGCCGAAGCGGTGATGAAGTCGGGCGGCCTTGTGTCGGACGAAATTGTCTCCGGCCTGATTGGCGACAAGCTGGATAGCTTGAACGCGGACACCAGTGTGATTTTTGACGGCTATCCGCGCACCGCAGCGCAAGCCGAATCGCTCGACGAAATCCTCGCCGCGCGCAGTCGCAAGCTTGACCATGTGATCGAACTGGAGGTCGACGAAGACGCGCTGGTCGACCGTATCACCGGCCGCTTCACTTGTGCAAAGTGCGGTGAAGGCTATCATGACCGCTACAAACTCCCCAAGGTAGAGGGGGTCTGCGATCATTGCGGTTCGACCGAATTCAAGCGTCGCGCCGATGATAATGAAGAAACGGTGCGCACGCGCATGGCCGAATATCGCGCCAAGACGGCCCCGATTCTCCCCATTTATGACGCGCGCGGTCTTGTGACCCGTGTCGATGGCATGGCCAAGATCGACGCGGTCAATGACGCGATCGAAGCGATACTGAAAGCGTGATGCGCGGGCATCGGGAGCCATATCCGATGCGCTGCTCTATTTTACAGGCTGCGGCTTTGCTCGCACTTGCTGGCCTCGCCGCGCCTGCTGCCGCCAAGGTGGTCGACGCCACCGATAGCGGTTTTGCGGTGACCGCAGATTACGACATCGCCGTCCCGCCCGATGCGCTCTGGGCGATGCTGGTGCAGCCTGAACTGTGGTGGAGCGCGGAGCATAGCTGGTCGGGCGATGCCGCCAATTTCTCGCTTAATCCGGTTGCGGGCGGCTGTTTCTGCGAAAGACTGGTAACGCCCGGCAGTATAGATGACCATGAAGAAGAGGTCAAATATCGCGCCAACACGGTCGAACATGCGCGCGTGCTTTATGCCGATAGTGGTAAGCTGTTGCGCCTGTCGGGCGCGCTGGGGCCGTTACAGTCCGAAGCGGTGACCGGCACGCTGAGCTTCACGCTAACCCCCGGCCCCACCAATAGCAGCAAGCTCAGGATGGATTATATCGTCGGCGGATATAGCCGCATCCCGCTCAAAAATGTTGCTCCTGCGGTCGATAAGGTAATGACCGAACAGATGGTGCGATTGAAAGAAGCTGCGGAGAAATCCGTCGGTCAAAAGGCCGTGCGCTAACCAGCGCTTGCGGATAAGGATTACGCATGGCCGACGATAGCGCCAAAGATAGCGTCCAAGAAACCCCCGCAGCCCCCGTGCCTCCGCGCAAGGTGCGCCCGCGAATCGAATTGGGTTGGGCCGAACTGGTCGATGTCGAAGCCTTGGGCCTTATCGGCATCCGCGCCAAAATCGACACCGGCGCGCGCACCTCGGCGCTTCATGCGACCGACATTGAACCTTATAGCGAAAATGGCGAGGCGCGCGTGCGGTTCCGGTCCGAAACTGGCCCCGAAGCCGAACATATCTGGTGCAGTGCGCCGCTGGTCGAACAACGCTGTGTGACCAGCTCCAACGGCGTTGAAGAAATACGCTATATTATCGACGTTCGGATCAGACTTGCTGGCATTTCGGTTCCGGTTCAGCTAAGCTTGACCGACCGTACGCCGATGGCTTTTCCCATGCTTGTCGGACGCACAGCACTCAAACGTCATTTTATTGTAAACGTCGCGCGCAAATATCAGCACGGAGCGCCGGATAATTAGCCGGTGTCGTGCGTTATGCGCGGATGTAACTCTTTCGATGAAAATATATGCCTATGAAAATCGCGCTTCTTTGCCGCAACCCTAACCTCTATTCGCACCGGCGGCTGATCGAAGCCGCCAACGAGCGGGGGCATCATATTTTCCACCTCGACACTTTGCAGGTGACGATGTCGATCAGCGCGCAGGATCCTGCCGCTTATTATAAGGACCAGTTGGTCGAAGGCTTTGACGCGGTGATTCCGCGCATCGGCGCTTCCGTTACTTTCTATGGTGCCGCCGTTGTGCGTCAATTTGAAGTCATGGGCACCTATAGTTTGAACGCGAGCGAAGCGATTACCCGCGCGCGCGACAAGCTGCGTTCGATGCAGATTCTGGCGCATAAGGGGCTGGGCCTGCCCGTCACCGCCTTTGCCCATGACGCGCGGCAGACCGACCATGTGCTTGGCCTTGTCGGCGGTGCGCCTGCGGTCATCAAGCTGCTCGAAGGCACGCAAGGCATTGGTGTGGTCCTTGGCGAAACCGAACAATCGGCAAAATCCGTGATCGAAGCGTTTCGCGGGGCCAATGTCGAAATTCTTGTGCAGGAATATATCAAGGAATCAAAAGGCAGCGACATCCGCGCCTTTGTCATCGGCAACAAGGTTGTCGCGGCGATGAAGCGGCAAGGCGCGAAAGGCGATTTCCGTTCAAACCTCCATCGCGGCGGCACCGCCAAGGCGATTCGCATCACGCCCGAAGAACGCTCGACCGCCGTGCGCGCGGCGCGGGCCTTGGGGCTTAAGGTTGCGGGTGTCGATATGCTGCGCTCCAATCACGGGCCGGTCATCATGGAAGTGAATAGCTCGCCCGGTCTCGAAGGCATCGAAAAAGCGACCGGCAAGGATATTGCGGGCATGATTATCGACTTCATGGCCGAAGACCAGAAAACCCGCAAAAAATCGAAAGTCCGCAACGAGATTGATTGAGGCGTAAGGTTTTTTAGACGTTAGCCGTGGCCTTGCGTGTCGTGGCATCGGCTTGCATTCTCTGACGGAAGCAATTGGTTTATCCAACTCAACAATAAGCCGCTTTTATCGGCATTTGAGTGGCTCGCGGAAGCGGAGCGCCCAAACAGAAAACGGATCTAGTGACAGGGAAATATCAGGAACGTCGTCTGCCTGTTCGAGATACCCCAGCAACAAGCCATCACGAAAATGACAGTCCTACAAATCATTCATACCAAATAACATTCAGGGAGCAGACCGGACATCTGTCCCCGTCACTAGCCAAACAGCCTTTACATCACATCGAGATTTTATGCTGGCGACATCCAAGTCTTCAGAAGGCTGATTAAATGGGCCGCCGACAGAGATAGGCTCGTCGAGTAAGATCATAGTAGAGCCCACCGACAGAGCTTTTCTGACTGGATCAAAGGTCGCCTTCCCTTCCTCAAAGACTAATGCGTGGTCCCCTTCATCGTTGGAAACAACCAAGCAATTATTCTTTTCCACCAATTTACCCGACAATCGCAACAAAACAGGAGGCGTTATAACCTCGTTCTTTTCCGCAATTCGGCGCTTGTAAAATTCCATGCTGACTGCCTCCATGCCCGACGCGCTGGCGGTAGTTTGATCGATGGGGCCACCGGAACACCCTGTGCAAAACAAAGCCGCAATATAGAGCATTCTCACCTTTCAACTCCTAATAAGAAAGCCGATAGTTTTTCGCGTATGCAGCATCAAAGCTGGTGTAATATGCGTAGCTATCGGTCCCGTTAACCCAATACTCTCCACATCGGCTCATTGTGCCCCAAGCAATTGAGAGTGCAAACCACGGAGCTCCGCTGTCGCCACCTTGGCATTTCATAGTGGTGGAAGGGCCTTGAACCGCAACATGAGCGGCGGCAGCGCATAACCCTCAAATCAACTCATCCTCGTCCAATAGCGGGTCGGCGCTGATTGCATCGGTGATGGTTTTCAGCCGGTCGGCGGCGGTGCCGAAATGGTCGAGTTGGGCGATGTGGAACAGCGCATCGCCGCGATTGACTACGGGGAGCATCGCTTCGCCAATAATCATGCCGCTGAACGGCGCGTGGAGTTCGACCGCATCGTCGCCGAACGGATTGCTGACCGTGCCGATCACATCGCCTTCTTCGACCAGCGCGCCGGCATGGGGCGCGGCGACGAAAATCCCGCCTTTGGGCGATCGCAACCAGCTTGTCTTGTGCGACAGGACGGGTTGGAATTCTTCGGCTTCGGGCGGTCGGTCAATCATCCCCATTTGCGCCATCACGCGCAAAATGCCGCGCACCCCGATACGGATTGCAAATTCGTCAAAGCGCAGCGCCTCGCCTGCTTCATAAAGCAGCATTTCCACCCCGTCCGCGCGCGCAAATTCGCGCATCGAGCCTTCGCGTAAAGGCGCGGTGATGATCGCGGGCGGGCTGAAAGCCAGCGCCATTTCGGCGGCCTTCTCGCTGTCTGCCGACACGCGGATTTGCGGATAGTTGGAGCGATGGACGGCGGCGCTGTGGAGGTCGATGCCGAAATCGCTGCGCATCACCACTTCGGTGCGGAACGCATTGGCCAGTTGGGCGGCGAGCGAGCCGTTGGCGCTCCCCGGGAAGCTGCGATTAAGATCGCGCCGGTCGGGCAGATAGCGGTCATGCGTGACAAAGCCGAACACATTGACCACCGGCACCAGCAATAAGGTGCCGTTGATGCGGTGGCCGGTGACGCGGCGCAGCAGGCGGCGGATAATTTCGACACCGACAATTTCGTCGCCATGCACCGCCGCGCTCACGAACAGGGTCGGGCCATCATCGCGGCCATGCACAACACGGATCGGGAGCGAGACCGGCACCGCGGTTGACAGGTTGGCGATGTGGATATTGACTGTGGCTTCATAGCCCGGCTGCACCGCTTTGCCGCCAATTTCATATGCGTCGCGCTTGGAAGGGCCGGGACGGTCGGGCTTGTCGACCAATGGCGGGTCATGCGGTTCGGGCGCTTTGGTCGCGGGCGCAATGATCGACGTGCCGGGTTCATCGAGCGGCCCTTCGCCGGGTTCGGGTATCGCCTTTCCCGCGGCGCGGGCTTTGGCTGCTGCTTTGCTGACGGGTTTGGACGTAGGGTCGGGTGCAGGGTCGGGCGGTTGTTCGGGGAGCGGTTCAGCGGTGCTTTCGTCCGGCGCGGGAGGGGTGTCCACCTCCGGCACTTCCACCTCCGGGGAGGCCGCGCGCTTTTGGCGTGAGGCGGCCTTGGCTGGCTTTCTACCCCGGCCCCGGCCTGTCATTAGCGGCAATCTTCCACGACGCGCGCAAATTCGGGCCAGGTCGGGATAACGAGCGGAGTCGGTGCGCCCGCAACCTCGACGACAAAACGCCCGCGGCTGAACGCAATCTTGTCGAGAATCGGATCGAGCGGCGACAAAGTGGCCGCGACCTGCGCAGGCTGGCCCCCCGCATTAGCGAGCGGATATTGCGCCGATCCGGTGGTCGCGCGGATCACCATATTGGCGCTCTTACCGGGCTCCAGAAAGCCGGGGCGGGCAAGCTGGATACGCCGCGCAGCCTTGTCACAACGGATGCTGAACTGCGGCGCTTGGGGCCCCATGCCGAACAGCGCAACCGACCCTTGGCCCTCGGCGCGATAGCTCCACCCGCCCGGCGTATAGGGCCAATCCTCCCAATTGCTCGACGCAGGCGGCGGCGTTGCGGGCGGCGGAGGCGGCGGAACGGGCCGCGTCGAAGGCGGCTGCGGCTTGGGTTCGGGCTTGGGCGTGCTGCACCCTGCGACCATCATGACACCGGCGAGCGGCACTATGAGCCAGAGGTTCGGGCGACGGGCCGGACGGGGCGCGATAGCCGGAGCGGAAACGGCGGCGCGGCGCGTAGCCGCTTCGGTAACATATTTGAACATCGGCATCTTTATGACGAAAGCGCGACACCTCCTCAACCCCTGTTGATATTTGCGGGGAAACCCCGTCGCGGATAGAGCGCGGCTGGTCGGGCGCAGGCGCTTCAAAACAGGCGCATATTGCCGAGCGTGCGTAAAGGGCGTAACATTGGCGGCACAACAATGGGGGAGGGGAAAATGCACCCGATTGAAGAGCGTAAAACGCCCGGCCATATATGGATGGCAGGGGTTTTGTCGTTGCTGTGGAACTGCCTTGGCGCGTTCAACTATGTGATGGCGCAAACGCGTAATCCGGCTGCGATGGAAGGACTGACACCCGCACAAATCGCTTATTTTGACAGTTTTCCGATATGGTCGGAAGCGGCTTGGGCCTTGGGCGTATGGGGCGCGATGGCGACCTCCTTGCTCATCCTGATGCGCAACCGCCATGCCGTCACCGCCGCAATTGTCTCGCTTGTGGGACTGGCCGGAACCAGCCTCTACCAGTTCAGCCACCCCATGCCGCCACCGGTTCCCGCCGCCACCCAATATATCATGGTGCCGGTGTGGATCATCGCCATCGGGCTGCTCGCTTATACGCTGACCCAGCGGCGCAAAGGGGTTTTGCGCTAAGCGCGTGACGGCTCTGCCCTGACGCTCCCGACCCAACGCCTTACCCTGACGCCGCCCCCTAACGGCGGCGTCCGCGATACGGTTCGCAAGCAATGCCGTCATTATCGCGATCCAATCCCTCGCGATAGCCCGGGTCGCCGCGATAGAGTGGAGCCAAACCCGCCGCGCGCACATCGTCGCATTTGCGGAAATAAACGCCGGAATTGCCGGACAGCGCGTTGACCGTCTCCTCGCGATATTGTTCGCGCGATGCAATTCGGGCTTCTCTGGGAGAGGGAATATCCGGATCCACCGCTTCCGGCACGGGCGTGTGGACGGGTTCCGGCGTAATCGCGACCGGCGCCACCGCCATGTCAGGCTGAGGCGCCGCCTCTGCCGCAACCAGCCGCATCGCGGGAGGCGCCTGCACCGCATCCCATTGCGCTGCGCGATGATCCTGCACCCGCAACGCCCCCAACATCCCGGCAAACACCCCGCCTGCCAAAAGCCCGATCTTGAGATAAGAAATATCATTGCCCATGCGCGCCATCATGTCGCGCGCAGGGTTAAGAAAGGGTGAGGGGGCCAAGGGTTTGTGCCGACCTGAAAGCAAGGTGGATAGCGCGAAATTTTCCTTAAAGTCACATAGAGTCACACCATCGCACATCATCGCCTGACTCACCACCCGCCCTTTACCAATCATCGCGCGGGTCGCCGGGGCAGGGCGGGAAGAAGTCGCGGCTTTGGATCGGGACAATCTCCACATCATCATCGCGCAGCGCATCCAAAGTGCACGGAAAGCCTGTGCGCGCCGCTTCGATTTCCGCCTGAAACGCTTCGGGGCTTTGCGCGGCGCGCGGCGCGGGCATCAAGTGGCGGATGAGGAACATCAGCAGCTTTTCGGACGGCGCGCGCGTCGTCCCGACCAGCCGCCCTTCGCGCCATATTTCACGCACCGTGCCGGTCGTCGCGCGCTCGAATGCCAAGGTCACCAGCCGTAAGCTCGCTAGCTTAAGCGCATGGTCCCAAGCGTCGGCAAAGGCGGTCGCATGGGGGCGCTGGCGCAAACGATAAGCCGATCGCGCCGAAACCCCCGACATGATGGACGCTTCCGACACCGACCCGGTTTCGGCAAGCGTCACCAGAAATTTACGCTGCCGCTCCGCCGTCCAGCCACCCGGCCGCATACGGGAGAGGGTGACGGGTTCATAATCGTCGAAGGCGGATGAGGCTTGGCTATCGGAATTGGGATGCGGGTGGGTGGATGCGGGGGTGCCGTCCGGATCAAGCGTCCCATGATCGGCGCGCGCTTGGTCGGAAAGTCGGGGATTGGTCGCTGCGGACGGCCCATAATCTGGCGAGCCTTGCAAAACCATATGCGCGTCTTGCAAAGGCGCGTCCGACGACACAGCAGGAGAACGACCCTCCCAACCTGCAGCCTCCCTTGCCAAAGCCGCACGGTGATGCGCCTTCAACTCTTCCGCCCGACGGTCAAATTTTTCTGTCAGATCACTCCCCGAACCTACGCCAGCCTCTCTACGCCCGCTCCGAACCCGCGCAGCCGCCCCGCGATATACCGCATTATCAGCCATAACCTTACCTCCTCATAAATGTGAGGCAGGCAGCGTGAAGGATATCGGAATGTGTAGGAAAGGGATTAGTCTATATGGCCTGCTGCCTTCAAAAGGGATGCTTCCTGCGCATTTTTGGCTTTATAGGACAAAAATTCCCTATAGCCGAAACGCAGGCCAAGCTGTTCCATCAATGCGCGGTCCGTTTCCGAATAGAGGATAGCAATCCCTTTGGGAGCCAAAATATCGCGCGCTCCCCCGTTGCGGCGGACCCGTTTCATGAAATCATCTTGCGCGGCAATGCTGGCGATAAGGACGCGCGAGACGGGGGTCTCCAGACGGTTTTCAAAGAGTGCCGCGAGGCGCTGCGTGCCGCCGCGGTGGCTCGTGATAGCTCGGCGCAGATTTTCATCGACGAGATTCCAGAAATTCGGCGTGTAGGCAAAATCTTGAACCAGCCACCATATATGCGCGCGGCCTGCCGCTGAAATCGACTTTTTAGCATCGCGATTTTGCCCCGCCGTAAGATAGTCAGGGCGTGTCCGGACGAGGCCGACGGCGCAGGTGGAAGCCTCTTCATTGATACGCAGCAATATGCAGACTTGATTGATGGCTTCGGGCGGGATCATCCAGCCAGACCGGCCGCCGGTGGTAGACTTCACATCGACCTCCTGACCGCCGATCAAGAGATCGAGAAGCACCCCGCGTGGCACTTGCAACCAGTCACGCAGTAAAATCTCGAATTTGGTGCCGAGATAGGTTTTTTCCGTCTTTTCCAGATCGGACAGGAAATAGCGACCGGTCCGTGCGGTGTCGATCACCTCGTCAATGGCCGAACGGAAGAAGGAGCGCAGCTTTTCTTCAAACCGTTCCTTGCCGCCAACCGCAAGTAACAGATCGGTTTCCAGTCGCGCTAAATCGGCATAATCGGCATGGGAAGCGTCAAGCGGTCGGCGGCTGTCGTCGCCGAACAGGTTCATGCGACCGACCGGACAGGAACCATAATGCGCTGCCCGAGCGCGGTGCGGATATTGTCCGCGACGACGCGCGCGACGGGCGGCGGGAACGCATTGCCGACCTGACGGTAAGCGGCCGTCTTGCGCCCGTGAAATTGCCATGCGTCGGGAAAGCCTTGGATACGCGCCACCATCCGCACGGTGAGACGGGGCACACCGACAAAGTCGCGTTCGGGAGCCGCATCCGCCAGGCTTTTGCCTTCGACGCCAAGCGTCGCCCAAGCGCGGCGCGCGCGGGTGGGGCCAAGATCGGGACCGCCATGTTTTTTGGAGCCACCGACAATGGTGGGCGCGATTTCATCGGCACCTGCGACCCAGTTTTTGGTGCCGCGCCAGCCATTGGCGGCCATCAAATCGCGCAAAGTTTCGCCAACGGTCGGCGGATTATGCGGGTGGGCGGTCGGCCAATCGAAACCATCGGCAAGATTTTTGCGGATCGCCACAATCACCACGCGCGGGCGTAGTTGCGGCACGCCGAAATCGGAGGCGTTCAACAGCCGCCAATCGACGCGATAGCCGAGCTTTTCCAACTGGCTTTTGAGGCCGTTGCGATAATCTTCAAACACGGCGGAAAGGAACCCGCGCACATTTTCAATCATAATCGCGCGCGGGCGGATTTCGTCAATCAGGCGGATCGCTGCCGGAAACAGGTTGCGCTCGTCGCGCTCCCCCAATTGCTTACCCGCGATGGAAAAGGGCGGGCAGGGCAGGCCGCCTGCAAACAGGTCGGCACCTTTGAACGGTCGCCCGTCAAAATCATTCATATCCGCACAGCGCACATCCCATAGCGGCCGGTTCAGCCGCAAAGTCGCCGCACAATCGGCATCAATTTCAACCAGCGCCGCATGGCCAAACCCGGCTTGCTCCAAGCCGAGTGCTTGCCCGCCTGCTCCGGCGCAAAATTCGATGGCGTTCATGGGTTGGAATGTTCCCTAACGGGCAACATTGGGTTCCCTTCAAAATGGCTGTGAGCGGATATACCCTCATTTTTTGGCCAACACATATACAATCGACATGGTAACGGTTTATTTAGGTTGAAGGGTGTGAAAAGCATTGCAACCGCTGCGAAAGCAGAATGGCGATGAAGTATGCAACGGCATTAGAAAGTTCAATAATTTATAATAAGGCGATTATTTTTTGAGACATGATGAATTTGGGCCCGAAGCACAGCCAGATTCAATTCCTTTTGGAGCGCTGCGATTTGACGTTCATCTAACTTAGAAAAAGCTTCTCTATCCTGCTTAATCTGATCGCTAAGCGCTTTTTGTGACATTTTGTGGGTCCCCATCACGTTCTGATGTCGGACTATGAATCCTATTAATCGCAATCTCAAGCCCATTTGCGACGACCAGTTCAAAATCTTTTCTGGCGACACCAAATGCTGCGCCAATTGGGGTTGCTTCCTCAGGTTTCCACTGAGCTATTGCCCCGTAGCTATCTTTGCGCCTTCGGTAATTAAAGACTCTCTGATAAAGAACGGGTGAAATCCCTCTGAAGGCTTTAAATAGCACTCTCGGTTCGTCATCGGCAATCGCGTTAGCGCCATCTAGCTCGGAAATTATTTCTCGATGGTAAAGGTTTGCTGTAAGGCTCTTGGGATATGGCTCGATATACACCACTTCCTTGATGCCGGCTGCAATGATATGACGCGCACAAATGTGACACGGATAGGTGGTGCAATATAAAACTCCATCTTTTACAGACCTTCCCAGATTTGCCGCCTGTGTAATCGCGTGCATTTCTGCATGCACCACACGACCAAACTCGATCAAGTTTCGTATTCTAGCCTCAGATGTAAGCTCTTTATGCTCTCCATGAAGTAACTGTTCCGCTAATGTAGATGATTCTTTGGATTTATCAATAAATCCGGCACTTTTCATCACGTCTATAAGTTCGCTTATTGATCGCTTTATTTCATGAAAATTTGGATCATGTTGTTCTACTTTATCACGATTGTCTTCAATCGTATCATCTCTGCCTTCGAAGAAAAATCCTCCTCTAGGGGCAGGAACCTCATTGCATCCTGTAGCCACTATTGATCCCGATTTCTCTGCGATAACTGCCCCAACTTGCCGAGATAGATCACACGACCTCATCGCCGTAGCTTTAGCAACAAACATCATATATTCATCATTTGTTGGTGTAATGAAGGACTCTGAAAAAACTAGCTCAATAAATCTTTTTATTTGTCCCGCGATGTCCATTTGTGTGTCTATAAAGAAATCTGCCAATGGGAATGTATCACGTACGCTTTGGCCCTTATCGCCAATCCCTTTTTCGTCGCGTTTGATAATGTCTTTTGCTTGTTCCCTATGATTGTCCTCCATCGGCTCATGACGACTTTGACATATTTGATTAGATAAATTATCTTTTCTCAATTGAAGAGGGCTATAAACTGCGACTGTATAATAATTTTTTGAATATATTTGATCAAGAACTTCTACTTCTTTTGGATTCTTCAACGAATCTATTACAAATGCTGTAGAGTTTGGGAAGTCATGATTTTCTCGCTCTGCGCGAATTGCTGTTACAATTAAAGATGCTACACCACTTCCGTCATCAGATGCTTTTCTGATTTCGTCCCCAGCGCCCATTAATTCGATAATTCTAGTGTATGCATCTTCAGGTGGAGAAAGCTTGACAGCTTCAGCAATTCTAACGCTTACTTTTATTTCTTTATGCTTGTAATTGACCACTGCTAATTGAGCTTTAATTTGCCTTTTTACCTCAGAAAGATCCGTGCCGGCAGCGCAAACTAAACCAATATATAGATCTGGGCGATTCTGATTTCCTTTCACTCAAACCCCCGCCTTCTCGAACATGTCCGCTTCGCCGTCGGCCGCAGTGTCGGCGCCCAGCAAGCCATCAACCAAACTCGCCTTCGCCTGCTTGCGGTTATCAAAGCTATCCCACACCTGGTTCCAATCGCCGCGCGTTGCGGCCTTGCTATATTCGGTCGCGCGGGTTTCGAAGAAGTTGGCATGTTCTACGCCGTTGAGCAGCGGCGCTAACCACGGTAGCGGGTGTTCGTCGATCATGTAGATCGGCTGGAAGCCTAGCTGCCCCAAGCGCCAATCGGCGATGTAGCGGATATATTTTTTGATTTCCTTGGGCGTCATGCCGGGGACCGGGCCTTGTTCGAACGCCAGGTCGATGAACGCATCTTCGAGCCGCACGGTTTTCTGGCAGCAATCAATAATGTCGTCCTTGACCGCGGGGGTCAGGCAATCGCGTTCGGCGCAGAAAGCGTGGAACAGCTTGGTGATGCCTTCGCAATGGAGGCTTTCGTCGCGCACCGACCAGCTCACAATCTGCCCCATGCCCTTCATCTTGTTGAAGCGCGGGAAGTTCATCAGCATGGCGAAGGAGGCGAACAGTTGCAGCCCTTCGGTAAAGCCGCCGAACATGGCGAGCGTGCGCGCAATGTCTTCGTCGGTATCGACGCCGAAGGTCGCGAGATAATCATGCTTGTCCTTCATTTCCTTATATTGAAGGAACATGCCATATTCGCTTTCGGGCATACCGATGGTGTCAAGGAGGTGCGAATAGGCCGCGATATGCACGGTTTCCATGTTGGAAAAGGCCGCGAGCATCATCTTGACTTCGGTCGGCTTGAACACGCGGCCATATTTTTCATGGTAGCAATCCTGCACCTCGACATCGGCCTGCGTGAAAAAGCGGAAGATTTGCGTGAGCAAATTGCGCTCATGATCGGTGAGCTTTTGCGCCCAATCGCGGCAATCTTCGCCCAAGGGCACTTCTTCGGGCATCCAGTGGATCTGTTGCTGGCGCTTCCAGAAATCATAAGCCCACGGATATTCGAACGGCTTATAGGTTTTGCGGGCTTCGGTGAGAGACATGGGCTTTACCTTCCAGTGAATGAGCGCGTGCCGGTGGCGGCGACGGGAGCAGAAAAAGAAATGGCGCTGCGAGCGGTGCAACGTCTGTGACCAAATGAGCGGCGCGCGGGGGAAATCTTGTGCGTTTGCCGCGTTATACCTTGTGACCGGACGTTTTTTCCGGCCTTGGAACAAGGAGAAAAATCATGGCTGATCTTAGCAAAATCCAACCCGATATGGAAGTAATCGGCGCCGATGGCGTGCATCTGGGCACGGTCGATCATAGTGATGGCGACCGCATCAAGCTCACCAAAAAAGACAGTGTCGATGGCAAGCATCACTGGCTGTCGGGCGGACTGATTGCCGAAATCGAAGGCAATCAGGTGCGCCTGTCCGCCAACGCCGCCAATGCGGAGCTGTTTGAAGAAGATAGCTGAGCGCGCGCCCTTTGAGGCAGGTATAAAAGAGGCTCCGGTTCGCGCCGGGGCCTTTTCTGCGGACAGGCGGACGGCGCGCGGGGCGGGCGGGCAGGCCAAGCGGCCCGCGCCCGTTACCGGATGCGCTATTTGGCCGGAGGCGGCGGCGCGGCGGGGTCGCTGGTTCCGGCTTGCTCCGGCGGCGCTGTGGTCACGGGGGTGGCCGGTCCCATAGGGCGCTCGGTCGGCTGCGGCGTTGTCGGCGCGGCGTTGGGATTGGTGGTAATCTGATCCGCTTGATCGGGCCCCGCAACCTCCTTGGCAATCTCTTCCCCGAAAGGCTGCGTCGCTTCCGTTTCGGCGGTCATCCACATCCAGATGGTGAAAATCCCGGCCCAGGCCGCGAAGTGGACGCCGAGCGCCACCCATATCGCCGATCGTGATGCGCCGCGTGGCCCGGGGCCCGGCGCGATATTGTCCGCATCCGCATCCTGACGTGCGGCCCGCGCGACACTGCGCGCATTGACCAGCACAAAGAAAAATGTCCCGAACACAATTACGAACAGAACGACCAGCATGATCGCATAGCTGCTGCTCATCAACAATCTCCCTTGCTCTATAGCGATATAGCGCAGCAGGGGGCGGATTGGTTCCCTTGGCGGGCAATGCAGGCAACAGCGCGCGCGCGGTCATAGCAAGCCCGCCTTCAAGGTGGACCAGTTGAACGCGATATTGGCGATAAACAGCAGCGCGCCGAGCAGCGCCTGCACAAAGCCCGCGCGTGCGAACAGTTTCACCATCGGCGCACCCGGATCGCGCTTGGCAAGCCACATTTTACGCGCACCCGCATAGACTTGCCACAAGCAGAGCGCGGCAAAGGCAAGGATGATCGGGGTGAGCGTGTCGGGGGTCATGGGTGGACGATTTCTATGGAAACATATTCCCCCCTCTGCCCTTGCGGGAGAGGGATGAGGAGATTTGCGAACTTGCTCGTTAGTCGATGCTGGGTAAGGGGTGAGCGATTGCTATTGCAATCGCGCGAGGCCATGCCTCGCACACCCCTCATCCAACTGCGCCTAGTGCCTGTGGCACAAGGCTTCGTATCCTTCTCCCACAAGGGGAGAAGAAGGGGGATGCGCGGGCTCATTGTGCGCGTCCCTCGATATATTGGCCATCAAGGTGCGGTGCGGTATCGACAACAAGATTGGCGCCAATTTCTGAAATCACACCATCCAAGTGATCGGCAACATCCATGTTCCAGAAGCGTAGCACGCAATAGCCCTCATCCTCCAGAAAGTGGGTGCGGGCGGCGTCATAGCCTTGCTGTATTGCGTGCTGTCCGCCGTCCACTTCGACAATCAAGCGATGGGCATGGCTAAGAAAATCGACAATATATGGCCCTATCGGCACCTGTCGCCGAAACCGGACAAGCGGGAACGCTTCCTTAAGCGCGCGCCATAGCTGCTGTTCGGCAGGCGTCGCCATACGGCGCAGGCTACGTGCGCGCTGTATGGCGTTTTCAGGAAGCATATCGCGTTTCACACCTTCTCCGAACCAAATTTCCTCTCCCCTTGTGGGAGAGGGATGAGGAGACTTGCGAGCTTGCTCGCTAGTCGAAGCTGGGTGAGGGGTAAGCGATTGCTGCTGCAATCGCGCGAGGCTGCGCCTCGCATACCCCTCATCCAACTGCGCCTAGTGCCTGCAGCACAAGGCTCCGTTTCCTTCTCCCACAAGGGGAGAAGGACGTTTGGACTTCCTCACTCGCCCGATTACTGACACGCCAGACATTCGTCATAGTCGGTGCTTTCGGCGGTCGCGAGTTCGACCTTGGCGGGGTCTATCGTGTTGTCCGCTTCGACGCCGCCGGCAAAGCCTGCGCGCTGGACCGATTTGGAGCGCAGATAATAAAGCGACTTGATGCCGAGTTCCCATGCGCGGAAGTGGAGCATCATCAGATCCCATTTTTCGACATCCGCCGGGATGAACAGGTTCAACGATTGCGCCTGGTCGATATAGGGCGTGCGGTCGGCGGCGAGTTCGAGCAGCCAGCGCTGGTCGATTTCAAAGCTCGTCTTGAACGCATCCTTTTCTTCGGGCGTCAGGAATTCGAGGTGCTGGACGCTGCCGCCCTTTTCGAGGATCGAGTTCCACACATTGGCGCTGTCCTTGGATTTATCCTGAAGCAGCTTTTCCAGATAGGGGTTCTTGACGACAAAGCTGCCCGACAAGGTTTTGTGCGTATAGATATTGGCCGGGATCGGCTCGATGCAGGCCGAGGTGCCGCCGCAGATGATCGAGATAGACGCGGTCGGTGCAATCGCCATTTTGCACGAGAAACGCTCCATCGCGCCCATTTCTTCGGCGTCCGGACACGCGCCGCGTTCTTGCGCGAGCAGCATCGAGGCTTCGTTGACCTTGGCGTGGATATGTTTGAAGATTTTGAGGTTCCACGATTTGGCCATCGCGCTTTCAAAGCCGAGGCCGCGTGCTTGCAGGAAGCTGTGGAAACCCATGACCCCAAGGCCCACCGAGCGTTCGCGCTCTGCCGAATATTTGGCGCGGGCCATTTCGTCGGGCGCGCGGTCGATATAATCCTGAAGGACATTATCGAGGAAGCGCATCACATCTTCGACAAATTGCTTGTCGCCATTCCATTCATCCCATGTTTCAAGGTTGAGCGAGGAGAGGCAGCATACCGCGGTGCGGTCATTGCCGAGATGGTCGCGGCCCGTCGGCAGGGTGATTTCGCTGCACAGGTTGGAGGTCGAAACCTTGAGGCCTAAGTCGCGGTGATGCTTGGGCATCATGCGGTTCACCTGATCGGAGAAAACGATATAAGGCTCACCGGTCGCAAGCCGGGTTTCGACGAGCTTCTGGAACAGCGAGCGCGCATTGACGGTCGCGCGCACTTCGCCGGTCTTGGGCGATTTGAGGTTAAATTCCTTATTGTCGCGCACCGCTTCCATAAATTCGTCGGTGATAAGGACGCCATGATGGAGATTGAGCGCCTTGCGGTTGAAGTCGCCCGACGGTTTGCGAATTTCCAAAAATTCTTCGATTTCCGGATGGCTGATGTCGAGATAGCAGGCCGCCGAGCCACGACGCAGCGAGCCTTGGCTGATCGCGAGGGTCAAGCTGTCCATCACGCGCACGAACGGAATGATGCCGCTGGTCTTGCCGTTCAAACCGACCGGCTCGCCAATGCCGCGCACGCTGCCCCAATAGGTGCCGATGCCGCCGCCGCGCGAGGCGAGCCAGACATTTTCGTTCCACGTATTAACGATGCCGTTCAAACTATCATCGACCGAGTTCAGATAGCAGCTAATGGGCAGACCGCGTCCGGTGCCGCCGTTCGACAAAACGGGGGTCGCGGGCATGAACCACAGGCGCGAAATATAGTCATAGACGCGCTGCGCATGGGCTTCATCGTCCGAATAGGCAGCCGCCACGCGCGCGAACAAATCCTGATAGGATTCGCCGGGGAGGAGATAGCGGTCGTTCAGCGTTTCCTTGCCGAATTCGGTGAGGAGCGCATCGCGCGACGCATCGGTCACGACATTGAAACGAGGTTTGAAGACATCCTTCGACCCCTGACCTTCGGCGGTAAGCTTGGCAGCGGGCTTGGTCCCGGCAGCAGGTGCAGCAGCGGGTGCATCAGCAGGCGCATCAGCCTTGGCAGGCGTTGCAGCTCCGGCGCTTTCAACCTTGTCCTTGGGGTTTTCGAGTAAGTCCGACTTCGCCATATTCTTGCTATCCTGATCCGCAATAAAATCCGTCAGCAGGTCATTGCCATGACCGCTTTCGCTTGCTGTTTCCCTGAAATCCATGTCCGTCCCCATCCCTCACATGTTCTTGATGTGTTCGAATCGGGGGAAGCCCCCGACCATACACTTTCTTGGCCCGGGCGGGGAAATATTTATGCCGTCTCCGCAAGAACGAATCCGGCACAAATAGAGGCCGAACTGTCCGCGCCGCAGAAAAGCGGCAAAAACGTTCCGGCACTATCTGTTGCGTGTCCCCCGCAGGCCGCCCACTACCCATAGTGCCACAACCAATTTGTCATGCAAGAGTCTTAAGGCTGATTTACATCAACCGTTCGTCGCTCATATGAGTCGCTTCGTCGCCGGAAAAAACATGCTGCAGTGCAGCGACGCGCGGACCTGCTAAGGCAATCCGAAAGCGCAAGCCATGAACGGCCCCAAGCGGTAAAATTTTTACCGGCGCGGTTTTTGTGGCCCTGTTTTAGGCAAATCACACACTAGATATTGTGGGACGCGCGGACGGGCCACACTAACGAGGATGTTAAGGGCATAGCGAGGGTCGGCGTTTCTTGCGGATGAGGCTGCGCGAAGGGTTCACGCAGAGGCGCAGAGAATGGGGAGGCGCAGAGAGGGTTTGCGCGACCTATCCTTTTGGCCCCGCATCGGGTGTAATAGTGAATAGGTTCACGCAGAGGCGCGGAGATTTTTCCTCTCCCGTTCGCCCTGAGTAGCCTCCTTCAGGAGGCGTATCGAAGGGTGTTTTTAAACAAGAGTGCTTCGATACGGCCTTCGGCCTACTCAGCACGAACGGGGAGGGGTAAAATTTGGCCTTGATACCCAGCAAAGCGTCTCCGCGCCGTCGTGTGACTCTCTGTCTCTGCGCTCTCTGCGCCTCTGCGTGAACCTCCCAAAAAAAATCTCCGCGCCCCCGCGCCTCCGCGAGAACGCCTCGCCCAAGCCATCCTAAAAAACGCCCGCTCCAGCCCCCCAGCCTCACTTAATCTTCGCGCGGATCCTGATCTGGAAGTTGGACCCGGCGGCCATGCTGCCTTTGGGGTTGACGCGGACGTTGGTGATGGCGGCGTCCACGCCGTCGGCGTCGGGGTGGGGGATGTAGGACCAGCTTGCGCCATCATCGGCGGAAAAATCTATATCGTCGGTGAGGCTCGTCAGCCCGCCATAATCATAGGTCAGCCCCGAAGTGCCTGTCGTGAAAACCAACGGCCCCGGCGGTGCGGCGCCGATGTCATTGACATAAAGCGCAACCTCGTCGGGCAGGCTGTCGAACACTATCACGCTGTTGGGGCCGGTCGCATAAGTGGTGGGGCTGGCGACCGAGATGATATAATCGACAAGCGCGCCGGGGATGAGTTTGGGGTCGGTGGTGCCATTGGCCGGGTCCCAATAAGGCACCGATATTTTGGCGAGGCTGAGCGGCGGGCGGTAGCTATTGGTATAGACGCACACAATGGTTGCGCCGGGCGCGCCGATGCTGAGCTGGTTCGCGCTTTGCCCATTGGTGCCGGACAAAGTGCCGTCGCTGCACGAAAGCATCGAACCATATTGCGCCGCATTGCCGTTGGTAAAGCTTTCCGCCGCGAGCGTGCCGGTGCCGGTCAGCACGGTGATGGTCGTGCCATTATCGCTTTCATTGGCGGTATCGGCGACCGACGCAAATGCGCTGGTGTTGGTGCTGAAGCCGCTGGTTGGCGGGATGGTGACCGCATGGCCGGGGACTGCTTCAACCCATGTTTTGCGAAGCTGCAACTGGCGGCTCGCGCGCGTATTGGTGATCGCGCACAGATAAATCTGGTCGGTAAGGGTGATAAGCGGTGTCGCAATGTGCCACACGCCGGGCGATACATAGGTGGGCGTGAAGGGCTGGCCGTCCATCGTGCAACTGATCGAGGATGTATAAGCCTGAAGCGTATAATGGCTCCCTGCCGCCATGTTGTCAGTGATACGATACAGGCTGTTAAGGCTCAGGAATGTGGCCCCGGTGCTGGCTTGGGATCCGCTGCCGCTACCGCCGGTGGTGGCCGCCGCAAGCAAGGTGGAGCCGCTGTGGATCGACACAGTGAACTGGTCATCGGGGCTGGCGCGGCCGGTGGCTGCAATCACCTTGTCGACCGTCAGCGACCAGTTCGACTCTGGCGCGCCTGCGCCAGTACAGCCGCTCGTGGTCCCCGGCGTCATCAAAGCAGAAGCGGGCACGATTTCGGTCGTGTCGAAAATCGAACCGGACGAGGAGGGGCGCGTCCATTGCAGGCGCAAATGGTTGGTGCTGCCGACATTGTTCCAATAAAGGCGCAGCAGAACACAAGCATTGTCGGCCGATGCATTGACTGTGCCGGTTAACGGCTCGAAGCTCAAATCATTGGTGGTATATTGTGACCCCGCACTTATCGGAATGTTATAGCTTGCGCCGCGATAATCACTCGCACCATAAGTGGAAGACAGGTCGAGGTCGATATCGTCATCATGCGCAAGCTGGAATGTGTAATCCCCTCTGAACGGCAATTTCAGCACCGCATAAAGGACACGGCCTTGCGCATCGGCCTGACAGGCAGGGCCGGTGCCCGCCGGATCGGTATCGAGATTGCAAAGAATATTGTCGGCAGCGCGATAATTTATCTGCGTGCTGGTGCCGGTGCGCACCGCATTGGCGGGGTTGGCCGAAACGGCCCGCAATCCGGCGATACGCTCTCCCGAGCCGGAGGCGCTATTATCATAAGACGGCCCCGGCAAATCCTGTCCGCTGGTGCCGGTGATGCGCGCACTGCCTTGATAATCTTCCCAAATTACATCCGCATGTGCGGGAGTAAGCACAGCAAGGCTCAATAAACAAGCCGCTGCCCGCGCGAGCATTAAAATCATTTGTTTCATATATTTATCCGATACATTCGGCGAAATATGACCGATAAATTCGGTTTATTATATTTGTTTACAAATGCTATCGTTTAAATACTTATAAAATCTTAATTTTAAAGCAACAGGAAAACGCATCAGGCAATTTTTACATTTTTCCCTTTTCGTAATTCATCAAGAAAATCAGAGATATGATGTGGTAAAGATTCTGGAGGCTAGGATCGTGATATTTGCCGTGCCTTGGTGCAGACGGGAAGCAAGCTGTTCAAAAGGCACGCCGTTTGGCTCCCCGCGACTCCGCGCATGAGAAAGGCCCGGAAAGGACGCTATGTCCTTCCGGGCCTTCCGCTATATGTGCTAAGGCCTTCTATACCGCGTGGGCGGGATGACCTTGCGTGTCAGGGGGCGTGAGGCTTATGCCGCGCCCGAGAAAAAGGCGACCATTTCGGCTTGCGCGATTTTCTTATCCTTGTTGGTGTCGGCCTTGGCAAAGATTTCCTTCGCGAACTTGGCCTTGCCAGCATCGTCAAGCGGCTTGGCGGCGGCTGCCGGATCCTTGTCGCGCAGCGCAACCACCCAAGTCTGGAATTCCGTTTCATTGAGATCACCGCTCTTGTCGGTGTCGTAGGTCGGGAATTCGGCGGCCACAATCTGCTGGACCTGATCCGCAGCGGGCGCGGCCTGTGCCGGTTGCGCGGCATCCTGGGCGGGTGCGGCAGGCGATGCCGGTTCGGCCTGTGCGGGCGCTGCAGGGGCAGGCTCGGCGGGCGGGGTCGCGGTTTGAGCAAGAACGGGGGTTGCGGCCAACACTGCTGCAGAAGTAACTGCAATAAATTTCAACATTTTTATCTCCTTTGGTCGATCCGGGGAACAAATGTCATGTCATCATTCATGATTAGATGAAGGGGAACAGATGAACATAACTGGATCGAAACGACGCCTTCCAACGTCGCTCCTATAAAATGTATGCATTTTGCCGATATGGAAGCCCGAAATATGTTACAATATTCGGTTCATCTGTCCGATGGCGTCAGTTGAACGGAATTTAGTGGCGTTTTTGCGGCGGATTGTGCGATTCTTGTTCATCTGGCCTTCATATTTCTTACCGCCTCTGGCGCCGGAACGCGAGGGACGCGCCCGTACAGCCTAGAATCACGCGCAGCTAAGCACGGATAACAGGAACGGCCAACAGGAACGGCCAACAGAAATAGGCAGCGGGAGAGCCCCAATTGGTGCAACCGCGCGGCTATCCCCTGTAATGGCTTTTCCGATGATGCCTTTGGTGATGGGACGCGCGGGGCAGGCGATTATGGCCCGGCCTTCCGAGTAGCCGCGCGCTAGTTTTTACGGAAATGGGCTGCTGTCAGGCTTTGGACGTGCGCGCCTTGGAAGGTTTCGCAGCGGGCGCTTTGCCGAGCGCGGCCATGCGTGCGTCCAACTCCGCGTCCAGTTGAAGGCCAACAATTTCGTCCACCTGCTGCGTGGCCGCGACGTCGGGCGCGCGATGGCCGGTGCCGGAAAGGCTGGTGACGCGGTCAAAGGTTTCGCGCGCATGATGTACGGTGCCAGCGACCTTGTCCGGCAAGGCCGCGCCAGCGCCTGCTGCCTGATGCGCGCGGTCATTGGCGCGGTCGGCTTCGAGTCTGTCCAGCCGGATTTTCATTTCGGCGCGTTCGGCCTGAACCTTAGCAATATGGGTGTCGAGCAAGGCAATCTTGTCGCGCGCGGCGTGTTGCAAGGCTTGCTGCACCTTGACTCCGGCTTCCAGACCGAGTTGCTCGGCGAGCGCGGCGCGGGCGAGATCCTCGCGGCCTTTTTCATAGGCGAAGCGCGCATTGTCGCCCATCTTGCGTGCCTGTTCATTCTGTTCTTTTTCCAGCCGTTCCGCCGCAGTGCGTTTGCCGAATTCATCGGCGCGCGCGCTTTCGAGGGTCGCGATGCTCTTGTCCATATCGCGCAGCGCGCCGCGTAAAATCGAGGCAGGGTTGCTCGCTTCCAGCCAATCGAGCGTGTCTTCGGTCTTGGACGCGATCAGACGCCGCATACGGTTGAAAATCGGTTCTGCCATAAATGCCCCTCTGTCCCCTTGGCGCGCCTGTTCGCTTTCATGTGTGCGCCCAAATGCGCTGCCGCGCCTTAACGGCAAGGAATTTTTATCCGATGTAAGCGATTATTTCAATCGCGATAAGCGCGCCGCTACCCTTGCAGATTGCGTGACGGCGGTGCAAGGGAGGCCCGTATTTTTCCGCCCCGGAAAAAAGACTCCGCCGGAAATTCCCGCACAAGATATATTGCCAGCACAGGATGACCCTATGACCGCCAGCGCCGCCACCACGCCCACCATCATCAAGGAAGATGATCTCATCGAAAGCGTCGCGGATGCGCTGCAATATATCAGCTATTTCCACCCGATGGATTATATCCGCGCGCTGGGCGAGGCGTATAAGGCCGAACAATCGCCCGCCGCCAAGGATGCGATGGCGCAAATCCTCACCAACAGCCGCATGTGCGCGGAAGGGCATCGCCCGATTTGTCAGGATACCGGCATTGTCACCGTCATGGTCAAATGGGGGCAGGATTGCTGGCTCAATAGCCCGCGCTCGCTCCAGCAGGTGATCGACGAAGGCGTGCGCAAGGCTTATTTGCATCCTGAAAACAAGCTGCGCGCGTCGATCCTTGCCGACCCTGCGTTCAGCCGCGTCAACACGCGCGACAATACGCCCTCGGTTGTGCATGTCGAGCTGGTGCCGGGCAATAAGGTGCATATTGATGTTGCGGCCAAGGGGGGCGGCTCGGAAAATAAATCCAAGTTCAAGATGCTCAACCCCAGCGATAGCATCGTCGATTGGGTGCTCGAAATGGTCCCGCAAATGGGCGCGGGCTGGTGTCCGCCGGGGATGCTCGGCATCGGCATTGGCGGCACGGCGGAAAAGGCGATGACGCTCGCCAAACAATCGCTGATGATGGACATCGACATGGCGCAGTTGAAACAGCGCGGGCCCCAGAACAAGATTGAAGAGTTGCGCATCGAACTGTTCGACAAGGTCAATGCGCTTGGCATCGGCGCGCAAGGGCTGGGCGGTTTGGCGACCATTTTGGACGTGAAAATCCTCGATTGGCCGACCCATGCGGCGTCGAAACCGATTGCGATGATCCCCAATTGCGCCGCCACCCGCCACGCCCATTTCACGCTCGACGGGTCGGGTCCGGTATTCTTGGAAGCGCCCAAGCTCGATGAATGGCCGGACATTCACTGGACGCCCGACAAGGCGGCGAAGCGCGTCGATCTCGACACGCTCACCCCCGCTGATGTGCAAAGCTGGAAACAAGGCGACCGCTTGCTTCTGAACGGCAAGATGCTGACCGGCCGCGATGCTGCGCATAAACGCATCAAGGATATGCTCGACAAGGGCGAGGAATTGCCGGTCGAATTCAAAGGCCGCGTGATTTACTATGTGGGCCCGGTTGACCCTGTGGGCGAAGAAGTGGTCGGCCCGGCTGGTCCCACCACCGCGACGCGCATGGACAAATTCACCCGCATGATGCTCGACCAAGGCTTGCTCGCGATGGTCGGCAAGGCCGAACGCGGCCCCGACGCGACCCAAGCGATTGCCGACGGCAAATCCGCCTATCTGATGGCGGTCGGCGGCGCAGCCTATCTGGTTGCCCGCGCGATCAAGGGCAGCAAGGTCGTCGGCTTTGAAGATCTGGGCATGGAAGCGATTTACGAATTCGAAGTCGCCGACTTCCCCGTCACCGTCGCGGTGGACGCAGAAGGCAATAATGTCCACAAATTAGCGCCGCTCGTGTGGCAAAAGAAGATTGCCGAAGAAGGGTTGCTGGAAACAAATTAAATTTCGTGCATGATGGGCGGAATGGCCAAACAGGATAATTATATCTTCCATTCCCGCCTACCGCCCATCGCGCTTGCGGAAAAGATGCTGACGCTGATTGGCGAGGGCAAGAAGGCGCGCGCGGCGGATGGGGTGATCGGCAATGGCAGCGAACAGGAAATGACCTTGTTCGCCCGGCGGAAGAAAAATTCGCCCGCTATTGAATATAAGGCCGACCTTGAAGCCGAAGGGTCGGGCACGCGGATCGACGGTAAATTCAAAACCGCAGGCGGGCTGGGCTTTTTCAAAGTCATCTTCCTCGGCATCGGTGCAATCTTCATGGCTGTCGGCCTTGGCGGTTTGGTGAGCGGTGCGCCCCTGCTGATATGCCTGCCCTTCATTGGAGTCCCGCTGTTCCAGTGGTTGATATTCTTCACAATTTTGCGGACGATGAAAAAGAATGGTGCGGAGGAGCGCAAAAAAATCCTCGCCTTCATGCACAAACATCTGGAGTTAGAGGAAGCACCACAAGCCGCACGCCGGAACGGGGCGTTACTCAATTGAGCTACGCAGTTTTGACATCGAGCCACGCATTAGGTTGCTCCACGCGCCGCGCGCCGAACCTTTATATGTGGACTAAGTGGTGATGGCGAAACGCGAGCCCCTCCTCCTCCATTCGCGCCTGCCGCCGGTGGCGCTCGCGCACAAGATGCTCGCGCTGATCGGCAAGGGTGAGAATGCCCAGGCGGTCGAGGGCGTCATCGGCAATGGCAATGAGCAGGAAATTTCTTTATTTGTGAAGCGTGGTGGAGGGATGCCCACGACCGAATTTGAAGCGCGGCTGGAAGCCGAAGGGTCTGGCACGCGCATTGAAGGGAAGATCGGCGCACCTTTTGGTTTCGGCTGTTTTACGATCTTTGCTGTCGGTTTGGCTTTGAGTTCTTTTGGCCTAGGTTTGCACTTTATGTTGAGCGAAGGTGATCCGTTCCGTGCCTTCATGTTTATTTTTGTCGGCATAATATTGTTGACCGCCTTTTTAGGTACATTGTGGAAGGGCAAGAAAGAGGCGGCGGGCGACCGCGCAAAGATTTTGAATTTCATCCACACACATCTGGAGATTGTAGCGCATGAGAATGTGCAGATCCTTGATAAGGAGCGGGTCGAATGAGGCGCGCGCGCCGGAACGGAGAGATGCTGCATTGCGCCACGCGGTTTTGACATTGAGCCACGCATTAGGCCGCCGGACGCGCCGCGCGCCGCACCTTTATATGTGGACTAAATGGTGATGGGCAAAAGCGAGCGCCTCCTTCTCCATTCGCGCCTGCCGCCGGTGGCGCTCGCGCACAAGATGCTCGCGCTGATCGGCAAGAGTGCAAAGGCGCGGCCGTCCGATGGTATCTTCGGCAATGGCAATGAACAGGAAATGTCTTTGTTCGTGGAACGCGGCGAGGGGATGCCCACCACCGAATTTAAAGCGAAGCTGCACGCAGAAGGCTCCGGCACGCGCATTGAAGGACGGATCGGTGCGTCTTTAAGCTTTACAGGCTTGAAGATTCTATTCTTCGGTTTGGGCTTAGCGGGATTCCTTGCTGCTTTCTCTGACCTCATCAGCGGTCGGGTAGGCGGGCGGATGACACTCATCATCATCCCCATATTTTTGTGGACCCATCTTTTCGATGCCGTGCGACAAGCCAGAAAAGATGCGCCGGGCGACCGGCAGAAAATACTGGATTTCATCGACGCGCATATGGAAATTGTTCCGCCCGCAGATTTGCTGACGCAGGACAATGAGGCCGCAAAATGAAATATGACTGGCGCGCTGTTTTGCTTCTCCTGTCCTTTGTGGGCGTGCCTGTCGCGGCGCAGGGACAAAGCAGGGTCAATCAAGGCGCCTATGCGCAAGCGGTTGAAGCTTTGCTTAGCTGTAAGGCAGACCGCGCGGTGTTCCGGGCCTTTTCGTCGGGGATAGGCGATCCGGTAACGGGCGTGGTCGCGCACGGCTGGAAGCCGGTCGCGGGGAGCGATGCGGGCTATCCGCAATATGCGGTAACAGGGCCGCTCTATGTCATGGGCTTTGAGGTGCGCGAGATTGTCTTTACTGCCAATGCGATGCTCGCGCTGATTGACACATATGACGGCCCGGCGGTCGCCAAGGTGGCGGGCCTTACGGAAGGGCAATATGAACGCAAGGGCGATGCTTTTTATGGCGTGAAGCAGGTCTATCCGGACACGCCGCAGAGCAGCACAACGCCGCCTTCGCCCGAACAACGTCACATCCTCCTCACCAGCGAAACCGCCCCGCCACACCGGATATTGGTTGGTTGCATTTATCAGTAGGGCCGCGGCGATATGATCCCTTCGTGCGGAACCAAGCGGCGGCCTGTTCTTTGATAGGGAGGGCACATCATGGGCGAGACCGGTCAATGAGGAGAGAGTTTATGTCGAACAAGGATGACGACATCATCGCGCTGGAAAAGCAATATTTTCAAGGCATGGTCGATCAAGATCAGGCCATCGTTACGAAATTAACCGCGAGCGATGCGATAGTCGCGGGGCCTCAAGGCGTGATGGCTGTCAAAGGCGCCAAGATGGGCGAGATGATGGATGGCGGCGAGACGGCGCTCAAAGCGTTCGAGATGCGCGATGTGCATGTCATCTTCCCGGCGGAAAATGTCGCGATTATCGGCTATAATATAGAGATGCGGTTTGACCATAAGGGCGAACAGATGGACCTCGTCTTTGCCGACACAAGTACGTGGATCAAGGGCGAAGATGCTTGGACCTGTGCGCAACATAGCGAAGCGCCGATTGGCGATCCGACCGGCGGAAAAGCGGGATAGGCGGACGCGCGGGGTCTAGCGGGGCGAAAGCACGTCTCTACCGCTTCCCCGCCATCCTCTGTTCGGCAAGCGTAAACGCGCTCGGCCCATCCCTGGGCGTTTCGTCGGCGACGGCGGTGGCGTAATAGGCCATGCCTTTGCCGCTTTTGGCTTCAACCCATAGGCCGGATTTTAACGAATAAGCGTCGCCCGCATGGCCATACCATCGGCCTTCCATGCCGGGGAGGCGGTCGCGGCAGGCGGGATGGGTGGCGACTCCCATAATCTGTGTTGCAAGGCCATAAGCGCAGTAAAAGCCCTGTTCCGTGTCACCATTTTGGCCGTCATAGGTCCAGCGCGGGGCGCGCATCCGTGCGATGGAGGCGGGGGTGAGAAAGGCTTGGCCTTGTGCTTCCCGCCCGCCCGCGCCGAGCATCTGGCCGATTTTGGCAAGGTCGCGCGGCGAAATCCTGAGGCCCCCTTGCGGTGAGAAAAGTGCGCCATTGATGCCGGGCGCATAGCCCGAAAGATCGCAATCTTCGCCCGCTTTGACATGGACAGGGCAAGCGGGAAGCACGCCGCCAAGGTCATCAAGCGCCACCGTGCCATCGGGACGGGTGAGCGTGACCGCGCGCGCCGCATCCGCTCCGGTGCAGCGCCCGCCCCAGTTGAAACAGGCTTGGAGGCCGAGCGGCTGGATGACGAGCGCGTCCATCGCCTTGTCGAACCGCTGCTTGGTCACCCGCTCGATGATCGTGCCGACCAGGCCGAAATTGATATTGGCATAGCGGAAATAGCTGCCGGGAAGGTTGCCCGATTGGTCCCACATGGCGGGGCTGCGCGCGGTGCAGCCCGCAAAACTTCCGGTCATGCGGTAGGAAATGAAGTTACTGGGGTGGATGATGCGCTCGATCTGCGGCACGGCTTTGCCGCCGCAGGTGAGGCTGAGCTTGTCCGCCATCGTATCGCCCAAGCGGATGATATAGGCCTCGCCATCATCCTGCAGGCTTGATGTGTGCGACAACAGCATGGCGAGCGTAATCCGGCTGTCCGGATGGGCGGGATTGCGCAAGGTCCAGCCAAGATAGTGCGAGACATCTGTATCAAGCCCGAGCTTGCCCTGCTCGACCAGCCGCATCACCCCCAAGGCAACGACCAGCTTCGACACCGAGGCGACCCGCACCGGATCGTCGATAGTGACGGCGCGCCCGCTCTTGGCGTCGGCAAAGCCGCTTGCACCCGATGCGCTGATATGGTCGCGGTCAAAATGGACCCAGGCTTCGGCAGGGGAGGACGGCGCGGGCGAAGCAGTAGCGCACGCAGGCACGCCCGCCGCCATGACGGCACCCGCTATAAGCGCGGCATATGCACAAGGCGCCCCGGACCTCCGCGCAAAAGGCCATGCCTTGCGCGCTGCTACCATCAGAATTTGACCGCAGGCGGCTGGCCCATCGTTACGGCTTCGGCCTCGCTCAGCCGGTGGAAAGCGCGTGGTTTGAAGCCCAACATACCGGCAAACAACACCGCCGGAAAATGTTCGATCGCGCCATTATAATCGGCGACCACGCTATTATAGGCACGGCGCGCGGCGGCGAGCATTTCTTCGGTATAAGTGAGCTGCTTTTGCAATTCCTGAAAATTGCTATTGGCTTTGAGGTCGGGATAATTTTCCGCCAGCGCAAACAGGTTTTTGAGCGCGCCCGACAATTGCCCTTCGGCGGCGGCTTGGGCTGCCGGGCCATTGGCGGTCATGGCGCTGTTACGCGCGGCAATCACCGCATCCAGCGTCGATTTTTCATGCGCGGCATAGCCTTTGACGGTCTCGACCAGATTGGGGATGAGGTCGTTGCGCATCCGCAACTGGGCGTCAATATCGGCTTCGCCCTGATTGACATTCTGGCGCAGGCTGACGAGCCGGTTATAAACCCCTAACAGGATGAGGCCGATAAACAGGACCAGCACGATAAGAGCAATCAAAGCCATTGACATTCCACCTCCATAAGGTTGGGTTGGCTTATGCCTAACAAATCACACAAAGGGTTTCAAACAGATGGTTGAAGCGCCTGACGTCGATGCGCTGATGCAAGGCGAACTTGGCGCATGGCTTAAAAGCCAGCAGCAGTTGCGCGACGATACGCGCAAAAAAATGTGGACGCGCGGCATAGGCTGCGGCGTGCCGTTTGCGCTGCTGGTCATTGCGCTCGCGCTGGCCGGTGCGGATATGGAGTTGATCCCGCTCATCGGCATCGGCATTGCCGGGATTAGCACATGGCTGGGCTATATCCGTCGCCCCGTCGTCAATGCGATGAAAGAGCGCATGAACAAAGCGATTGCTGCCGCAATCGGCCTCGACTTTGCGCTGACGGGCGAACAGGGGCGCGACTGGCCGTTAATGCTCGCGCTCTCTTTCCTTCCCGCGCATGATAAATGGTCTTTGGAAGATTTCTGGTCGGGGACGCTGAACGGCTTTCCCTTGCGGCTGTATGAAGCGCATTTGCAGCAGTGGCAGGGATCGGGCAAAAACCGTAAACTTGTCACGGTGTTTCGCGGGGTGATAATCGAGATTGGCTATGGTCGTCCGTTTCGCGGCACCACCTTGATCGAACGGCGCGGCACCCGCTTCAAATTTTTCGGGCTGGTCGATGATATAAGCGCGCTCGGCATCAAGCTTGAGCAAGCGCATTTCACCCATCCCGAACTGGAGAAAAATTTCGATTTGTGGACGAGCGACCCGGTCGAGGCGCAATATCTGGTCCATCCGCTCTATGTCGAACGGCTGATGGCGGTCGAGCGCCATTATCACGGACAGCACGTGCGCGCATTATTCCATGACGGCAGGATGATCATCGCCATCCGCACCGAACCGCAATTTGAAAGCGGCTCTTTATATTCGGGCGAAGATGCGCGGCGCTTGAAGCAGACAATCGAACAATTCATGGCGGTGGCAAGATTGGCCGACAGCCTCTATGATGCGCCGGGTAAGCGCGCCGAACCGCCTGCGCCGTCCGATCCGTCCTTCCCGTCCGCCCCGCCTTCTTCCTCTGCCCCGTCAAAGCCGTCATGACCTTTTCGCTCACTTTATTTTTCATCTTCCTGATGGGCATCGCCAATTTCGCGGCGCACCGCGCGATGATCGAAAGCCCCAATCCGGTCGTGCAAGCGGCTATCGCGCCGCTCCGCGGACGCTTCGGACAACAGGCGACCTATGTGCTGGAATTTTTCGTGTTGCTGGGCGTGATGGCGTTTGAACATCGCCACCCGCTTGTCACGCTCATCCTTTACGGGCTTTATACAATGTTCAATATGCTCACCTATTTCTGGTTCCACCATCAGGACTGATCGTTTCTTTCATGCCTTTCATCAAAACCGGTTTCAAATATCTGGGCTATGCCCTGTTGTGGCTGCTCGTCGCGCTGTCGCTTGCTGTTGTGATTGTGCCGCCGTTTCTCGACCGCATCTATTATCAAGGGCCGGTGAGCGGCCATTATGATGGCGCGCGTTTTTTCAATACCGATGAAGGGCAGGGCGAATGGGTCAATGATCCGGTCGGGCGCAATAATAAACGCCCGCGCAGCTTTTTCATCCTGCGCTGGATTACCGGCAATGACGACCGCCAGCCGTGGCCGGACCATGTCAACGTGGCGACGGCGACACCGATCAAGCTTGATAAGCTCAAGCCCGGCGAAATGCGCGCCACCTGGATTGGCCATGCGACGGTGCTTGTCGAAACGCCGGGCTTTACGATGCTCACCGATCCGATCTGGTCGGAGCGGGCAGGGCCGTGGGGGATATTGGGACCAAAGCGCGTAACCGCGCCCGGCATTGCGCTCGAAGATCTCCCCAAAATCGACCTCGTGGTGGTGAGCCACAACCATTATGACCATCTTGATCTGGCTACGCTCAAAAAATTGTGGGCGCGCGACAAGCCCGCCATTGTGACGAGCCTTGGCAATGACAGCATCATCAACGGTATCGGCGTGCCGTCGCTGCCGATGGATTGGGGCGCAAACCGTAAAGTGGGGAAGGCCACCGTCCATGTCACGCGCAACCATCATTGGGGGAGCCGCTGGTTCAAGGACCGGAACCGCGCCTTATGGTCAAGCTTCACCGTCGATACGCCTTCGGGCAGCGTCTTTTTTGCAGGGGACACCGGCTATGGCGACGGTAAATGGCCGGGCGAGGCGGCGGCCGCAGCAGGGGGGCCGGTAAGGCTTGCGATCATCCCCATCGGCGCATTTCGTTTCGGGCCGGGGCAAATGTGGACCGGCAGCCATATCGGTCCGCATCATGCGGTCAAAGTGTTTGAAGGGCTGAACGCGGGCTATGGCCTCCCGATCCATTGGGGGACGTTCCAGCTATCGAGCGAAGCGCGCGAAACCCCGCCCAAAATGCTCGCGCTGGAAGCCGCCTGTGCGGGGCTCGCCCCCGGCGCCTTTGCCGCCAAAGCGATTGGCACACCGTTCATGGTGCCGGAAAAGGGGGAAGCCAAGCTGCCCGCCTCCGCGTCCAAACCGGTGTGTGATAAAGCGGCGATAGAGGCACTGCCGTAATGAACGCGGCCATTCAAAAAGCCGCTAGTCCTGAGCTTGTCGAAGGACGCCCATCAGCATCGCGCCTGCATTATGCCCGTCCTTCGACACGCTCAGGACTACCGGGAAAAGGGGAAGGGGACGCGGGCCATCCGCGCGCCTCCAACCCGCGAACCGCCTGAATCCATCGACGAAATTCGCGCCATCTAAACGAATCGCTTAGAGACAGGCTTTGGCGAATCCCGTAATTTTGCCGTCAAGGGTCATGAATTCGGGAGAGTCGTCATGGTTCAGGTTCAAGGCGTTCAAGGTTCAAACTATGCAGGTGCCATCAACCAGCGCGCGCTGGATGGCGGCGGTGGCGGCGGCGGCGGATATTCGGTAGTCCGCGGCGATTGTCTGTGGAAAATCGCGCAGGCGCATGGCGTGTCGTTGAGCGCGCTGATTGCCGCCAATCCTCAGATCAAAAATCCCGACCTCATCTATCCCGGCGACAAGGTGACGATACCGGCAGGCGGCACGTCTCCGGGCGGCCCGGGCGGCACGCCGGGCGAAACCTATGGCACGCCCAATGGCGGTGGCCAACATTCGGTCGATGTTGCCAAAAAATATCTCGGCCAATGGGCGAGCGATTTGAAAACCAACACCAAAGATAAATTGCCGATGGATGCGTGGGTCGGCTCCAATGTGTGCTGCGCCAATTTCGTGTCGGCGGTGCTAGCGGAATCGGGTCAGGTTCCTGCCAATTTCCACGATAATACGGTGCGCGGCCTCGACGCCAAACTGAAAGCGATGGGCTGGACCGTGGTACCGCGCGGCAGTCCGGCGCAAGCGGGCGATGTCGGCATCATCCAGAGCAACGGCATTTCGCATACGGTCATGGCGACCAGCGCGTCGCAGACCATCGGCTCCAATAATAAAGGATCGGCGGGGCAGCAGGTGAGCTATGGCTCGACCAGCTATGTCACCGGCAATGGCGGTTATTTCCTGCGTCCTCCGGCGGGCAAGCAAGCGCCCTCCGGCCCCGGCGGCGCATCGCCATCAACAGGCGTCGGCGACCCCGGCACCCATGACGGCCGCGTCAAAGCCGCCATCGACTTTTTCCAGAGCAAGGGCTGGTCGAAAGCCCAGGCCATCGGCATTGTCGCCAATCTGGAAGGCGAAAGCGGGATGAAGCCCTTGCAGGCCCAATATGGCGGCGGCCCCGGCTTTGGCCTCGCCCAATGGGAAGGCCCGCGTCAGGCTGACTTCAAAAAATGGGCAGGCAAGGATATTCGCCAATCGACCTTTGCCGAACAATTAAACTTCATCCAGCATGAATTGACGACGACCGAAAGCGGTGCGGCCAGTCGCTTGCGCGGGGCGACCAGCGCCGCCGATGCTGCCGCTATCGTGTGCCGCTATTATGAGCGTCCGGCCGATATTGTCGGAGACTCGGCGGAACGGCGGGTGATCGCCAACAGCTTTGCCAATCGTTTCTGACCGGCACAAGCCGGGCCGCGCAGAGCATCGGGGGACGGGCGACCGTCTCCCGATTTTTATGTAGGGGAAGCCGTATCTAGGGGAACCCCTCGGCCCCGCGCCGCGTTCAACGCTGCACGCCCCTGTCGGGGATGCGCCCTCGTGTAGAAGGAAAGGATATTCTATGCCCCGTCTGCTTTTGCCCTTTGCCGCGACGATATTGCTGGTGATCGGCTGTTCGCAAAATGCGGGCGCGGAAAATAGCGCGGCGCAGGAAGGGCGCACGGTCGAAACGGCCCGCGCCGACAGTGCCAAAGCAACCAAGGCGGCTCCGCGCGATGCGGCCCTTTCTGCCACGGCATCTGGGGAAGCCACACCCGCGACCTGCATATTCGGGGAAGGCGAGCCGACCGCCTGCACCATGACATCGCTTGCCAATGACGGAGCAGGGGGCATGACCATCGCGTTCAAAGTCGGCCCCGACACCATCAGCTTTCGCGGCAAAAGGCAGGACCGCTGGTGGTCGGGCACGCTCAATGATGCGCCCGCAATGGCCTATGAATTGAACCGCGGCCATGTCGTGTTCAACTCGCGCAACCTTGACCACTATTTCGAATATTGGACCAAGGGCAACGAGCATGGCAGCTATTGATACGGCGTCATGGCGTGCGACTTTTAGGACCGGGGTGACGATAGCCCACCCGCGCCCCTTAAGGCCCTTCGCACAGTCGGCATAACGGGCCCGTGCGAAAGGGTTTCTTCTGCTATTGCGCCGGGCCTATGTGGAATGTGCAAAGCTTATTGCCATCCAGATCCCGGAAATAGGCACCGTAAAAAGCTTGATCGCCTTCTTCGCCGCGCAGCCCGGGAGGGCCTTCGCACGTGCCGCCCTGGGCGAGCGCGATTGAGTGGAGCTCATCCACCTTGGCGCGCGTATCGACAACAATAGCGGGCATCACGCCATTGCCGACCGTTGCGGGCTTGCCGTCATGGGGCGGCGTGATCGCCAGCGCGGGCTTGGCAAAATCGGTGCCATACATGGTGAAGCCATTGTCGAACTGCATGAGTAGTTTGGCACCCAGCGGCGCGAGCAGGGCTTCGTAAAATGTCTTGGCCTTGGCAATATCATTGGTGCCAAGCGTTACATAACCGATCATCGCTTATTCTCCTGTGGCGGTGCGGGAGGCCGCCCGCTTGCGGGTGTGCATTGTCGATAAAAAAGGGCCGGTGGAACGGCTTATCCCGCAATCGGGAAAAAGACGCCCACCGGCCCTGTTCTTTCCTTTAGGAACGGGCGAGGCTTATGCCGCGCAATCCCCGATGCGGGTCATCTTCGCGGTCATTTCCATGTTGATCTTTTGACCAGCCATGTCCGTTTCGGAGGTGATGACCATGTCGGTCGGCGTTCCCTTGACAGTCGAGGTCACCTTGGCCGGTGTCGTGCAGGTCACGGTTGCGTCGATCGTGTTACCCGAGCTGCGATTGTCGAGCGTGCAGCCTTCCGGAGCGTTGGCCGCCTTCTTCAGCATTTCTTCCTTCATCTGGGCGATATTGGCTTCGGTGACGCAGGTTTTCTGCGGCGGCTGGGAAGCCATGGCGTCTTTCATCTGCTTGAGCGCCGCTTCGGGCATGCCGGCAGCTTCGAACTTGGTGATTTCCACCTTGGTTTCATATTCGCCCGGTGTCAGG
This sequence comes from Pseudonocardia sp. TMWB2A, assembly GCF_017312135.1. Taxonomy (NCBI): domain Bacteria; kingdom Bacillati; phylum Actinomycetota; class Actinomycetes; order Pseudonocardiales; family Pseudonocardiaceae; genus Pseudonocardia; species Pseudonocardia sp. TMWB2A. Next base: position 2,614,970 of record NZ_QKQY01000001.1, read on the forward strand.
TCGGCGACAGCGGTAGCAGCGGGGCTATCCGTCTTGCCAGCGGTGCCATCCGCAGTATCCTTTTTACCGCACGCGGTCAGAGCCAGCATCATCGCCGATCCGATCAAAATTGCACGCATATCTATCTCCTTGGCTTATTTATCCGAAATATTTGACCCCGCTTATGTCTTGCACGGCTGAATTGTCGGGGCAAGCACCAATTCTGCTGCCGATTACAGCGCATTGCCTCCAAGCAGGCTCATATTGCGTCGATATGACAAGGGGGGCATCCCCTTGGAAAGGCGGATTTTCTGCGGAAAACGGGGCTTGAAGACAATGCGGTGAAGGATAGGGAAGCGACATGCGATCCGCGACAATTGCCCGGATGTGCGCCTACCCATATTTTACAGTCGCGAGGGTTCCGGCCCGAACACAGCCCGACCGGATTCAAAAATGGGACAGATAGCCGCCATCGACCGCAATCGTCTGGCCGGTAATATAAGAAGCCGCGTCCGAGGCCAGAAAGGCGACTACGCCCGCAATCTCGTGCGGCTTGCCCCAGCGCCCCAATGATGTGCGGCGCGCCAGATAAGCAGCAAGGTCGGCATCCTCCACCATCGCGCGGTTGGCGTCGGTGGCAAAAAAGCCGGGCGCGACCGCGTTGACGGTAATCCCGCGCGGCCCCAGTTCCGCCGCAAGCGCGCGGGTGAGCGCATCCAACCCGCCCTTCGCCGCCGTATAAGCCGCATCCCCTGCGCGCGCGATGGGACCGGCTATCGAGGTAATATTGATGATCCGTCCGCCATCCGGCATTTTCGGTGCAATAAGGCGCACAAGGTCCATCGGCGCCACAAGGTCGATCTCCAGCAAGTCGCGCACCGCCTGCCGGTCGAGCTTATCCAAAGGATTACGGTTCCGCACCCCCGCATTATTGACCAGAACATCCAGCCGCGCGCCTTCGCGGGCTAGGCGTGCGATCAATGCTTCGACAGCCGCCGCAACGCCTTGCGCATCGCCAAGGTCAAACACGACGCTGTCCACAAGCGCATCACCCTGCGCATCCCGCAGCGCCGCAACTGCAACATCCAACTTCCCCTGCTCGCGCCCATGCAAAATAACGCGCACGCCGGATATAGCCAGCCCCCGCGCGATTTCAAAGCCCAGACCGGAGGAGGCGCCGGTGATAAGGGCAGTTTTGGGGGAGGGGCTGACCATTTCAGTTGAGAGCATATTCCTTGACCAGCAACCGTTCGGGTACATGCCATTCCTTTGCAATGCGCCGGATCATCGGCAATGTCAGCGAGCGTTGTCGCCGCAAAATTTCCGTAGCGCGATTTTGCCCGATTAGCTTGCCCAATTCAGCCCGGCTATGGCCTTGTGAAACCATTGCCGCTTCAATGGCTTCGACCGGATCCATATCCTCAAGCGGCCATTTTTGGTCTTCATAGGCATCGGCAAGCGTCACCAATATGTCCAAACGATCCCCTTCCGCAGTGCCTTCCTCGGCACCCCACAGCTTTTCGATTTCCTGAAGCGCCGCTTCATGGTCGGCATCGGTCCGGATGGGCTTGATGTCCATAATCTTCACCTTTTAAAACAAGTTGACGCTGAGGGCGTCAACTTTGTCATATTCAGCATGGGCTCCTATAAATTTCACAAACGCGATGCCACGCCGGAAATCAAAGGCAGCGATCAGCCGGTAATCGCCTCCCGCCACCTCAAAGCGCACACGTTCATCATTCAACACTTTCGCCTTTGAAAAAGCCGCCTGAACATCGCTGCCACTCTGCCATTGCGCCGCTTTAGTCACATGCAGCCAGTGCAATAAAGACGCCTTGCTTGCGGGATGTTTCGCCCAAAAAGCCATGACCCTATTGCGTGCAATGATCCGCATGGTACTGCGTATCATTTCCCATAATGGGAAACAAGATATTTTGATTGGACAGATGACAAAAGCGGTTTGGAAGCACATATAGCGAACATGGCTGATCTTATTATCCGGCGGGGCTTGGACGAACCTGAAACTGACGGGGCGTTTGTGCCGCATCGTCCGGCGCGACCGCCCAAGGTCGAGGGGGGTAAGCCGTTCAAGCTGGTGTCGGACTATGCACCCGCAGGCGATCAGCCGACCGCGATTTCCGAACTGGTCGAGGCCGCGCGCGCGGGCGAGAAGGATCAGGTGCTGCTCGGCGTCACCGGCTCGGGCAAAACCTTTACGATGGCTAAAGTCATCGAAGCATTGCAGCGCCCTGCACTTATCCTTGCGCCCAATAAAATCCTCGCCGCCCAGCTTTATGGCGAGTTTAAAGGCTTCTTCCCCGACAATGCGGTCGAATATTTTGTCAGCTATTATGACTATTATCAGCCCGAAGCCTATGTGCCGCGTTCGGACACCTATATCGAGAAGGAAAGCTCGGTAAATGAAGCGATTGACCGGATGCGCCATTCGGCCACGCGCGCGCTTTTGGAGCGCGACGATGTGCTGATCGTCGCGTCGGTGTCGTGCCTTTATGGTATCGGTTCGGTTGAAACCTATTCGGCGATGATCTTTGATCTCAAAAAAGGTCAAACAGTCGATCAGCGCGAGATTATCAGGAAGCTTGTCGCGCTCCAATATAAGCGCAATGATCAGGCGTTCGCGCGCGGCAATTTCCGGGTGCGCGGCGATAGTCTGGAAATCTTCCCGTCCCACTATGAAGATACCGCCTGGCGCATCAGTTTCTTTGGGGACGAGATTGAGGAAATCACTGAATTTGATCCGCTCACCGGTAAGAAGGTTGCGAACCTTAATAGCATCCGCGTTTATGCCAATTCGCACTATGTAACGCCGGGACCGACGCTCAAGCAGGCAAGCGAGGCGATCCGCTTTGAACTTGCCGAGCGGTTGAAGGAATTGGAAACTGAAGGGCGTTTGCTCGAAGCGCAGCGCCTCGAACAGCGCACCAATTTCGACCTAGAAATGATCGCGGCAACGGGAAGCTGTGCGGGGATTGAAAATTACTCGCGCTTCCTCACTGGTCGCTTGCCGGGTGAGCCGCCGCCGACCTTGTTCGAATATCTCCCCGACAATGCGCTTCTATTCGTCGATGAAAGCCATCAGACCGTGCCGCAAATCGGCGCGATGGCACGCGGGGACCATCGCCGCAAAATCACGCTCGCCGAATATGGCTTCCGCCTGCCCAGTTGCATCGACAACCGCCCGTTGCGCTTTAACGAATGGGACGTCATGCGCCCGCAAACGGTGAGCGTATCGGCAACCCCAGGCTCATGGGAAATGAACCAGACGCAAGGCGCATTTTCCGAACAAGTCATCCGCCCGACCGGCCTCATCGACCCGCCAGTGGAAATCCGCCCTGTGGAAGATCAGGTACAGGATTGCATCAACGAATGTCGTATCACCGCGGAAAAAGGCTATCGCACGCTGGTCACGACGCTCACCAAGCGCATGGCCGAAGATTTGACCGAATATATGCACGAAGCGGGCGTCAAGGTGCGTTATATGCACTCCGACGTCGAAACGCTGGAGCGTATCGAACTGATCCGCGATTTGCGGCTGGGCGTCTATGATGTGCTGGTCGGCATCAACCTGCTGCGCGAAGGGTTGGACATTCCCGAATGTGGCCTTGTGTGCATTTTGGATGCGGACAAGGAAGGGTTCCTGCGCAGCGAAACCTCGCTCATCCAGACCATCGGCCGTGCGGCGCGCAATGTCGATGGCCGTGTCATTCTTTATGCCGACCGCGTGACGGGCAGCATGGAGCGCGCGATGCGCGAAACCGACCGCCGCCGTGAAAAACAGCATGAATATAATCTCGCGCATGGCATCACGCCCGCGACGGTCAAAAAGAATATCGGCGACATCATCGCGCATGTCTCCAACCAAGATCAGGTCACAGTGCCGATCGACGAGGTAACCCCGCATCTGGTGGGCAGCAACCTGCGCGCGCATATCGAACATCTCGAAAAAGAAATGCGCGAGGCGGCGAGTAACCTCGAATTTGAAAAAGCCGCAAGACTACGCGACGAAATCCGCGAACTGGAACAGGACGAACTGGGCATCGGGCCAGCAGGGCCGGGCGACTATGCGCGGTCCTCCCGCCATGTCGTGGGACGCAGCAATGAAGGCAAACCGGGCACACGGAAATTACGGCATGGGAAGAGCACGAAATTCAAGGGGCGGAGTCGGTGAAATAGCAATATAGCACTATTTATCTATTGCGCTATTAATGCGATAATGCTACATGATATATGTCATGGAGGCCAACTATGCAGCAGATCGAAATCGATTTTGAGGTATTTAAAGCGCTGACCAATCTGCGTCAGAGTGAAAATCATACATATAACGAGGTCCTTAGGGATCTCTTGGGACTAGAAAAATCGCTGCTCAGGGGATTTGCTGACGTTGTTTCAAAAGCGTCCGGACGGTCGGGCGCTTTGGGATTTGTTGCAAGTGGTCGATTTCTTCCGCACGGGACCCTACTACGGGCGAGGTATAAAGGTTATATCCATCAAGCATCCGTGAATGACGGCGCTTGGGTCAACGATGACGGTACCGAATATAAAAGCGCATCCGCCGCCGCCAGAGCAATTACTCAAACCAATGTTAATGGTCTTACATTCTGGGAAGTGAAACGTCCATCTGACACTGAGTGGCGAAAGCTAGACGCTATGCCAAAGTCTACCAAGTGACGACAGCATGACTCAAAACATTGACAAACTCCCATCTGTCCTTTATGAAGGACAATATCGGTTAGAGCAAACCACCGCTTTCGCCCAATGGCTGCATGATTTGCGCGACACGGTTGGACGGGCGCGCATCCTCAAGCGGTTACGGCGCGTGGCGGACGGTAATCTGGGCGATGTGAAGGCTATTGGCGATGGCGTTCATGAACTGCGCTTGTTTTTCGGCCCCGGCTATCGGGTCTATTTCATGTTTCAGGGGGATGCCCTGATCTTCCTCCTTGCAGGAGGCGACAAGAGTAGTCAGGAGCGCGACATTGCCAACGCCAAAGAGGTGGCAAGGCAGATTATCGATGGCGGTGAAGACAACGGCATTTGACCCGGCGGATTATCTTACATCCGAAGAGGATGTGATCGCCTATCTCAACACATGGTTTGAAGATGGCACCCCCAAAGAAATTGCGCGCGCGCTTGGCGATGTCGCCCGCTCTCAAGGGATGAGCGAGATTGCGCGCAAGGCCGGATTGGGGCGGCAGGCGCTCTATAATGCGCTATCCGAAAATGGTAATCCGACCCTTGAAACATTGACGGCTGTGTTGAAGGCTCTGGGGCTGGAATTGACGGTTCAGAAACGCGCGGCCTGATCAGGGCACCATTAAGATTGGCCCAATCCGCATTTTTTACTGTGCTTGGCGCGCCGCGGGCTTAAAGTCTGGGTTTGTTTGAACTTGCCCATCCGGATGCTTTGAATTTATGCACGCCCACGACACGCAATCCCGCCATTTGGCAATCGGTTTGGCTGGATTGGCCGGATTTACCGATGCGCTTGGTTTTTTGAGCCTTGGCGGCTTTTTTGTGTCGTTTATGAGCGGCAACTCCACCCGTTTCGCGGTAGGGCTGAGCGAGAAAATATCATGGTCTTTTGCGCTCGTGCCGTTCGGGATCATATTGCTTTTTGTCTGCGGCGTTATGCTAGGCCGTTTTGTGCGCAGCTATTGCACATCGCGACCCGCGACCGCGATTTTATGCTTTATGGCTGCCCTGTTGATAGTAGCAGCACTCGTGTCGGAAGCGGGCCTCCCTATCATAGCCGCGCCGCTCATGGCGGTCGCGATGGGCGCGGCGAATAATGTGTTTGTGCGTGATGGCGAAGTGGCGGTCGGCGTCACCTATATGACGGGAACTTTGGTCAAATTCGGGCAACGCCTCGCCGGACAGTTGATGGGCGAGCCGGATCATGACTGGCTGCCCTATCTGCTGCTGTGGGTCGGGCTTGCCGGAGGCGCGATCATCGGGGCTTTATGCTATCATTGGTGGGGTCTTCATGCGACATGGATAGCGGCGGTCTTTTGCGGCCTGCTGGCTATTCGCGCAGCTAAATCGGAAAAGGCATGAACGGTAGACTTGATGGCTGCACCATTGCCTTTTGCGCCAAGACCGGCTTGGCCACTCACATCGCAATCGAGCGGTAGGGCGCACCGTCTTACCGGAGCAGCCCTTTTCGCCCGATAGCTTATTTCTCCAACCCGATGTCGGGCGCATCCTCGCGTTTCATGCCGACGACATGATAGCCCGCATCGACATGGAGATTTTCGCCGGTGACGCCGCTCGCCAGATCGGAGAGCAGATAGAGCGCGGAGCCGCCGACATCTTCAATGGTGACGTTGCGTTTCAACGGCGCATTATATTCATTCCATTTGAGGATATAGCGGAAGTCGCCAATGCCCGACGCGGCGAGCGTTTTGATGGGGCCTGCCGAGATGGCGTTGACGCGGATATTGTCCGGTCCCAGATCGGCGGCGAGATATTGGACGCTGGTTTCGAGCGCCGCCTTGGCAACGCCCATGACATTATAATGGGGGATAACCTTTTCCGCGCCATAATAGGTCAGCGTCAGGATCGAGCCGCCGCCCTTGCCGGTTTCGGCATCATAAGCGGGCATCATGGCCGCGGCGCGCTTGGTGACCGCGACAAAGCTATAGGCGGAAATATTCATCGTCATCAGGAAATTGTCGAGGCTGGTATCGACATAACGGCCGCGCAGTTCATTCTTGTCCGAAAAGCCGATGGCGTGGACGAGAAAGTCGATGGTCGGCCACCGCGCTTTGAGCGTATCAAAGGCCGCATCAAGCGCGGCCATGTCCGACACATCGCAATCGAACAGGAAATCGGAACCAAGCTGGGCAGCGAGCGGACGCACACGCTTTTCCAAAGCTTCGCCCTGATAGGAGAAAGCCAGTTCCGCGCCTTCTGCGGCAAGCTTTTGCGCAATGCCCCATGCCAGCGATTTATCGTTGGCAAGGCCCATGATGAGGCCCCTTTTGCCCTGCATCAGTCCCATATCGGCTCCGTTCTTTCTTCTGGTTAAGCGGTTTGTTGTTCAAGCGGTTTATTCGGGCGCGCTTTTACGCTCGCGATTATCCTCTTGTCCAACCCAATCATGTGTTTCTTGCGGCGATTCCGCTAGGGCGGCGTTCAATTCCGCGCCCATCACTATGCCAAGGCCGAGCAAGTAGAAATAGAAAAGCGCAATCATTACGCCTGCAAGGCTGCCATAGGTCAAGTCATAGGAAAATAAGGTCGCCAGCACCCAAGGGAGCGCCATCGTGACCAGCACCGACCATAAGGTGATGAACAAAGCCCCCGGCCATTTGGGATATTGGCCGCGCCGGTAGGGAGGGGGGGTGAGCGAATAAAAGAGCAGATAGGTGGAGACGAACAACACCAAGGCGGTCAGCACACGGCCTACCGCGATGGTGCCGAGCGTATCGAAACCGTCGGGCAGGATGCGCTCGACAAATTCGTCAATGCCGGTGACGAGCACCTGAAAGCTGAATGCGAACAGGAGCAGGAACACCGCGCCGATGATCACGCCGATCGCGCCCAGACGATATTCCCAGAACGGGCGCAGCAACTGTGTCCCGTAAGCGCGGCGCAATATGTCGCGGATGGTTTCGATCAGGCTGCCGACCGTCCATAAGCCGACCAGCGCGCCAATCCATAGCAAGGGTCCGGTGCGCGCCTGCAACACTTCATGCAGCGGCTCGACCAGCGCCCGCCCGACATTGGGCGGCATTTGCGCAAGGAGGCCATCCAAGATGCGTGCGCCTTCCGCGCCTTGGCCGAACGCGCTGAACAGCGCCATTGCGGTAATGAAGAAAGGAAACAGCGCGATCAGCGCCAGATAGGCAAGATTGCCCGCATGGATGAAGCCGTCATAATAAGTGCCGACAAGGACGCGCTTGCCGATTTCGAACGGGCGGGTGCCGGGGGCGACCCGCGCGCGGCTGCTTTCCCAGCGTTCGCGCCAACCACCATGTTTGGCCGCCTCGCGCTCTTCGTGCCGCGCGCGCAAGCGCCGCGCTTCGGGCGAAAGCGGCGAATGGCCGGTGGCGGCATAGGCGGTAAAAACCTCGTCGGGATTGTCCGCGACAGTCGCGGGGCTTAATGCGGCTTCGGCTTCTTCGGCCTCGCTGTCATTTTTCGGCGTTACCCCGTCGGTCATCGTCACACACCCAGATCGGCCCGCACCGGACGGTCATCCGACCAGCCCGCGACAAAATCCTGAAGCGCGCTATCGTCTTTGGGGAGGTCAATGTCGAGCGTCACCTTCTGGTCACCGCGGCTGCCATCCTTTTTGCTGAAGCCCTTGCCCTTGAGCCGCAAAGTCTTGCCCGAACTCGTGCCCTTAGGCACGGTGAGCATGACGGGTCCGTCCACGGTCGGCACCTTGACCTTGGCCCCTTCCACCGCTTCTTTAAGTGTAATCGGCAAATGCAAGGTCACATCATCGCCATCGCGCTTGAAAAAGGGGTGGGGCTTGATGCTGAGCGTCACAATCGCATCGCCTGCGCCGCCGGGGCCTTCCTGCCCCTTGCCGCGCAATTTCATCTGGGTGCCGTCCTCGACGCCCTTGGGCAGCTTCAGGTCTATCGTCTTGCCATCGGCCAGCGTGATGCGTTGCGGGGTCAAGGTTGCGGCATCAATGAAATGGACGGGGAGGCGATAGCTGATATTCGCGCCTTTGGGCGGGGGCGCGCTTTGACGGCGTCCGGCAAACGGATCGCCGCCACCTGCGCGCCGTCCGCCACCGCCGCCGAACAGGCCTTCAAACAGGTCGCTCAAATCGACACCATCGTCGGAAAAGCCGCCCTGTCCCTGATTAAAGCCGCCCTGCCCAAAGCCGCCTTGGCCGAAGCCTCCGCCTGCGCCGCCGAACGGATTGCCGCCCGCTTGGCCGCGACCGCCGCCAAAGCCGCCAAATCCGGCAAAGGCAGGATTGCCGTCCGCGTCAATTTCGCCGCGATCAAACTGGCCGCGCTTTTCCTTGTCGGACAGCAAATCATAAGCCTTGGTCACATCCGAAAATTTTTCGGCGGCATCGGGCTTATCCTTGTTGCGGTCGGGGTGCAGCTCTTTGGCAAGCTTGCGATAAGCTTTTTTGATGTCGGCCTCGGTCGCCGTTTTTGCGACACCCAATGTCTGATACGGATCGGCCATACAGCGCCCAACACCCCTTATACTATTCTGTTCCCTTTCATGTGGTCGGCATGAGGCAGAAGGTCAAGCAGGCAGGACAAGCTTTAATGGTCCGGGGGGCTATGAAGCTTGCGTAAAAAACGCTTTCCTGACAGCGCAAGCCCATGCGACAGGCTTTATCCCCCTCCGCACAGCGGCTATGGGAGCGGATATGACCGATACGCTGCAAGATCCGTTCGCGCTTTTCGCCCGCTGGCTTCAGGAAGCCGAAGCGAGCGAGCCCAATGACCCCAACGCAATGGCGCTCGCCACGGTCGATGCCGATGGCCAGCCGTCGGTGCGGATGGTGTTGTTGAAAGGGCATGGCGCGGAGAATGGAGCGCGTGGTGGTTTCGTCTTTTATACCAACCGCGAAAGCCGCAAAGGCGCAGCGTTGGAGGCCCATGCGCGCGCGGCCTTACTGTTCCACTGGAAATCCTTGCGGCGGCAGGTGCGCGTCGAAGGCGCTGTCGAGCGGGTCGATGATGCACTGTCCGATGCGTATTTTGCCTCGCGGCCAAGGGATTCGCAAATCGGTGCCTGGGCCTCGGACCAGTCGCGCCCGATGAAAAACCGCGCCGAATTTCTGGCCCGCATCGCTAAATATGCGGCCAAATATGCGATCGGTCCGGTGCCGCGCCCGCCGCATTGGGGCGGCTATCGCGTCGTGCCGGAGCGCATCGAATTCTGGACCGACCGCAAGAGCCGCCTGCATGAACGCAGCATCTATTTGCGCGATGACAGCACCGAAAGCGGCTGGCGCACGGAGATTATCTATCCATGAGCGGCGCGCATCTGAGGGGGGAAGCCAAGCTGGAGACCGGAATGGCGGCCAGCACGCACACCAGCATGGCGGAGCGCAATAGCCTCACCACCAAAGCGGCGCTGGCGAGCGCGTCGGTCGCGGTCATGCTGTTGCTGCTCAAAAGCTGGGCGGTGTGGCAGACCGGGTCGATGGCGATGCTGGGCAGTCTTGCCGATACCGCGCTCGACCTGCTTGCCTCGCTCGTCATGCTAGCGGGTGTCCGCATTGCCGCCCAACCGGCCGATGACAACCATCGTTTCGGGCATGGCAAGGCCGAAGCCCTTGTCGCCATGTTCCAGATCATCGTCATCACCGTGTCGGCCATCGGCATCGGCTGGAATGCGGTGGACCGGCTGCGGAGCGGGCAAGTCACCGCCAATGCCGAATATGGCATCGGCGTATCGCTCGTCGCGATTGCCGCAACCTTTGCGCTCATCGCCTATCAACGCCATGTGATTGCCCGCACCAAATCGGTCGCGATCAAGGCCGACAGCCTTCATTATGCAAGCGACCTTGCGCTCAACGGTGCGGTGATTGTCGCGTTATTGCTCGACCAGTATGCGGGGCTGACGGGGGCCGATCCGCTGTTCGGCCTGCTCATCGCGCTGTGGCTCATCTGGAGCGCATGGCGCAATGCCAGCGATGCGATCGACCAGCTTATGGACAAGGAATGGCCGGAGGATAAAAAGAAACGCTTTATCGACTTGGCGATGACCCATCCCGAATTGAAGGGCATCCACGATTTGCGCACCCGCACCAGCGGCGCGCATGATTTTGTGCAATTCCATGTCTGGGTTGATCCCGCCATGACCGTGCGGCACGCCCATGATGTGATGGATGCGGTTGAAGCCAAGCTGATGGCCGCATTTCCCGGCACCGAAATCCTCATTCATCCCGACCCCGAAGGGCATAGGAACCAGCTTGGCTATACCCCGTCGGAAATGGTCGAATATGAGGATGCGGCTTTGGAAACGCCGCCCGCATGATTGCCCCGCGCAACTTTTTGCGGTTAATATAAAGGATGGAATCGAGGAAAATCATGTTGATGTCCAACCACAACCGGCTTGCCACACTACGCTATATGGATGGCACGTTCCGGATCGTGACGGCGGGCGACCATGTGTTGTGCGCTATATCGGGACGGGCGATTCCGCTCGATGATTTACGCTATTGGTCGGTCGCCAAGCAGGAAGCCTATGCCAGTGCCCGATTGTCGGTCGAAGCCGCGCTCGGCATCAAGGCTAAGGACTGAAGCTGCATGGGATTAATGACCGCATGGGCGTGATCCGCCGCAAAGGCACGGGGCTAGCGCTCGCGGCCATGCTGTGCGCCGGATGCGCTGCGAGCGGTGACGGCAATGCGGCGCGCGATGCCGAAAGCGGAAACCGCGCGCCGGCCGCATCCAAACCCGTCGCCTCGGTGCCGATAACCCGCCCGGTGCGCAACGATTTTCTACTTCAGGGCGATATGCGCCAAGGCGGCCTCGTGCGCGGCCTTGCCCCAAGCGATACGGTCACATTATTGCTGAACGGCAGCGAAATCCCGCTTGCCGCCGATGGCCGTTTCCTTATCGGCTTCGACCGCGATGCGCCGCCGACCGCTAATTTGGTCGCCAAGCGGGTCAGGGGCGCGGATATAGTGCGCCCGCTCGGCGTCGCTGCTGGCGACTGGCGCATCGAACATATCAACGCGCGCGCCACCGGCAGCGCCAAGACCAGCGCCGAATTTGAGCGCCGCCGCGCGAGCGAACTCGCGCAAATGGGTGCCGCCCGCGCAACTATCGTGCGCAGCGAAGGCTGGCGGCAAAATTTCATCTGGCCGGTCAAAGGACGGCTGTCGGGCTATTTCGGATCGCAGCGCGTCTATCGCGGCGAGCCGGGCAATTACCATAATGGCAATGATATTGCGGTCCCCACCGGCACACCTTTTGTCGCGCCCGCTGATGGCGTGGTCATCCTTGCCGCCGATAAGCCCTTCACGCTGGAAGGGCTTATCCTGATGATCGACCATGGCAATGGCTTGAGCAGCGTGTTCCTCCATAATTCGCGGCTCGATGTGAAAACCGGCGATGTCGTGCGGCAGGGACAGCAGCTTGGGGCTGTCGGCGCAACCGGTCGCGCAACGGGACCGCATATGCACTGGGCGATGCGCTGGCGCGGCGCGAAAGTAGATAGTCTTCTGCTCGTGAAGTGATGCCTAATCATTGTGGCATAATGGTCACAGGCCTTAAGAAATACTGCAATCAATACCCTTCTTAACTTTACTCCGTGCGAAGTAACGTTATGCGATATGGTACGGGATGCGTGTAATGCGCATGAGCGCCAACAAAGTTGACTCACTAGGGGATGTTACGGGGGGGCGCGACCGGTTTGCAGTAACCAAAATATTAAGGGACTGGATCGTGAAGAAAAACTCAATCTTGCTTGCTGGTGTTGCGCCTGCAGTAATTGGCCTTGCGCTGATTTCGTCTGCAGCTTCTGCCCAGACTAACACCGCCGATGAAACGGCTCAAACGACTGCGGCTGATACGACTGCCAAGGAAACGGACGATGCCATCGTCGTAACCGGGTCTATTCTGCGTCGTACCAACACAGAAGCGCCCTCGCCGGTGACTGTACTGAGTGCAGAAACGCTGGAAGAGCGTGGCCTTAACACGATTGCTGAAGCTGTGCAGCGTTTGTCGGCGAACGGTGCCGGCACGATTACGCAGGGTTGGAACAACGGCAATAACTTCGCCAGCGGCGCGAACGCTCCGGCACTTCGCGGCCTTACCGTGCAGGCAACCCTGTCGATTTCGGACGGTCTGCGCATGGCTCCTTATCCGCTCGCGGATGATGGTCAGCGTAACTTCGTTGACCTCAACACGATTCCGAGCGCCGTTGTGGAACGCATCGAAGTTCTGCGCGACGGTGCATCGTCGACCTATGGCGCTGACGCCATTGCGGGCGTTATCAACGTCATCACCAAAAAGCAGATCCAGGGTCTGCACCTCGGCGGTTCGCTCGGTGTTTCCGAACGTGGCGATGCGGGTGAGCAGCGCATTGACGTGACGTGGGGCTATGGTGATCTTAACACCAATGGTTTCAACTTTTACGTCAGCGGCGAATATCAGCGTCAGGACGCGCTTTTTGCACGTGACCGCAAATATCCGTTCAACACGCAAAACTGGACTGAAATGTGCGGCCCGAGCGGTAGCTGCATGGCCAACAACAACTGGAACGGTTATACGCCTGAAAGCGGAACCTTTAACGGTTTGATCAGCATTCCCGGCGTCACCCTTGTCCGTCCGGTTTCGGGAACCAACCCGCTTACCGGTGCTGGCCGTTTCGAATTTTTGAACCCGGCTGCAGGCTGCCGTGGCTATAACATGCATAACAATACCGCTGGTTCGGGCACCGCTCCGCTGGCCGGTGTTTGCGAAATCGACTTCCAGAGTGATTACACCATGTATCAGCCGGAAATCGAGCGTAAGGGCCTGACCGCCCGCTTCACCGCCAATGTCGGTGACCGCGCACAGGTTTATGCAATTGCCAACTATTACCAGACGAAAACGCATGCGTCGTTCACGCCGCTTGGTTTCAACGGTACGCCGACTCCGCCGAACAATGGTGCACTCGCTTATAACGTGATGCTCCCGGTTTATGTCTGCGCAGGCGGTGTTGGTACGGCTAATGGTCTGAACACCGGTTGTAATGCAACCAACGGCACCCTCAACCCGTACAACCCCTATGCTGCTAATGGCCAGACTGCGCAGGCGTTTGTCCGTTCGACCCGTGGTCGTACGGTTGACACCAACTCGCGTGCTCTGCGTGGCGTTCTCGGTATCGAAGGCTCCTTCGGCGACGATTGGCGTTATTCGGCAAGCCTGACCGCTTCGGAAGTCCGCTTGAAGCGTTCGCAGGAAAATTACCTGATCCCGCAAAAGATTATGGATCTTGTTGCGCGCGGGGAATTGAACCTGATGGACCTGAACGCCAACTCGCAAGCGGTTTGGGATTATATCAGCCCTGTTAACAAGGTGACGTCGGTATCGCAGTTGTGGCAGATTCAGGCGACCATCGCCAAGGATCTGTTCGAACTGCCGGGTGGCCCGCTGCAGGCGGCTGTCGGTGTGTCGTATCGCGACGAATCGATTGACGCCCCCAGCTCGAACCCGGGCGTTCTGGGTAACCAGTATGACCGCTTTTATGGCATTAACTCGGTGGGTACTGCCGGTAGCCGTAATGTGAAGTCGGCCTTCTTCGAAATCGGTGCGCCGATTGTTGACCAGTTCGAATTGAACTTGTCGGGTCGTTATGACGATTATTCGACGGGTCAGTCCAATTTCTCGCCGAAAATCGGTGCGAAATTTACGCCGATCCCGCAGCTTGCAATTCGCGGCACCTTCTCGAAGGGCTTCCGTATTCCGAGCTTTAACGAATCGTTCGGTCTGCCGACCACCGGTTATGTGACCCGCCAGATCAACTGCACCACCTATGCAGCTTTCTGTGCGGCGCACGGCAACAATGCCTATGCTACCGGACAATATTCGATTGGTCTGACCCAGACGGGTAACACTGAACTGGATCCGGAACGCTCGACCGCCTTCACCGCCGGTGTGGTGATCGAACCGATCCGCAATGTCAGCCTGACGGTCGATTTCTGGCATATCAAGGTTAAGGACCTCATCACTGGCGTTACCGATACCAGTGCTGCCGAAGCTGCTTATTATGGTAATAACGGTGTGGTGAACATTCCGGGTATCGTTGTGGTTCCCGGCCAGCCTGACCCTGCATTCCCGAATGCGCTTCCGGTCATCGGCTTCATCCAGTCGTCTTACACCAACCAGGACAGCCAGACGGTTAGCGGTCTTGACTTTGGTGCCAACATCAATCTGCCGCTGAGCGACAATCTGACCTGGCGCAGCAACTTCGACGCATCCTATATGCTGAAATATCAGCTGACGACGGATGCGGGTGACAAGCTGCGTTACGACGGTACGCTGAGCCCCTGTAACATCACCTCTTGCTCGGGTTCGCCGAAATGGCGCGCTTCGTGGCAGAACACGCTGGAATTTGGCGATACGTCGCTCAGCCTGACGGCTTACTATACCAGCGGTTATGACACGGCTTCGATCGACTATGGTGGCATCAAGGGCGATTGCGAATATAACGCAGCAAACCATGCGTCGACGCAGACCTACGAAGATGGCACCCCGGTCGCTTGTAAGACCAAGGCAACTTGGAACTTTGACCTTACTGCATCGCAGAAGATCAACGACAAGTTCACCATCTACGCCAACGTCCTGAACGTCTTCGGCATCAAGCCCGATTTCGATCCGGCATCGGCTTATGGTGCTTATGGTTTCAACCCGGCTTGGCAGGGTCCGAACATCATGGGCCGTTACTTCCGCATCGGCGCGAAGGCTGAGTTCTAAGTCAAAAACATAATAAGAAAGGGCGGCTCCAAGGGCCGCCCTTTTTTTTCGTCGGCACCACGTGCCGCAACTAGCTAAAAGGCAAAAATATAAATGCGTATTATTCTGATGACAGCATTGCTGACCGCAGTACCGGTGACGGCGGTTGCCAAGGCGCCGGAAAATGACGCCAAAGTCGAAAAACCTGCAGCAGAGCGTAAAATATGCAAGCGGGAAGTTTCTACAGGCTCGATTATGGCGCGCCAAACTTGCCACACACAGGCCGAATGGGCACAATTGGAAGCAAGAGGCAAGTCGGACCTTGAGCGCACACGCGCTATGGAACGTTCACGTTCGCTGGTGAATGATAACCGTTAAACGGATATTGTTTCTACCGAACCGGAATATAAAAAAGCCGCTGGATTCCAGCGGCTTTTTCTATTCATTATGCCTCCATGCCATGCAGGCGGGATGGCGCCCTATCTTCACTCCACCTTCAACACCAATCCCCCATCGCCTTCATCGACCTTGACCGTTGAACGATCGGGGACTTCGCCTTTGAGGATCATGTCGGCGAGCGGGTCTTGCAGATATTTTTGCACCGCGCGTTTCAAGGGCCGTGCGCCATAGACCGGATCATAGCCGACCCGTCCGAGCCACGCCTTCGCGCTGTCGGTCAGGTCGAGCGTCACCTTGCGGTCAGCGAGCAATTTCTGTACGCGCGCCACTTGGATATCGACGATGCCGCCCATATGCTCCGCGCCCAAGCGGTGGAACAGGATGATTTCGTCGAGGCGGTTCAGGAACTCCGGGCGGAAATGGCTGCGCACCACGTCCATCACTTGCGGTTCGACCTTCTCGACCGTTTCGCCTTCTTTGAGGTCCACCAGATATTGGCTGCCAAGGTTGGAGGTCAGGATGATGAGCGTGTTGGTGAAATCCACCACGCGGCCCTGTCCGTCGGTGAGGCGGCCATCATCCAGCACCTGCAGCAGGATGTTGAACACATCGGGATGCGCTTTTTCAACCTCGTCGAACAACACGACCTGATAGGGGCGACGGCGCACCGCTTCGGTGAGGACGCCCCCTTCATCATAACCGACATAGCCCGGAGGCGCGCCGATCAGCCGCGCAACGCTGTGCTTTTCCATAAATTCCGACATGTCGATGCGCACCATCGCATTGTCATCGTCAAACAGGAAACCGGCGAGCGCCTTGGTGAGTTCGGTCTTGCCGACCCCGGTGGGACCCAAGAACAAGAAGGAGCCGAGCGGACGGTTGGGGTCTTGCAACCCCGCGCGCGAACGGCGCACGGCGGTGGAGACGGCCTTGACCGCATCCTGCTGGCCGATGACGCGCGCGGCCAATTGCAACTCCATCGAGAGCAATTTTTCGCGTTCGCCTTCCATCATCCGGTCCACCGGAATACCGGTCCAGCGCGACACCACGCCAGCAATATCGCTGTCGGTCACTTCCTCGCGCAGCATCGCGGCATTTTGCGTGTCGCCTGCCGCTTTCTGCGCTTCCTCAAGCTGCTTTTCGAGCGTCGGGATGGTGCCATATTGCAATTCCCCGGCCTTGCCGAGATCGCCGGAGCGTTGCGCCTGCTCCAGTTCCACGCGCGCCGCGTCGAGCTTTTCCTTAATCTTGGCCTCGCCCGCAATCTTGTCCTTCTCGCCCTGCCAGCGCGTGGTGAGTTCGGCGGATTGCTGCTCCAGATTGGCAAGTTCGGTTTCAAGGGTCGCCAGCCGATCCTTGGATGCGGCATCGCTTTCCTTCTTGAGCGCCTCGCGTTCAATCTTCATCTGGATGATACGGCGGTCGAGATTTTCAATTTCCTCGGGCTTGGATTCCACCTCCATGCGCAGCCGCGATGCGGCCTCGTCCATCAGGTCGATGGCTTTATCGGGGAGGAAACGGTCGGTAATATAGCGGTTCGACAAGACGGCCGCCGCCACCAGCGCGCCATCGGTGATGCGCACGCCGTGGTGGAGTTCATATTTTTCCTTTAGACCGCGCAGGATAGAAATCGTATCCTCGACCGTCGGTTCGCCGACAAATACGGGCTGGAAGCGGCGTTGCAGCGCGGCATCCTTTTCGACATATTTCTGATATTCGTCGAGCGTGGTCGCGCCGATGCAATGGAGTTCACCGCGCGCAAGGGCGGGCTTCAACAGATTGCCCGCATCCATCGCGCCTTCGGATTTGCCCGCGCCGATAAGCGTGTGCATTTCGTCGATGAACAGGATGATGTCGCCCTCGGCCTGCTTGACCTCGTCCAATACGCCCTTCAACCGCTCTTCAAACTCGCCGCGATATTTGGCGCCCGCGATGAGCGAGCCCATATCGAGCGCCATCAAGGTGCGGTCTTTCAATGTATCGGGCACATCGCCATTGGCAATGCGCAGCGCAAGCCCTTCCGCAATTGCGGTCTTGCCGACACCGGGCTCACCGATAAGCACGGGATTATTCTTGGTGCGGCGTGCGAGAATCTGGATGGTGCGGCGGATTTCTTCATCGCGGCCAATCACCGGATCGAGCTTGCCCGCATGGGCATCGGCGGTAAGATCGCGCGCATATTTTTTGAGCGCGTCATAGCGGTCCTCCGCGCCTGCGGTGTCGGCGTTGCGGCCCTTGCGTAGCTCGTTAATCGCGCCGTTCAGCGCCTCGGCACTGACGCCCGCATCCGCGAGCGCCTTGCCGCATGGCGAATTTTTGGCGAGGGTGAAGGCCTGAAGCAGCCGCTCGACGGTGACATAGCTGTCCCCCGCCTTGGTCGCGAGTTGCTCGGCGGAATCGAGCAGGCGCACCGCATCATTGTTGAGGCCGGGTGTCGATTGCGCGCCGGACCCGGATACGGACGGAATTTTGGCAAGCGCCGCATCAACGCCTTCGAGTGCGCGCTTGGGGTCGCCGCCTGCCTTGCGGATAAGGCCGGCGGCCATGCCTTGCGTGTCTTCGAGCAAGGCTTTCAAAATATGTTCGGGGGCAATCTGCTGGTTATTTTCGCGGATTGCGACGGTTTGCGCGGCTTGGAGAAAGCCTTTGGCGCGGTCCGTAAATTGTTCGAGGTTCATGAAACCGATCCCTGGA
Organism: Pseudonocardia sp. TMWB2A; assembly: GCF_017312135.1. NCBI lineage: Bacteria > Bacillati > Actinomycetota > Actinomycetes > Pseudonocardiales > Pseudonocardiaceae > Pseudonocardia > Pseudonocardia sp. TMWB2A. Next base: position 2,633,440 of record NZ_QKQY01000001.1, read on the forward strand.
TAGTGATGCTCTGCATCGGAATATAGTGTTGCCAATATGCAACACAAGGGGGTCAGATCAAGAAAAGCGAAGGATTTTCCGGCGCACAAGTTCGCCTGATTTTACAAGGCTAAGTGCGGGGAGGGGGAAGGGTGATTGCGGCGGTCGGGCGCGGTATTTGCACCACGCGCGCGCCAATCAGCAACATGCCTCAACACACTTCGAACGTCTCGCAGAAAAGCTGGATGCTCCACTCCAACTGCTGGCGTTCTATGCCGCCTTCATCAATGCCGACCAAAGTTTTGAAATGGGCGTCGGCAAAAATCATCGCGTTGAATAGCCGCGCGGCGGCGGCGGGGTCGGGGAAATTGGCAAGCCCTTCGCGGTTCCATGCGGTAAACAGGTCAGCGAGCTTCTGGATCGTCGGCAGATGCACGCCATGATACATGCCCACCGCAAAGTCGCGGTCGCGGAAACTTTCGGTGACAATCATGCGGGCAAGCGCGACCGTGCGGGGCGACTTCATGATCTCGAATTTGGACCGCGCAAAATGGGCGAGCGCGGCGGACGGGGGCATCGCCACTTCTTCGTCACCAAACGGGCAATGCTGTGCCTCGTCGCGCCATTGTTCGGCAATCGCGCGCAGCAGGCCTTTTTTATTGCCGAACATTTCATAGAGCGTTGCAAGCGATCCGCCCGACCGTTTCACCACTTCGGCAAGGCTGGTATTGTCATAGCCCTGCTCCAGAAACAAAGCCTCGGCCGCTGCGATAATCGCGCTTCGCCGTTCGTCGCGCCGCGATGCGGGCGAACCGGCCTTGGGACGGTCCTCAGGGCAATAGATTGTTTTGGTCACGATTTTTCTCTCACTACTCTCTTGCCAATTCTGTAATTTCGATTACAGGGCAATGCAACCCCTTCGCAGTTTCTGCGTTTGGACATCGGATTAAAATATCTTCAGGGTGATTTCATGAAAAGCGTCCGCCGCCTCCGGGTAGTTTACGGATCGGCCATCGCATTGGCGCTGGCTGCTTGTTCCCAAAGTGCGCCGCCGCAAATGCCGCCCGCCGAAGTCACGGTGGTGACCGTGAGCAGCGCGCCGGTTCCCAATGTCATCGAACTGCCCGCCCGTGTGCAGGCGTTCCGCACCGCCGAAGTGCGCGCGCGGGTCGATGGCATTATCGAGCGCCGCTTGTTTGACGAAGGCAGTTTTGTCGGCGCGGGCAAGTCGCTGTTCCAGATTGACCCGCGCCAGATGCGCGCGGCGTCCAATGCCGCCAATGCGAGCCTTGCGCGCGCGCAGGCTTCGGCCACCAATGCGCGGCAGGTGGTCAATCGCTACCAGCCCTTGCTCGCCGATCAGGCGATCAGCCGTCAGGAATATGAAGCGGCGATTGCCGCGCAGCGCACCGCCGAAGCCGATGTGCAATCGGCGCGCGCGCAGTTGGATTCGGCACGGCTCAATCTGGGCTATGCGTCGGTGACGGCACCGATTTCGGGTCGTGTCGGCCGCGCCCAAGTGACCGAAGGCGCGCTGGTGAGTGCGGGGCAGGGGACTTTGCTCACCACCATCGAACAGATTGACCGCGTTTATGTGAACTTTTCCCAATCAAGCGCGGACCTTATGGCGCTGCGCAACGATATCGGGTCGGGCAAGCTCAACCTGCCGCAACTGGAGCGGGTCGAAGTGCAGTTGGTGCTGGAAGATGGCCGCGTCCATCCGGTTGTCGGCCACCTCGATTTCCTTGACCTGTCGATCAATGAAGCGACCGGCACTGCGGCGTTGCGCGCCGAATTCCCGAATCCCGGCAATATCCTCCTCCCCGGCCAATTTGTCCGTGCGCGGATTTTGGCCGGCACCCGCCCCGATGGCGTGCGCATCCCGCAGCGCGCGGTCAAAATGGCCGCCGAAGGGGCGAGCGTGATGGTGCTGGACGCCAAAAATAATGCGACCGCGCGGCCGGTAAAGGTCGGCGAATTGTCCGACGGCCAATGGTCTATCCTTGAAGGATTGAAGCCCGGCGACCGGGTGGTGGTTGATGGCGCGCAAAAAATCCAGCCGGGCAAGCCGGTCAAGCCCGTGCCCTATAAGCCCGGCGCGCCTAAACCGCCTGCCAAGGCCGCGCCTGCCGCTGCGGCCCCTGCGAAACAATAACGGAAAAGGTCTTTATGTCCCCCCGTTTCTTCATCGACCGCCCCATCTTCGCCTGGGTTATCGCTATCGGCATTTTGATGGCGGGTTTCATCGCGCTACGCGGTTTGCCGATCGAGCAATATCCGTCGGTTGCGCCGCCATCGCTGACGATCAGCGCGACCTATCCCGGCGCGGATGCCTCCACGCTCGAACAAAATGTCACGCAGGTGATCGAGCAGGAGCTGAACGGGGTCGAAGGCTTTCTGTATATGGCGTCGAGCAGCCAGTCGAACGGCGCGGCCTCGATTACGCTGACCTTTGAATCCGGCACCGATATTGATGCGGCGCAAATGGAGGTGCAAAACCGCCTGCGCCGCGTCGAGCAACGCTTGCCAGAAGAAGTGCGGCGTCAAGGGATTCAGGTGACGGAGGCGAATTCCGGCTTCCTCATGATCGTCGCGCTTACCTCCAAGTCGGGCAATACCGACCCGATGGTCATCAACAATTACGCCAATACGCGCCTGCTCGACGAATTGCGGCGTGTGCCGGGCGTCGGCAATGTTCAGGCGTTCGCGCCCGAATATGCGATGCGCATCTGGCTCGATCCCGACAAGCTGGCCACGTTCAACCTGTCGGCAAGCGAAGTTTTGGGCGCGGTCAAGGAACAGAATAGCCAGACACCGGGCGGCCAGCTTGGCGACCAGCCGATTGCGTCGGGGACCGAAATCAACGCGGTGATTACGACGCAAGGCCGCTTTACGACGCCGGAGCAATTTTCCGGAATCATCCTGCGCGCCAATCCCGATGGTTCGGCGGTAACCTTGGGCGATGTGGGGCGCGTCGAACTGGGCGCGGCAAGCTATCTTTTCTCGTCGGAACTCAATGGCAAATCGATGGCCGGTATGGCCGTCCAGTTGACGCCGGGCGCGAACGCGCTTTCGACCGCAGAGGGCGTCAAGGCGCGCATGGCGGAACTGGAAAAAACCTTCCCGCCCGATTTTGCCTGGTCGGTGCCTTATGACACTACGCCGTTCATCCAATTGTCGATTGACGAAGTGGTGAAAACGCTTGTCGAAGCGATGATCCTTGTGTTCCTCGTCATGTTCCTGTTCCTGCAAAATTGGCGCGCGACGGTCATTCCGACGGTGGTTGTGCCGATTGCGCTGGCGGGCGCGTGTCTTGGCCTGTGGATGCTCGGCTATTCGATCAACGTGCTGACCTTGTTCGGCATGGTGCTGGCCATCGGTATTCTGGTCGATGACGCGATTGTCGTCATTGAAAATGTCGAGCGCATCATGTCCGAAGAACATTTGCCGCCTTATGAAGCGACGGTGAAGGCGATGGGCCAGATTACCTCGGCGATTGTCGGGATCACGCTCGTCCTCATCGCGGTGTTTATCCCGATGGCGTTCTTCCCCGGGTCCACCGGCGGGATTTACCGGCAATTTTCGATGACCTTGGCGATCTCGATCGGCTTTTCGGCCTTCCTTGCGCTGACCTTGACGCCTGCTTTGTGCGCGACATTGTTGAAGCCGCATGAAGAAACCCAGCGGCGCGGGCCGGTGGGCGAGCGGGTCGACCGTTTCTTTGACTGGTTCAACAATTGGTTCGGCCGCACGACAGACAAATATCAGGGCGGCGTCGGCAAGATGCTTTCGCGTCCGCTGCGCTGGCTGGCCGTATTCGTCGCGCTGGTCGCGGTCACGGGCCTGCTATTCATGCGCCTCCCCGGCTCCTTCCTGCCTCAGGAGGACCAAGGCTATCTGATTACCGTTATTCAGGCGCCGCCGGGCGCGACGACGCAGCGCACCGACCTTGCGACCAGTCAGGCCAAGGCTTTCTTCTCCGCCCAGCCGCAAGTGCAGAATATGGTGCTGGTGCGCGGGTTCAGCTTTTTCGGGCAGGGCCAATCGAACGCGATCATGTTCACCCCTTTGAAACATTGGGACGATCGCAAGGGCACGGAAAACCGCGCCGATACGATTGCGGGCAAGGCGATGGGCGCGTTTATGGGCATCAAGGAAGCGATGGTATTCACGCTAAGCCCGCCTTCCATCCCCGAACTTGGCACCGCAAGCGGCTTTACCTTCAAGCTGGAAGATCGTGGCGGCAACGGGCGCGAAGCCCTGCTCGCCGCGCGCAACCAGATGCTCGGCGGCGCGGCACAGAGCAAATTGCTCGCCAATGTGCGCCCCGAAGGACAGGAAGATGCGCCGGTCCTCAAGCTCAATATAGACCGCACCAAGGCACGCGCATTGGGCCTGTCAATTGCCGATGTGTCGGCAACGCTCGGGATTAATTTCGGTAGCGCCTATGCCAATGACTTCACCCGCGACGGGCGCGTGCTGCGCGTATTGCTGCAGGCCGATGCCGCGAGCCGCATGACGCCGCAGGATATATTGAACCTCAAGGTGCGCAATACGCAGGGCGAAATGGTGCCGTTCGGCTCGTTCGCCAATGCAAGCTGGTCCGCCGAAGCGCCGCAGTTGCAACGCTATAACGGCTATCCGTCGATGACCATTTCGGGCGAGCCTGCACCGGGCAAATCGACCGGCGAGGCGATGGCGGAAATGGAGCGGTTGTCGACGCAATTGCCGCCGGGCTTTGCTTATGAATGGACCGGCATTTCCTTCGAGGAAAAACAATCGTCGGGGCAGATCGGCATGTTGCTCGGCCTGTCGCTGGTGGTCGTGTTCCTGTTGCTCGCCGCGCTATATGAAAGCTGGTCGGTGCCGGTTGCGGTGCTGCTGGTGGTGCCGCTCGGCGTGCTGGGCGCGGTCATCTTCTCGATGTTCCGGGGCTTGAGCGCGGACATTTATTTCAATGTCGGGCTTATCACCATCATCGGGCTGGCCGCCAAAAACGCGATTCTGATTGTCGAATTCGCCATCGAACAGGAAGCCGAAGGCAAGTCCACGCTCGATGCGACGATGGAAGCGGTCAAGCTGCGCTTGCGCCCGATCATCATGACCAGCCTTGCCTTCATCCTCGGCATGGTGCCGCTCGTCATTGCGAGCGGGGCAGGGGCCGCAAGCCGCATCGCCGTCGGCACCGGTGTGATGGGCGGGATGATTGCCGCGACGCTTTTCGGCATCTTCTTCATCCCCGTTTTCTATCTGTCGGTGCGCAAATGGCTGAGCCGCAGAAGGCCGCCCGCGCCGACCGAAAAAGGCCATCATGAGGCCGTAACAGGCCATCAGGAGGAAGGTCCGGCCCATGCGTAAAACCATTGCCCTTCTCGCCACGGCTTCGCTTGCGGGATGCACCAATCTTGCGCCGCCGCACCAGCAGCCCGCGCTCCCGACCGCGCCCGAATATCCGGCAGGCTTTGCCAATGATGTGGTGCCGGGCAAGCGCGCGACCGAGATCGCATGGCGCGATTTTCTCGCCGACCAGCGGCTGGAGCGGCTGATTACACAGGCGTTGGAACGCAACCGCGACCTTGTCATTTCGGTGGCGCGGATCGAAGAAGCGCGCGGGCTTTACCGTATACAGGACGCCGACCGGATGCCGACCATCGGGGCGAGCGGGGCGGTGACCAACAGCCGCGCCTTTTCGCCGCTATCGAGCCCGCCGGGGCCGGACGTCAGCACCTCCTATTCGATCGGTGTCGGCATCACCTCGTTCGAACTGGATTTTTGGGGCCGCGTCAAAAATATGTCCGAAGCGGCACGGCGGCAATATTTGTCGACCGTGCAGGCCGAACGCGCGTTCCGGCTGACGCTCATCCGCGATGTGTCGGGGGCATATCTGTCCTCGCGCGAAACCGAAGAACGGATTGCGCTGGCGGCGGCCACGGTCAAAAGCCGCGAAGATGGCCTGCGCATTGCCAAGCGTCGGCTTGATGCGGGCGTGACGTCCGCGCTTGATTATAAGCAGTCGGAAACCTTGCTGACACAAGCGCAGGCCGAACTTGCCGGGCTACGGCTCGCACAAGCGCAATATGATAATTATCTCGCGCTCCTCGTCGGCGGGCCGGTGGCAGAGCCGCTGCCAGCACCGCTCCCCTTGGCCGCACAAACCCAATCGCCTGCGCTGACCGCGGGCCTGCCGTCCGACCTTCTGGTCGCGCGGCCCGACATATTGGGGGCCGAAGAGCAATTGCGTGCGGCCCGCGCCAATATCGGGGCAGCGCGCGCGGCTTTCTTCCCTTCGATTTCGCTGACCGGCAATGCCGGATTCGGGTCAACCTCGCTTGGCGGATTATTCAGCGGGGACGCGCTGGGGTGGAGTTTCGGCCCGCAAATCAGCCTGCCGATTTTCGATATGGGCCGCCGCAAAGCCAATCTGACGGTGGCCGAAGCGCGCGAAAATATCGCGGTCGCGACCTATGAAAAGACCGTGCAAAATGCGTTCCGCGAAGTGTCGGACGCGCTTGCCGCCCGCCGCTATCTTGCCGAACAGGTTGCGGTGCAGGAACGCGGCACCGCGGCCACCCGCCGCATCGCGGATTTGGCCCGCAAACGTTATCGGGAAGGCGTGTCCAACTATCTTGAAGTGCTGGACGCCGAACGCAATCTGTTCGCCTCCGAACAGGCGCTCATCCAGCTACGCCGCGCCCAAGCGGATAATCTGGTGACGCTCTATGTGGCGTTGGGTGGCGGCCAATTCTGACAGGCCGGTTCTGATCGAACGGCTTTGATAAGCCGCCCGCCAACCGGATGTCAGGCCGCAGTGCTCTCTTGCGACTCGCTCTGGATATGCTCGACGACCTTGGCGAGTCGCTTCCAATGTGCACGATCCCGCGATCCGGGGGCCGAGCTTTCGGCGCGCGCAAGCATCCTGTCATAGGCTCCGTCGCCATAGCGGGCGATGATCCCGCGCGCTTCCCATATATCCTGTGCTTTGGGTTTCGAACGGAACAGGTCGGTTAACATGGAGGACTCCTGAACTGCGGACGCATAAGCAATCCGCTGAAATTGCCCCTTTTTAATGTCCGTTTTGTGAAATGGTTGCGTCACTGCTCGTTTTGAGAGCGCATTTGGTGCGAGAGCGGGGCGGATTCACGATGAACGGATATTCGCCCATAAAGTCGGAGTAAAATTTTCCGGCCCTCCCGTGAAATCTTATTGCGCGCGCGCCTCTATCGTCTATCCCTCGGTTCAACGACAATTTTGAACGCTTCAGGAGGTGGACGATGCGGGTAAGGATTTTGACAGCAGGGGTGGTTTCAACCCTCGCGCTGGTGGTGGCAACCCCGGCCTTGGCGCAAACACAGGCGAATGTAACCGCACAGGCGAAAGCAACGGCGGCCCCCAAGGCTGCGGCCACGACAAGCTCGGACGCGGCGGCAATCGTCAAGCAGGTCAACATTCCCTATCAAAGCTTTACGTTGCCCAATGGCCTGCGCGTCCTCGTCCATGAAGACCGCAAGGCGCCGATTGTGGCGGTGTCGATCTGGTATGGTGTCGGCTCCAAACATGAGCCCAAGGGCAAGACCGGCTTTGCGCACCTGTTTGAGCATCTGATGTTCAACGGTTCGGAAAATGCCCCCGATGATTTCTTCGGCTATACCGAAGCTTTGGGCGCGACCGCGCAGAATGGGACGACCTGGTTCGACCGCACCAACTATTTCCAGAATGTGCCGACCGGCGCGCTTGACCGGATGCTGTTCCTTGAAGCGGACCGCATGGGCCATTTGCTCGGCGGCGTGACGCAGGGCAAACTCGATAACCAGCGCATGGTTGTGCAGAATGAAAAGCGTCAGGGCGATAACCAGCCTTATGGCATGGTCGAATATGAACAGCTTGCCGGCCTGCTTCCGCCCGAACATCCTTATGGCCATTCGACCATCGGGTCGATGGCGGACCTTGATGCGGCCAGCCTTGCCGATGTGCGCGACTGGTTCAAGGGCAATTATGGCCCGAACAATGCGGTGCTGGTGCTGGCAGGCGATATCGACCTTGCGACCGCCAAAAAGCTGGTTGCCAAAAATTTCGGCGATATTCCGCGCGGACCCGCAATCAAAACGCCGCAAGTCTCGATCCCGACCTTGGCCGCGCCCGTCGCCAAGGTGATGAAGGACAAAGTTGCGCAAACCCGCATCTATCGTAGCTGGACCATGCCGGGCAAGCTCGACCCCGATTTCGTTCCGCTGTCGGCAGCGACTTATGCGCTGGGCGGTCTTGCGAGTTCGCGCCTCGACAATGTGCTGGTGCGCGAAGAAAAGCTCGTCTCGTCAGTGAGCCTTAACCTTCAGGATAACTCACAGCTCAGCTTCCTCGATATTTCGGCCAATGTTTTGCCGGGGCAGGATCCGGACAAGGTCGCCGCGCGGCTGGATGCGGTTATCGCCGATTTCATCAAAACCGGTCCGACACAGGATGAGCTGGATCGCGTCAAAATGGTGACGGCGGCCGGACAAATTCGCGGGCTGGAAGAAGTGGGCGGCTTTGGCGGCAAAGCGGTGACGCTGGCCGAAGGGCTGCTCTATGGCAATGACCCCGAACTCTATAAAAAGAAGCTCGCGCAACTGACCGCGCTGACACCGGCTCAGGCCCATGCGGCGGTCACCAAATGGCTGACGCGTCCGCCGCTCATGATCAAGGTCGAGCCCGGCGAGCGCCCGGCTTATGAAGAATCGCAAGGCGTAGGCGCAACCGATACGGGTAAGCCCAAGGTTTCGCCCGATACGACCGCTGCACCTCCGGGGCCGAAGCGCACTTTCCCGCCGGTCACGCCGGTAGCCGATGTGACCTTCCCCAAGGTGGAAACCGCAACGCTCGCAAATGGCGTGCGCGTCAATTTCGCGCGCCGCACCGCAATCCCGACAGTATCGGTCGCGCTGCAATTCAATGCGGGCTATTCGGCGGATCAGGCCAACAAGACCGGCCTGATGAAGCTGATGACCGGCGTGGTGCAGGAAGGCACCAAGACCAAGAATAGCAGCCAGCTTGCCGAAGCCGAAGAAAGGCTGGGCGCACAGATTAATGTGGGCTCGACGCTCGACCGCACTTTCTTCAATGCCGATGCGCTGACCGCCAAGCTTGGCCCGACGCTCGACCTGTTGGAAGATGTGGTCAAAAACCCCGCATTCGACGCGCAGGAAATCGAACGTCTGCGCACCCAGCAGATTGCGGGTATCAAGTCCGAACTCACCAACCCCGGCGGTCTTGCCGCGCGCGCGGTGGGGCAGGCGCTTTATGGCAAAAATCATGGCTATGCCTTGCCGCCGACCGGCACCGTCGCTGATGTGACCGCGATTACGCGCGATGATTTGCAACGCGCTTATGCGCAATGGATCCGTCCCGATAATCTGGAAATTTTCGTGACGGGCGACACCACGCTTGCGGCGATAACCAAGGAACTTAACAGCCGGTTCGGCCAATGGGTGCCGCCTGCCAGTGCCAAGGCGCAGAAAAATCTGACCGCGCCTGCCGCTGCGCGCGAGCGTATTGTGCTGGTCGATCGTCCCGGATCGCCGCAATCGATCATCATCGGCGCGCAGCTTTTGAACACCACGTCAAAAGAGGCCAACGAGCCGCTGGCTATTGCCAATGATGTGCTGGGCGGCGGCGGCACCGCGCGCCTGTTCATGGATCTGCGTGAAGCCAAGGGCTGGTCCTATGGCGCTTATTCGGGGGTGGGCTTTAACGAAAATGCGGTGAACCTGCGCCTTCAGGCTCCTGTCCAGCAGGACAAGACCGGCCCGTCGGTCGAAGCCTTGCGCCAGAATGTGCGCGAGATTTTGAGCAGCAAGCCGATCACCGCCGACGAGTTCAAGCGCGCGATTGACAGCCGCGTGTTGTCGCTCCCCGGTTCCTATGAAACGTCGGGTGCGGTCCTTGGGCAAATGCTCGCCGACCGGATGCGGGAACGTCCGGCCAATTATGTCGAAACCTTGCCCGGAACCTATCGCAAAATGACCCAAGCGGATGCGGAAAATGCAGCCAAGCGGCTCATTGATCCTAATAAATTTGTCTGGGTGGTTGTTGGTGATAGCGCCAAAATCAAGCCTCAGCTACAAGCATTAGGTATGCCGATCGAAGAAGTATCGTTTGACGCTACGGCGACCAAATGAATTTGGACATCGATGTATAAAAGTGATTCGTTTAATTCAGGATAGGATTTAATCATGTCGAATGTTGCAGGCACCTATGATTGCATGACCAAGACGCCGATGGGCGATCAAAAGTCGGTTTTCTCCGTTGTGGTCGACGGCGACACCTTCACCGGCAAGAATGAAGGTGCGCTTGGTTCGATGGACATTTATGACGGCAAGATCGACGGTGACACGCTCACCTGGAAGATGGACATGAAAGTCCCGATGCCGATGACGCTGGAAGGCAAAGCCACCATCGACGGCGACACCATCACCGGTTCGGTCAATGCGGGCGCTTTCGGCGCCATGCCGATGACGGGCACCCGTCAGGCGTAAATTTACGCTTCGCTAGATAAGAAAAAGGCTGCGTTCCAAAGGGAGCGCAGCCTTTTTTTGTGTGGGTCTCCCCTCCCGCTTGCGGGAGGGGTCGGGGGAGGGCCTGTTACAAACCTGCCCTCCCCGACTTCGCCTAATGCCCTTCGCTGGCGCTCACGGCCATAAGGCTTCGTTTCCCCTCCCGCAGGCGGGAGGGGAAGGGGATTACTGCACCGTCACCGTTACCGCGCGGCGGTTGCGGGCCCAGGCTTCTTCGTTCGAGCCGAGCGCTTCGGGGCGTTCCTTGCCATAGGACACGACCATGATGCGGCCGGGGTCAATGCCGAGCGAGGCGAGATAGTTTTTCGCCGAATTGGCGCGGCGTTCGCCCAGCGCGATATTATATTCGCGCGTGCCGCGTTCGTCGGCATGGCCTTCAATCGTCACGCGGACATTGGAATATTGGCGCAGCCACGCAGCCTGACTGTCAAGGATGGCGCGATCTTCGGCATCGACATCAAATTTGTCGAGCCCGAAATAGATGCGGTCCGACTGGATCTTGCTCACAAAATCCTGCTGCGATCCCGGCACAATCGTGCCGTCGCCCGTACCGGTTCCGGTGCCCGTCCCGTCGCTTCCGGCCGGAGGCGGAATATCTGCCGGGGGTTTCTTGGCGCAGCCGGTAATGGCCAATGCAGCGGCGACGACCATGCCAAGGGTGTGGAGTTTCTTCATTCTATTCTCCTCTTCTTTCAGTTCTACCCGCTCTGGAAAAATCATTGGAGGATCGGACCCCAAGCCGGATCGGACCCATCTACCGGTGTCGGCAATTTGCGTTCATTGACGCCGGTTACATCAACCTGCCACACCGATGACTTGCCGTCACGCCCTTGCGAGGTGCGGAAAAACTGGATGACACGGCCATTAGGGGCCCAGGTCGGGGCTTCATCCTGCCAACTATTTGTAAGCAAACGCTCGCCGCCGCCCGAAGGGGTCATCACGCCGATGCGGAAATTGCCCGCCATTTTGGTAAAAGCGATCAAATCGCCGCGCGGGCTCCATTCGGGCGTCGCATAACGGCCCCCGCCATGACTGATGCGCTGCTGATTCGATCCGTCGGCGTTCATCACATAAAGCTGCTGCCCGCCCGACCGGTCGCTTTCGAATACGATCTTGCTGCCATCGGGCGAAAAGCTGCCGCCCACATCAATGCCGGGCGAGGTGGTGAGCCGCTTGGGCGTGCCGCCATTGACGCTGATGCTGTAAATGTCGGTATTGCCCGCAACCGCCATCGAATAAAGGATAGTGCGGCCATCGGGCGACCAGCGCGGCGCGAGCGTGGGGTTGTTATTTTCCACCACCAGTTTCTGCTTGCCCGTCGCAATGTCATAAATGAAAATGCGCGGACGGTCGCCGAGATAGGATAGGTAGAGGATCGACTTATAATCCGGCGAAAAGCGCGGCGTCAGTGCAATCGACGATCCGGCGGTGATGAATTTATGATTGCCGCCATCCGAATCCATAATCGCAAGCTGCTTCTTGCGCGCGCCTTTTGGGCCGGTTTCGGCGATATAGGCGATGCGGCTGTCAAAGAAGGGATTTTCCCCGCTGAGCCGCGAATAGATCATGTCCGAACATTTATGCGCCGCGCGCCGCCAATCGGCGGGCGTCACGACAAAGCCCTGACGCGCCTGTTCGGAGCCGAGGTCGATATCGTAAAGATAACAGCCGACGGTCAGATTGCCGTCCGGATTGGCGCGGACAAAGCCTTGCACCAACGCTTCTGCGCCAATGCCCTTCCAGCTTCCGAACTGGGGCGCGGCCACCTCGCCATAGCCGATGGCGCGCACCTGGCCCGGACCCATCGGCTTATAGAGGCCGGAGCGTTCAAGGTTGGAGGTAATGATCTGTGCGATATTCCGGCCCAATGTCTGCGTATTGCCGCCTTCCGCGCTGGTCGGCACATTGGCGGGGGTCGCAAAGGCGGGGACGGCGATGATGGTGCGTTCGCTGCGGTCGCCTTCGCCGATGACAAGCTCGCTCGGCGGGGTTTGTGCGGTGGGCGTCACCGGCGGCGCATCCTGAGCCAAGGCGGGCGCTGCAAAGACCGAGGTAGCGGCCAGAAACAGTGAGACGGTGCGGATCATCATCGGACGTTTACCTCTTCTGGAACTTGAATTCATAATTTTGCCAATAGTCATAATGTTCAGGCGGTAGCCCCGTAAAGGGCGAGGCTTGCTGGATAGCCTTTTTTGCACATTCTTGATGACGCGCTTGTTGCGCGCGGTTGCTTTCATTGACGCCCGCGGTGGTCGTCGAGGTGAAGCCGCCAAGGCTGCCATCGCGGTTTAGCCGGAATTTGACCGTGGTGAGCAGTTCGTCCACATCGATGCCGGTCACGGCGCAGCGCGACCAAGGCCCGCGCACCTGATTGCCGATATTGGTGGTAATCGACTGGCGGATTTGTGCCGCCGAGCGCCCCGGTGCGCCGGTGGATTTGCTGCGGGAAGGCGCTTTGCCGACCGCACCCACCATGCCCGCAAGATCGCCGGTCGGCCGCGCGGCGCTGCCCTTGCCCGAACCGCTACCGGCTTTCGCCTGTGTTTTGGACTTGGCGGGCGGGGCTTTGGCAGCGGAGCGGGCAGGGGCTTTGGCGGCCGCTTTGGGGGCAGCCTTGGGCGGGGTTTTCACAACCTGTTTGGGCGTAGCCTTGGGCGTGACCTTTTTGGGAGGATCGCGCAGCACGGCGGTCTTGCTCACCTGTTTGGGCGGCGCGGGTGGAGTCACTTTGCGCACCGGGGTCGGCGGTGCAGGCGTCGGTGTCACGACCGGTTCTGGTTCGGGGAGCGGCGTTGCTTCCAAGGGCGCTGCCGCATCATCGACCGGCCCCTCTTCATCGGCCAGCATCGCGGCGGGTATTTCATCGCTCGGATTGGTCGATGTCGCTTCCAAGTCGGTTTCGGCGATCAGTTCGACCGTCATCGGCTTGGGCGGCGATGGCACATCCGACGATTTGAGTGTGAGCGACAATAGACCGAACAGGACCAGATGCGCGACCACCGAAGCGGCGAGCGCGGTCCTGTCGGCCTTATCCCAACCTTTGGGCGTCCGGCCCGTCATGTCCGGCGGTGTCGCATCCCAGCTTGTGGCCATGATCCTGTCTCTACTGGCCTTCAACTGAACCGCTCGTGACCAGTTGCACGCGGTTCAGTCCGGCCCGGTTCAATTCGCCCATCACCTGCATGACCGCGCCATAATCGAGGGTCCGGTCGGCGCGCAGCAGCACCGCAGGCGGGCTGCCTTCGCCTGACGTGTCGGCAGCAATTTCGGCGAAACGGTCGGGCAGGCTGGCTGCATCGACCAGATTTTCACCGATATAGATGGAGCCATCGCCGTCCATGCTGACGGTCACCGGATCGCGTTGTTCCTGATTGAGCGGATTGGCGCGGCTATCGGGGAGGTCCACGGGTACGCCTGCGGTCAGCAAGGGCGCGGTCACCATGAAGATGATGAGCAGCACCAGCATCACATCGACCAGCGGCGTGACGTTGATTTCGGCCATCGGCGCGCGGCGGTTGCGCCCGCTGCGGCCATGTTTATGCACGCCCATCGCCATTATTGCGCCGCCTCCAATTCGCGGCTCAGGGTCGAATGGAAGCCATCGGCAAAGCGGTTCAGCTTGGCTTCGAAGCGGTTGAGGCCGTGGCTGTAGCGGTTATAGGCTATGACCGCCGGGATTGCCGCAAACAGGCCGATGGCGGTCGCGAACAAGGCTTCGGCGATACCGGGCGCGACGACGGCCAGATTGGTGTTCTGCTGCGCTGCTATCGCGGTGAAGCTGCGCATAATGCCCCAGACGGTGCCGAACAGGCCGACAAACGGCGCGACCGATCCTACTGTTGCCAAAATGTTGAGCCGGTCGGCGAGGTTATCGACCTCGGTTGCGGTTGCCGCGTTCATCACCGTTGCGAGCCGTTCGCGCGTGCCGTCGCGGTCAATATTGGGGCCGCGCGTCGATTGCCGCCATTCGGTGAGGCCAGCGGCAAACACTTTGGCCGAGGGCGTGACGGAGGTTGCGTGCGCCTGATAAAAGCCGTCCACATCCTTGGCGCGCCAGAATTCCTGTTCGAATTTGGCGGATTCCTTATTGGCCGCGCTTAATTTGATCCAGAAGCTGAAAATCACCCACCAGGTCCAAAGGCTGGCGAGGAGCAACCCGATCATGATCGCCTTCACCACCACATCGGCTTGAAGGAACAGCGCCCAAGGCGACAGGCTGGCAGCTTCGGTGGCAAGTGTCGCGGGCGCGGCGGCTGCGGACAGGAGCAGGGTCGACAAAGTCATAAAGCGGAAAACTCTCCGTTGAGCAAAGTTTGGAAGCGCCGCACCCAGTCCGCCGGTTGGCGGCGCGGACGGCCTTCGGGTGTGATGAAAGCGGCGGTAACAGTCGCGTCGGTCAGGATGATGTCACCGCATGTGATAAGCTGGCGGATGGTGCAACTCGCGCCGCGCACCGCCTCGACCGTGCTGGTGACGATAAGCTCATCGTCAAGCCGCGCGGGGCTGCGATATTTGATCTGGAGGTCGGCGACCGCATAATGGCCTTCGCCGCCTTCGGACGCCGCGCGCTGGTCGATGCCGACAAGGCGCAACATATCCGACCGCGCCCGCTCCATATAGCGCAGATAATTGGCATGATAGACGATGCCCGAAAGATCGGTGTCCTCATAATAGATACGCACCGGAAACAAATGGCGTATTTTTCCTGCATCCCCGATGAACAGACCAGCAGGCGCAGGCGGTAAAGGCGCATTTTCAGCCGCAAAAGGGGAAGAAGAAGTCATCGCGCGGGTTTTCTAGGACCGAACGGGGGCAGGAAGCAACCGGTTAGCTTGGATTATATCGGGGAGGCGCGAAAATAGCGCGATCATCTGGGTGAGGCTTTTAATAGTCGCGCTATCATTGCGGTTGGTGAGGCCGGTCCACGCATACGCATCGTTCGACCGCGTCACCGAGGCGATCTGCGAGGCCGGGTTATAGGTGAAGCTCTGGCTAAGGTTCGACGCAGGCGCCGCTGGCATGGTGACGCCCAAAGTCGCCAGACGCGAAGCCGGATCATAACTAAAGCTCCGGCTCGTGCCATTGCCATAAGTGACCGAGGTGGGGCGGAGGCGAAAAAGAGGGGCCGAAGCCCCTATTTGTAATAATTATCTAGAATAATTTTAACTACCATGTGTACAAAAAGCAAAAAAAGCAAAATTCCAATTGCTGAAATAAATGAATTCATATCATCATGATAATTCGTTCCGTCTATTATATTTTTTCCGTATACCCATCTGTAAATCAAGGATGCCAAAGGTATCAAAATAATAGGCACGAATATCAAATAAAAATATTTTATGTATTTAGGCATTTTCCACCTATTTTATTAAGCAAAATGCATAATTATATCCTGACGAATTTCCGCCTCCCGCGTATAATCCAGCCCCATATTTTGACCCAAGTGTGATGTCAAAGCTCCCAGAACCCTAGGTATGGCCTAGTTCTCCACCAAAGCCGTCTGCACCGCCTATCTGCAAACGCCTACCACTAGTTGGGCCGGTCGACGTATGATCCCATGATCCTCCAACAAGAAGACTAGGACCTAATCCCCCAAAGGCATCTGCTCCTCTCATCCCTGTCGCACTTCTACTAACAATTAACTGTGTCCGCCCGGTAATTTCTAGATAAAAGTGATGTGATCGGAATGGGAAAGGATAATGAACCAGATGCGCTGCCACCCTATGATGGTGCTTCGACACCTTTCAAAAAACCGGGTGCTCCGAACAGCGTGCCTCCTAATGCTACTCCCAGACTGACTCTTGGCCCATAGCCCCTGCAATCTGGGGGGCCTTGCTTTGCTGGCTTCTCCCCTGTGACAACAATAGGGTCGCCTGAGTCCACACCCAAATCTGCTATATTGAAACTGATATCAATTATCCTGCTCCAATCAAATGAGGGCCATTCGAGCGGCGGATTTGTTCCGTCACTTACACAAATATATACTTCAGGGTCACATTTATTGCCTTTCATCCCCGTCGGATCGACCGATATTGATCGCATCGTCGCCGACATGGGCGGATACATTCATGCCATCACCGTAACCGCTAGGGTCGGTCTGCCGGAACCGGCCCAGCTTGGGATCGTAGAAGCGAGCCTTGTAATTATAGAGGCCCAGTTCGGGTATCCATGTTTGTCCCGTATATTGGAACCGCCCGATATTGGTCGCACTCGGCACGCCATATTCGTCGTAGCAGTTGGTGCTGACTATACCGCCCGTGCCATTCGTTACCGCAACGATGCTGCCGCGTTCATCGGCGTGGAGGAAACGGCGGTCGCTGGTGGTTGCACCTTCATACCAGACGATGGGCGCGTCGGTGCCGGGACCGTGGACATAGCGGCGGGTGAGTGTGTTGCTGCCATTGCGCTCGGTCACCAGATCGCTGCCATCATAGCCGAACCGGGTGATAGCGCTGCCTTGTGTGACCGATTGCAGGCGGCCCAGCGGGTCATAGGCCAAGCTCGTGCCAGCGGGACCGGTCTTCAGCATATTGTCGCTGCTGTAGCTATAGGCCGATGCGCCAACGCCGGTAATGTTGCCGCGCGCATCATGGGTGAGGCTCAATGCCCCTTGCGCGGTCATCTGGTTCAAACCGTTGACGGTCGCGCTGTCATTGCGATTGGTGTGCCCGTTCCACGCATAAGCATCGTTCGACCGCGTCACACTCGCTATCTGGGAGGCCGGGTTATAGGTGAAGCTCTGGCTAAGGTTCGACGCAGGCGCTGCGGGCATAGTGACGCCCAAAGTCGCCAGACGCGAAGCCGGATCATAACTAAAGCTCCGGCTCGTGCCATTGCCATAAGTGACCGAGGTGGGGCGGAGGCGAAAAAAGAGGGGCCGAAGCCCCTTATAGCAATGATATTTTTACCGATAGAAGCCCGATATTATCTATGCTAATATTAAATTTATAATATCCAGAAATAATTTCAACATTATAATTTATATTATTTGCAGAAAAATAATTATTTGAATTTTCAAATTCAGATGAAAATTTAAATAAATTATTTTTATATTTTATCCCTGGTAAATGGTCTGATAATGATAACAAAGTTTCAGATTTATTAATTATATTTGTGATAAAATTAATTTTTTTCAAAATTGTTTTTTCTATTTGAGAAGGAAAAATATTGAAAATTATGAATTTTTCAAAAGGAAGATCTCCATCAACTTCTATGAAGTTTGCATATAAATAAATTGACGTTTCCGACCCACGGAATAAAATTGCACTACATTCAAATTTTTCATTCAAAAAATCTATTTTTCTATTTTCACTAGTATGAAATATTACGTTCTCTAGGTGATTTTTAATAATCATAATGAACTACCTCACTAAAAGCAGCGTAATCAAATGCCCCAATTCCAATTTTTGTTCCTGCAGGTAAATCTATTCGAGGGCCGTTTAGGCCAACTCTTAGCTGAATCCCAGTCGGTATGTGACGCAATACCGCCTGAGTGGGAGCGCGTATGTATATCCAATTTCCAATATTTTGTACTCCGTATCTGCGCTCTACTATGGCCGGCAATGGATTTTGAATGTTATTGAGATTGGCGATTTTATTTAAATCTGCCATCCATAATCCATTAGCTCGTGATGTTCCTACCCCACCATTTCTAATCGGCCTTGGATTATCTCCAAAAGTGCGGTACCCTTCATATATTCCTGCCATAGTTAAGGGTGTTACTAATCCAGCCGATAACGGCGCTCCAATCATTCGCGCTCCCATACAGGCCATTGTAGGGTTATTCATACAACCGATAATCTGGTTAACGCCAGCTTTTGAAATACCGGGAATGACTTCTCTGATTTCCTGTCCCAGTTTCGCATTACGGTAGCCGTCATTTGCATTTGAAGAGTCTGGGTTGGTACTTAAGCAACGGCTTCCTGCGGGACAACCGCCGAACAATCCGAATTTTCCTGTGGGATCACTCTTGTTCATTGGGTCACCACCAACATAGGCGTAAAGGTTCATGCCGTCCTCCTTGCTAATCGGGTCCGTCTGCATGAACCGGCCAAGCTTGGGGTCATAGAAGCGAGCCTTGTAATTATAGAGGCCCAGTTCCGGCATCCATGTTTGCCCGGTATATTGGAACCGGCCGATATTGGTCGCGGCTGGCACGCCATAGTCGTCATAGCGGTTGGTCCCGACCACGCCGCCTGCGCTGTTGGTTACCGCAACGATGCTGCCGCGTTCGTCGGCGTGCAGGAAGCGGCGGTCGCTGGTGGTTGCACCTTCATACCAGACGATAGGGGTGTCGGTGCCGGGGCCGTGGACATAGCGACGGGTGAGTGTGTTGCTGCCATCACGCTCGGTCACCAGATCGCTGCCATCATAGCCGAACCGGGTGACATTGCTGCCTTGTGTGACCGATTGCAGGCGGCCCAGCGGGTCATAGGCTAAGCTCGTGCCAGCGGGACCGGTCTTCAGCATATTGTCGCTGGTGTAGCTGTAAGCCGATGCCCCAACGCCGGTGATGTTGCCGCGTGTATCATGGGTGAGGGGCACCGATCCTTGCGCGGTCATCTGGTTCAAACCGTTGACGGTCGCGCTGTCATTGCGATTGGTGTGCCCGTTCCACGCATAAGCATCGTTCGACCGCGTCACACTCGCTATCTGCGAGGCCGGGTTATAGGTGAAGCTCTGGCTTAGGTTCGACGCAGGCGCTGCTGGCATAGTGACGCCCAAAGTCGCCAGACGCGAGGCCGGATCATAGCTAAAGCTCCGGCTCGTGCCATTGCCATAAGTGACCGAGGTGGGGCGGCCTAAATTATCATAGGTATAGGTCGCCAACACGCCGACACCGGATGTGGCGCCATTTTCACGAATGGCGGTGACATTGCCGGTCACATCGCGATTATAATCGACATAAAAACTGTCGGGATAGGTCAACCGCGTGCGATTGCCCGTAAGGTCATAGGTCGCGGTGAAGGTCGATGTGCCGTCCGATTGGCTGGTCACGCGGCCTAACGGATCATAGCCGAGCGTGATCGTCTTGCCGCTTTCGGTTGCGTTTTTGAGCGCGCCGGTGAGAGCATAGCCATAGCTTGCATCGGCTTCGCTGCCGGGGCGGTTTTTGGAGGTGAGACGGCCCAGATTGTCATAACCGAAATTGACCAATTGCTCATCACGCAGACGGCGCTGGGTGACATTGCTGTTGGCGTCATAGCTTAACTGTTCATAATCAATGGTCGAACTGGCATTCGCGCCTTGGGTCGGAAGCGGGTAGCGGGTTTGTGACAAGCGATCATGGCCGTCATACACATAAGTGGTGCGGTTATTCTCACCATCGGTCACGGTTTCGACCTTGCCGTTGGACGTATAGGTTGCCGTGACCTCGTCCGCCTGATCAGGGGTGCCGACAGCGGTTTGCACTTTGGTCACTCGGCCTGCCGCATCATAGACTTGCTTGCTTATACGGTCGGGGCCGTTGGGACCGCTGGTTTGGGCTATGCAAGCGTTGGTCTGCGATCCCCATTGCGCCGGGTCCATACGCTGTGCGCTACATTCGACGCGGCCTAAGGCATCATAGCTGGTTTGCGTGACGCTATGTGTGGTACCCGCCGCTTTCAGTTCCTGTTTGATCGGGCGGTGCTTGGCATCATAGCTGGTTTCAAGCGCCTGGGCCGGGGTAAAGCCGGTCCAGTCTGCATCCGCTGCGCTTGCAACGGTGCCGCTTTCGGTTTTGCTGACTAATCCGTCCGGATTATAGGTGATGCGCTGTGCGGTAGGGAGACGTGTGCCGCTACCATCTGGATCTGGACTGACCACGCCCGTAAGCTGACGCGCCGCATCATATCGGTAGGTGATGGTGTCGCCTGTTCCGGCAAGCGGGCCATCGACCGTTTTGACATTTCCCACTGCATCATAAGTTGCGGTGGTGGTTGCGCTCAACGATCCATCCCCGGCCGCCGTCGTGACTGTGGTCGGCAACGCATTGCTATTATAGGCAATGGTGGTTTTGGTCTCGTCTGCCGTGCCGGCGCAACTTGCCGTAGTGCGGCAGGTTGATTGGCCAGAAAGCTTATAGACGCCATTGGTCAGCGCATAGCTGTTACGGGTTTGCGGGCGCACACCGTTCGCATCGGCAGGCGCGGTGACCGTCGTGACACCACCATGCGTGGGATCATAGGTGTAATCGGTCTGGTTGCCTTTGGCGTCCTTGGTCCAGATAGGCTTGTTACAAGTCAAGGCATTGACGCATGTTGCCGGATAGGATGCGCTGGTTACAATGTCCGCTAGACCAGATCCCGTTTTAGCAACCGCCCGGCTTTCCGTCACATTGCCCCGTGCATCATAACTTGATTGTATATAATTTCCTTCAGGCGCTATCATTTTAGTCTGCCGCGCATAACTATCATATGCAAAGGCTGTCATCTGCGACAAGGGGTTGGTGACGCTGGTGAGCCGGCGGAGGGCAATGTCGAAAGTGTAAGTAGTCGCGTGTGAAAGTGCATCTGTTACTGTGACAGTGCGAATATTTCCGGCGTCGCTGCTGCTATAAGTTGTGGTGCCGTTGAGCGTGACCAAATTGGATACACGCCCCCCTACATAATCAGCCGTGATGGATTCTGCAGTGCTACCCGGCAGAGTGACGCCTGCAATATTGCTATCTATCCAACGATAGTTTGTTGTGCGTGATAAAGGTTCCGTGATCTGATCGTTGGTGAAGCTCTGGCTTACAAGCGTTACCGAAGGATTTGCCGCATTGGCCCCTTTCATTCCAATGGGCGCGGACCAAAGAAAAAAATCAGGCCGTGTAAAAGGGTCGTCGTCAACATAAACCCAAGTATATCCGTCATAAGTTGGCGTAAGAATATAGCCCAAGCTACTATTAATATTGGTTATCCGATATGCTTTGCCTTTCCGTGTGCAGGAAAATCCTCCACCTGACTTGGGTTTGAATGCAGAGCAATATTCAATATTTTCATATGTGTAATTAAGCTGCTCTCCATTTGGGCGCGTCACATTGGTGATTAAACCGCCATTGCTATAGGGAACCCAGTCATTGAGTTTTTTCTTGTCAAAACTGGCAGTTGTGCCATCCTTGCGGCGATAAGTGTATATTTTGGCGACACTATCAAATGTAAGCGTGGATCCATTACCTTCGGTGGAATCATAACCGGTACCTGAAATGACGAAACTGTCGCTTGACCCACCAATGCTGATGATAATGGTTGTTCCCGTTTCCTGAATGAATGCAGTGACATTATCACTCCATCGGGACTTGCCTTTGGTCCAACGCTGATAGATGACATATGCTCCATCTTGTCCAAGGGTCATGGCAGGCCCTTGCACAGTGAGGCTTCCGTCAATAAGATCTACGCCATTTACATCGACGAAAGTGCGTACTGGCGCGCCGGGCGTCATTTGCGCTATAGTCGGTGCTGTCATGGCAGAACAGGAAATCAGGGCGCACAAAAGGGTGCGCCGTATCCGTGGATACGTCATAATTTTCTCCATAAATTGAATTTGGTGCGGACGCAGGCGGTGCCGTGCCCATCATCATATGGGCGTGTGTTTTATGCGCCCGTGGCCGTCACATTTTTGCGGTTATTGGCTTTGTCGTGACTATATTGGGTCTGGAGGCCATTATTGACGGTGCCGGACCGTTCGACCTTCACCACCCGCCCTTTGGCATCATATTTATAGGTGATGGTCTCAGCCGCTTGGACAGGCGAATAGGCCATAAAAGCTGAGGTGAATGCCCCTAAAAGCGCCACAATAGATGGGGTGTCATTTATACCGAAACGAATCATCGGCCGTTCTCCTTGCTCGACTGGAACGTAAGAAGAACATGTAGAATCCTACAAGGCTATAGAGGAAATATCCTATTTTCAAATCCTCTTTAGTTCCTGTCATATATGCAACCGGCGGATGGACTTGGTTCAGTTGCTTGGGAAGAATGTCCGGCGCTACCGGAAAGAAAAGGGCATGACCCAAGAGGAACTTGCTGTGGCTGCCAGTATGGAGCGAAGCTACGTTAGTGACATAGAGCGGGGAACACGCAATCCGTCAGTTGCTGCCTTGGGTCGGTTGGCGGAAGCGTTGAAGATCGACGCGCATTTGTTGCTGGTTATAGTCTAGTCAATGTGGGTTGGACCCACGCTTGACCCACGGACCTCACGGCACCTCAGCAGATTTTGCTATTGAAAACGCTTTCAGCAGGACAGCAAAGCGGCATCAAGCTTTGCGTGCTTTCCTTAGCAAACCCAATATTTCTAAGCTGAAAATGGTGGTGCCGCTTACGTGACTCGAACACGTGACCCCATCATTACGAATGATGTGCTCTACCAACTGAGCTAAAGCGGCCCGGTGCGGGGTGGGAGCAGGGCTCCTTATCCTCACGGAATGGGCGCCGTTAGCAATCCCTGTGCCGATTTGCAAGCGGCAAGCGACGCCGTTCATCGCTTAACTCCGGCTTAACCAGTTTTGACTATTAAGGTCGGCTATATGGGTCCGGCAAGGATGAGCGAATGGACGATTTCAGGGGTATCAGCGGCGGCCAAGACGTCGGGCAAGATGTCGGCCGCGACGTTGGCCAAGACGGGGCACATTCCGTGTCCGCTTTGGTGCGGCGCGGCTTGGCCGGATATGGCGCGGCGACATTGGTGGACGAGCTAGGACGTGACGCGATGGGGCGCGACGCGGTCGAGCCTCACGCGCACGATGCCGCCGCTCCCGATGATGCGGCTATCGAAGCGCCGCCCTTTGTCGGCACCGACGAGCGGCGGATGCAGGTGCGCGCCTATAATTTCTGGGCGCAGATGCTGGGCGACCGCTCCTTGCCGTCGGTCGAGGATCTGGATTTCGACCGGCTGGGCGATTTTGGCGACCATGCGGTGATGCTTGATTTTACCGCAGGGCTGGAAAATCCGGGCATTACCTATCTGGGCACTGCTATCCAGCGCGCGTGCGGGTTGGACGAGCCTATCTCCTATCTGTCGCAAGTGCCGGGGCGGTCCTTATTGTCGCGGCTTACCGATCATTATTTGCAGATTATCGCCAATCAGGCCCCCGTGGGGTTCGAGGCGGAATTTTTGAACGACCAGGGCCTCGCCATTCTCTATCGCGGGATTTTGCTGCCCTTTTCGTCGGACGATGATTCCATCGACTTCATGTTGGGGGTTATCAACTGGAAGGAAGTGGCGGGCGAACCGCTGGCGTCCAGCTTGCGCCGCGAGGTGCAGGAGGCGGTGTTGCACGCGCCCGTAGCCAGTGTCACCGCACCGGCCTGGGCAGACGGGCCGGACAGTCAGGAGCTAGCGGGCTATGATTATACGCCCGTGCTTGCGGACATAGCGCGTGGGGCAGGGGACGATGCGGGCGCGGCCAATGACGGGGCCAACGATACGGCCAGTGAGTCAGACACGCTTGCCGACCATCTGGCCAAGGCGCGACACTATGCGCTTGAAGCGCGCGATGCCGATGCGCGCGGGCGCGGGGCACTCTATCATGCGATTGGCCGCGCTTATGATTTTGCGCTGGCGGCGGAAGATTGCCCGGCGGACTATGCGGCGCTGTTGGCCGATGCCGGATTGAAGGCGCAAAGCCGTGCGCCGATGACGCCGGTCGTCAAGCTGGTGTTCGGCGCGGATTATGACAAGACGCGGCTCACCGAATATGCGACCGTTATCGGCCATGCACGGACAGAGGGCATCGGACGCGGCGCTTTGGCGCGCTATCTTGAAGGCTTTGATGGCGGGCTCAAGGGCGTGGTCAAACAGGCGCGCGCGGCGCGGCGCGGGGCCAAACCCCAAGCATCCGACGCACAGTTCAGCGCAACGCTTGACCGGCTCAAGGATGCGCGCCCGATGGGCTTTGCCGAATTACATGCAGGCGACAATGATTTTGTCCTGCTGGTCGCGCGCAAGGTGAGCGACGATCAGGTCGGCGTCGTGGGCGCGCTCAATGATGCGGCGTTACTCGACAAGGTGCTGCGCAAAATCTGTTCCTGACCGGCGTTAAGCCACAGATATATAGCGGCGAGGCCCGCGCTTGTTCCTTGCACCTCCGCGCGCCTGTCGCGGGTGGAGTGCAAGGGGCGGGCGCGGGCTTCGCGACGGATTTGCTTTTTTCTGTCATTTTGTTGCGCGATTTCAGCGCGAAATAATATTTCACAACGTTGAACAATTATTTTTCCCAAAAGGCTTGAGCCTTTTGTCAGGCAGGCGCATAGCTAAGCGGAATTTTGCTTTCCGGTCGGGCAGGATAGCGTCCTTGTCGTACCGGAACGCGAGCTTCGCCAGAACAGAATGTATCGCCGTAATCTTCGGGGTTGCGGCAAGCGTCGTTATTATTCGTCGGAGGATTGCCTGTCCCATGCCTAGCAAAGCGTCTGAAACCGCAAAGGCCACCAAAAAATCTGCTGTTGCCGCCCCTGCTGCCCTATTGGAGGCGCTCTCGACCGCGCTGACCGATGCTGCGCTGCATGGCGAAGAACATGGCTTTGAAGGAGCCTATCGCACCGAAGCGACCGCCTTTGTGGCCGGCACGATGATGAAGCGCAAAGCGGGCGAGCCGGCGATTGCGCTGGAAACGCTGACCCCCACCAGCGGCCACCGCACGATGCAATTGGCAGTCATCAATGACGATATGCCCTTCCTTGTCGATTCGATTGCGACGACCGTGGCGGCGACCGGCCTTGGCGTGGACCGCATCCTCCACCCCGTGCTGTCGGTGCGCCGCGATAATGCGGGCGAATTGACGCAGATATTGGACGGCCATCCGAGCGGCGAAAAACGCGAATCGGTCATCTATATGGAAATTGACCGCGCGGATGCGAAGCAACGCACCGAACTGGTCGCCGCGATCAAGGCAACGCTTGCCGATGTGCGCGCAGCGGTGCGCGATTGGGGCAAGATGCAGGAAACGATGGCGGCGGATGCGGACCGCATTGCCGATGTCGAAGGCGCGGCGCTGCTGCGCTGGTTCCTCGACCGCAATTTCACCCAGCTTGGCCATGAAAGCCGCGACCGTGGCGGAAAAGTCACCGATGCGTTGGGTATTTGCGCCAATCGCGGGCCGCAACTCTTGGCGGACGCGACGATTGACCGCGCGTTCCAATGGTTCGAACGCGGCGGGCGCACGCCTTTGCTGGTCAAATCGAACCAGATTGCGACGGTCCACCGCCGCGTCCTTATCGACCTTGTGATCGTGCCGGTGCATGGCGATAAGGGGCTGGAGGCGCTCTCCATCCATGCGGGCATGTGGACCAGCTCGGCGCTGTCGGCCCCCCCTGAAAAGGTGCCGGTGCTGCGCGCACAGCTTGCGGGACTTAACGATAAATTCGGTTTCGACCCGTCGGGCCATGCGGGCAAGGCGCTCGTCCATGCGATGACCGCATTGCCGCATGATCTGCTCATCAGCTTTGATGCGGCATCCTTGGAGCGGCTGGCGCTCACCGCAATGTCGCTGTCCGACCGCCCCCGCGCCAAGATTGTGACGGTGCTGGAATCTTTGGGCCGCCATTTGTTCGCATTCGTGTGGCTCCCGCGCGATGATGTGTCGACCGGTCGCCGCTTGGCGATTGCGCAAATGATCGAAGAAGCCGCCCATGCCAATGTGATCGGCTGGACGATTGTGCTGGAAGACGGCGCGCCTGCGCTGCTGCGCTACACGCTCGATATGCGCGATGGCGGCAAGGTGCCGGGCGATGATGCGCTCGACAAGATGCTCCAGGTGATGGTGCGTGGCTGGGTTCCGGAAGTCGAAGCCCGCCTTGCCGAACTGGGCGATGAAGGCCGTGCGGCGGCGCTCGCCATCAAATATGCGAACAGCTTCCCGCCTGCTTACCGCGCGACTTATGGCGCGGCGGAAGCGGCGCAAGATATTGTGCGCTTGCGTGATACGGCGGCCGAAATCAGTGGCGACAAGCCGGTGCATAAGGTGCGCTTCTATCGCGATGGCGATGATAAGGGCGAATTTTTCCGCATGAAAGCCTATGCCATCCGTCAGCCGCTTGCGCTGTCGGATGTTGTGCCCGCGCTCGAAAATTTCGGCTTCCGCGTGATTGAAGAAGTGCCGACCGCGTTGGATGGCGGCGCATCGGGCTATATCCATGACTTCCAGCTTGCGCGCATGGACGGAGAGGAAGCCGAAGAGCTTATCAACCGTGCGGACACGATTGAACAGGCGCTCGCCTGTGTCCTCATGGGCGAATCCGAAAATGACAGCTTCAACCAGTTGATCGTTTCGGCAGGGCTTGATCCCAAATCCATCGTCTGGCTGCGCGCCTGGTTCCGCTATTTGCGTCAGGCGGGGCTTACCTATGGCATGGACACGGTGGTCGCCGCGATGCGCAATGCGCGCACGATTACCGAAGGGCTGATAGGTCTGTTCGTGGCTCTCCACGACCCCAAACAGCATAGCGGCAAGGCCGCCGCCAAGGCGCGCGATGTGATTGATACGGGGCTTGCCCATGTGAAGGGCGTCGATGACGACCGCATCCTGCGCACCACCCGCGCGGTCATCGAAGCTACGCTGCGCACCAACGCTTTTGCCGACAGTGCGAACGAAGCCTTGGCGTTCAAGATTGATTCCTCGCTCGTTCCGGGCCTGCCCAAGCCGCTCCCCTGGCGCGAAATTTGGGTCTATAGCCCGCGCCTTGAAGGCATCCATTTGCGCTCCGGTCCGGTCGCGCGTGGGGGCCTGCGCTGGTCGGACCGCCGCGACGACTTCCGCACCGAAATATTGGGCCTGATGAAAGCCCAGCGCGTCAAAAATGCGGTCATCGTGCCTGCGGGTGCGAAGGGCGGTTTCTATCCCAAACAGCTTCCCAATCCGGCGGTGGACCGCGACGCGTGGTTCAACGAGGGCAAGGAAAGCTACCGCGTATTCATCCGCACGCTTTTGTCGGTGACCGACAATATTGTGAGCGGCAAGGTCGTGCATCCGGCCAATGTCGTGATCCGCGATGAGGAGGACCCCTATTTCGTGGTTGCTGCCGACAAGGGCACCGCGACCTTCTCCGACGTCGCCAACGCGATTGCGCTCGAGCATAATTTCTGGCTCGGCGATGCGTTCGCTTCGGGCGGCTCCAACGGTTATGACCATAAGGCGATGGGCATCACCGCGCGCGGCGCGTGGATTTCGGTCCAGCGCCACTTTGCCGAAATGGGCATCGACGTGCAGAGCGAGCCGACCCGGGTTGTCGGCTGCGGCGATATGTCGGGCGACGTGTTCGGCAACGGGATGCTGCTGTCAAAGGCGATCAAGTTGGTCGCCGCGTTCGACCATCGCCATATCTTTTTCGACCCCGATCCTGCCGACACCGGCAAGAGCTGGACCGAGCGCAAGCGCCTGTTCGACCTGCCGCGCTCAAGCTGGGAAGATTATGACAAAAAGCTGATCTCCAAGGGCGGCGGTGTTTTCTCGCGGGCCGACAAGACGGTCAAGCTCACGCCCGAAATCAAGGCGTTGCTGGGCGTTGAGGAAAGCGAAATGGAACCGGCGGCGATCATTTCCGCAATCCTCAAAGCGGAAGTCGACCTCATCTGGTTCGGCGGTATCGGCACCTATATCAAGGGGCCGGGTCAGGCCAATGTCGATGTCGGCGATCCGGGCAATGACCGCGTGCGCGTCGATGGTATCGACGTGCGTTCCAAGGTCATCGGCGAAGGCGCGAACCTTGGCGTGACGCAAGCCGCGCGCATCGAATATGCGCAAAATGGCGGCCGCATCAACACCGACTTTATCGACAATAGCGCGGGCGTCGATTGTTCGGATAATGAGGTCAATATCAAGATTGCCCTCAATCGCGAGGTGATTGAAAACCGGCTGAAACTCGACGCGCGCAATGTGCTGCTCGAAAAAATGACCGATAATGTGTCGGAGCTTGTCTTGAACGACAACCGCTTGCAGGCATTGGGGCTTTCGATTGCACAGCGTGGCGGGGCGGCGGCTTTGCCATCCTATGTGCGCCTCATCGAAATTTTCGAAGGCAATGGCAAGCTGGACCGCAAGGTTGAAGGCTTGGCGTCGAGCGAGGAATTGCTGCGGCGCGGGCAGGATGAGCGCGGGCTTACCCGTCCGGAACTGGCGGTGCTGCTTTCGACAGCCAAATTGTCGTTGCAGGACTCGATCGAGGATGGCGACCTTGCGACCGATCCGTCGATGGAAGGTGAATTGCTGCGCGCCTTCCCCGTCGCGATGCAGGAAAAATTCCCCGAAGCGATTGCCGACCATCAATTGCGCAAGGAAATCATCGCGACCAAGGTTGCGAACCGCATGATCAACCGCCTTGGCCTCATCCACCCGTTTGAACTGGCGGAAGAGGAAGGGTGTAGCCTGTCCGATATTGCGGTGATGTTCCTCGCCGCCGAACGCCTGTTCGAAATGGACAAAATCTGGGCCGCGCTCGACACCGCGAAGATTGACGAAGGCACCCGCCTTGCGCTGTTCGGGCAGGCCGCGGCGGCGATGGGATCGCAAATGGCGGACCTGTTGCGCATCGTGCCTGCGGGCGCGCTGCCGGGCGAGATTGTCGAACGGCTGAAGCCCGGCGTTGACCGGCTTGCGGGCAATGTCGACAAGCTCCTGTCCGATGTGGGCAAGCGCAATGCCGACCAGATTGCGGCCAAATTGCTCGAAGCGGGCGGCGATGCCAAATTGATCGAGCCGGTCGTGCGTCTGTTCAAGATTGACGGCGTGGTTGGTCTTGCCGACCTTGCCGAACGGGCGGGGATTGACGAAACCAAGGCGACCAAGGCCTTCACCCATTTGGGCGAAGAATTGGGCCTCGATTGGGCGCAAACGGTTGCAACGCGTATGTCGCCGTCCGATCCGTGGGAGCGTTTGCTCGTCAACGGCCTCGCGCGCGATTTCCAGCATATGCGGCTTGAATTCCTGTCGCGCAGCAAGGGCGATATGATGGACTATGTCGATGGCTGGCTTGCCGCCAATGCCGACCGCGTCCAGCAATTCACACGCATTGTGAACCGCGCGCGCCTATCGACGGCGGCCAATGGTGTGATGCTCGCGCAAATTGCAGGGCAGGCGCGGGGATTGCTCGCACGCTGATTATGACGGGTTAAGCGGGGACAAGGGGAGCGTTTATGCCGCGCATTGCGCTCCTTGTCCCCGCGCCCGATTATGCCGAACGCTGGCTACCCCATGCGGCGCAACTGACGGCGCTGATCGAACGCGAAACCGGCGCAGCAGTCACGCTCCATAATTGGCGCGATGACCCCGCAGCTTTGGCCGGATATGATCTGGTCCTGCCGCTTTTCGCGTGGGGCTATCAATATGACCCGGCGCGCTGGTTTGCGCTGCTCGATTGGTTCGACGCGGAAAAGCTGCCGGTCCATAACCCGCCGCGCCTGATGCGGTGGAACAGCGATAAAATCTATTTGCGTGCGTTGGAAGCCGCAGGCGTGCCGACCATCCCGACCTTATGGGTCGAAGCATTGGCGGACGCTGATTTGGCCGCGGCCCGCGCGCATTTCTCGGCGACGCGCCTGCTCGTCAAACCGCCCGTGTCGGCGGGGTCACTCGGCACCTATGTGCTGGGCGAAAGTGAGGTAATCCCTGCCGATGTCGCGGGGCGGCGGATGATGGTCCAGCCGATGCTTGGCGCGGTGCAGAGCGAAGGCGAATTTTCGCTTTTCTATTTTGACGGCCGGTTCAGTCATGCGCTTCTCAAAACGCCCAAGGCCGGGGATTTCCGTGTGCAGGAACAATTTGGCGCGCGCGAAACGCCAGTGGCACCGGAAGCAGGCGCGCAGGCTTTGGCCGAACAGACTTTGGCCGCGCTTGTTTCCATCAATGGCCTTGCAGCAACGCCGCTCTATGCGCGCATCGACATGCTACGCGGGGCCGACGGGGCGTTGCTGCTGCTCGAACTGGAAGTGATTGAGCCGTCCTTGTTCTTGAACTGCGCGGCGGATGGCGGCGCGGCCTTCGCCAAAGCGGTGGCCGCACGGCTTTAACCCTACTGTTCCCCCGCGCAGGCGGGGGTCTAGGGTAGCGTAGCTTGATCTCGCTCTGGTCCCCGCCTGCGCGCCGACACGGTGTGGGACTTCGCCCTTTACCCCGCCGCGCGAGCGCGTTGGCGTTGCTTCAACTGCCCGCGCCATTTGCGCGCGCGCCACCACATGATGAGGCCTGTGATCGAAAGGATTGCGGGGAGCAGGCCGCCCAGAAAGATGATGAACTGCCACACAAAGCCGGTGTCGGTGCCGTCATGGATCTGGCGCATCAGCCGCATGACGGGACCGCGCGCGGGCGGTTCTTCTGCCTTGAGCGATGCCGCGCCCCCGACGTCCGCAACCTTGATGGTGCGCGGGGGATTATCGCTATTGGGCTTGCCTTCGGTCTTGAATTCCCAGTCCGCCGCTTTTTCGGTGGGCCAACTCATCGAGACAAAGGGTTTGGTCTCCATCGCCTTGGCCGCCGCGAGCGCCTTGTCTGCGTCCAGCGCGGGTTGTGCGAGCGGTTGCGGCGCGGGCGGGCGTCCGCCGCCCTTGCCTTCGCCCTTACCTTCGCCCTTGCCCTTCGCTTTATCCTTAGCCTTAGCTTCGCCTTTTTCCTTGCCCTCGCTCTTTGCGGCGGCAGGCTTGCTGTCCAGCTCGGAAAAGACTTTGGGGAAGCTGATCCACACGCCGGTGAGCGACAATATGAACAGCGGGATGGCAATCCAGAAACCGAATAAATGGTGGAGGTTGGTGTCGAAATTATTGTGCCGCCGCCAGCGAAGCCCTCGCACCCAACTGCCCACGGTCGGCCACCATAGCCAGATGCCGCTAATGCACGAAATCACCATCGCAACGCCAACCCAGCCGACAATCGGGCGGCCCCATTCGGGGATGTAGAGCGAGCCATGCAACACGTGCATGACACGCACCGCGCCTTCATTGCTGCGCGCTTTGTCGAGGACATGGCCATCGACCGGATCGAGCCAGAGCGTTGTACGCACCGGACGGCGCTCGCCGGGTACGGGCGGGTTTGCCAGCACCAGCCGGACGCTGCCCTTACCTTCTTCGGGATAGATAAGCTGCGCAACCCGCTGGTCCGCGCCAATCGCGCCCTGCGCCGCCGCGACATAGGCTGTCGGGCTTAGCGCGGGGGCCTCGGTGGACGCATAGCGCACCGGATTGAGCGCCTCGTCCAGCGCATCATGCCACACCAAGGCTGCACCGGTCACGCAAATCGGAATGATCGCAATGGCAAGGATCAGGCCGATCCATTTATGAAACTGGAACCAGATATTGCGCAGAGCGATCTTGCTCATCGTGGAAATGCCCCTTTTAGGCCGGTTGTCAGGCGGGCTTTGCCGTTGCCATGCCTGCTATTGCAAGTCAATCGCATAATTTTCGGGGATATAGAGGATATGAAGAAGCAATAAAGCATAGGGAGATGATGACCGGATATGACCATCACAACCAAGCCGATAACCGGGGGTCATATCCCGAATGTGCTACGAAAAATGCGGCCCACCCTTTTCCTTTGTCGCACGGGCGGCTAAACCCCCGGCCATCATGACCAAGCCGACGCTGACCGCTTCCCCCTCCTATCCCGCTTCCCGCCTGCGTCGAACCCGCACGACCGGCTGGAGTCGCGCGATGGTGCGGGAAAATATTCTGACTCCTGCCGACCTCATCTGGCCCTTGTTCATCACCGAAGGGAAGGGCGTCGAAGAGCCGGTTGCCTCGCTACCGGGCGTGTCGCGCTGGTCGGTCGACAATATTGTCAAGCGCGCGCAGGAGGCACGCGATGCGGGGATACCGTGCGTGGCTTTATTCCCCAATACGCCTACGGATAAGCGCAGCGAAAATGGTGCGGAAGCCTCCAACCCCGACAATCTGATGTGCCGCGCGATCCGCGCGATCAAGGATGCGTGCGGTAATGACATCGGTATTTTGACCGATGTCGCGCTCGACCCTTATACCAGCCACGGACAGGATGGCCTGATTGACGCCGACGGCTATGTGCTGAACGACGAAACCGTCGCGGCCTTGGTTGACCAGGCGGTGACACAAGCCGAAGCGGGCGCGGACATTATCGCGCCGTCCGACATGATGGATGGCCGCATCGGCACGATCCGCCGCGCGCTCGAAATGGGCGAACATCATAATGTCCAGATCATGGCCTATGCCGCCAAATATGCGAGCGCCTTTTACGGGCCCTTCCGCGATGCGGTCGGCTCGCGCGGTCTCCTCAAAGGCGACAAGAAAAGCTACCAGATGGACCCGGCCAATAGCGACGAAGCGTTGCGCGAAGTGGCGATGGACATAGCCGAAGGCGCGGACAGCGTGATGGTGAAGCCCGGCCTCCCCTATCTCGACATTATCCGCCGCGTGAAAGACAATTTCGCGGTGCCGGTGTTCGCCTATCAGGTGTCGGGAGAATATGCGATGATCGAAGCGGCGGTGGCTGCGGGTGCGGCGGACCGTGACGCGATGGTGCTGGAAACGCTGACCAGCTTCAAGCGCGCGGGCTGTTCGGGTGTGCTTACCTATCATGCGCTCCACGCCGCGCGTTTGCTGAATGGCTGACACGCTGTTTGAAACCGCACGGTTGCGGCTGCGCAACTGGGACGAGGCCGACTTTCGCCCCTTCATGGAGCGGGTCAATACGCCCGGCGTGATGCGCTGGCTCGGCGGAGTTCAGGACGAAGCGGCGTTCCGCGACGCCTATGAACGCCTCCAAGGCGTCCAGCGCGATTATGGGCACACTTTCTGGATTGTCGAGCGGCGCGAGGATAGCGAGATGCTCGGCTTTTGCGGGCTGAAACGCACCAATGCACCAGAAAGCAGCTTTGTCGGGGATTTCGAGATAGGCTGGCGCTTTGCCGAATCCGCGCAAGGCCAAGGCTATGCGCGCGAAGCCGCCGAACGCGTGTTGCAAGCCGCGTTTGAAACTTATGATGCGCCCCATGTGGTCGCGCTCACCGTCATCCAGAATGAACCGTCTTGGCGGCTGATGGAAAAGCTGGACATGGAGCGGCGGCCCGACCTTGATTTTGTCGATGCGCGCTGGGGACCGGATATTTGCAACACTATTGTATATGCCATCACCCGCGAAGCATGGACAAAAAGGGGAAGGGCGCGTTAACCATGTGCAAACGCATAGGGCGCTATCGTCGCTAACCTGCCATATAGCCTGAGAGAATAGGGACTATTTTGACCGAGACTTTGATCGCTACAAAATCGCGGCGCTGGCTGTTTGTGCTGACTATCCTCACCGGCAGTTTCCTTCTTTTCCTTATCCAACCGATGGTCGCGCGCATGGCGATGCCGCGGCTTGGCGGTGCGCCTGCGGTGTGGAACAGCGCGCAACTTGTCTATCAAGCATTGCTGCTCGGCGGCTATGCCTATGCGCATTTCATCTCGCGCCAATCGCCCAAGCGACAAACGATGATCCATATCGGGCTGTTTGTGGTTGCGGCCTTATGGTTGCCGGTGGGGCTCATCGCGGCCAATCCGCCTGCCAATGCCAGCGTCGTGCTGTTTGTGCCCTGGCTGCTTGCCGCTTCTATCGGCCCGCTGTTTCTCGCGGTTGCTGCCCAAGCGCCGTTGATGCAACGCTGGTTTCATATCCATGCGCCGCACGCCGACCCTTATCCGCTTTATGCTGCGTCCAATGTCGGCAGTTTTGCAGGGCTGCTCGCTTATCCGCTGCTGGTTGAACCGATGCTCGGCAATAGCGCGCAAAGCTGGTTGTGGACCGGCATTTATGCGCTGTTGCTGCTGTTGATGGGGACATGCGCTTTCACCATTTACCGCGATAGCGCGGCTACTGCGGACGCTGAAGATGCGGCGAAAGCCGAAGCGGTGGACGAAGCGCCGCCCAGCCTTTCCCGCAAGCTGCGCTGGATTGCGCTGGCAGCGGTGCCTTCGGGGTTGATGCTATCGACGACCACGCACCTCACCACCGATATGATGTCGATCCCCTTATTGTGGGTGATACCGCTCGGCCTTTATCTGCTGAGTTTTTCGGTCGCCTTTGCCGCGCGGCGCGGGCTGGCGGACCTTATCCTGTTCCTCAGCCCCTTTGTGATTTTAACGCTTGGCGGAACCGCGCTGCTTTCTGCCAGCCGTAGCCCTGTATTAATGATGGCGGGGAGCCTTGTGCTGCTGTTCGTCGTCGCGGTCGCCTTGCATAGTCTCATGTATCGCGACCGGCCCAGCCCGCGCTATCTCACCCAATTTTATCTGCTCATGTCGGTAGGCGGGGTGATTGGCGGCATTTTCTGTGCGCTGGTCGCACCGATTGTATTTGATTGGGTTTATGAACATCCGATCCTGATTTTGGCCGCCGCCCTTCTGATTCCGCAGACCAGCCTGTTTCCGTTCAAGCGCGCGGGCGGCATTGGCCGTTTGCCGCAAATGCTTATCGCGGTGCTGATTTTTCTGGGCGCGCTTTATTATCTCTATCATAATAATTCGCCCGTTGATGAAAAGCTGCCTTATTTCATCGTGCCGATGTTGCTGGTAGGGATATGGATGGTCGGCAATCGCCCGGCCTTCATGGTGATGCTGCTTGCGATCATGGGGGTGGCCGACGGATGGGACAAAGCCCAGCCGCGCTTGGAGGCAGACCGCACGCGCAGCTATTTCGGCGTCTATAATGTCTATCCCGACCATTATGAAAATCTGCAAAAGCTGGTGAACGGCACGACCTTGCACGGGCTCCAGCATCTGGATCCGGCCAAGTCCAAAGAGCCGACCAGCTATTATGGCCACGGGTCGGGCGTCGGCATTGTGCTGGACCGTGCAGGCGCGCTCTATCCCAAGGGTGCGCGTGTCGGGATTGTCGGCTTGGGCGCAGGGACGCTAGCTTGCTATGCCAAGCCCGGCCAGCAATGGCATTTTTACGAAATTGATCCGGTCATGGTGGACATCGCCAAAAAGCCGGAAAAGTTCTCCTTCCTGTCGCAATGCACGCCCGATGCCGCAATCCATGTCGGCGATGCGCGGCTGACCTTGGCCGACCAACCGGCGCAATCGCTCGATATATTGGTGATTGACGCTTTTTCGTCCGATGCGATTCCGATGCACTTGCTGACGCGCGAAGCCTTTGCGGTGTATCAGCGCGTGCTGGCCCCGGATGGCGTGTTGGTTGTCCATATTTCGAACCGCTATTTTGATCTGGAACCGGTGCTGGCCGCCGAAGCGCAGAAGCGTGGCTGGTTCGCTTTGGGGCGGTGGGATTATCCCGATACGGAAGATGACGCACTCACCGCCTCCACATGGGTTGCCATGACGCGCGAGGCGCAAAAGCTCGCCGATGCGACCAATCCGAGCCAAGACAGCGCCGCCGAATGGGAAGAGCTTACCCCGCGCACCGGTTTTTCGGGTTGGACGGACAATTATGGTTCGGTCTTGCCGCTCGTAAAATTTTGGGACAAGGAGGAAGAATGAGCCATTCTTCCTTTCCGAACGTCACTATAGTTTCGCTGCACGGCAAAACGCCGCAAATCCATGACAGCGCCTTTATCGCGCCGGGGTGCCGGATTATCGGTGATGTCACCATCGGTCCCGATGTGAGCATCTGGTATAATTGTGTGCTGCGCGCGGACGTCAACCGCATTGTCGTGGGCGCGCGGTCCAATATACAGGATGGCAGCGTGGTCCATTGCGACAGCGCAATGCCCGGCGCGCCGGACGGCTATCCCACCATCATCGGCGAAGATGTGCTTGTAGGACATATGGCCGTGATCCACGGCTGCGTCCTTGAAGATCGCGCCTTTGTCGGCATGAGTTCGACCGTGATGAACGGCGCGCGCATCGAAACCGACGGCATGTTGGCCGCTGGCGCCATGTTGACGCCGGGCAAGCAGCTTGCCGGCCGCCAACTTTGGTCGGGCGTACCTGCGCGCTATGTGCGTGACCTTACGGACGAGGCGCTCGCTGAAATGCGGTTGGGCGTTGCCCATTATGTCGAAAATGGCCGCGCCCACAAACGCGCGCTCGCGGGCGCATAAGGCAGACTGATAAAGCGATTAGGCCTAACGCCGCGCGGCGAAAAAGGCGCGGAGCATCGCGCCCGCTTCATCGGCGGCCAGCCCTTCAAAGATTTCGGGGCGATGATGGCAGGTCGGGTGCGAAAAGACCCGCGCGCCATGCGCTACGCCGCCGCCTTTGGGATCGTCCGCGCCATAATAGAGCCGCGCTATCCGGGCATGGGCAATCGCGCCCGCGCACATCGGACACGGCTCCAGCGTGACCCACAGGTCACAATCCGTCAGCCGGTCATTGCCGAGCGCGCGCGCGGCCTCGCGTATCGCGACAATTTCGGCATGGGCGGTCGGGTCATTGTCGCGGCGTGTGCGGTTATTGCCCTCGCCGATGATGCGCCCGTTGCGCACCACCACCGCGCCAATCGGCACCTCGCCCGCCTCTTCCGCCGCCCGCGCCAGCTCAAGCGCGCGCTGCATGGGCGAAGACGGGGGGAAAGCATCGTGCATCCGCTCTGCCTAGCCGAGCGGCGGCCCCCAAGCAATCACGCCGCTTTCCAAGTGATGACGCGGTAGAGATAAAGCCCCGCAATCAGCAGCAAAATGCCGGTCGATACCGGATTGAGCCATGCTTCGACGCGGTCATAATGCGGCCCTAGAAGATAGCCCGCGACCGTCAAGGCGCTGCACCACAGCAGCGACCCCAATGTCGTCCAGCCCAAAAAGGGCAGGAACGGCATTTTGCCAAAGCCTGCGGGCACCGAAATCAAGGTGCGGATGCCCGGAACCATACGGCCGATAAAAACGGCGCTTTTGCCGTGGCGGCGGAACCAGTCTTCGCTTTTGTCGAAGTCATGCGGATGGAGCGCGAGCCAGCGGCCATGCTTGCCCGCCCATCTTTTGAGCCGCTCTTTGCCGACCCGCCGCGCCACTTCATACCATAGCAATGCGCCCGCGACCGACCCTAATGTGCCGGACAGGATGACGACCGGCAGGCTCAAAAAGCCCCGGTCCGCGACAAACCCTGCCAGCGGCATGATGAGTTCGGACGGGATGGGCGGGAACAGATTTTCAAGGAACATCAGAAACGCAATGCCCGCATAGCCGAAATTGCTGATCTGTGCCGTAATCCAGTCGAACATTCCGCTTCCTTCACGCGCGCGCTTTATGCGCTCCTCGCGCAAAAGAACGCGCCGTTCACCGGCAATGTTCCCGCCTTTTTACGCCATTAACGGTCGTCCAGCGCGAATATCGGCTTGCGGTCCTTCCATTTCCCTTGGGTGAAATCGGGGAAGTCGATGGTCCGGTTATTCGCGGCAATAGATTGCTCGCTAAGCGGCGTGATCGCGCTCCACGCCACCGCATCATAAATGTCGATCGGCATATCCGATCCCGATTTTAAGGCCTCCAAAAAGGCGCGGATGACAAAAAAGTCCATGCCGCCATGTCCTGCGCCCGCCGCTTCCGCCGCATATTTCTGCCACAACGGATGGTCATATTTGTCGAACCAGGTTTGCGCATCGTCCCATTTATGCGGTTCGGAGCTTTGCCCTTCAATATAGACGGACTTGTTAAGGTCCATCCACAGTCCTTTGGTGCCCTGCACCCGGAAGCCCAGCGAATAAGGACGCGGCAATGATGTGTCGTGGGTCAGCAAAATAGTCTCGCCATTTTCGCACGCGATATGCGTTTGCACGACATCGCCAAGCGAGAATTTGACCGCCGCATTGGGATGGTTTGCCCCGCCCTTGGCGACGACATAATCATGGAGGCCGCGTGCTTTGCTCGCATAGCTGGTGAGCCGCGTGAAACGGTTGCCACGATGGATATTCGCCTGCATCGCACACGGGCCGATGCCGTGGCTTGGATAAAGCTCGCCATTGCGTTTGACGCTATGGTCGGTGCGCCAGCGCGCTTCCGACCAGCCTTTCGGCCCGAACTCGACCCCGCCGCCATAAGGCTTGCCCGGAATTCCGGCGTTGAATTTCACCTCGCGCAAATCATGCTGGTAGCCGCCTTCAAGGTGGACAATCTCGCCGAACAGGCCTTGCCGCGTCATATTGAGCGCGGCCATCACATCGCGGCGGTAACAAACATTTTCGAGTAGCATATAAGGCGTGCCGCTTGCCTGATGCGCGCGTAAAACATCCCAATGATCGTCCAGCGTGACGCCCGCGACCACTTCGCAGCCGACCGGGATTTTGGCCTGCATCGCGCCGATTGCCATTGGCGCGTGCCACTCCCACGGCGTTGCGATGATGACGCCATCCAGCCCGCCCTTGGCTAGCATATCGCGCCAGGCTTCGGTACTGCCGGTATAGACTTTGGGGGCTTTGCGACCCGCTTCCTGTGCTTGCCGCAAGGTGCGGTCGATGACGAACTGGTCAATATCGCAAATGGCAGTGAGGTCGACATCGGGGCGGCGCAGCACTTCGCGCAGCAAAACCTTGCCGCGCTCGCCGGTCCCGATAATGCCGATGCGCAAGCGGCTGAGCGGGCGGCGGGCGGCTATAAGCGGCGCGGGCATCGCGATGATGGCGGCGCCTGCCAGACCGGCTTTCAGAATATCCCTGCGAATCATCGGCACTCTCCTCTTGTCTGATGCAAGGGTCATGACACAGGAAAGCACTGGCCCGCAGAAAATTTATACGCTAGAAGGGCGCAACAGGCCGAAAATATTGGCGTGTAAAGGCCCCGCAGGCCTTGACGAATCCCGGCTCACACTATAGGGGCACGGGCTTTCCGGGACAATCCGAACAGATTTACAGAGGTTTTTATCATGTCGCGTATTTGCGAACTGACCGGCAAGGGTCGCATGGTGGGTAACAATGTTAGCCACGCCAACAACAAGACGAAGCGCACCTTTCTGCCCAACCTGCAGAATGTAACGCTGCTTTCGGAATCGCTTGAAAAGGGCGTAAAGCTGCGCGTTTCGACGCATGGCCTGCGTTCGGTCGAACATAATGGCGGCCTTGATAACTGGCTCCTCAAGACCAATGACAGCAAGCTGTCGGCGCGTGCGCTCAAGGTCAAAAAGGAAGTGGCCAAGAAAAAGGCTGCGGCGGCT
Organism: Pseudonocardia sp. TMWB2A; assembly: GCF_017312135.1. NCBI lineage: Bacteria > Bacillati > Actinomycetota > Actinomycetes > Pseudonocardiales > Pseudonocardiaceae > Pseudonocardia > Pseudonocardia sp. TMWB2A. Next base: position 2,672,969 of record NZ_QKQY01000001.1, read on the forward strand.
GCATAAGTCCCGACTTTCCCGATTCGGGTAACAGATAAAAGAGCGGTCCGTCGGGCCGCTTTTTTTATGCCCGCAGGGCTGGTTATAAAAGCGCGGGGTTGATGCGGTATTTGACGAGCAGGCTGCGCTGGAACCCCATCAGATTATCGTCCGACACCATCCACAGCATAAGATCATCGCCTTCGCGCAGTATCGTCATGCCTTCAAAATTTTCGGTGACAAACGGCGGTGCAATCTCCGCGACGGTTTTGGAGTGCAGCACATAATCCTGCCTGATAGCGCCGACATCCGCGATGGCGAGCCGCGTGATAAAGCCGTGCCGCAGCGAAACTTCGCGGTGGAGGATGAGCACACGCCCGTCGGGTAATTGCTGGACATCGGTAGCAAGCCCTTTGCCTTGCGGGTCATAGAAAAAGCGGATGACATCATCGGGGGCTGCGGTGGGATCGCCCGCGAACAATAAGGCCCGCTTGCCGCGCGGATCATCATCGACATTTTCGGACAGTACCAGAAAGCGCCCGTCATTCAGCCGCGCCATGGATTCCGGTCCTCTATTCCCGGCCCAGCTCTGCATCGCCTGCGGGCGCGCATGGGCGAGGGCCTTTTCGCTGTCGGCACTATATTTCCAGATCGCGTTCGCATGTTCAAAGCCGATCCAGAATGTCTCCCTGTCGGGGGACGCGACCAAGGCTTCCATGTCCCGCGCATATTTATTGTCAGCGCTTCCCGGGCCTTCCGGAACAGGCTTGATCGAAGAGTCAAGAACCTGCCCGTCGCGTGTCAATGTAAAGCGCGCGACAATTCCGGTATCGGACACAAGAAAAAATTCCCGCTCGCCGAGCAATGCCATGCCGGAAAAGCCGCCAAAACCGGTGTAACGGCCGTCTAACACCCAGCCTTCACGATACGCCAACGCCCCGATGGTGCGGCTCGCGCCCGCCGGATAGACGAGCGGCGTTACGCCAATCTCCTGACTTTGATTGAAGGCGGGCTTGACCATCTCGACAAACGGCGTCGGCCCGATCAGGGCAAACAGGCAGGCAGCGGCAAGGATGCGCGCGGCATGCGGCGGCATGGACGCTAAGCCTCTAAGCATAAGCTGAATATTCGCCAACAAGCATGTTCAGTTTTGGCTCACGCGAATCAGTGCAGAACCGGTTTCAGGATTTAGCCGGTTCGGTTCGGAGGGACGCAAACGGCGAAGCTGGAAAAGGAGAAAAACCATGTTTAAAAATGCCATGCTTTCGGTCGGTGCATTTGCAGTTATCGCATCGAGCTTTGCGCTCGCTACGCCGGCGGATGCCAAACGCGGCAAACACCGTCACTATAATTCGAGCCGCTATTACGACAATGGGTATAACAACCCTTATCGCGGCCAGCGTTATCGCAACTATTATCGCGAATGTGACAAGGGCCGTGGTGGCACCGCCATCGGTGCCGTTGCAGGCGGTCTTGCAGGCCATGAAATTGCAGGCCGCGGCGGCGACCGCACCTTGGGCGCGGTATTGGGTGCCGTGGTCGGCGGGGTTGCCGGTAATGTGATTGACCGTGCGGATGACCCTTGCCGTCGTCGTTATCGCTAAGCGGTTAGCAGATTCACAATATGAAAGGCCGGTCCCAAACGGATCGGCCTTTTTTGTGCCCGCGATTCCGTAACGTATCTGCCCTCCTGCTCTTGCCCCTTTTTCTCGCCGGTTTTTCTGGCTCTTGCGTCCGCTGGCGCTTCGCTTTACTCTTGGCCCCAAGTACCGGCGGTATCGTCCGTATCCGGAAAATATAAGAAGTGTTCAAGGCTATGGTGAGCGGATTTCCACCATCGCCACATCGTCCGGGAAAAATACCCGGGAGTTTGGCGACAGCGCCGGGGACGATGCCCGGCGCTTCCTTTGCGGCCCGCGTCGGTGCGGCCCCGGCCGTCGGTTATGACGGCAATCCCCGCTATTCCCGCCGGGCAAGCTATGCCGCGCTTGATTTGGGCACCAATAATTGCCGCTTGCTGGTGGCAAAACCGTCGGGTGACAGTTTCATCGTCGTCGATGCCTTTTCCCGTATCGTGCGGTTGGGCGAAGGCTTGGCGAGCAGCGGGCGCATCAGTGATGCCGCGATTGACCGCGCGCTTGCCGCGCTCACCATCTGTGCCGATAAATTGCGCCGCCGCCATGTTGCACTCGCCCGTTCGGTCGCGACCGAAGCCTGTCGGCAGGCGAGCAATGGCAAGGAATTTATCGACCGCGTCTATCGCGAAACCGGCATTGCACTGGATGTTATCAGCGCCGAAGAAGAAGCGCGGCTTGCTGTGCTTGGCTGCCACATTCTGCTCGAACCGGGCGAAGGGCCTGCGCTTATTTTCGATATTGGCGGCGGTTCGACCGAATTGGTGCTGGTCGATGCGAGCGGCGATGCGCCTAAAATTCTCGATTGGCAATCGGTGCCGTGGGGGGTTGTGTCGCTCACCGAAGTCGAAAGCTTCGACCGGTCGAGCGAGCAGGAACGTATGTCGAGTTACCAGCGGATGCGCGCGCGGGTCAGTGAAGCCTTCCGTCCCTTTGCCGAGCGCGTGGGACGTCCGCCCGAAGGCGCAGCGCGCTTGCTCGGCACCAGCGGCACGGTGACGACGCTCGCCAGCCTCCATCTTGAACTGCCCGCTTATGATCGCAGCGCGATTGACGGGCTGATTGTGCCAGCGACCTCGATGCGGGCGATTAGCGCGCGGCTTGCAGCCTTGTCGATGCCGGAGCGGATTGCGCTGCCCTGCATCGGGCGCGAGCGCGCCGATTTGGTCGTAGCGGGCTGCGCTATCCTTGAATCCATCCTCGACATCTGGCCTGCCGAACGGTTGGGCGTGGCTGACCGCGGCATCCGCGAAGGCATATTGCGCTCGCTCATGGCCAAGGAATTGCGCGCAAGAAGGGCGCACCGGCAATGAGCGCAGGGGCAGGCAAGAAAGGCGGCGGGGGCGGCCAGAAGAATAGCGGCGCGGGTGCGGCGCGGCGTGGCGGTTTGCGCCAGCGGGTCAAGACCGCCAAGGGGCGCAAGCCTTCTTCGACACGCTGGCTGGAACGCCAGTTGAACGATCCTTATGTCAAGCAAGCCAAGGCCGCAGGCTATCGCAGCCGCGCGGCATTCAAGCTGATCGAGATTGACGAAAAATTTCCGCTTTTGCGCAAGGCCAAGGCGGTGGTCGATCTCGGTGTTGCGCCGGGTGGCTGGACGCAGGTGGTGCGCCGCGTCAATCCGCGCGCGGCGATTGTCGGCATTGATCTGCTCCCGACCGATCCGATTGACGGCGCGACCTTGCTCGAAATGGACTTCATGGATGATGATGCGCCGGACCGGTTAATTGCCGAACTGGGCCAGATGCCCGATCTTATCATTTCCGACATGGCCGCAAATACGGTCGGCCATCCGCAGACCGACCATTTGCGCACGATGGGTCTGGTTGAAGCTGCCGCGCATTTTGCGGTCGATGTGTTGGAACCCGGCGGTCATTTCATTGCCAAAGTATTTGCAGGCGGGACCGACCGCGAGTTGCTCACACTGCTCAAGCAGAATTTCAAGTCGGTGAAGCACGCCAAACCTCCGGCGAGCCGCAAAGGCTCCCCCGAATGGTATGTGATCGCGCAAGGCTTTAAGGGGCGGGCTTAAAAGGCGGGCTTAGCGGCCTGTATCAGGCTGCGGCTCATACATTACCCGCACACGGTTGGCGTAAAGGAATTCGCTGGCCATAACCCTGCTATCCTCGCCTTTCGACAGCGTTTCACGCCAGATTTCATTATGGCGGACCCAATGATCTGCCGTGCGTTCAAATCCTGCGTTGCGTTCGACGATGCGATAGCGATGCGGCAAGTGCCGCTCGCCGCGTATCTCGCCATTGAGCAGCGTATCGGTGAGCCATAGCCGGATCTGGAAATGCTGGTCGGTCGGATTATAAAGCCACAAATCAATATAATTATAAAAGAGCGCCGCGCCCGTTCCATAAGGGATGACGCGCCCTTGGTCGGGGAAGGGATCAAAGCTGTGATTGGCGCGGCTGGTGACAATGAGCGGGGAATGGAGCGCGAGCCAGTGGAGAAGATTGCCGATCTGGCACAGCCCTCCGCCGATGCCGCCCTGCGCACGGCCTTGCGATAATTCCATGCCCTCGACAAATCCGCGCGCGGCCTCCGGCTTGCCGACCAGCCTCCAGAAAGAGAAGGTTTCGCCCGGCGCGATGATAATGCCGTCGAGATGCGGGATGGCGCGCGCATGGTTATGCACTTTATTGTCCTGCCACAAACGGTCTTGCGCATCGTCGGACAAATGGCGGCGCAGCTTGGATTGGTGGCGATAGAGTTTGGCGGGCAGAAATTCGGCCTGACGCCGCAACGCAAATCTTTCCGGCCCGCAATGCCAGCGCAGCCAGCGCGCCGCCTGCCTTTGCCTGACCCGCAATGGATAGAGGAACGGGAAGCGGGTGGTAAGCGGCGGGCGGGCCATGCAGTTTAACGGGCGTGGGTCAGGAGAGCCTGCCCCTTCACTTTTTGGCGCGCGCTTCTTCTATCGCCTTTTTAAGTTCGTCATAGCCGACCGCGCCTTGCAGCACGCGGTCGCCGATGATGAAGGTCGGCGTGCCGTTGAAACCAAGGTCGCGCGCGAAGCCCAGATTTTTCTCGATTTCCGCCTGAAGATCGCCGTTCAGAAAGGCTTTCTGGAGCGCGGCGCTATCCAACCCTGCCTTGGCGGCAGCAGCTTTGATGCTCGCTTCGGACGGCGGGCCGCCTGCAAATTGGGCAAGATAATAGTCGCGATACTTGCCTTGCTTGGCGGCGGCGAGCGCGGTCTTGGCGGCGACCACGCTTTCTTCCGAAAGGATCGGGAGATCGCGGTGGACGACTTTGAGATTTTTGTCCTCGCGCAGCAGTCGCTCGACATCGGCGACGCTACGGCGGCAGAAACCGCAGGCAAAATCGGCAAATTCGACCAAGACGACATCGCCCTTAGCCGCGCCGGTCCATGCGCCCGCAAAAGGCGTTTCCAGGTCGGAGCGCACCGCGTCGATTTGCTTGGCCATTTGCTTGGCCTGATAGCGTTCCATCGCTTCGGGAATGATTTCGGGATGGTTGAGGATATAATCATGCACAATCGCTTCGATTTCCGCGCGGTCGCTGCGTTCAATGCCCGCTGCGGCCAGCACCGGCGCGCCTGCACTCGCGGCATCGCTGCGCAGGGATTGCGGCGGGATTTTTCCGGAAACGCCCCATAAGGTCGCCCCAATGGCGAGCGTGCCGACCAGCGCATAAATCCAAGCCTTAGAAGGGGTGGCGGTCGCGGGGGAGGCAGTGCCGGAAGCAGCAGAAGAGCGTTCGGTCATTTTGGCTTTCAATCGGTTGCGCATCGCGTCGAAGCGCGCGGCAAGAGGGGAGGGTGAAGAGGGCGACGGCGCGGCCTGGTCCGCTGCATCGCGGGGCGCGTCGGATATATCGACAGGATCGGGAATAATCTCTGCGGACCGGAAAGCCTCGTCCCCCTGCGCGCGTTCCAGCGCCATCGAGCGATAAGACGGCTTGCCGCCCGGCTTTTTGGGGCTGGGCTGTGCGGGAACGGTTTCGGGGACTTCCGCAAATAAGGGCAAAGGCGGCGGCGCTTTGACAGGGGAAGCGGGAACCGGAGTGGCAGGCGTGGCCTGCGCGTCGGTCGTGGAAGCCGACGGTTGCGCCTGAGCCGGGGCTTGGGCCGCCGCTTCCTCAGCCAATAAGCGTTCGAGCGCGGACGGGATGGCCGCTGCGTCAACGCTTGGCTTACGGGTGAGGTCGGACGCGCCCTTGGCGACGGTTTCGACGCCCGATTTGGTCGCATCGACCACGCTTTCGGATGCCGCCTTGGTCGCATCGACGACGCTCGACGCACCTTTCTTGATGGTTTCGCCCGCTTTTTCCGCAACATCGCCAATCTTGTCGCCAAGTTCGAGTTTGGCCACGCCTTCCACGGTTTTCTGTGAAAGCTGCTTGGCTCCCTCGGCGGTTTTATTCGCGGCGATTTTGGAAAATTCCGCCGTCTTGTTGGCGGCAACTTTGGAAGCTTCCGCCGTTTTATTGGCCGCGACCTTCGAGGCCTCTGCGACCGCTTCGGCGGCGGCTTTGGCTTTTTCGTCCAAATGCATCGCGGCAATACGCGCGGGAATATCGGCTTTTTCGCCGAGATAAATGGTCCAGTTGGCAAAGCCGGTCCAGCCGCGCTTTACCGATGCGGCCAGCTTTTTCGACGATTTGGCGGCCAAGCTGCCCCAACTTTCCTCGCCGCCGCTGGTGGTCGGCAAAGGCGCAACCTCGTGCGGCCTGTAAGGATCGGCAGCGGCGTGGGCGCCTGTATCGGACGCGTTCGGCGCGTGGCTATAGCGGTTGAGGTCAAGACCAACCGGCGGCTTGCGGACTGGCGGCACTTGTTGCGACTGGAGCGGCGCTATTGCGGCGTCTTCTGCCGGTTCCGCCGGAGCGTCCGCGCGCGGGGCTTGCGCATAAGGGTCCGCCGCGCGGGCCTTTGCGCTGTCTTCATCGCGCAACCAAGGCTGATAATGGGTGTCTCGACCCTCGTTCATATATTATGCCCCGCGTTCCCTTGGCGGGACCGCTCCTTTGTCTCTTTGTAGTTGCGGATTCTGGACCTATTTGCGCTTTTTGTCACGCGCGATTTCGGCTCGGGCGACCATAGCAATATCCTGTGCGCGGAGCCAGTCTGCGGAATGGGCCGGCAATCCGGCCATCGCGGTTTCGGCATTGGGGAGCGCAAGCCGGTGCTGGCCTTCCAGATTATAGCGTTCGGCGGTCGCAAGCGCGGCGCGCGGTTCATCGCCTTGCTGCTGATAGACGACGCCAAGCTGGTACCAGGCAAACGGATTATCATTATCGCGCGCGACAGCATTTTTGAGGATGCGCGTAGCTTCCGCGAAATTGGTGCTGTCTTCGGTGGCGATCAGCGCATGGCCGAAGGTCGCAGCGATGAGCGGCTGGTTATTGCTGAGCGCAACCGCGCGGCGCAGCGGGGCGAGCGATTCCTTGGGGCGACCGGATTCGAGCAGCACCTGACCTTGTAATTCCAGCACATAAGGGTCGTCGGGCAGGCGTTTGGCAAGCGCATTGACTTCGGCCATCGCCTTGTCGGGATAGGCCGATTTGTGCCACGCATAAGCGCGCGCATAATGGCCGGGCACGCTCTGGTCGCGTTCGGGATAAAGTTGCAAGGTGCGCGCAGGCTCTTCGACATAACCTATAAGCTTGGCCTTGGCGCGTTGGAAGCGGGCTTCCAGCGCGGGGTCGGTCGCCTTTTCCCATGCCGGATCTTTCTGATACCCGTCACTAAGGCGCTGGATACGCTCGCCGGTCATCGGGTGGGTGCGGCCATAGCCATCACCGCGCATCCCGGCATTATAACGATATTCCAGATTTTGCAGCTTCTTGAAAAAAGCGATGCTGCCTTTGCCGCTGACGCCCGCGCCCGCCAGATAGGTGGCACCAGCCGCATCCGCCGACGCTTCCTGCGTCTGCGAAAAGCTCATCATGTTGGTGTAGGCGGCTTGCTGGCCGAGCGCCATTGCGGCCATGCCTGCTTCGCCCGCACCTGCGGCTGCGGCGGCAATGCCTGCGAGCATCGACAGAAGGGTAATGGCAGTCGCCTGTTTCGCGCCGTCATAATAGCGGATGATGTGGCCGCCGGTGATGTGGCCAAGTTCGTGGGCGATGACGCCCTGCACTTCATTGGCATTGTCGGCGGCGGTGATGAGGCCGCTATGGATATAGACAATCTGCCCGCCCGCGACGAAGGCGTTGATGTCCTTGTCATTGACGAGGACGATCTTGACGTTGCGCGGTTGCAGCCCTGCGGCCTGAATGATCGGCGCGGACATATCGTCGAGCAATTTTTCGGTTTCCGCGTCGCGCAAAATGCTTTGCGCCTGCGCGGTGCTGGCCATCATCAGGCCGGTGAGCGCGAGCAGGAAAGCGGCAAGACGCGCGAAAGTACCCGGAAAGAAGTGGGGAAAGGAGCGGGGGAGGGCGCGGGGCAAATCCATCATGGCCTTTATGCTAGCAGGGGCTGAACCGATGATGAAGGGGCAATCCAATGCCGCGCGCTTCAACGCAAAAACCCCCGCCTTTATGAAAAAAAGCGGGGGTTTTTGTGGTTCATGATGCTGGCCGGAGGTTTAGCCGCCGGAGCCTAGCCAAAAGTGCGTTGCCACCAGCCGGTCTTGCGCGGGGCAGCGTCGCCAGCAGGGTCTGCCCGTTCGGCGGTCGGAGCGGTTTCCGGTGCTGCTGCCGGTGTTGCCGCAGCGGGGGCGGTTTCAGCTGGCGCCGCTTCCACGGGGGCCGCTTCGGTCACAGCTTCCTTCTTGGCACGCGGCGCGCGTTTGGGAGCCGCTTTGGCGCGGGCAGGCTTGGCAGGCGCTTCGGGGGCCTCTGTAGCCGCGTCGGTCGCTGTGTCGGTCGCTGTGTCAGTTGCCGTTTCCTTGGGCGCAGCAGCCTTGCGGGTGCGGCGCGCAGGGGCCTTGGCGTTGGGGGCCTTGGGCGCAGCCTCAGCGGTTTCCGCTGTTTCCACTGCATCTTTCACCGCCGTTTCCGCCTTGGGCTTGCGCGCGCGACTGGCGCGTTTGGGCTTTTCGGCGGGAGCTTCGGCAGGTGTTTCAGCGGCTTCCGCAGCGACCGGTTCCGATGCCTTTTTGGCACGGCTGGCACGCTTCGGCTTGGCGGGCGCTTCTTCGGGCGCAGCCTCTGCCGGAGCCGTTTCGGCCACGCTTTCGTCCGCATCCTTGCGTGCACGTGGACGGCGGCGCGTGGTCTTTTTGGGCGCAGCTTCCTCGTCCGAAGGGGCTTCGGCAACAGGCGCTTCTACAGCAGGTGCGTCAGCGGTTACAGCGTCTGCATCGCCATCGGCGTCAGCAACGGCAGCTTCGCCAGCCTCGTCCGCACCGGCTTCGCCGCCTTCGCGCGCTTCGCCTTCACGGCCACGGCGGCGGCGGCCACCGCGCCGTCCGCGACGACGCTTGCGGCCTTCTTCATCGCCCTGATCGGCGCGCGCGTCCTGCGCTTCACTCCCGTCGCCATCGACAGCATCGCCATCGCTAGCATCGCTATCGGCCTCATCACCGGTTTCGGCGTCATGCTGGACGCTGTCATCGCGGTCACGCTCGCGGCCTCCGCGACGGCGGCGGCGGCGTTTGCGCTTGCGCCCGCCCTCACTGTCGCCGCGCTCATCATCGCGCCCATCGCGCACATCATCATCGTCTTCCTCGTCGATAAAGTCGAAATCATCATCTTCATCTATGACGGGAATGAATTTCGGCGCATTGGCAGGCGGCGGGCCGGAAGCGTCGAGCGCCATGCGTGCGCCTTCGGTTTCGCCGTCGGGCAGGATTTCGACGGTCACGCCATAGCGATCCTCGATTTCCGCCAATTCTGCGCGCTTATTGTTGAGGACGTAGAAGCTCGCTTCGGTGCTGGCGCGCAGCACAAGCTTGGTTGCGCGGCCGCGCGCGGCTTCTTCTTCGAGCATCCGCAACGCCGACAAGGCCGCCGACGAGGCGGTGCGGACAAGGCCGGTGCCTTCGCAATGCGGACAGGCGCGGGTCGACGCTTCGAGAACGCCGGTGCGGAGGCGCTGGCGGCTCATTTCCATCAGGCCAAAGCCCGAAATACGCCCGACCTGAATACGCGCACGGTCGTTTTTGAGCGCCTCTTTCATCGCCTTTTCGACTTTGCGGATGTTGGAATTGGATTCCATGTCGATAAAGTCGATGACGACAAGGCCCGCCATGTCGCGCAAACGAAGCTGGCGCGCAATTTCGCGCGCAGCTTCAAGATTGGTCGCCACTGCCGTTTGCTCGATACCATGTTCGCGCGTCGAACGGCCCGAGTTAATGTCGATAGACACCAAGGCTTCGGTCGGGTTGATGACCAGATAGCCGCCCGATTTCAGCTGCACGACCGGGTTATACATGGCCGCCAATTGATCCTCGACGCCATAGCGTTGGAACAGCGACACCGGATCGGCATAATTTTGCACGCGCCGCGCATGGCTCGGCATGAGCAATTTCATGAAGTCCTTGGCCGCGCGATAGCCGTCCTCGCCCTCGACCAGCACTTCTTCGATATCGCGATTATAAATGTCGCGGATCGCGCGCTTGATAAGATCGCTGTCGGTGTGGATCGGCGCAGGGGCCGATGCGCGCAGCGTCTTGTCGCGGATTTCGTCCCACAGCCGCGCGAGATAATCAAAGTCGCGCTTGATTTCGGTCTTGGTGCGCTGAAGCCCTGCGGTGCGGACAATGCAGCCCATCGACGGCGGCAGGTTCATTTCGGCGACAATCGACTTTAACCGCTTGCGGTCCGCGCCGTTGGAAATTTTGCGGCTGATGCCCCCGCCATGCGATGTGTTGGGCATGAGGACGCAATAGCGACCGGCAAGGCTCAGATAAGTGGTGAGCGCCGCACCCTTATTGCCGCGCTCTTCCTTGACGACCTGTACCAACAGCACCTGACGGCGGCGGATGACGTCCTGGATTTTATAGCGGCGGCGCAAGGCCATACGCTTGGCGCGCAGGGCAGAGGCGGCTTGGACGTGCGAGACGGCATCGTCATGGCCATTGTCGCCGCTGACCGATTCCGGTTGCGGGGCGGCATCATCATCGCCATCGGTTATGTCTTCAAATTCGCCGTCGATGGTGACGGCTTCGAAATCGGCCCGTTCCAGATCGCTGCGTTCCAGATCGGCCCGTTCCATGTCCGCATCCGGGCGGTCATGATCTTGCCCGTCATCGTCATGATGGCCGTTGATCGGCTCATAATCGCCCTCGGCTTCGCGCAACCGTTCTTCCTCGGCGGCATGTTCAGCCTCTTCGGCGAGCAGCGCGTCGCGGTCTTCCTTGGGGATCTGGTAATAATCGGGGTGGATTTCGCTGAACGCCAGAAAGCCGTGACGATTGCCGCCATAATCGACGAACGCCGCTTGCAGCGACGGTTCGACGCGGGTTACTTTTGCCAGATAAATATTGCCTTTGAGCTGTTTGTGCTCGGCAGATTCGAAATCAAACTCCTCGATCCGGTTTCCTTTGACGACGGCGACCCGGGTTTCCTCCCGGTGGCGCGCGTCGATGAGCATACGCGTTGTCATTGTTAAATCTCCACGCGCGGCAGCGGGCCCGTAAAGGCCGGGTGGCCGCGCGATCAGGTGGGGATGCGACGGCGGGCGATGACGCGCCGGCGTCGGGTATCCGGGTTAAAAAAGATGAATTGCGTCTGCTGGATGCGGTCAGGACGGCACTCTGGAGCCGTCCGTCAACGGTTGCGTCGACAACATTCGACCACGCCACGCCACCCGATCTAAGGGCAGGGGGGTGGAGAATGTCTTGCCTCATGCAGCGTCAACCTGAAAAATTAGAAAAGCCGCCGGTGCAAAAAAGGTCCGCCCGGCAACGTTCGCGGATATAGCGACTTGGCACACTTATTAAAAGGCCCTCCCCGCTAATCGCCTGTGCTAGCATCGCAAAGGGAAGGGAGCAACAAAAACAATCGGCCCCTGCAAAGCGGATAGCAGGAAAATATTCGCGTCAAAGCCGATCCGAAACAAAATTGCGGCAGGATAAGGACGCGATGGACAGGGCGCGATTGCTATCGGGACGCAAACAGGTAGATTTCCGCTATTCTGCAACAAGATAGACCGGAACCGGTAGTCGGAGGGATAGGGTTGGCGAAGCAGGCGAATCAGGACGAGATTGCATTATGGAACCGTAGCGGACGGGACCATATCACGCACATCAACCATCTTATCGAAGAAATGCGCGAAGGGCGCGACACACCAGAAGAATGGCCCGATGATGATCGCGATGCGGGTTTAGCCGCGCGCATCCTCGCGGCGGTGGAAGCTGCGGGTCGGGCGGAAGATTGGCGCGAAGAGGCCCCGCTTGCTGACCGCGCGCATGAACCGCTCATCCCCTATTTTGACGGCCGCGCGCAAAATTTGCGCTGTGTGACGATATTGGGACCGGATGCGTTTCTGCTCTGCCCCGGCAGCGCAATGGAGCCTAGAGCGACGCTCCATCTTAAAGACGGCATTGTGACCGAACGGCCAGACATATTGGCGGCAGGCAGCACATACAGCCATGATCTTTTCGTCGTTGCAACCGCAGACGCCTTTACCGTGTCGACGGCGCTCGATGCGCCGCCCTTATACCGTTATGGCTGGCCCGACGATGTGCCGCCCGGCGCGCTCGCGCAACTGGACGTGGCAGAAGATGGGCGAACCTTGCTGTTTACAGTCGAAGACGAATGGGTGTGGTTGGGGCAATGGACTGACGAGGGAGCCTTGTGGACGCGCGCCTATCCCGACGACGCCATGGTCGAGCTTATCGCCGAAGAAATGAGCGAGGAGGAGTGGGGCGAGGAGGAAGAAATGGAATGGACCGATTCCATGATGCACGCCGCCCTTTCGCCCGATGGCCGGTTCATCGCTTACGGCTCGCAATGCTACGGGCATTTTATCGACCGCATCGACGGGCCGGGGCAAGTGCGCCGCTGGGCGCAAATCGGGTTCCGCAGCGAATATCCGCATAATGCCTGTTTTTCCGACGACAGTGATTTTGCCGCGCTCAACAGTTGTCATTTCTATCATGGCGCAACCTTGGCCGTGCGGCTGGAAGCGGTCGAAGGGGCGGTGACGCCTGAATATGAAGAGTCGCCGCTGGTTAGCGAAATTGACGCGGAGTTGCGGGTTTATGCTTCGACCTGGTTGCCGCAAGCGGCGGGGCTGGGCGCGGGCGGCTTTGCGCTTGCCGGCGCGGGCGATCTGGTTGTCACTACGCCCGACGGGACATTATTGACATCATTCCATTTCGGGTCGAGCGCCTCATCAATCGATTATTGCCCGAAAACGGGGCAGTTGGCGGTTGGTTCTTATTCGGGTTTTCTGCATATTTATGACCCTGCGCGCGGGGCGGAACAAGGGCGGACCATCGGCTATCGCCCGCTCCATGAACGCTATCGTTGGGTGATCTGGCAGGACCGCGCGCCGTTCCGCTGGTGAAGCCCGCCCTGCGAAAAAGCAGGTTCCATTCCGTTGGGCGGGCGTTATTGTTGGGTCTTGCATGGCTTTCCTCTCTGCAATCTTCTATTTTCTGAACCAACATTCGCTCTTGTCGATGCCGTTGATTTTGGCGGTGGGGTTCGGATTGATGAGTCTGGTTGTCAGATGGCGCAAAAATCCGGGGCTTTATGTGTGGATGGTGCCGGTGTTCATCTTTTCGATGGTGAATGTGTTTACCAGCTCGATCCTCAATGGCCTGTTCCTTAATGCGGTGGGCACTTACGGGAGCGCGGTGATTACCCAGCAGCGCGAAACCAATTCGCGGCTCAACGAACAGGCCGTCTGGGCTTATGATGTAGTGATGAAAACCGCCGATGGGCGCGATGTAAAGACCGGCTTTGATACGATGTCGGCGACCATTTATCCGTGGACCAACACTATTTATATCCCGCCGATGGGCGAGCGGTTTGTGGTCAAATATGTACCGGGCTTTGAAAAGAATATCGCGGTGATGCGGCTCGAATCCGATTATGGCAAAGCCTATATCGTAGCGGTTGCCAAAAGCGAGGTGTCGGCCAAGCAAAGGCAGCTTGAGGCAAGCCCCGACAATCCGGAATTCAAGGCTGAATATCGCGCGGCGTTGCAGGCATTTCTGGATGATTATGCGAATAATGCGGACCCGCACACCCTCCGCTTGTATCGCGCCGAGTTGCAACGGCTGGAGCAGGCGGGGCTTTAAGCCACCGCTGTAACCGCAACGCAGCTTTTTCCGCGCGCCTTCTTTGAAGGCACCCCCGCACGACAAGCGCCCTGTGCTTTCAATAAATTGCAATCGCCTTGGCGCGCGGGCATAGAGGCGGGGATGAAGCGGGCGACCTTATGGGCAGGAGCGGGGTGGACCATCGCCGGATGGAGTGCGGCGGGTGTCGCCCTACTGGCGCTGTTGGTCATCGCGGCGCTATTTATGCAGCGTCCGACCGGCCCGCAACTGTCGCGCTATCATGTCTCGCTGGTGACGGGCAAAGCGCGCCCTGCTTATGCGCTCCCGACCATCCTGTCGCCGCAAGGTATGAGCGACCCGCGCAATCTACCGCTGGTGGTGGTCGATGCCGGACATGGCGGGCATGATCCGGGGTCGATTTCGCCGGTGTCGGGGATGCAGGAAAAGCGCATCACGCTGGCGATGGCACAGGAAATTGCGCGCGCCTTGCTCGCATCGGGCAAGGTGCGGGTGGCGCTCACCCGCAATGATGACCGCTACCTGGTGCTGGAGGAACGCTATGGCATCGCGCGCAAGCTAGGCGCGAACCTGTTCATTTCGGTCCATGCCGATAGCGCCGAGAATCGCGATGCGACGGGCGCGAGCATTTATACTTTGTCCGAAGTCGCCTCCGATCGCGAGGCCGCCAAATTCGCCGCGCGCGAAAATCGGGCGAACCTTATCAACGGCATCGACCTTGGCGATGAAAGCAAGGCGGTGGGCAATATCCTCATTGACCTCACCCAGCGCGAGACGATGGATATATCGACCGACTTTGCTAAATTATTGCAGCGCGAAGCGGCGGGCGCGGGCGTCAAATTCCGCACCGGCGCGCATCATTTTGCAGGCTTTGTCGTGCTGAAAGCGCCCGATGTCCCCTCGGTCCTCCTCGAAACCGGCTATATCAGCAATGTCGAGGATGAAGCGGTGCTGGTGTCCGAAGAGGGCCGCAAGAGGATGGGCGAAGGGGTTGCCCGCGCAGTCGCCATCCATTTCGCCAAGCAGGGGCTTTGAGCAAAGAGGACTTTTAACAAGCGGGGCTTTGAGCAGGCGCGCCGTTAAAAAAGGGCGTTCGCGCCACGCTCCACCGAAAAACCGCGCGATGCTCTATTAGCGTGCTGGCAATCTGGTTAAAAATTGCTAGAGGCGGAGGCTATGACAGATGCGCCCGACAGCCTGAACCCTGTTTCTCCGGAACCGGCCCCCGCGGGAAGCGGTCATTTGCGCCTGCGCCGCGAAACAGGACCGCTCGCCTGGCTGCGCAATAATTGGCACAAGAGATGGCTGCGCTGGTCGGCCTATCTAGTCGGGCTGGGACTGATCGGGATTGCGGTTATCTGGCTCGTCTTTGCGCGCAACTTGCCTGACGCCAAGATGCTGCTCAATTATGAATCGCCACTGCCGACCATCGTGCGCGATGTGAATGGTGATCCGATCCACAGCTATGCGCGCGAACGGCGCGTGCAACTGGACTATAATGAATTTCCCGAACTGCTGAAGGGCGCGTTCCTGTCGGCGGAGGATAAAGGCTTTTTCAGCCATGGCGGGCTTGATTATACCGGCATAGTCGGCGCGGTTATCAGCAACCTTACGTCAGACGGCCGTTCGCGCGGGGCCTCGACGATTACCCAGCAGGTGGCGAAGAATTTGCTGCTCACCAATGAGCGCAGCTATACCCGCAAGATCAAGGAAGCGATCCTTGCCTATCGCATCGAATCCTACCTCACCAAGCCGGAAATCCTTTCCCTCTATCTGAACGAGATTGCCTTGGGCCGCCGTTCCTTCGGGGTTCAGGCCGCCGCGCGTGCTTATTTCGACAAGGATGTGGGCGATCTGGAACTGCATGAAATGGCATTCCTTGCCATCCTGCCCAAAGCCCCGGAATCGCTTGGCAACCCCAAAAATGCCGACCGCGCGATGGAGCGGCGCAACTGGGTGCTGAGCCAGATGCAGGCCAATGGCTATATTAATGACGGCCAGATGCGCGCGGCACAATCCATGCCGCTCGGCATTATCGACACGCCGGGCGAACAGTTTAAGGCGGTCGGCGGCTATTATATGGAGGAAGTGCGCCGCATCCTTAAAGACCGGTTCGGTGAAACCGCCGAGGATGGTCCGTTGAGCGTCTATGCAGGCGGGCTGTGGGTGCGCACCTCCTATGATGATGTGATGCAGCGCGCGGCGGAAAAGGCGCTGCGCAACGGCCTGTTACGCTATGATGCGGGGCATGGCTGGTCGGGCCCGGTCAAGCATATCGAAATGGACGACAAGTGGCAGAGCCGCTTTGCGTCGAGCTATACCGGCATTGATTATGAAGATTGGCGCACCGCGATGGTGCTGTCCAAATCGGGCGGGTCGGCCAAGATCGGCTTTGTGTCGGGCAAAACCGGCACGCTCGCATCGGGCAATGCGTCCATCCCCTACCGCAAGGCAGGCAAAGGCACCGGCCAATCGGCGTTCCAGGCGATGAAGCCCGGCGACATCATTGTAGTGAAACCTATCGGCAAGGACCAGTTCGTGCTGCGCAACATTCCCGACGTGTCGGGCGGTATGGTGGTGCAGAACCCCTATTCGGGCCGCATCTATGCGATGCAGGGCGGCTTTGATTCGCGCCTGTCGAGCTTTAACCGCGCGACGCAGGCGATGCGTCAGCCGGGGTCTACGATCAAGCCGTTCGTTTATTCAACCGCGCTCGACAATGGCATGACGCCCGCGTCGATCATCGTCGATGGTCCTTTCTGCGTGTGGCAGTCGGCTGCACTGGGCCAGAAATGTTTCCGCAACTTTGGCGGCGCAGGCGGGGCAGGGCCGCGCACGATGCGCTGGGGCCTTGAACAATCGCGCAACCTTATGACCGTGCGCACCGCCAATCAGGTCGGGATGCCCAAGGTGGTCAAAACCTTCGAACGGATGAAGATCGGGTCGTATGACCCTTATCTGTCGTTCGCGCTGGGGGCGGGCGAAACCACGGTTGAAAAGATGACCAATGCCTATTCGATGATGGTCAATCACGGCAAGGAATTGAACCCGCGTCTCATCGACTATGCGCAGGACCGCAACGGCAAGGTGATTTATCCGGCCAAGTGGCGCGCGTGCGAAGGCTGCAATGCGCCCGATTGGGACGGCAAGCCGATGCCGCGCTTCCTGCCCAATGGCAAACAGTTGATGGACCCGATCACCGCCTATCAGGTTGTGCATATGCTGGAAGGCGTGGTCCAGCGCGGCACGGCGACGCGCCTCAATACGCTGGGCCGTCCGATGATGGGCAAGACCGGCACGACCAACGGCCCGACCAATGTGTGGTTCGTCGGCGGCTCGCGCGATCTGATTGCGGGCGTCTATATGGGCTTTGACCAACAGCAACGCTCGATGGGCGGCTATGTGCAGGGTGGCTCGGTCGCGGTGCCGATTGCCAAGGAGTTTTTCCAGGTTGCGCTGAAAGACGCGCCCGTCGTGCCGTTTACGGCAGCGGGTGGTGTGCGGATGGTGCGGGTCGAACGCAATTCGGGCAAGATTGTCTATGGCGCTTGGCCCGGCACCGACCCCAAGGCGTCGGTCATCTGGGAAGCGTTCAAACCGGCGACCGAACCGAAGCGGTCGATCCGCAGCGACGAAATTGTCGAGCGCAAGGCGGCGGTGCGACCTGCGACCAAGCGCCCGACCACGACGAACCCGAAAAGCCAGACGGCAACCCCCAAGAGCAATTTTGCCGACGAGGGAATTTATTAAACCCGAACCCCGCGCCGCTTTGCGGTCCTTACGGGAAAAGTCCTTGAGGATTGGCGGGCGCAGGGTTTGAACCTGTTATTGGATGGAGTGTATCATGCGCGCCGAAGCGCAAGGCCATGTTGACAAAATCAATGCCGCACTGGCGTTGCTCAGACGATTTCTTGATTGGGACAAGGCGCTGCGCCGTCTTGATGAACTGAACGCGCGCGTCGAAGACCCGACCTTGTGGGATGATCCGAGAGCCGCACAGGAAGTGATGCGCGAACGTCGCCGCTTGGACGAAGCGATTGGGGCTACCCGCGCTATCGAAAGCGAAATGGCGGATACGGTCGAACTTATCGAACTGGCTGATATGGAAGGCGATGAAGCGCTTGGCGATGATGGCGTTGCGAGCCTTGCGGAACTCGCCGCGCGCGCCGAGCAGGACAAGATCAAAGCGCTGTTGGCGGGCGAAGCCGATGCCAATGACACCTTCATCGAAATCCATGCGGGCGCGGGCGGCACCGAAAGCCAGGATTGGGCCGAAATGCTCCAGCGCATGTATGCGCGCTGGGCGGAAAAGAAGGGCTATAAGGTCGAAGTCCTCGAATATCAGGCAGGTGAGCAAGCGGGCATCAAATCCGCAACCTTGCTGGTCAAAGGCGAAAATGCCTATGGCTATGCCAAGACCGAAAGCGGGGTGCATCGCTTGGTCCGCATCTCGCCTTATGACAGCTCGGCGCGCCGCCACACCAGCTTTTCAAGCGTGTGGGTCTATCCGGTGATCGACGATAATATCGATATCGATATTAACGAAGGCGACCTCAAAATTGACACCTACCGCGCATCGGGTGCGGGCGGGCAGCACGTCAACACGACAGATAGTGCGGTGCGTATCACCCATATGCCGACCGGCATTGTCGTCGCTTCGCAAAATGACCGTTCGCAGCATAAGAACCGCGCAACCGCGATGGGGATGTTGCGTGCGCGGCTTTACGAGGCGGAACTGGCCAAGCGCGAAGCCGCCGCAAGCGGGGAATATCAGGCCAAGACCGAAATCGGCTGGGGCCACCAGATCCGCTCTTATGTGTTGCAACCCTATCAGATGGTGAAGGATTTGCGCACGGGCGTGACCTCGACCGCGCCCGACGATGTGCTGGACGGGGCGCTCGACCCTTATATGGCCGCCGCTTTGTCGCAGCGCGTGACCGGCGAAAAGGTCGAGGTCGAGGACGTCGATTGATGCGCGCGCGGGCCGTTCCTTTCTTGCTATGCCTCACATCTGCGCTGGCGCTTGCCGGATGCAATATGATGGGAGCCGACAAGAACCGGCCGGAAACCGCGCTCGATTTCCCCCATGCCGAACGCCCCGTTGCGCCTGCTGATTCCACCCGCTTTTCCGATGAAGCGAGCCGCGACAAGCTGAACGAGGCGGGCGATGTGATGGACCGTTCGGGCGTCGAGCCCGGCATGACGGTGGCGGATATTGGCGCGGGTGACGGCTATTATACCGTGCGTTTGGCCGCGCGTGTCGGCGCAAAAGGCCGTGTGTTGGCGCAGGACATCCAGCCCAAGGTGATCGAACGTCTGGCCGACCGTGTATCGCGCGAACGGCTCGATAATGTGTCGATCAAGCTCGGGGCGGTCGATGATCCGCGCTTGCCCGCGAACAGTTTCGACCGCGTTTTCCTAATTCATATGTATCATGAAATTGCCGAGCCTTACGCCTTTTTATGGCGTTTGCGCCCCGCCTTGCACAAGGGCGGGGAGGTGGTGGTGGTAGATGCCGACCGACCAACCAACCAGCATGGCACCCCGCCGCGTCTTCTTTTCTGCGAAATGGAGGCGGTCGGATATAAGCTGGTCGGCTTTGTCGAAGATGAACGCTTTGGCGGCTATTTTGCGCGCTTCACGCCCGAAGGCGCGCGGCCCGAACCCGGCGCGATCAAGCCTTGCACGATGGCTCAAGTGGGGGGCCAAGTCGGGGCGCAAAGCGGGACGCAGGGCGGCTCATCCACCCCCGCCGGTGGAGCGAGTATAAACTGACCTTTGCCAAATGACCTTGGCCAATCGCGCATTGGCGGGGCGTTTGTTCAGCGCGTCGCGAGCGCCCAAAAAAACGGCGGCCAGACTGTTAAACAGCCTGCCGCCGATAGGTGGGGTGGGGTCGAATCGATCATCCACACTGGACGCGGGACGAAGGACCAAGGGGCTTTTGCGCTGTCCAGGGCGCATTGTAATTGATCCGGGTCAAAGCTTTGAAAGCTTCCATGATTTTGCCGAAAAAAGTGTCGATAGAGGCCCAAAAAATATCATGATGTTCGGCCGGAATGCGGTGGTCTAACTGCTCACGCATACATAATTCCTTTCCGTAATCGGGGACAGGTGGGCGAAGGGGGCCGTACTGTCGTTACCGATATGCGGCTTTTGGCCTACGCGCGCCAACAAAGCGTTCGACAGCAATGATAAAATTGCCTTATGACTGCGCCGAGGAGGAAGTGCATGAGGAACCTGCCGCCGCTGACCGCCATCCGCGCGTTTGAAAGCGCCGCCCGCCACGGCAATTTCACGCGCGCCGCCGAAGAATTGAACATGACGCAGGCCGCGGTGAGCTACCAGATCCGCATCCTTGAAGAGCGGATTGGCGTGGCCTTGTTCCACCGCGTCAAGCGCCGCGTCGAACTGACCGACATCGGCCAGCGCATCGCGCCGCGCGTAACGCGGGCGTTTGACAGCCTCGACGATATTTTCGCGATGGCACGCGCGGATAATGACGGGGTGCTGACGATTAGCTGTTCGCACAGCTTTTCCTTCGAATGGCTCGCCCCGCGTATCGGCAAATTCCAGTTGGAACATCCCGATATTGCGGTTCGGCTCGATAGCACCGACCAGATTGCCGATTTTGCGTCGAGCGACATTGATGTTGCGATCCGCACCAGCACTGGTCCCTGGCCCGACCATGCCTCGCACTTCCTCATGCGCACCCCGATTGCGCCGATGGCCAGCCCCGACTTTGTCACGCGCCATCCGGAGGTGAAGAGCGCGTCCGACGTGCTCGCGCTCCCCCGCCTGTCGCCCAACGATATTTGGTGGAACCATTGGGCGGTCGCGCAAGGGGTCAGCCCGCCGGCTGAAAAACATGGCGGGATAAGGCTCGATTCGCAGATTATGGATGCCAATGCTGCCATAGCAGGGCATGGCGTTGCCGCGCTCAATCCGGCCTTATGGCAAGGCGAAATGGCGCGCGGGGCGCTGGTCCGCATCCATCCCGGTATCGCGTTCGAACCGCGCGATTATTGGCTGGTCTATCCCGACCATAAACGCCGCGTCCCCAAAATCGTCGCGTTCCGCAAATGGATTTTGGCCGAATTCGCCAATGAAGCCAAACAGGACCCCGAAGCTTTTTATCGCCCGGCTTGATTTAGGTCATGCAATCGCGCGCCCGATGCATGCAAAACAGCCTTGCTGATGCTTTAGGCGCGGCCTAGCATCTTGTTACAAAATAGACAGAAAGGGATAGTTGATGGCGGACTTGGCGAAAATTGAACAACAGCTTCGCGCGCGCTTGGCGGAGTTGACCGAACGGGCCGACGAGGTGGCCGATGAACTGGCCGAACCGCTCGATAATGACATGGAAGAACAGCTTACCGAAATTGACGATCAGGAAGTCAATCAGGGGCTGGACGATATGGTCAATCAGGAAATTATACAGGTCCGCGCCGCCCTCTCGCGCATCGAGGACGGGACATATGGCACCTGCTCCAACTGCGGCAAAGATATTGACCCCGCGCGGCTCGAAGCCCAGCCCATGGCCACCCGCTGCATTGACTGCGCGGCGTAAAGCTAATTCCTCCCCGCTTGCGGGGAGGGGGACCGTTTGGCGCAGCCAAAGGGTGGAGGGGGTTCGCGGTTTAAGCGGGGTTTGACGGACAGCCCCCTCCGTCACGTGCTTTCGCGCGCGCCACCTCCCCGCAAGCGGAGAGGAATTATCCGGCCATCACCGCGCGGATCATGCCGCGGGCGATTTCTTCTTCGCCCATGACGATATGGTCGGCGCCCAATCCTTTGAGATAGTCGGTGTCCGCATCGCTATGCGCGCGGGCGATGATGGTGATGGCGGGGTTGGCTTTGCGCGCTTCGGTGATGAGGTGGCCCGATTCGAATATATCGGGAATCGCGGTGATGAGCGCCTTTGCGCCCGCCAGATTGAGCCGCTCCAATATATTGGCCTGCCCCGCCGTGCCGATGATGGTTTCCACCGCATCGGGGGTATTTTCCTCCGCCAGTGCGCGGATCAGCGGGGCTTCCTGTTCGACCACGAGGAAGGGGATATTCTGGAGCCGCAACGCTTTTGCCACGCGCTGCCCGACGCGGCCATGCCCGACCAGCACGAGATGCCCCGAAAGGGCGGTCGGCTCGCCGCCATCGGCATCGTAGGCACTTTCGGGGGCGTCGGGATCATGCGGCGCGGGCATATCGATCCAGCGACCCAGAAACTGGAACAGGAACGGGTTGACGATGATCGACAAAATTGCGCCCGCCACCACCAGATCGCGCGCGAGCGAGGGGACGACGGCCAGCTTGACCCCCAGCACGATAAGGATGAACGAAAATTCGCCGATTTGTGCGAGGCTGGCCGATACGGTGAGCGCGGTGCGGTTGGGATGGCCGAACGCGCGCACGATTCCATAGGCGGCCAGCGACTTGCCGATGACGATGATGAGGAAGGTCGCGAATGTCTCCAACGGATGTTCGACCAGCACCGCAGGGTCGAGCAGCATCCCGACGGACACGAAGAATAATACCGCAAAGGCATCACGCAGCGGCAATGTGTCGCGCGCGGCTTGGGCACTGAGGTCCGACCCCGCCAGCACCATGCCTGCGAAAAAAGCGCCGAGCGCGAACGATACGCCGAACAGGTTGGCGGCGGCATAAGCGACCCCCAAGGCAATCGCCGGAACCGCCAGCCGGAACAGCTCGCGCGATCCGGTATGCGCGACATAATGGAGCGCGAGCGGGATGACCCTGCGCCCGATGACTAGCATCACCGCAAAGAAGATCGCGACCTTGACGATGGTGAACAACACCGTCCCCCACATCGCATCTATGCCGAGCATGGCGCTAAGGCGCGGATTGCTTGCAACGCCTTGCGCGTCCCCGCCTAACAGTTCTGCGGTGGCAGGGATGAGGACAAGCGCCAGCACCATCGCCAGATCTTCGACGATGAGCCAGCCGACCGCTATCTTGCCGCGTTCGGTATCGACGATGCCGCGCTCCTGAAGCGCGCGCAGCAGGACCACGGTGCTGGCCACCGAGAGCGCCAGCCCGAAGATAATCCCTGCGCCCACCGACCAGCCCATGAACAGCGCGAGCGCGACCCCCATCAAGGTGGCAACCGCTATCTGCCCGACCGCGCCCGGCAGCGCGAGCGAGCGCACCGCGCGCAAATCCTTGACCGAAAAATGGAGGCCGACCCCGAACATCAACAGGATGACGCCGATTTCGGCGAGTTCGGTCGCAAGCTGCTGGTTCGCGACAAAGCCGGGGGTGAACGGCCCCACAAAAATCCCGGCGAGTAAATATCCTACAATAGGGGGTAATTTGACGCGCTGCGCCGCCAAGGCAAACAGGAAGGCCAGTGCAAGGCCTACCGCGATGGTGGAAATGAGCGGCGTATAATGGGTCAAACGCAATCCCAGCTATGGTTGCCCCAGCGGCCCTGTTGTCCTGAGCCCGGACGGGCCGCGTGCCGGCCGGAAGGGCTGGCTTTAAGGGGTCGGTCCTGCCATCATAAAAATCGGGGCTTGCGAGTCAATTGCGCTGCTGAATTTCTGGTGCGTTGCAGCATTGTTGCGCGGGCCGCCGCACTCGGCTAAAGGCGCGGGCGAGAAATCTCCCCAGACAGCCTCTCCCCGAGTCTCCGGTCCGCCGGACGGGGCAATGCTATCGGGGCCATGCCGTTGAAGGGAAGTATGTAGATGGCCCGTCGCCGCCAGATTTACGAAGGCAAAGCCAAGATTTTGTATGAAGGTCCTGAGCCCGGCACCCTCATCCAATATTTCAAGGATGACGCCACCGCCTTCAATGCGCAAAAGCGCGGCACGATCAACGGCAAGGGCGTTCTCAACAACCGCATTTCCGAGCATGTCTTTACGATGCTCAACCATATCGGGGTGCCCAACCATTTCATCAAACGGTTGAATATGCGCGAGCAGCTCATCCGGCAGGTCGAAATTGTGCCGATCGAGGTGGTGGTGCGCAACGTCGCGGCGGGGTCGCTGTCGAAGCGCCTCGGCATCGAAGAAGGCACGCAATTGCCACGCACGCTCATCGAATATTGTTATAAAGATGATGCGCTGGGCGATCCGTTGATTGCCGAAGAACATATTGCCTGCTTCGGCTGGGCGAGCCAGGAAGAGATGCACGAAATTGCCGATATGGCGATCCGCGTGAATGATTTCCTCTCTGGGCTTTTTGCGGGCATCGGCATCCGCTTGATCGACTTCAAGCTTGAATTTGGCCGCCTGTGGGATGGCGAATATTCGCGCATCATCTTGGCCGACGAAATCAGCCCCGACGGCTGCCGCCTGTGGGATATGCAGACCAATGAAAAGCTCGACAAGGACCGGTTCCGCCGCGACCTTGGCGGCGAGGTTGAAGCCTATCAGGAAGTCGCGCGCCGCTTGGGGCTGCTCATGCCCGAAAGCGGGGACACTGCGGTGCTGGACCTTGAAACCCACCGCCGCAAGAAAGAGAAATAACAAGAGCATGCGTGACGCGCTTGTCTCCCCCGCCGCGCAGCGATAGGGGGCAGGGCGTATCCCGTAGCATTTGAAGGTAAGAAGGCGATTGCAATGAAAGTCCATGTTTATGTGACGCTCAAGAACGGCGTATTGGATCCGCAAGGGCGCGCGATCCACCATGCGCTCGAAGGGCTTGGCTTTGCCGGTGTCGAAGATGTGCGCGCGGGCCGCATGATCGCGCTTGATGTCGCTGACAGCGTGACCGACGCCGATCTGGACGCGATGTGCCAGAAATTGCTCGCCAATACGGTCATCGAAAATTACCGCTTCGAGCGGGTTGCCGCGTAAAGCCCGGCACGAATTTAAGGAATAGGCCCCCATGAAAACCGCCGTCATCACCTTTCCGGGATCGAATTGCGACCGCGATATGGCGAGCGCGCTCAAGCTGGTGACGGGTGTGGACCCGGTGATGGTGTGGCACCGCGAAACCGAGCTGCCCGCCGATATCGGCCTCATCGCGGTCCCCGGCGGCTTTTCTTATGGCGACTATCTGCGCTCCGGCGCGATGGCCGCGCGCTCGCCGGTGATGCAAGCGGTGGTCGATGCTGCGAACAAGGGCGTGCCTGTGCTGGGTGTCTGCAACGGCTTTCAGATATTGACCGAAGCGGGGCTGCTGCCCGGCGCGTTGATGCGCAATGCGGGCATCCATTTTGTGTGCCGCGATGTGCCGCTGACGGTCGAAAATAACGAGAGCGTCTTCACCCGCCTTTACGAAAAGGGCGAGGTCATTCACATTCCGGTCGCGCATCATGACGGCAATTATTTCGCCGATGACGCAACGCTCGACCGACTGGAAGGCGAAGGCCGCGTCGCGTTCCGCTATGCCGGAACCGTCAACGGATCGGCGCGCAATATTGCCGGGATTTTGAACGATAAAGGCAATGTCCTCGGCATGATGCCCCACCCCGAACGCATGGTCGAAGCCGCGCATGGCGGGGACGCAGGGCGGCGTATGTTTGAAGGGCTGATGACGGTTTTGGCTTAAAAAATAAGATCCTCCCCGGTACGGGGAGGTGGCAGCGCGAAGCGCTGACGGAGGGGATGGACTGCACGACCTGTGCTCTTAATCCCCTCCACCATTTGGCTGCGCCAAACGGTCCCCCTCCCCGTTCCGGGGAGGATTTTTGATTATGCTACCTAATTCCCCTCCCGCAAGCGGGAGGGGCTAGGGGAGGGCCTGTTACTTAAAGACCCTCAAACCCCCGTCTTGAACGGCGTGAAGTTCGTCCCTTCGTCAAACACATCCACGCCCTCGCGGCGTTTGAGCCAACCCACCACCGCATAAGTGACCGGCGTCAACACAATCTCCCAGCCCACTTTCATCGCCCAGTTGGTGACCATGACCGTCATCACCTGATCGCTCGTCCACACGCCCCAAAAGGCGATGGGGTAGAAGAGCAGGCTGTCGACGCCTTGGCCAACGATGGTGGAGCCGATGGTGCGGGTCCACAGCATCCGGCCCTTGGTCCAGATTTTCATGCGCGCCATGACAAAGCTGTTCACAAATTCGCCCGCCCAGAAAGCGGTGATCGACGCGAGCACGATGCGCGGCACTTGGCCGAACAATTTCTCATACGCTTCCTGCCCGTCCCAGCCGGGCGCGGGCGGCATGGAGACGACCGCCCAGCTCATTAACGCCATGAACAGCAAGGCAGCAAACCCTGCCCAGATCACGCGGCGCGCGCGGGCATAGCCATAAACTTCGGTGAGAATGTCGCCCAGCACATAGCCCAGCGGGAAAAATAAAATGCCTGCGCCGAATTCATAACCCGCGACTTGGCTCAGCTTTGCCGCGCCGATAATGTTCGACAGGAGCAGCACCACGACAAAGGCCGCCATGACATAATCATAATAAAGGAATTGGTGGCGTGCGAGCGCGGCGGCGCGGGTGGCGGGCGCGTCATGGCCGGGATGGGCGTCATGGTCGGCATGGGCGGAATGGCCGTGCGGCGCACCGGACGCAAGGCTCTCCGGCCTATCGGGCGCATCGGGAATCACAGGGCGGCTAGGGTCGGTCACGGCCCGCGCACTTTATCCCAAAGCGTGGCGGCAGCAACGCCAATCTCGCACCGATTAGGCTTTGCAAGGCCGACCATATCGCGATAGCGGTAGGGCGGACTATCGCAAGCGGGAGAAATTTATGAAAAGAAACCCTAAAACCTTGTTGTGGATCGGCCTTGTGCTGCTCGCAATCGGCGCATTTCTTTCCTTCGGTCCGGGGAGCGGCCCTGCATCGGCATCAAGCGCGACAGAAGCGGCCTGCCGCACCGAAATGGCCAAGCGCGGCGGTGATGCTTCTTTGGCCGAGCGCTGCACCGACGCCAATTTCGCCACCGCCATCACCGCCACCAATGCGAGCGATGCCGCAGCGGTCATCGCGGCCAATAATAATGCCGAAATCGGCGGCAGTGCGATTGGCAAATTCCTGCTCGGCATGGGGCTGGTGCTGACCCTGTTCGGTTTCCTTGCACCGATGCTGCGCAAAAAGGATTAAGGCCTGCCCCAAACATTGCGGCTCTTTACGCGCCTCTTTACGCGATAAAGGCCGCGCATAGCGGGTTCCCCCTGCGGCCCGAATCCGCTATGCGCTCTACCGCTTCAAGCAGGCATCCGCGCGCCCTTAGCTCAGCTGGATAGAGCACCCGCCTTCTAAGCGGGTGGTCGCAGGTTCGAATCCTGCAGGGCGCGCCATTCCTCCTCCCGAACCGCTATGCCCGCTTACTCCGCGCGCGGTGTTAGCGGCTTGGCGGCGTTATCGGCTGGGCGGTGATGGGGACGAAGAGCGAATGTTCCTCGCCTTCGGTGTTGCACGCGACGCGGAGCAAGCGGATGACCGCGCTATGCGCGATATTATGCTGCGCGATCGGCGTGTCGAAACGGCAGCTTCGCGTTTCAAAAGTCTGCCCCACCATCAAATCCTTGACCGTGACTGGCGACATGCGGGGGTAATTGACAATTTTTGTGCCTAGCCGGTCCAGCGAGGCGATGAGCTGGTCGATGAGCGTCGTCGCTTCGATCCGGTAGACTGCTCCGTCCCTGTAACGGATCGTCACCTGTGTGCCGCCAAGTTCCGCCGTGCCGTCCTGCTCCCATATTTTTGCGGGGAGCATGATGCCATTGCCGCGTGCGAGAACAGCAAAAGGATTGACGCTCCCGCGCATCTGTTCGCTCTTGCTGGAATATTGCTGAGGTTCATTTTCGGACAAGCGCACGCGATGGACGGGCCATAAAGCCTCCTGTCCGGTGCGGTGGTCGATAGCGACCAGATACACATCCTGAACCGACGCGCTATAAACCCCCAGATTATCCTGTGTCCGGCGCAGGATCAGCGTAGCATTGTCGGTGATGCCGAATATTTCATCGGTCACATCAATAATGTCCGGCGGGGTCGCGCTTGCGGGCGCTATGGGCACAAAAGCGGGGAGGATGGCGGCGAGCATGAGGGTGACAACGGATTTTTTCATCATGCTTCCTGACATAGAAAGAGGGGGCAGACGGACCATCCTAACAGATGAAGGCGTTTAAGTGACTGTTTAAGGACAATATCTCCCGATTTTTTCAAGGAAAGCATAATATCCACATAATATGCTTCACGCGGCCATCCGATAGGCCCCCGTCACCGGGGGAAGGGCGGGGCGGCCAGAATTTTCGAGGGCTGTGTCCTCGTTATGGCCACGCTCTCCGCGATAAGATGCAATCTGTCCATCTACGACTTCTACAAACATTTGCGCTTCCAAGGCGCACCCTTCTATCCGTTGGCAAACAGCCACAGCCTGATCGCGCTCGCAAGGCCCGGCGGGGTGTCGGCGTCCAGCCGCTCGACATCAATCCGCGCGACGAGGGCATTCAAGGGAAGGTTGCGCGCTTCGGCGGCGGCCTGCAACGCTTGCCAGAATAAAGGCTCGAGGCTGATCGAGGTCTGATGCCCTGCAATCGTCACACTGCGCTTGACCGGCGGATGGTAGAGCGGGAGGGCGGAATCGGACATAGGCCTGCCATAAACAGGGGCCTTGCCTTAAACAAGGCGCGCTTGCCTTAAACAAGGCGCGCTCGCCTTACCAGAATGGTCCGTCGAGAAAGGCGCGTAGCCGCCGGTTGGTGCTGCGGTCGGGATGGGTGAGCCGGTAAAATTCGCGCGTCGGCAGCGGCCAGCGCACATGGTGGAGCAGCCCCGCCTCCAGACTGGAAGCCGCGACCGACACCGACAATGCGGTCGCCCCAAGCCCCGCCTCGACCGCACCGCGCACCGCTTCATTGGAGGGCAGTTCGAGCGCGACCGGTAGGCGGCCTGCGGGCAAGCCTTGCGCTGCCAGCCCTTGCTCCAATCCGGTGCGCGTGCCCGATCCGGCCTCGCGCAGCACCCAAAGCGAGCCGCACAGATCCGATATATTTTGCGGCGGGCGCGTCACCCACTCATGGGTGCCTGCGACGACGATGATAAGCTGGTCGCGCGCGACGGCCTCCAGCGCGAGGCCCTTATGCGCGACCATCGCTTCGACAAAGCCGATGTCGGCGCGCCCGTCCGCGACGGCCTCGGCGACTTGCACGCTATTGCCGATCGACAGCGACAGGGTGATGCGCGGATAGGCTTCATGGAAGGCGACAAGGCGGCGCGGGAGCCAATAGCTGCCGATGGTCTGGCTGGCATGGATGGTTAGTGTGCCGCGCGCGAATGTGCTGAAATCGCCGAGCAACTCGCCTGTCTGACGAACCTGCGCCAAAATCGCGCGCGCTTCGCCAAGCAAGGCGCGCCCCGCTTCGGTCAGTTCAATTTGCCGTCCGACACGGTTGAACAAGGTTACATCATGGCGCGCCTCCAGCGCCGCAATGGCATGGCTCACCGCCGATTGGGCGATGTTGAGCGCGCGCGCCGCGGCGGTCATATGCTCGCGTTCGGCGACGGCGACAAAGATGCGGAGTTGCTCAAGGGTCATGGCGGCAGGGCCTTATCATCAATATCGTCAATCAATCATAAAAACAGATTAATTACATAAAAATCATATATTTGATATATGAAATAAGCGCGCCTATCTTCAAGCCATCTTGTTGAGAAACCGGCAAAAGGCTGTGCCATGCATCCCGATATTTCTTCCCCCTCCGCCCCGATCGAAGCCAAACAGGGCGAATCTCTTTCCCCGCATTTCGGTGGAAAGCTTCCCGGTCTGTTGCTCGCGGCCGGCATTGCGGCGGTGGCAACATTGGCGCATCACCTGCCGGGGTTTGGACTGTTCAGCCCGATGATCCTTGCGATCCTTATCGGCATCGCGTTCCACAATAGTGTCGGAACTTCCGCCAAGGCGCGCGCAGGTGTGACTTTTGCAATGCGGCCTTTGCTCCGCTTTGCGATCATCCTGCTCGGCTTCCAAATCAGCGCGCAGCAAATTGCCGATGTCGGGGCATCGGCCTTGCTGGTTATCGCGCTCAGTCTGGGGGCGACCTTCCTGTTCACAAGCTGGCTCGGCAAGCGGCTCGGCGTCGCGCCTGCGTTGACGCAGCTTATCGCGGCAGGCACCTCCATCTGCGGTGCATCAGCGGTGATTGCGACCAATATGGTGACGCGCGCACGCGATGAAGATGTGGCTTATGCGGTCGCCTGCGTGACGATTTTCGGGTCCGTTGCGATGCTTGTCTATCCGCTCCTGCCGGGAATGTTAGGGTTGGACCCGCATGGCTATGGCCTATGGGCGGGCGCGTCGATCCATGAAATTGCGCAAGTGATTGCCGCCGGTTTTCAGGACGGCCAAGCAGCGGGCGAATTTGCCACCATCGCCAAATTATCGCGCGTGTTGCTGCTCGCGCCGATGGTTATGGCCATCGGCCTGTGGAGCGCGCGGCAGGCAAAGCGCGGGGGCGCCAATGTCGATAGCGAAGCCCCGCGCAGCAAAGCGCCGGTCCCTTGGTTCGCGCTCGGCTTTATCGCGATGGTTGGGGTCAATTCGCTGATGCCGCTCCCGCAGTCCGCGCATCAGGCCTTGGTGACGGTGACAGGCTTCCTCCTCGCCACCGCGCTCGCCGCGATGGGGCTTGAAACCGACATCCGTAAATTGAAGGCCGAAGGGGTGCGCCCCTTCCTGCTCGGCCTTGCCGCCTTCCTGTTCATTGCCGGGTTCAGCCTGTTTCTGGTCAAGCTTGTCGCCTGACCGGAAAACAGGCCTAATTAACCCGCCTCAATACATATGCTGGCCGCCATTGATGCTGAGCGTCGAACCGGTCACAAAGCCCGCATCGTCCGAACAAAGAAACGCAACGCCGCGCGCGATTTCCTGAGCCTTGCCCAAACGGCCGACCGGGATTTTGGCGACGATCTTTTCCAGAACGGGGGCTGGAACCGCCGCCACCATATCGGTGTCGATATAGCCCGGCGCAATCGCATTGACCGTCACGCCCTTGCGCGCGCCTTCCTGTGCGAGCGCCTTGGTAAAACCGTGGATGCCCGATTTGGCGGCGGCATAGTTGACCTGACCATATTGGCCCGCTTGTCCGTTGATCGACCCGATATTGACGATGCGGCCCCAGCCGCGCTCGACCATGCCGGGGAAGGTCGCCTTGGCCATGTTGAAACAGCCGCCGAGGTTGATACGCATCACCTCGTTCCAGTCGTCGAAATTCATCTTGGCGAGCGTGCCGTCGCGGGTGATGCCCGCATTATTGACCACCGCGTCAATCGGGCCAAGCTCGGCGGCGACTTGTGCGCATCCAGCCTGACAGGCTTCATAATCGCCCACATCCCATTTAAAGGCTTTGATGCCGGTGCGGTCGGAAAATTCCTTGGCTTTGGCGTCGTTGCCCGCATAGTTGGCCGCCACCGTGAAGCCGAGTTCCTTGAGCGCAATGCTGATGGCTTCGCCAATACCGCGCGTGCCTCCGGTTACGACTGCTACTCGTGCCATAATCAGTGCCTTTCCTCATCCTGTCAGTTATATACCGAACCTACTGCGCGCGGGCCAAAGTGCAAGCGTTCCGGAAACGTAAAGGCGAGATTCTTATACCCAGCCAGCCAGTTCGCGGCGCATCAGGGTTTCGAGCATCGCCATGCCGGGGGTATCGGCATTGAGGCAGGGGAGATAGGCAAAGTCGGTGCCGCCTGCTTCGATGAATTGTGCTTTGCCGCGAATGGCAAGTTCTTCGAGCGTTTCAAGGCAATCGACCGAAAAGCCGGGCGCGAGAATGGCGACCTTGCGGCTGCCTTCGGTGGCGAGCCGGACAAGGCTGGCGTCGGTATAAGGTTCCAGCCATTTGGCTTTGCCGAAACGCGACTGGAAAGTGGGGATAAGCGGACGCCCCAGCGCGTCCGACAGTAGGCGCGCGGTTTCAAGGCAATGGTCGTAATAAGGATCGCCCAGCGCATAAGTGCGCGCGGGCATCCCGTGAAAACTTGCGACAATCGCATCGGGGGTGAAATCGAGCGCAGCAAGCGCGGCTTCGACCGATGTTTTGAGCGCGGCGATATGCGCAGGGTCGGCATAATAGGGCGGCAAGGTCCGCACCGCCGGTTGCCAGCGCATCGCAGCCAGCGCGCGGTAACATTCATCCAGCGCGGTTGCGGTCGTTGCCGCGCAATATTGCGGGTAGAGCGGGGCGATGAGGATGCGCGCGCACCCCGCCTGCTTCATCGCGGCGAGCCGCTCGGGGATCGCCGGATTGCCATAGCGCATCGCATAATCGACATGGATGGCGGCGTCGCCCAGCCGCGCCTGCAAATCTTGCGCTTGTGCTTTGGTAATCGCGAGCAGCGGCGAACCCGCCTCCGTCCACACCTGCGCATAAGCATGGGCCGATTTTTTGGGCCGCGTCGTCAGCACCGCGCCGCGCAAGATGGGCTGCCACAAAAGTTGCGGGATTTCGACGACGCGCGGGTCGGACAGGAATTGCTTGAGATAGCGGCGCACAGATGCTGGATCGGGCGCGTCGGGCGTGCCCAGATTGACAAGCAGCACCCCGATTTTGCGGGCCGTATCGGCGGGAGGAGAGAGGGTCATGTGACGGGTTTCAAACTGAAAGGCAGGCGGCGCATCCGCTGGCCGGTGGCGCTGAAATAGGCGTTTGCAAGCGCGGGTGCAACCGGCGGCACTGCAAGCTCGCTCACCCCGCCCGGCGCGCGGTCGCTCTGGATAATTTCGATGCGGATTTCGGGACTTTGCGCAAGGCTGGGCAAGCGCAGTCCGCTTAAGGAACGGATATTGGCAAGGCCCTTGCTGTAACCGGTGGACGCGCCAAGCGCTGCGGCAAGGCCGAAGATCAGCCCGCCTTCTATTTGTTGCCGCACCAGCGCAGGGTTGACCACGCGGCCGACATCGACGGCAGCGGCGATACGCTCGACGCGCAGGCCCCGCTCGGTCGGACGCGCGGTCACGACGGCTGCGATATAGCTGCCGCGCATCGCATGGCAGGCAAGGCCTTGCCCCGTCCCTTTGGCCCCGCCCTCCCATTCGCCGAGCATCGTCGCTTGGGTCAGACAGCGTGCGAGTTCCGGCTCCTGCATCAACATTTGCAGGCGGTAACTCATCGGGTCGAGCGCCGACTTTGCGGCCATTTCATCGACAAAGGCTTCGGTGAAAAAACAGCTATAGCTATCCGCCTGCCCGCGCCAATGGCCGACGGGGAGCGGCACGTCGGCGCTATGGAAATCGACCGCGCGGTGCGGGATGGCATAAAGCGGCAGGCTCCCGCGCACCGCATGGGCATCGGCCTCACCGCGCGATGTTCGCAACGCCTCTTGCGGCGATGCGCCGTCGAATAGCCGCGCGCTCCATTGTTTATGGCCCGCAGGCGCAGCAATATCGGCTTTGAGGCCGTGGATATTATAAGCGGTGTCGAGCGTCGCAGTCATTTTGGCGCGGGCGGGGCAGCGCGGGCGGTCCTGCAAAATCTCTTCAGCGCGCGACCATATAAGCTGCACCGGCCTACCGGTCTTTTGCGCAATCAGCGCGGCCTGCACCGCAACATCATGTTCAAAACCGATGCCGTGCAAGCCGCCCGCCATCATCGGGAATAAGGTGATATGGCTTTCGTAAAGGCCCGTCGCCGTGGCGACCGCTTTACGGCATAGCGAAGGCGCTTGGGTTGCGACCCAGAGTTGTAGCCTTCCGCCTTCGATGCGCGCGGTCGCGGTGCGCGTTTCCATCGGCGCATGGAGCGCGGGCGCGACTTCATAAATGGCGGAAATGAGCGGGCGGCCCTCAAAAGCCTCGTCTATATCGCCCGCCTCGATGGTGCGCACACCATCGGTGTCGAGCGCATTTTTGAGGCCCGCCGCAATCGCTATATCATCGGCGACCGGTCCTGTGGTTTCAAACACCGGGGCGAGCGCATCGAGCGCCTTGTTCGCCGTCCACCAGTCGCGCGCTATAACCGCGACCCAATCCGGCTGCTCGACAATATCGAGCACGCCTTTGACTGCTTTGGCGGCCTTATGGTCGGTCGCGATAAGCTTGGTTGCCCCCAACGGTCCCTGCCGCACCGATGCATAGACAATGCCGGGGAAGCGGATGTCGCCTGCGAACACCGGACTGCCATCAACCTTGGCGGGAACATCAAGGCGCGGCAGTTCGCGGCTATAAAGGCTATCGTCGCCGGGGTCGCGGAACGGGATTTCGCCGGGCAGGTCGAACGTCGCGGCGCGCGCGGCAAGGTCGCCGAACCGCGCCTTCATTCTGTCAGGGCCGATCACAAACCCGTTTTTGGTGTCCAGCACGTCCCAGGTAACGCTGTGGACGCGCTCGGCGAAAATCTCTTCCGCCGCCATCTGGAGGAGGGTGCGGGCTGCGGCCCCTGCCTCGCGATAAGCGGCCTCGAACGCGCGCACCGAGGTGGAGCCGCCGGTCAGCATCACCGCATCACGGCGCGCTTGCTCGTCGATCAGCCAGCGCCGCGCTTTGCCGATAAAGGCAGGCGCGTAGCTGCGCGGCGTTACCAGCTCCGCTTCTTCATCGACCAACAGGCTATTGGTATAGACGGGGTGGATCGGGGCAGGGGAGACCGCAATGGTGCGCCAGTCCGCGCCCAGCTCATCGGCCAATATTTGCGGCAGCGCGGTGGTGACGCCTTGGCCATATTCGGTTTGCGGCACGATCACGGTGATGCGCCCATCGCTGCCGATTTTGACAAAAGGGTTGAAAATCGTCTCGCCCTTGGCGGCGTTGAGGTTGGGCGTCCATGCGCGCGGCCACAGCGCAAAGCCGATCAACAGTCCCGCACCGACCCCTCCGCCAATCAGCAAAGTGCGCCGGTTCATCTGCGCACGCGCGCCTATGTCGCCCATTTTGCGGGTCAAACGGCTGCGCATATCATCGGGGTTCCCCATAGAGCCCTGATAGTCATGCCAAACAGGTGGTCAATCACTATTGTTCGGGGCGAGGCGGGGAGGGGGATGGCGTCGGGGCGGAGCGGGTCGCCCAGGCGGATGGTTCGGACAGATTGCTGTGGGCGGGCAGATATTTTGCGGGCTTACCTATATTCTCCCCGGCTTGCCTGGCACCGAGACTTTAAGCTCCTCCCCGAGCTTGCTCGGGGAGGTGGCGCGCGCGTAGCGCGTGACGGAGGGGTTATGCGAGGCAAAGCCTCGCGCGATTGCTGAAGGCAATCGCTTTTACCCCTCCACCATTCGCCTACGGCGAACGGTCCCCCTCCCCGAGCAAGCTCGGGGAGGAACTTGAGGTTTAGGCTAAAAGCAAGCTTGGGGCGGCGCTTTTAAAGTCAGCTTATGTCGCCAGCCTTTCACCTCGCTGACAAACCCAATCGCGCTATTTCAATCTTCGGGCAGCGGTCCATGACCACCTTCAACCCCGCTTCCTCGGCCCGCGCGGCGGCGTCTTTGTTGATGACGCCGATCTGGAGCCAGACGGACTTTGCGCCATGACCGATGGCATCATCGACCACGGCGGCGGCGGCTTCGCTGTTGCGGAAAATATCGACCATATCGACCGGCGGGCTGATGGCGGCGAGCGATTCCACCACCGTCTGGCCCAGCAATTCCTGCCCCGCAAGGCCCGGATTGACAGGGATCACCTCATAGCCTTGGCCGAGCAGATATTGCATCACGCCATAGCTTGGCCGCCCCGGATTTTGCGACGCACCGACCAGCGCGATGCGCTTTGTCTCCTTGAGCAAGGTGGCAATATCAGCATCGCTTTCGAGCGGCATGGCGGCGGTCCTTTCTGTCCGGAAATCCGGTGGTAAATCAGGCCCGCGCGTGCGCAGGCCTAATGCGGCGTAGCGAGCCAGTCGGCAAGCCGTCCGGCTAGCGCATGAAACGGTTCGGCCACCGGATCGGTTCCCGCAGCAGGCGGGTCGCCCGCGTCCGAGCGTTCGCGAATATCGAGCGCGAGCGGGATGCGGCCAAGGAAAGGCACACCCAATGTTGCCGCCGTCGCCTCCGCGCCGCCCTTGCCGAACGGATCGCTGGTTTCGCCGCAATGCGGGCAGATATAGCCGGCCATATTTTCGATAATGCCGATGACCGGCACATCGGCCTGTTCAAACAGATGGATAGCGCGGGTCGCGTCGATCAGCGCCAGATCCTGCGGGGTGGAGACGATCACCGCGCCCTTGGGCTTATGTTTTTGCACCATCGACAATTGGATGTCGCCCGTCCCCGGCGGCATATCGACGATGAGGGTATCAATGCCGAAATCGCTCCAATGGGCGTCGATAAGCTGGGCAAGCGCATTGCCCGCCATCGGCCCGCGCCACGCGATTGCCTGCCCCGGCGCAACCAATTGCCCCATCGACAGCATGGGAACGCCATAGCCGTTGCGCACCGGAACCATCTTATTGTCGCGCGCGTCGGGTTTCACCCCCTCGCTCGCAAGCAGGCGCGGCTGGGAGGGGCCGTAAATATCGGCATCGACAAGGCCGACCTTCACCCCGCGCCGCGCGAGCGCAATGGCAAGATTGGCGGATATAGTCGATTTGCCGACACCGCCCTTGCCGCTCGCGACCGCGATGATACGCATATCCTTGCGCTCGGCGGTCATCACGACGCGCACGTCATTGACACCCTCTATCGCGCCAAGCTGTGCCTTAAGGTCCGCCTCCAGCGCGCCGCGCTCCGCAACGCTAAGCCCGCTCACATCCAGCACAAGCGAGACAACGCCCTCCTGCCATTTGAGCGCGCTCGCACGCGGCCCTGATAGTGTTGCGACAATGGGCTGAAGCGGGGACAAATCGGTCATGACAGGGCCGATATAGGGAATTTTGCGCAAAGGCACTGTTTTTCGTGGCGCGCGCACCTATAAATGAGGGGTATGAAAAAAATATATAAGAGCGTGGCAAAGCGTTTCGGTCGCAAGCGTGCGGCTTTTGAAGGCTTTACTGCACCGATCAACCTAGATGGCGGGGCCAGTTTGATGAGCGATGAAGGCCCGGGCAAATCGTCCGGCAAGGACAGCGGCGATAAAGGCGCGGGAAAAGACACGGGCAATGAACCGTTGCGCGGCCCTTGGGGCGGCAGCGGCGGCGATAATGGCGGCGGCGATACGCCCAAGCCCGGCCCGCGCAATCCTTGGACCAAGCCGCCTGCGGGCGAACGTCCGGCGCGTGAAAGCTTTTCGCGTCCGACCGCGATTGACGAATTGTGGCGCATGGGCCGCGACGGCCTTGGCAAGCGCGGCGGCGGCGGTGGTCGTCGCGGCGGCTCCGGGGGCCCGCAATTCGGCAATGGCAAGTCGGTGCTGCCGCTGATCCTCATCGTGATTGTCGGCCTGTGGCTGATTATGACGAGCTTCCACCGGATTGATTCGTCGGAAGAAGGGGTTGTCACCCGCTTTGGCAAATTCAGCCATAATATCGGCCCCGGCATGAATGTGACCTTCCCCGCGCCTATCGATCAGGTGAAGAAGGTCAATGTCGAGCTGGTCCGCACCATCGAAATCGGGTCCGCCTCGCCGGACGATAAAAATCTGGTCCTGACCGGCGACCAGAATATCATCGACCTGGCCTATGCGGTGCGCTGGAAAATTAAAAATCCCCAGCAATATGAATTCCAGTTGGCCGACCCTGAAGACACGATCAAGGAAGTCGCCGAAAGCGCGATGCGCGCGACGATTGCGAACTTCAAGCTGACCGATGCGATCGGCCCCGCGCGCGGCGAGATTGAAGCCGAAGTGCGCGAACGTATGCAGGATTTGCTCGACAGCTATAAGGCGGGCATCTCGGTCGAAGGCGTGGCCTTGAACCAGACCGCGCCGCCCGACGAGGTCAAGGATGCGTTCAACGAAGTGTCCGCTGCCCAGCAAAAGAGCGAAGGCTATCTCAATGATGCGCGTGCTTATGCACAACAGGTGACGCAAGGCGCGACCGGTGAAGCGGCGGCGTTCGACAAGGTTTATGAACAATATCGACTGGCGCCCGAAGTCACCAGACGCCGTATGTATTATGAAACGATGGAGAATGTGTTGGGACAGGTCGATAAGGCCGTGGTAGAAACGAACGGTGTGCAGGCGTATCTGCCGCTGCCCGAAATCCAGAAGCGCGCCAAGGCGGCTCCGCCCGATGCGCAGCCCGCCGTGCGGGAGGGGCAGGAATAATGGTAAAACGCACAGTCCCCCTCGCCGTTGGTGCCGTTATTATTGCGGTGGTCGGCGCGATGACTTTCTCGGTGGTCCCCGAAACCAAACAGGCGCTGATCCTGTCCTTCGGCCAGCCAATCCGCGTGGTGAACGCTTATAAGAGCAATGAGGATTTCGGCAAAACCGGTGCGGGCGTGGTCGCGCGCATCCCGCTGGTCGAGCAGATCCAGTGGATAGACAAGCGTATCCTGTCGGTGCAGATGGACCGGCAACAGGTGCTGTCGACCGACCAGCTTAACCTGCTCGTCGATGCCTTTGCGCGCTATCGCATTACCGATCCGCTCAAAATGTACACCTCGATCCGCACCGAAGAAGCATTGAAGGGTCAGCTCAAGACGATTCTCGGTTCGCGTCTGCGTTCGGAGCTTGGCAAGCGGCCCTTTGCGGCGCTGCTGTCGGCAGAGCGCGGCGAGGTGATGGAGAATATCCAGCGCGGCCTTAACGATGATGCGCGCAAATATGGCGCGGAAATCATCGACGTGCGTATCAAGCGCGCGGACCTGCCCGAAGGCACGCCGCTCGATTCGGCCTTTGCCCGGATGCGCACTGCGCGTAAGCAGGCGGCGATCACGATTGACGCGGAAGGGCGCAAAAAAGCGCAGATCATCCGCGCCGAAGCCGATGGCCAGGCCGCCAAAATCTATGCCGACAGTTTCGGTAAAGACCCTGAATTTTACGATTTTTACCGCGCGATGCAGTCTTATCGTCAAACCTTCAACGAACAAAATAAAGGCGATACGACCGTCATATTGTCACCGGACAATGCATATCTGAAGGAGTTTCGCGGACGGTAAAAGGGGCCAAGAGCAGGCAGCAAAGGTACCGGACTTTCCCCCTTTATCGCCCGTTCATGTTCAATTACGGTTAAGCCGGACCTACGCAAAACAGCGGTAAAGCGTGTAACGGCGGTCAACCTCTAAGGAAGGATTTTTATGGTGCGCTATGTTTATGGAGTAACGGCGGCGTTGTTGCTGGGCGGAACCGGCCTCGCGCTAGTGTCGCAATCGAGCAATGCGCAGGATCTGCCATCGCTCGTCGCTCCGGCCACCATGCAGGCGACCAGCGTGGTGCCGCGGGCCGGTGCGCCGAACAGCTTCGCCGATATGGTCGAGCGGCTGCAACCGGCGGTCGTCAATATCTCGACCAAGGCCAAAGTGCCGGTCGCGATTGCAATCGACCCCTTCTCCGGCTCGCGTCGTCCGGTGGTGCAGGATATGGAAGGCGGCGGGTCAGGCTTCTTCATTTCCGCCGACGGTCTCATCGTTACCAATAACCATGTGATTGCGACCGGCCCGACCAATCAGGTGGTCAATTCGATCACCGTCACTTTGACCAATGGCAAGGAATATAAGGCAACATTGGTTGGCCGCGATGCCGCGTCCGATTTGGCTGTCCTCAAAATTGATGCGACCAACACGCCGTTCGTGCGCTTTGGCCAATCGAGCAGCCTGCGCGCTGGCGATTGGGTGGTGGCCATCGGTAATCCGCTCGGCATCGGTAGCTCTGTGACGGCAGGCATTGTGTCTGCAGTGCAGCGCAATTTCGGCGCGGGCGCCTATGACCGCTTCATCCAGACCGATACGGCGATCAACCAGGGGAACTCCGGTGGTCCGCTGTTCGACATGAACGGTAATGTGATCGGCATCAACAATCGCCTCATCGGTCCCAATGGCGCGAATATCGGCTTGAACTTTGCTATTCCGTCCGATCAGGCGGTGCCGGTTGTCGATGCCCTGCGCCGTGGCGCTGCCCCGACGCGCGGTTATCTGGGCGTATCACTGCGTCCGGTTGATGAAGATACCGCAGCCGCGCTTGGCCTTGCCAAGGATCGCGGCGAATTTATCGCGCTGGTGCAGGATGGGCAGCCCGCCGCCAAGGCCGGCCTTAAAGTAAGGGACGTTGTCACCAAGGTGAACGGACAGGAAGTCACGCCCAACAACACGCTCTCCTATATTGTATCGAACGTGAAACCGGGCACCCGTATCCCGATCGAAATCATTCGTGAGGGTAAGCCTATGACGCTGAATGCGGTGGTCGGCACCCGTCCGGCGGACGCGGATACGCCCAAGGAAACCTTCAACCCTGAAGAAGAAAAAACCATCGACGAAGCGCAGGGCACCGATCAGGACAAACAAGTCCGCGACGCGCTCGGCATTGCGGTCCAGACGGTAACGCCCGATATTGCGCGCGCAATCGGTGTGGACAGCAATACACGCGGCGTGGTCGTTGCGGCGGTTTCGGGTAGCTCCGATGCAGCGCGCAAGGGTATCCGTCGCGGCGTCGTGATTACACGCGCCAATGGCCAACCGGTAACAAGCGCCGCAGATCTTGCCGCACAAATCAGCGCGGCCAAGAAACAGAATCGCGCCGCGATCATGCTGGACCTGCGCGCACGGGGCGTAGAAACTTTCCCGATGGCGGTCCGTTTCAACGATTAATCCGCGTTTTTCGATAAGCCGACATCCGGCCCTCCCGTTACGACATGTGACGGGAGGGTCTTTTGTTTCGGCGCTGGCTTCGCTTGATTTTGTGGCGCTGGGGTTTAGGACGTTTGGCACGAACCGGCGCGCGGCAATGGCCTTACCGCCGATCCTGGACAAGCGGAGACAAAAGCGTGAGCGATACAGCAGGCATTTTCATCGGTGTAAGCGGCGAGAAACGTCAGGTGCTGCCTTTGCGCCGCGCCAACCGGCACGGGCTGGTTGCAGGCGCGACCGGCACCGGCAAGACCGTTACCCTGCAAGGGCTGGTCGAAAGCTTTTCGGCGGCGGGCGTGCCGAGCTTTGTCGCCGATGTGAAGGGCGATTTGTCGGGGCTGGCGATGGCAGGCGATGCGTCGGGCAAGACGCATGATATTTTCGCCGCGCGCGCGGCTGAAATCGGCCAGTCGGACTGGACGCTCACCGCAAATCCGGTGCAATTTTGGGACTTGTTCGGGGACCAAGGTCATCCGGTGCGCACCACCGTTTCGGAAATGGGGCCGCTATTGCTCGCGCGCCTGATGGATTTGAACGAAGTGCAGGAAGGTGTCCTCACCATCGCTTTCCATGTCGCCGACAAGGAAGGCCTGCTGCTCCTCGACCTTGACGATTTGCAGGCGATGCTGGTCAATTGCGGCGAGCGCGCCGATGAGCTGACGCTCCAATATGGCAATGTCTCCAAACAATCGGTCGGCGCGATCCAGCGGTCCTTGCTGCAATTGCGCAGTCAGGGCGGCGACAAATTTTTCGGCGAACCTGCGCTCGACATGATGGATTTCATCAAGACCGACGATAATGGCCGGGGCATCGTCAACATCCTTGCCGCCGACAAGCTGATGTCCAGCCCGAAACTTTATTCGACCTTCCTGCTATGGTTGCTCAGCGAATTGTTCGAAACCCTTCCCGAAGTCGGTGATCCGGACAAGCCCAAGCTGGTTTTCTTCTTCGACGAAGCGCATCTGCTGTTCAACGACGCACCCAAAGCCTTGCTCGAAAAAATCGAACAGGTAGTGCGGCTGATCCGCTCCAAGGGCATCGGCGTTTATTTCATCACGCAAAACCCCATCGACATTCCCGATACGGTGGCGGCGCAGTTGAACAACCGCATCCAGCATAAATTGAACGCCTTCACCCCGCGCGACCAGCAAGCGGTGAAAGCGGCGGCGGATACGTTCCGCCCGAACCCCGAAATCAAAGTGGCGCAGGCGATTACCGAACTTAAAATCGGTGAAGCCTTGGTGTCGCTGCTTCAGGATGACGGCTCGCCCGCGATGGTCGAGCGCACGCTGATCAAGGCCCCGTCCTCGCGCGTCGGCCCGCTCACCCCGCAAGAACGCGGCGTGATGATTACGACCGATGCTATCGGCGACAAATATGACACGCTGGTCGACCGCGAATCGGCCGAAGAAATATTGGCCGCCAAGGCCGGGCAGGCTCAGGCCGCCGCTGCCGAAGCCGCTGCCCAAAAGGAAGCCGACAAGCTTGCCGCTGCCAAGGCCAAGGAGGATGCCAAAGCGCAAGCCGCCGCCGCCAAGGAAGCCGCGCGCGAAGCCGCCCGTCAGGCGCGCGAGGATGCCAAGCCGAGCATGGCCGAAAAGATGGTGCAATCGGCGGCGCGCTCGGCGGCGACCAGCCTTGGCCGCCAAGTTGCGGGCAGCTTTGGAAAATCGCTTGTCCGCGGCATATTGGGTGGTTTATTCCGCTAAACGCATAGCATAAAAGCAAATAAGGGGATCAAGGACATGGTCGACACCACAGGAACAAGCGCAGGTTCGGCCGGTCTCGACGCGCCGGTAGAACAGCCGGGCGGGGGCAGTTGGCCCGAACTTACCATCCGGGGCATCATCCTTGGCGGATTGATTACACTCCTGTTTACTGCGGCGAATGTCTATCTGGGGCTGAAAGCGGGCCTCACCTTTGCGACCTCTATCCCTGCTGCGGTAATTTCGATGGCGGTGCTGCGTTTCTTCCGCAACGCCAATATCCTTGAAAATAATATTGTGCAGACGATTGCGTCCTCCGCTGGCACTTTGTCCGCGATTATTTTCGTGTTGCCGGGTCTTATCATGATCGGCTGGTGGCAGGATTTCCCCTTCTGGCTGACCGCCGCCGTGTGCGCGGTGGGCGGCATATTGGGCGTGATGTTCTCGGTGCCGCTGCGCCGTGCGCTCGTCACCGGATCGGACCTGCCTTATCCCGAAGGCCGCGCCGCTGCCGAAGTCCTCAAGGTGGGCTCTGCGAGCGAAGAGGGCGCGGCGGAAAACAAGAAGGGCTTGAACCTTATCGCGCTCAACGCGCTGGTCGCGGCGGGCTTTGGCCTGCTCGCCAAGATGAAGCTGGTCGGCGAAGAAGCAGGCCGCAATTTTGTCGTAGGTGGCGGTGTGTCGGGCGTGTCGTCGGGCTTGAGCTTCGCGCTGGTCGCGGTCGGCCATCTGGTCGGCCTGTCGGTCGGCCTGGCGATGTTGCTCGGCCTGCTCATTTCCTGGGGCATCCTCATGCCGAGCTTGACGCAAGGCATGGTCGGCACCGCGCCCATTGAAGAGATTGCCGGCACCGTTTTTCGCGATCAGGTGCGCTTCATCGGCGCGGGCGTGATTGGCGTTGCGGCGGTGTGGACGCTCCTTAAAATCATCGGCCCGATCACCAAGG
Organism: Pseudonocardia sp. TMWB2A; assembly: GCF_017312135.1. NCBI lineage: Bacteria > Bacillati > Actinomycetota > Actinomycetes > Pseudonocardiales > Pseudonocardiaceae > Pseudonocardia > Pseudonocardia sp. TMWB2A. The sequence goes on from NZ_QKQY01000001.1 coordinate 2,715,984, forward strand.
GCGTGACCGCCGCGCTCGCCGCCTCGCGCACCCGCGAAGCCGGAGAGGGGGCGAGCCTGTCGCTCACCGAACGCGACATTCCGATCAAGATTGTCGGCGTCGTGATTATCGCCGCGCTCGTGCCGATTGCTTATCTGTTGTGGCTGTTCGTGCAAGGCACCGCGCTCCACGACCATTTATGGACGCTGATCATCCTGACCGCGCTCTATGTCCTCATCACCGGCGTGATTATCGCATCGGTGTGCGGCTATATGGCGGGGCTTATCGGCGCGTCGAACAGCCCGATTTCGGGCGTCGGCATTTTGGCGGTGCTGGGCGCATCCTTGCTGCTGGTCATGGTGTTCGGACGCGGCACGCCGCCCGACCAGACCGAAGCCCTGATCGCCTTCGCCTTGTTCGCGACCGCTTTGGTGTTCGGCATTGCGACCATCTCCAACGATAATTTGCAGGATCTGAAGACCGGCCAGTTGGTCGGCGCAACCCCTTGGCGGCAGCAGGTCGCGCTGGTCATCGGCGTAATATTCGGCTCGCTCACCATCCCGCCGGTGCTGGATTTGATGAATAATGCGTTCGGTTTCCAAGGCGTGCCGGGCGCGGGCAATGCCGCGCTCGCAGCGCCTCAAGCCGCGCTCATTTCCAGCCTCGCCAAAGGCGTGCTGGGCGGCAATCTGCCGTGGAACCTGCTCGGTATCGGGGCTGCGATTGGCGCAGGCATTGTTATCATCGACGAAATTCTGGCGCGGATGAACAGCAAGCTGCGCCTGCCGCCCTTGGGCGCGGGCATGGGCATGTATCTGCCGATGGCACTGACCTTGCCCATCGTCATCGGCGCTGTTCTCGGCCATTTCTACAATAAATGGGCCGAACGCCAAGCCGACCCCGTGCGCGCGGAACGGATGGGCGTGCTGATGGCAACGGGGCTGATTGTCGGCGAAAGCCTGTTCGGCGTATTGTTCGCCGCGATTGTCGGCGCAACGCAAAATGACAACCCGCTCGCGGTCGTCGGCGAAGGCTTTGCGCCGGTTGCGCTTGTGGCCGGACTGGCCGTGTTCGTGGCACTAATCGCCGCGCTCTATACGATGACAAGGAAGGCCGCGCGGGGGTAACCTATCTCCCCTCCCGCTTGCGGGAGGGGTCGGGGGAGGGGCTGTCAGAAAGATATACCCTCTCCCTTTATGGCGAGCTGGTCCTGAGTTTGACATGCCCTCCCCTAACCCCTCCCTGAAGGGAGGGGAATTTGCTGCGGAAGGAAACCGCCTCCCGATTACTTCCGCCCCTTCGCCATATACCAAGCCTCGATCTGCGGCTTGCTGCGTGCTTCGGTTTCGATGCGGCTTTTGATCGACGACAAGGCCTGATCGACCGGTTTGCGTGACGCGGCGGTCAGATATTGGCCTGCATAGCTTTCCAGTTTCGCCATCGTTTCCGGCTTGCTCGACCCGCTCGCCAGCCGTGCAACATAGCGCGAGCGCGAGGACACATCGACCATCTGCTCAACCTTGGCCGTGTTGGCGAGCGCGAAGTCGAGCGCCAGTTCGGGATGGTTGTAGGACACACGCGAGATCATTGCGGGGCTATCGGTCGGCCCCGGTTCGCTGGTCATGGCAAGGTCGAGCGCGGCCTTGGCCAATGCTGCATCGGCGGGCGAAGCCAGCAAGCTATAGAGCGACGAGCGCGCTTGCTTGTTGGTTTCGGCCTTGGCGAGCGCATGGAGCTTATCCCATGTCGCCTTGTCGGCCTTGTCCGCAATGAGGCCGAGCCAAGTGGTCCGCATCGGCCCGTCCAGCGCCGCCGGATTGGTGTCGAGACTTGCGAATAACCGCTTGGCTTCGGCCAAAACGCCCGCATTACCCATCGATCCCAACAGGCTGACCAACTGGTTGCGCAGGATTGCATCATTGGCCGGTTCGCCCGCCTTGGGTTTCATGCCGAGCCGCGCCAGCACCGGGGCAAAGCGCGCATCGGCCATCCGGGCGATCTTCGCCTGCACCTTGGCATTGCCTTTGAACAGGTCATAATTGCCGCCATAGGAACTCGCGGCCGCAGCAATCACCTTGCTATTGGCATTGGCAGGGACCGCATTGCGCAGGTCAAGCGCCGCCGCATAGCCCTGATAATCCCCGCTCGCGAGTGCATATTGGTCGGCGAGCAGGCCAAGCTGGTCGATCGGGTCCAGTTTCGCAAAATCGCGGGTGAGCGCGGCGAGCATCGGCGCGGTATAGAGCGTGCGATAATAGCCCGCTTGGCCTGCATTGACGAGCGCGGTGCCGCACCCGGCGAGCGTCACCGACCCGGTGCCATTGGTGACAATCGTGCGAGCAGGGGCAGCCCCCACAGTGCGCGCGACCACCGGCACATTCCAGCTTAAAGGCGCGGCATCCTTGCGGTCGCGGCTATATTCGCCCTGCTGGAATTGCAGTATGGTCTGCCCGCCCGCACAGCGTGCGCCAGTTAGCTTGATAAGCGGGATGCCGGGCTTTTGCGTAAAGTCATTGGCTATCGCCACCAACCCCTTGGCGCCCGCCTTTTCGACCGCGCTCCACAGATCGTTAGTGACCGTGTTGCCATAAGCGTGCTGCTTCATATAGGCGCGGATGCCGGTGCGCCACACATCCTCGCCCGCATAATTTTCGAGCATGGTGATGACCGCCTCACCTTTGGAATAGGTGATGGAATCGAACGCCTGACTGGTTTGTTCGACCGTCTGGATTTTCTGGACAACAGGGTGGGTGGTTTTGAACGCGTCCAGCCCCATCGCGGCCTCGCGTCCGCCAACGCGGCCCAGTTCAACCTGCCAGTCAGGGTTGAAATGCGCGGTGGCCTTGGTCTCCATCCAGCTTGCAAAACCTTCATTGAGCCACAGATCATCCCACCAGCTCATCGTCACCAGATCGCCAAACCATTGGTGCGCCATTTCATGGCCGTTGACCGCATAAATGGCCTGCCGGCCGGCCTCGGTCGTGACCTTGGGGTCATCGAGCAGGATGCGTTCGAACGAGAAAATCGCGCCCCAATTTTCCATCGCGGAGAAAAACTGGCTCTGCCCCGGCCCGGCAATATTATCGAGTTTGGGGAGCGGATAATCGACGCCGAAATACTCATTATAATAAGGCAATAATTCGGTCGCGGACTTTAACGCAAAGCGCGCTTTTTCCTCATTGCCCTTGCCCATGATGATGCCGACATCGGTATTGCCGACCTGCTGGTTGATGCGGCCGAATTCGCCGAGCCCGAAGAAGAGCAGATAAGAGGACATTTTGGGCGTGGTCTGGAAGGTCACACGCTTTTTGCCATTGCCGGTGGCGGTGCTGGAGGCAATCGGCATATTGCCGACCGCCATCTGGTCGGCAGGAACATTGGCGGTGAGGTCGAATGTCGCCTTATAGCTTGGTTCATCCCACATCGGCGCAAAACGGCGCGCGTCGGGCGCTTCGAACTGGGTGAACAGCGCGCGTTTGTCCGCGCCTTTGGGGTCTTTATAATCAAGGTGGAACAGGCCGTTTGCCTGATCGTAAATCTTGCCCGCATAGCGCGCGCTTAATTCATAATGTCCGGGGGCAACCGTCTTGCCGAACGCAAAGGTTGCGGTCTGTTTGTCCGCATCGGTGGTGACGGTGAGGGGGATGTGCGCGCCGCTTGCGTCGGTGAGGGTCGCGCCTTCAATGGCAAGGTCGGCCGCGTTCATCGTCACGCTGTCGGACGGGTTCAGAATATCGAGCCGCGTCTTGACTGAACCGGTAAAGGTCGCCGCCGCCGCGTCGGGCGTTATCTCGATGCTATAATGGGTCGGCACCGCATTGCGGGGGAGCTGCGTCGTCACGCTGTCGGGAAGCGCGGGGGCGAGGGTGATTACGGGCGTAGTATTGGCCGGTATTGTGGCCGCACTTTCCGGCGCGCTTGTCGCTTGCGGGATCGTCGCACAAGCCGACAGGATGGAGAGCGAAACGGCGCACAGCAAAGTTGCCGGACGGGCGGAAAATGTCATCAAGTTGCTCCCGATAAGCGAGTCCTCGACCGGGACTCTGGTTTCGGATGAAACGATTGGAACCCGATGAGGAGCAAGTCAAGATGAAGTGGAGAGAAGGAGGCTGGAGAGATTCAAACAATCCCTCCCTCTGTTCGTGCCGAGCGAAGTCGTGCGATGATGAACTCTTGAATCGATCCACACAACACCCAGCCCCGTCATCCTCGGCTTGACCGGGGATCCATCTTCATAGTTTGCGCTTTGCCGAAACGCTCGAAGAGGGATACCCGTCTTCGCGGGTAAGACGAAGGATGAAGAATGCAAAGCGACGGACGAGGATCGCCAAATAAGGGATGGATCACGCCGCCGTCAGACACGCTGATGCCGAACACGCCGATGAAAATATCGATTTAAACGCCCGACCCTCAATCCTTCGGCGTAAAATGTCCGACAATATCCTGTGCGATTTTGGTGGGGCGCATGGTGGTGGCGCTGATGCAGCACCAGCTTGACTGGACTTCGGCCAGAACTTCTTCGCCGCGCTTGATGACGGTTTGATAGAAAGCGCGCGCGCCGTGGACTTTTTCCAAAATCACCGACGCGACCACCTGATCGTCGAGAAACGCGGGTTTGCGGTAGGTGATTTCATGCTTTAGCGCGACCCACAAATGTTCGGCCACCGCTTGCGGCGGGGCGATCGAGCGCCAGTGGGACAGCACCGCTTCCTGCACCCATTTGAGATAGTTCGCATTATTGACATGGCCCATAAAGTCGATGTCGTCGGGAACGACAGCGACGGGGAAGTCATGCGGGGTCGCAAAGGGGCTGGGCCGTGATTCGCTCATAAAATTAACAATAATGTCAGCGCGTAAAAATTCAATGAAAAAGCGGGATTTTTGTGGTTGCCGCCGCAACTTTCTCCCTTGTTTGAAGCGCGGCCCGCCTGTCCGGACGAAGCGTCACGCACCCGCTTTTTGGTGCGCCCTTCACCCGCGCCCGCGATAATTGGCAACGCCCTGGTCGGGCAGCCACAAGCCTTTGGGCGGCTCGCCCGATTGCCAGAACACGTCGATGGGGATGCCGCCGCGCGGATACCAATAGCCGCCGATGCGCAGCCATAAGGGCTTCATTTCGTCGAACAGGCGCTGGCCGATGCCGACGGTGCAATCTTCATGAAAGCCCGCATGGTTGCGGAACGCACCCAGAAACAGCTTCAAGGATTTGGATTCAACGATGCTTTCGTCGGGCGCATAGTCGATCACGAGATGCGCAAAATCAGGCTGGCCGGTGACGGGGCAGAGCGAGGTAAATTCGGGCGCGGAGAAGCGCACGCAATAAAGCTGGCCTTTGCGCGGGTTCGGCACATAATCCAGCTCGGCCTCTTCCGGAGAGGAAGGAAGCGCGCTGGTCTGGCCCAGATGTTTCGGAATCATGGTTTCGGTCATGGCGCTTCATGTAGTCACACGGGACTTGTCTCACAACCCGCCAATCATGCCCTCTATAGCGTCCGCGCCTGTGAGCAGGTGCAGCATTCGGGTTGCATGGGGGCAAGCTTGTCATTACCGTGCGGCCCGCTTGTTTGGATCAGGCCAATATCATTATGTTCGCAACACCAGCCGCGCGTGCGTGGCGGGATCAGGGAGTATCAACTATGGACGCGCTGGTAACGACCGACTGGCTGGAAAAGGAAATGGGGGCATCGGACCTCCGCATTGTCGACGCCACCAAATTGGCCCCCGACCTTGGCCGCAATGCGCGCGCCGAATATGAAGCGGGCCATATTCCGGGCGCCGTGTTCATGGATCTGGACGACCTTGTCGACAGCAATAATCCGGTTGAAAATATGGCCCCGCCGCCGGAAAAATTTGCGAGCCGGATGCAGACATTGGGCTTGGGCGACGGCAGCCGCATCGTCCTTTATGACGATAGCCCCTGGCACACATCGGCGCGCGCTTGGTGGCTCCTTACCCTGTTCGGCGCGCATGATGTCGCGATACTGGATGGCGGCATCGCCAAATGGAAAGCCGAAGGCCGCGCGCTGGACGAAGGCGCGCACAAGCTGCGCCACCGTCATTTTACCGTGTGGAAGGATAATAAGCTCGTCCGCACCAAGGAGCAGATGCTCGCCAATCTTTCCAGCAAGGCGGAAGAGGTGGTTGATGCGCGTCCCGCCGCCCGCTTCACCGGCGAAGAGGCAGACCCTCGCCCCGGCATCGCGGCGGGCCATATCCCCGGATCGCACAATGTCCCGGCTGGAACGATGTTCACGCCCGAAGGCCTTTATAAAAGCGAAGCCGATATCAAGGCGACGTTCGAAGCGGCGGGGGTTGACCTTGCCAAGCCGATGGTCACGACCTGCGGGTCGGGCATTACCGCCTGTGTGCTGGCGTTCGGCGCGAGCCTCACCGGCAAGCGCGACTGGGCGGTCTATGACGGCAGTTGGGCCGAATGGGGTGCGGACGCCGATACGCCCAAGGCAACGGGAGCTGCTTGATGGCGAAGAAGGGGGACCGTCCGTTACGCACCGGCACGCTGCTTGCCCAAGGCGGGCGGCGGCCGGAATGGACGGGGCATCCCGAACTTGGCGGAAGCATCGTCAACCCGCCGGTGTGGCGCGCCTCCACCACGCTTTATGACAGCATGGCGGACCTTAAAGCCCGCCCGCATGATACGCATGACAAGCTTTATTATGGCCGTCGCGGCACGCCGACCGTGTGGGCGCTCGCCGATGCGCTCACCGCATTGGAGCCGGGGGCGCAAGGGACGTTGCTTTATGCGTCGGGGGTGCAGGCGATTACCGCCGGGCTGACCGCCTTGCTTGGACCCGGCGACCATTTGCTGATGGTTGACAGCACCTACCAGCCGAGCCGCGCATTTTGTGACGGCTATCTGAAGCGCACCGGGGTTGAAACGACCTATTATGATCCGCTGATCGGCGCGGACATTGCCGGCCTTATCCGGCCCAACACCAAGCTCATCTTCCTGGAAAGCCCCGGCAGCCATAGCTTCGAGGTGCAGGATATTCCCGCGATTGTGAAGGTTGCCAAGGAGAAGGGCATTGTCACCTTCCTTGATAATACTTGGGCGACCCCGCTTTTCTTTCCCGCATTGGCGGCGGGCGTTGATGTGACGATGATGGCCTGCACCAAATATGTGGTCGGGCATAGCGATGTAATGATGGGCTCGCTCACCACGCATGAGGGTCTGTGGCAGACATTGCGCCGCTCGACTTACGAATTCGGCCATAGTGTCAGCCCCGATGATTGCTACCTCGCGCTGCGCGGTTTGCGCACGATGGGTGCGCGGTTGCGCCAGCATCAGGAGAGCGGACTGGCGGTCGCGCACTGGCTTGCGGATCAGCCGTGGGTGAGCAAAATACTCCACCCCGCTTTCCCCGATTGTCCGGGGCATGAATATTGGAAACGCGACTTCAAGGGCGCCAGCGGGCTCTTCTCCTTCGGCCTGAAGGGCGCGAGCGAAGCCCGGCGCGAAGCCTTTATCGACGCGCTCACCTTATTCGGCTTGGGCTATAGTTGGGGCGGCTTTGAAAGCGTCGTTGTGCCCAGCGATGTGGCAGGCATCCGCACCGCGACCAAATGGGGCGAAAACGACCCGTTCGTGCGGCTCCATATCGGACTGGAAGACCCCGCCGATTTGATCGCGGATTTGGAAGCAGCGGCCAAGGCGGCGTTGTAAAGGGCGGGGGGACCGCTTAGCGGCTCACCCATGCATCGTCCCGCGCACAAGCTGCGTTACCAGCCCCGGCAAGCCTTTATAGTTGGCGCGGTGATAGGCCGATGTTTCGCCCAGTTCTGCGCTGAGGCGGCGATGCGCTTCGCCGAGCGCATGATAGGGTAAAGTCGGCAGCAAATGGTGGAGCGCATGGTAGCGCAGACCCACCGGCGCCCACAGCGCGGGCAGCAGGCCCGGCGGCGGGACGTTGACGCTGTCGAGATATTGTTCGGTCACGGTCAGCACATCGCCATCATTGGCCCATAGATGCGCAACCAGGGTGCGGATCTGGTTCAGCACGACCGCCGCGCCCGCAATCCCCAGAAAAATCGCAACCGCTTTGAGCGGCAACAGGCCGGTCGCGGTGCCGATAATGAGGAACAAGGCCCACAGGCTTGCGCCGGTTTCCTGCCACAACCAGTTGCGGCGTTGGTCGCCTTCGGGGAATTTGCGACGGAACGCCGGGTTGATGACCAACCCCGAATAACGTTCGACCACCAGCTTGCGCAGCGGCGGAAACACAAAAGAAAGCGGCGTCAAAATGCCATAGCGCAGGATGAGCGCAAGCGGCGCAAGCGCCGACACCGCAACAAACACTGGCACCGTCCACGGCTTCATCAGCGCGAGCGGCAGATATTCGGGGTCTTCGACCGTGCCATAACGCGTGCGCGCATGGTGGAGATTATGGACGCCTTCATACATGAAGCTTGGCACCATCAGCGGGATGCCGACGACAAGGTTCCAGCCCAAGCGGAAACCCGGCACCGCGCCATCTTTCATATGGGTGATTTCATGGATGAAGCTGCCCGCGCGATAAAGCGCGAGCACCGCAATCACGGCAGCAGCGAGCGCCACCCACAAGGGCTGCGCGAGAATCGCGACGGCAACACCGGCATAGCCGATCAGCGCCGAGGCGAGAAAATCGCCCCAGTAAATCGCCGGATTGGGATGCACGAGATCGCGCGTCAGCTTGGCCGCCGCGCGCAGCATTTCGCGATCTTCAAACGCCACCTTTTCGGCCGGATCAATGGATATATGCTTGGTCATGCTTGCCATGTGGTCATGTAAAATGGCAAATTCATGGCGAAACTGGGCCATTTGCCGTGCGCCCTGATACCGCTTTTCGCCACAGTTGACCAGTAACCGGTGACGACAAAAACAATATAAGGGTCGCGCTCGACACGCGCGCCGCACTTGCATAAGGGCCAGTATATGCAGACCGAACCGCTTTCCATCCGCGCTATCAACAATGATAATAAAGGCGATATACGCGCCTTTGTCGAACTGGCCTATCGTTTGAATGCACATGATCCCAATTGGGTGCCGCCGTTGAAAGACGAAGTCTATGGCCTGTTGAACCGCAAGAAAAACCCGTGGTTCGATCATGGCAAGCAACAGCTTTTTCTGGCCGAACGCGGGGGCCGCGTGGTCGGGCGCATCTCGGCACATATCGACACGCTCGCGCTGCAACAGCCGCCCGAACAGGGCATGGGGCCGGGTGTCGGTAATTGGGGGATGCTGGAAGCAGAAGAGGAAGAAACCGCCGCCGCGCTCATCGCCAAAGCCGAAGATTGGCTGCGCGGGGAAGGCATGACGCGCGCGCTGGGGCCGATTTCGATTTCGATCTGGGACGAGCCGGGACTGTTGGTCGAAGGCTTTAACACTCCCCCGACCGTGATGATGGGGCATAATGATCCGGCTTATGGCGGCTGGATCGAGCGGGCGGGCTATTCCGGGGTGCAGGATCTCTACACCTATGCGCTGCCGATCGAAAACGGCTTTCCCGAACTGGTCAACCGCATTGTCGCGATGGGCGAAAAGTCGGGGAAAATCCGCATCCGCCATGTCGATAAATCGCGCTTCAATGAAGAGGCCGCGCTTATCATGGCGATCCTCAACAATGCCTGGTCGGATAATTGGGGCTTTGTGCCGATGACCGACCGCGAAATTGCCTATGCGGGCAAGAAGCTCAAACCGCTCGTCTATGAAGATCTGATCCGCATTGCCGAAGTCGATGGCGAGCCGGTTGCCTTCATGATGACGCTCCCCGACCTCAATGAAAAAATCAAGGATTTCGGCGGTTCGCTCTTCCCGTTCAACTGGGCGAAATTGCTGTGGTGGCTGAGAAAGCCCCAAGTCACCAAAATGCGCGTGCCGCTCATGGGCGTCGTCAAAAAGCTGCAAGGCACGCGTATGGCGAGCCAGCTTGCGATGATGCTGATCGAATTTATCCGCCGCGATGCGGTCACCAAATATGGCGCGACCCAAGGCGATTTCGGCTGGGTGCTGGCCTCCAACGGCCCGATGGTCAGCGTCGGCGAAGCGGTCGGCGGCAAAATCGACCGCATCTACCGGATTTACGAAAAGACGCTGTAGGCGCGCGTCAGGATAAGGGTAAGGGTAAGGGTAAGGGTAAGGGGCGGACTTATGCCGCCCCTTCCCATGCGCCAGAGGACAGTCGCAGCGCATAGCTTTGCACCGCGTCCGGCCAGCCGGTGATGGCGCTTTCAAAGCCCGCTTGGTCGCCCGCATAGAGCGCGCGGATGGCGTCTTCGAAACGCGGATAATCGCCCGCTTTGGCCGACAGGAAATGATAGGCCGCATCGCGCGCGCGGGCGCGTTCCGCCGGGCCGCTATCGTCGCGCATCGCCGCTTCGACCAATTTGCGTAAAGCCACCGACGCGCCGCCCTTTTGCTGGCCAAGCCAGTCCCAATGGCGCGGGAGGAGCGTGATTTCTTTCGGAATGACGCCAAGTTTGGGGCGGCCCCGGCGCGGTGCTTCGGCAGGCGAATCGGGTGCCCCATCGGTAGACAGGCTTGCGCGCATATCGACATCGCTCTGTCGCCCATTGCTATCGTCAAAGGCGAGGACCGGCGTGGTGACGCCGCCCGCCTCCAGCGCGCGGATGGCATCGCGGATTACGGCATCGGGGCCGTTGGCTAAAAAATTATCACCGACAAAGGCGGTAAGGATTCGGGTTTTCATCATAAGCTCCTGTGTGTGGGAGCCTATTTATATCCGGATATAATAATGTCAATATTATACGGGTAATATATTTCTATCCGCGCAGCTCCACCCACACCGGCGCATGGTCGCTTGCCTTTTCGCGCCCGCGATAGGCTTTGTCGACTTGGGCGTCGATGAGGCGGTCGGCGGCTTGCGGGCTGAGCAGCAGATGGTCGATGCGAAAGCCTGCATCGCGTTGCCAAGCCCCGGCTTGATAGTCCCAATAGGTCCACACGCCGCCCGCCGGATGGCGCGCGCGCAACGCATCGGTCCAGCCGTCCGCGAGCAAGACGCGATAGGCTTCGCGGGATTCGGGCTGCATCAACGCATCATCGGCCATTGCCGGGACGGAATAGACATCATCGTCATGCGGGATGACATTATAATCGCCCGCCAACACCGCCGGGACTTCCTCGCGCCAGATTTCGCCTGCGCGGGTGCGCAACCGCTTCATCCAGCGCAATTTATAGTCGAATTTGGGGCCGGGTTGCGGATTGCCATTGGGCAGATAAATGGACGCCACGCGCACGCCCTTCACATCGGCTTCAAGATAGCGGCTATGCTCATCCTCCGGCTCGCCTTCCAGCCCGCGGCGCACTTCGACGGGGGTTTCCCCTTTGGCGAGAATGGCAACGCCGTTAAACCCCTTTTGCCCGTGCCACAGCGCGCCATAGCCGATGGCCTCGAATTCCTTGATGGGGAAGCCTTCGTCGGCTGTTTTGATTTCCTGAAGGCAGGCCACATCCGGCTGTGTTTCCTCCAGCCATTCGATGAGGCGGGGCAGGCGGGCTTTGATGCCGTTAATATTGAAGGTCGCGATTCTCATGGAGGAGGCTTAGCGCAGGATGGCGCGGGGGCATAGCCGGTTGCGCGCTCCTTCCCCCTTGATGGGGGAAGGATATGGAGCCTTATGAGCGGAGCGAATTAGGCGCAGTTGGATGAGGGTGAGCCCTCAACCACGCACAGCGCCAGACGGAGAGATCACCCTCATCCAGCTACGACTAGGCAGCAAGCTGCCAAGTCTTCACATCCTTCTCCCATCAAGGGAGAAGGTTTGGGTGGGCGCACCTACGGCGCTCGCAATGACGATAGGGAAAAGTTTAAACGGTTAAATCAAACCGAAAAACTGGCGCCGCATCCGCAGCCTGCTGCCGCGTTGGGGTTGGTCACTTGAAAGGCCGAACCGCCCAGGGATTCGACGAAATCGACCATGCCGCCCTGCACCAGTTCCAGCGATATATCATCGACCACCAGTTTGACGCCGTCGGTTTCGGTCACAATATCATCATCATTGATCGCATCGGCGAGGCCATAGCGATATTGGAAGCCCGAACAGCCGCCGCCTTCGACCGACAGGCGCAGCATGGCAGGCTTGCCCTGCTTGTCCGCGATGAAGGCAACGCGCTTGGCGGCGCTGGGTGAAAGGGTCATGGGGGTGAGGTCACTCATAGGTCCAAGATAGGGAGGAAAAAAGGGAGCGGCAAGCTTATCGCCCGCGCTCCCTTAGATATTGGCGCAGATTCATCCGATCTGCGTCCTCTCCCAAAACCCGTGCAAAAAGAAAAAGCCCGCGAAAATCGCGAGCTTTCCTTCTTGTCTTAGCTGCTTATTCGGGGCCGCCCATCTGGGTGTGGCCATTGCCGACATACGCGAAATTCGTGTCTGCCTGCACAAACGGAATCGGATTGACCGGCGTTCCGGCGATACGGACTTCATAATGGAGGTGCGGGCCGGTCGAACGGCCGGTCGAGCCGACATAACCGACAATTTCACCCTGCTTGATACGCTGGCCCGGCGCCACCGCGATGCGCGACATATGACCGAAGCGGGTCTGGATGCCGTTGCCATGTTCGATTTCGGCATAATTGCCATAACCGCCAAGGCGCTGGGCGCGGCCAACAACACCGTCCGCCGGTGCGTAGATCGGCGTGCCGGTAGCGGCGGGAATATCAATGCCATTGTGGCGCATACGCTTGCGCAGAACCGGATGGTTGCGCATCCCGAAGGAGGAAGTGAGGCGCATCTGGTCGACCGGCTTGCGGCTGGGGATGGCGATCTTGCGCGAGGCCGCGCCGTCCATCTGCTTCATCGTGCCGAACAGGTTGCGGAAATTGCTGTCCCCTTGCGGCGCGCCAATCTTGGCGGCGAGGAGACCGGGCGTTGCCATACCGGCGACATTGGCCATTTGCGCACTATTTTGCGCATCGGTCATTTCTTCGTCCGGATCGTCAAGGGTGGTCGGCGTCCCGGCATTATTCGCCTGCGCTGCGACCGAAAAACAAGCAATGCCCATAAAAAGTGCAACATTGCGGAACTTCATTTTGGAAACGACGTTGATCACTGCGACCCCACTCTAGTTTCGTCATGCACTTTGGCGATCCGGTTTGGCCCCGATCTGCACCGTGCAGCTTATTATCAAAATGTGGGCGAAATCTTTTTCGTCCCCGCTCGTTGAAACCTGTGTGCGGGGACGAGGTTAATTAGGCAATAATTTTATAGAAATCCTGCGTTAAACCGCTCGCAGCACGCGCCGAGTCGTTAAATGGAGGCTTCAACACCCCCCTGAAATGTAACTTCACAAGGGCCTGCCAGTGGCGCGCGGGGTCAAGGCCGCTGTCCATACAACGCGCTTTAAACCATCGGGTTCCCGCTGAAACATGGCGGATTTCGTCCTTATAGATGCGCGAAAGAATCGCCGCACTGGCCGAATCTCCCTGCGATACAAAACGGTCAATGGTGGCAGGCGTTATGTCGAGCCCGCGCGCTTCCAGCACCATCGGCAGGATCGCCAATCGGGCGAGCGCATCATGCGCAGTCCCTGCTGCCGCCTCCCACAAACCGTCATGCGCGGGGAGCGCGCCATAATGGCTCCCTAATTGTTTGAGCCTGCGGTCGAGGATGGCAAAGTGCATCGCTTCGTCCGCACCGACGGCGAGCCAGTCATCGACAAAGCCGCGCGGAAATTCGCTACCGAACCGGCCCGCCATATCGAAGGCGAGATCAATCGCGACAAATTCGATATGCGCAAGCGCGTGGAGCAAGGCGATGCGCGCGCGTTCCGCCCCGCCCCTGCGGCGCGGCATCCGGTTGGGCGGCAGCAGTTCGGGCTTGGCGGGTCGCCCCGGCCTGTCCGGCATCTTGACGTCAAAGACAGGCGTGAGCCGCCCCAGCCGCCAATCGCGCGCCACCATCCGCGCGCGCATCAGCTTGGCATAAGGGTCGGCGGTTTCCAGCACCGCACGGCAGGCGGCGGAGATGGTCGGGGTTGGGCAGTCCTTCATTATAATCAGAGCGCCTTGGCGGCCTCCAGCACCTCGGCGGCGTGGTTTTTGACCTTCACCTTGCGCCATTCGCGCACCAATGTGCCGTCCTTGCCGAACAGGAAGGTCGCGCGGTCAATCCCCATATATTCGCGGCCATAAAGCTTTTTCTGCACCCATGTGCCGAACGCTTGACAGGCAACGCCCTCTTCGTCCGACAGGAGTGTGACGTCCAGATCATATTTGTCACGGAATTTGGCGAGTTTTGTGACCTCATCCTTGGATATGCCGACAATTTTGACGCCTGCTGCGGCAAAATCCTTGCCGAGCGCAGTAAAGTCCTGCGCTTCGGTGGTGCAGCCCGGCGTGTCGGCCTTGGGGTAGAAATAGACCACCAAGGGCGTGCCAAGGTCAGCCAGCGCGACTGGTGCATCGCTCGCATCGGGGAGCGTGAGGGCGGGGATTTTGTCTCCGATATTCATGGGTTTTCCTTACTTTTCCTGCTTTTTCTACCGTCGTCATTCCCGGCTTGACCGGGAATCCATCTCCCAACCCTTTGGTTTATGGCGACGTCCGGAGATGGATCCCCGCCTTCGCGGGGATGACGAATGTTAAATGTGAACACTCACCCCCGCACCGCGTCCCACCATGCCGCCACCACCGCGCGCGCTTTATCATAATCGGCCAGCAATGCCTCCCAGCTTTCGGCCTGACAGGCGCGCGCGATGACCGGTTTGGTGACATCGGGCGGATCAATACAATCGGGGCAGACCAGCCGCAAGGTGACGAGCAGCCGCGTCAAAAGCTGTTGCGCGGACACAATCGCATCGGGGGCTAACCCTGCTTCAACCAAAGCGGGCAGCGCGCGGTCGAGTTGCGGGAAAAGCCCTGCGCCGCTGGTCAATTGCGTGACATGGGTGGCAAATTCAAGGTCCACCAGCCCGCCCGCGATAAGCTTGGCATCGAGCGGACCGCTGGGCGGCTTATGCCCCGCCATATCGGCGCGCATTTGCGCTGCATCGGCCCGCAATTTGGCCGCATCGCGCGGAGCTTTCAGCACGGCGTCGATAATCGCCTGCACCGCCTCGCGCGCGTTGTTCGATCCATAAACGGGCCGCGCGCGGGTGAGCGCCATATGCTCCCACACCCATGCTTCTTCCTTTTGATAGCGTTCAAACGCATCCAAGGTGACCGCCAGAGGCCCTTGCGCGCCGGATGGGCGCAGGCGCGTATCAACCTCGTAAAGCCGCCCGGTCGCGGTCGGCACCGACAAGGCCGCGCTCACCCGCTGCGCCAGACGATTATAGTAAAGCGTCGCGCCCAATGGCTTTGCCCCGTCCGATTCCGCCATATAATCGCCGGTGAACAGATAGATGAGGTCCAAGTCCGACGCATGGGTGAGCGCCTCGCCACCCAGACGGCCAAGCGCGAGAATCACAAATTCGCTGTCCGGCACCCGGCCATGCGCGGCTTCAAATTCGGCGCGGGTGGCATCGGCGAGCGCCACCAATGCAGCCTCGGCGACATGGGCATAGCCGCGCGCGACCTCCATCGGGTCGGCCATGCCGTCGATAATCTGGACGCCGAGCGCAAAGCGGCGCTCCCCCACAAGGCGGCGCACATGGTCTAGATGGCGCTCATAATCGACCGCGTGGCGCGTATCGGAAAAAGCGGTGAGCAGCGCCTCGACGCTGGGATTGGGGTTGAACACGCTCTGGTCGATGAGGCCGTCGAGGAGCGCGCTGCGCCGCCCCAACTGCTCCGCCAAAGCGGGCGCATAGGTGAGGATATTGCCGAGCGTGGTCGCCAGTGCGGGCCGCGCATCGAGCAGATGGAAAAAATTGATCGTGCTGGGAAGGCCGTCAATCATGCGGTCAAGCCCCATCACCGCCGCCATCGGGTCGGGGGCCTTGGACAAGGCGGTGAGCAATTTGGGGAGCGCGGTTTCGAGCGCCTCCAAGGCAGGACCGGAACGCAGCGCGCGCACCTTGCCCGACCGCCAGGCGGCAATGCGCTGTGCGACGCTCTCCGGCGCGGCAAAGCCCAAATTGGAGAGATAAGCGGTGAGCGCATCATCGTCACGCGGGGTTAGCGGCTGGCTTTCCTCGCCCTCTTCGCCCGCAATCAGCCGGTCATATATTTTGCCGACGCGCTCGACATGAGGGGCGAGCAGCGCAATCAGCGCCGCGCCATCCTTCAGTCCGTGCAGCCGCGCCACACGGTCGAGCGCCTCGCTATCTTTAGGCAGGCTATGCGTTTGCTGGTCATCGACCATTTGCAGGCGATGTTCAATGGTGCGGTAGAGCGCATAGCTTTCGGCCAACTGTTCAGCTTCGTCAGCGTCAATCCGCCCAGCCTTGGCGAGTGCGGCCAGCGCGTCGCGGGTCGCGGGCACACGCAAACTCGCATCGCGCCCGCCATGGATAAGCTGATGCACTTGCGCGAAAAATTCGACCTCGCGGATGCCGCCGCGCCCGCGCTTCAGATCATAGCCGGGGCCGAATTTCTGCCCGCCCGCATAATGGTCGCGGATGCGCTGGCTGACCGATCCGATCTCTTTGATCTGGCGATAATCCAAGCTTTTGCGCCACACAAAAGGCCGGATGGCGTCGAGAAAATAGCGGCCCAGCGCTTTATCCCCCGCACAGGCCCGTGCGCGGATAAATGCCGCCTGCTCCCACGCCAGCGCCTGCGATTCATAATAGCCGATCGCCGCATTGACCGGCAGCACGATGGGCGTGACTTCGGGGGTCGGGCGGAGGCGCAGATCGACGCGGAACACATAGCCTTCGCCCGTGCGCGCGCTCAATATTTCGGTGACGCGCCGCCCCATGCGGACCGCCGCTTCAACCGGATCATCACGCTCGCGCCGGGGCATGGTCACAGGGTCGAACAATAATATCGGGTCAATGTCGGACGAATAGTTGAGTTCATGGCTGCCATGCTTGCCAAGGCCGATGACGGCAAAGCCTTGCACCGGTTCGCCCGGCACGCGCTCGTCAAACGCCGCGCGGACTGCATCGTCAAGCGCCTGGTCGGCAAAAGCGGACAGGGTTTCGATGGTATAAGTAAGGTCCGCCTCCCCCGACAGATCAAGGAGCGCGGTGAGCAGCGCAAGTTCGCTGCGTTGGTCGCGCAGGAACGGCATGATGTCCGCCTCTCCATCCCATCGCTCGGCCAGCAACGCAGTAATGCGTGTTTGCGCCGTCCCTTGGACAAAATGGTCGAGCGCGGAGGCGAACCTTTCACCGAGGCGCGCGAGGAAGGGCGCATGGCTGCGCGCGCGTTCAATCACCTTAAGGCGTTCATTTTGTGACATTTTTGCGACGGTCATGACGGCTCCGGTTCAGGCGGCTTTGCGGCTGTCATTGGCGGAATCCCGTCCTTTCGCAAGGGAAAAGCGCGCTGCGCACCCTCATCCGCCCCTGCACGGGCTTGGTAAATATTGCAGTTTAAGGGAACCGCGACGCCCTTTGCCCCGTTGAGACGGGATGAATGATTTTGATGCCCTTATCCCCAACGCCGCCGAGGCCTCCACGGCCCGTCCGTGCCGCGCTGCGGCGGCGCGCCTCGCGTCGGATATGACGCTGAACGGCGTTCATTGTGACGAGCTGGGGCAGATCGGCATGAGCTTGCGCTATTGTTTCGACGCGCGCGAGGGCGCAGGTAACGCGGCCACGGCCACGGGCGATGATCCGTTCCAGGATTTGCTCGCAAAATTAAGCTAAACGCGCTCTAGTGCGGCGGAGACTGCTCTTAAAGCTTCCCCCGACCCTTTTACACCCAATCAATCCTGACGGCTGAGCCGGTCCACATCGGCAAGGATTTCGGTGAGCGCGGTTTCGCCCGACACGCCCGAATCGGAACGTTTGGGGAGCGCATCGCCCGCCATAATATCTTCCAGAGCCACACGCCCGCGCGCCACGCGGCTTTTGATCGTGCCGACCGCAACGCCGCAAATATCGGCGGCTTCTTCATAGGCAAAACCGCCTGCCCCGACCAGAATCAACGCCTCGCGCTGGTTTTGCGGGAGCAGCATCAGCGCGCGCTGAAGATCGGAAAGATCGACGCTGCCGTCCTGACTGGCAGGCGCGGCCAAGCTGCGCTCGGCGGTCAGATCATCCCATTCGCCCTTGAACCGCGCGCGGCGCATTTGCGACAGGAACAGGTTACGCAAAATGGTGAAGGTCCAGGCGCGCATACTGGTGCCCGCATGGAAACGCGCGCGCGCCGCCCATGCTTTGAGCAAGGTTTCCTGCACCAGATCATCGGCGGTGTCGCGATTACCCGACAGCGAGCGGCCAAAAGCGCGCAAGTGCGGAATGACCTCGCCAAGCTGGTCGCGGAACGCATCGTCGCTCAGCCGTTCGACCGGTGCGCGATTGTCCACATTGTCCGCCGCAGCATCGCCGGACTCACTACTAGACTGGGCGCGCGCACTTGTCTGCGCGCCAGCCTGTGCAGAAGCACGCACGGAGGCTTGCGCCGCTGCTTTGGAATCTCGTGCTGCCATAGTCCGGCTCATTCTGTCCCCATCCCGGCGCATGAAGAAGGCAGCGCCGACAGTCCATCTGCTCCGCCTATAGCGGGACGGACAGATGAAGCCAATTTTACGATGTTAAGATTATACAAAATTATTCAGATGTCCTTCGCAGGATAAAATGCTGCCCGCGCTCAGGCCGGAACGGTCGCCTCGTTGAAGAACAGGGCTTGCGAAATTGCCGCTTTCACCGTTGCCGGCTGGAACGGCTTGGTGATGAGGAAGGTCGGCTCCGGACGGTCGCCGGTCAGCAGGCGTTCGGGGAAAGCGGTGATGAAGATGACCGGCACGTCATGGTCGTTCAAAATATCCTGCACCGCATCAATGCCCGAACTATTATCGGCAAGCTGGATGTCACTCAGCACTAAAGTTGGCGGATTGGCCTGCGCTTCGGCAACCGCTTCGTCGCGCGTTACCGCAACGCCGGTCACATCATGGCCAAGATCCCGGACAATCGCTTCAATGTCCATCGCGATAATCGGCTCGTCTTCGATAATCAGCACGCGCGCCTTGGTCTGCTTGTCGATTTCGGCGAGGGCTTCAGCGACGAGAAGCCCGGTGCTGCTGCTGTCGGTATCGAGAATATAAGCGGCATCTTCGGTGGTGAAGCCTTCCATCGCGGTCAACAGCAAAGCCTGACGCGATTGCGGCGAAATGCGCGCAAGACGCTGCGCTGCAATCTGTTCGGCAGCATCGCCCGCAACATCGCTATCGCCCGCATCGACGCGCGCGCTGTTCCAGATCACATGGAAGGTGCGGTAAAGACCCAAGCGCGGTTCGACCGTGTCGGGAAATTCGTCAGGC
The DNA here is from genome assembly GCF_017312135.1 of Pseudonocardia sp. TMWB2A. Lineage (NCBI taxonomy): Bacteria > Bacillati > Actinomycetota > Actinomycetes > Pseudonocardiales > Pseudonocardiaceae > Pseudonocardia > Pseudonocardia sp. TMWB2A. Next base: position 2,735,291 of record NZ_QKQY01000001.1, read on the forward strand.
GCGGCAATCAGCGCCTCAAGCGTCGCGCGCACATACGCATCCCCATTATCCTGTGAACCGGTAAGCGCGCGGGCATAACGCCGCAAAAAAGGGAGATGGGGTGCAATTTTCTGACCAAGCGACATTAAGGAAAAACCTCCCGATTATTTTCCGACTATAAAAATTTCGTCTATTCAAATTTACGTCTTTTGGGACACGCAACCAGCAGAAAAGCTTTCATCCGGACGCGCGTCAACGCCCCCGAAATTCTACCCCGCTGATTTACATGGAACCAATGAGCGGGAAATAGGTTTCATACAACGCTAAATAATCACCAATCGGCCTGATCGCACTATCGCCTAATTTACAATTTGCGTTTCGCGACCGGATGAGAATAAGACCCGGACAAGGGTTATGCGGGTCGGACGGGCATAGGCATAAGGAACAAATCTGGGGCTGATATGGAACCCGTACAAAAGAATGAGCATGTCGGCGCAACTGGTACAGGCGCAGATAAAGACTTGGGGAAAGACCGGGGGAAAGACCTGGCGAAAAGCGCAATGGCCGACGGGACATGTGACCTGCCGGGCCTTTCTGTTGCCGGGATTACCGCCACTAAAACCCCCGCCAAACCGGGCAAGGATAAGGCCAAGGACAAAGAGCGGCTGGGCCAACTCTCCTCGTCGCTGAAACAGGCTTATCAGACCACGCTCGATGAAGCGGTTCCGGATTCGATGATGGATTTGTTGAAGAAGCTTGGCTGATCTGTCCGGACCACCCCTTTATCCGGCGCACAAAATCTCGATTTTCAAGGGAACCTGCCGGACTATGGGGGGTTCATCCTCCATATGCTTGCGGCGATGCGCGCCGGTAAGCGGTGATTTATGTTTCCGGATCAAAGGTTTGAAGGGGTAAATGGACGCTCAGCCAACCGAATCCGCTGTTGAGCTCCGCGATGCGCCACTCCCGCCCGATCCCGTCCCGTCGGAAGAGGCTGTAGCGCAGCCTTTTGGTGCGCAGGCCAAATCCGGCAATAACAAGGGCAAGGATAATCTCCGTCCGCCCTATGAGCGGTTGATGGCTTGGTATTACCATATGCCGACGGGCCGCAAATTATTCATTGCCATTCTCATCGCGCTTGCCCCGCTGGCGCTCATCACCTTCATCGCCAATGTGCGCTCGGCCCAATCGGCGGACGAGGAACGGCTTGCGCTGATTTCGGGGGCCAATCGCGATATTGCGCGGCGAATCGCATCTACTTTGGTGACGGATGAAGATATTGTCCGCCGTCCGCTTGAATCCTTCCGGCTGACACCGGCAGGCGAGGGAGACGCGGAAAGCGCGCCATCGGGCACAGCGGCGACGGCGGCACCCGCAACGCCGTCCACCATCCCGGCGCTGGTGCCGACCCGCACCGATTTCCATAGTTTGTGCCAGGATATTAGCCGCGCGCTATCCACCAATAAAAGCGCCGCCCCCGAACTCCATTTGCTCGATGCGCGCAGCGGTGCCCATCTATGCCATGAGTCGCGGTCCGACAGCGATGCGGTGCTATCCACCCTGCCGCGCAGCAAAAACCATCTGGAAATCAGCGAAGATCTGAAATCGGTTATCGACATTTTGCCGGTGACGGACGGCAATGGCACGCCTTTAGTCGCGATGATGGTTTATCCATGGACAATGTTAGAAGAATTGTCGCAGCCCAATACCGAGCTGCCCGACTATAATCTCTATCTGACACAAGGCGACCGCCAGATTGATATTACCACACAGGTCGGCGTGTGGGTGCCGGGCAACAGCCTGTCCGCGACCAGTCCGGTGGGGCGCACGGGGACGACGCTGGAGATTGCCTCGCGGCGCAAATCGGTGTCGGGGACCGACATTATCTCGCTGCTCGCGCCGCTTGGCATGTGGCTTTTGGCAGGGGGCCTTGCATGGTTGCTCGTCAATAAATTGCTGCTGCGGCCCTTGCGCGACATCCAGCGCACTGTTGCACATTACCGCCCCGGTCAACGCTATCGCGCCCAGCCGCGCGGCCCCGGCGTAGCGGCGGAAATCAGCAGTCTTGAGCAGGACATGACCGACCTGTCCGAAATGGTCGCACGCGACAAGCGTGACCTTGCGAGCGGGCTGGAGCGCCAGACCTTGTTGACCCGCGAGGTGCATCACCGCGTCAAAAACAACCTCCAGATTATCGCAAGCCTGCTCAATATCCACAGCCGCGCAGCAGATACGGTCGAGGCGATGGAAACCTACCGGTCGATCCAGCGGCGCGTCGGCGCGCTGTCGGCGGTCCATCGCAACCATTTTGCCGAGCTGGAGGATAATGAAGGCATTGCGCTGCGCCCGCTCCTCAGCGAGCTGGCGGCGGGGCTTAAAGGCAATACGCCGATGGATGCCCATGCTGCGGTCACGGTCGATGCCGCCGCGATGCAGATCCAGCAGGATATTGCGGTGCCGGTGTCGTTCCTCTTCACCGAAATCGGCGAACTTGCGCTGCTCTCCGACCCGACGCAGCCGCTCACCATCCATGTGCATCGCTGCACGGATGAAAGCCATATGGCCGCATTGTCGATCCAGTCCGATGCGTTGAAAGCGGGCGAGAAAGTGACCGGCTTGCTCCACCACCGGTTTGATCGCGTGTTGACCGGATTGTCACGGCAACTGCGCCAAGCACTCGATTATGACGGCGAAAGCGGCACCTTCCATATCCACTTCCCGACGCTTGATTGACGCAGAAACTTACCGTCCGGCGAAATAATCGCGGCGGAAATCAGCTTCAAAGGCGGCAAAGCGTTGGTCGGCAATCGCTGCGCGCATCGCGGCCATCAAATCTTCATAAAAATGGATATTATGTTGGGTCATCAGCATCGCGCCCAGCATTTCGCCCGCTTTCACCAGATGATGGAGATAGGCGCGGCTCCATGTCGTGCATACCGGACAGCCGCAACGCGCATCAAGCGGCCCGCTATCTTCGGCATGTTTGGCATTACGGATATTGAGCGGACCATTCCAAGTGAAGGCCTGCCCGTTGCGGCCCGAGCGCGTCGGCAACACGCAATCGAACATATCAATCCCGCGCGCGACCGCGCCGACGAGGTCGTCGGGCTTGCCGACTCCCATCAGATAGCGCGGCTTGTCGTGCGGCAATTGTGACGGTGCGAAATCGAGACAGGCGAACATCGCCTCCTGCCCTTCGCCCACCGCAAGGCCGCCAACTGCATAGCCGTCAAAACCGATGTCGATGAGCGCGTCCGCCGAGGATTTGCGCAACGCTTCATCGAGCGCGCCCTGCTGGATGCCGAACAAGGCCGCGCGGCTGGCATGGCCTTCATCGCTGTCAAAACCTGCGCGCGAGCGTTTGGCCCAGCGCATCGAGCGTTCCATCGCTTGGGTCTGCTCTTTCGGCGTCGAAGTCGTCGGCACCAGCTCGTCAAACGCCATCACAATGTCGGAGCCGAGCAAACGCTGGATTTCCATCGAGCGTTCGGGCGACAGCATATGGCGCGAGCCGTCGAGGTGGCTTGCAAATACAACGCCTTCTTCCGACCTTTTGGTGAGCGCGGACAGGCTCATCACCTGATAACCGCCGCTGTCGGTCAGAATCGGACGACCCCATCCGGAAAAGGCGTGCAAACCGCCAAGTTTCGCCACCCGCTCCGCACCGGGGCGCAGCATCAGATGATAGGTATTGCCAAGGATAATGTCCGCGCCGGTCGCACGCACTTCGGCGGGGCGCAGGCCCTTGACCGTGCCAGCCGTGCCGACCGGCATGAAAGCAGGCGTGCGGATGTCGCCGCGCTGCATCCGGATGACGCCAGTGCGCGCCTTGCCTTCGGTTGCGTGGATCGCAAAGTCGAAGCGCGGGCGGTCGACGCCTGCTTCAGGCGCGACGCTTGCGCAAGGCGAAGCGGTCGGCATGGTGCGCTACTCCCGGCGATTATCCGTCGGCAGCGTCGGCCGCATCACGCCCAATTGCGTCAGGGCTATTCGTATCAGGGCCAGCCGCAACACTTTCCGCCTTGGGACGTCGGCCCCGGCGCGGGCGCGGGGCAGCGGCAGCTTCATCGCCTTCGCCTGCATCCGAAACGGGCGCAATCGAGGGCGGCAGCAGTGATGCGTCAAGGCCCAGCGGCGCGTCATTCGCGTCATCATGGCCATTGGCAGCGACAGCGGGCTTGCGGCCACGGGGCGCGCGTTCGGTGCGTGCAGGACGTTCGGCGCGATCATTGCGCTCAGTACGTTCGCTACCCCGATCACCGCCACGATCACCACCACGGTCCGCGCGCGGCTGACGGCCACGGCGCGGGCGGTCTTCGGCGCCATCATTGTCGGAAAAGTCGCGATCATCGCGCGTAGCGGGGCCTTCGAGCATCGGCTCGCCTTCGACGCCATGTTCGACGCCTTCAATCTCGCTGCCTTCATTTTCTTCGCGGCCGTTAAAGTCGCGGCCATTGTCGTCGCGCCAATTCTGGCTGCGTTCTTCATGGCGGGCGCGGCGTTCGGCCTGCTGTTCTTCCTGACGCGCGCGCACATCGGCGAGCACGCGGAAATAATGGTCGGCGAATTGCAGATAATATTCGGTCAGGACGCGGTCGCCCTGCATTTGTGCATCGCGCGCCATATTTTTATATTTTTCAAGGAGTTGCGCTGCATTGCCGCGTGCGCGGCTGTCGATACGATTGGCGCTGTCGCCGCCACTCCGGTTATTATTCTGGCGTGGCGAATTGTTGCGACCGCGACGACGGTTGCCTTGACGGTTATTGATCACCGAGCTTCTATCCCTATTGTCAAAAAAGCGTTCAAACCGAAATCATACTTTCCTTATCCGTCCCCCCGGATCGCATGACTTCATGCCAATCCCCGGACGTTTCGGTGTGTGAAACACCCGTATCGGAAATCTTGTGTCCGACGGATATTCCGGCCATCAGCCTTGATTTTATGGCACCGGACTCTTGGGGGAGCCACGGGGCAATCCATCGATGCGCTGTGGGAGCTAAGGGAGGGCGAAGGGGTCAAATCAAGACTACCGGCGCGTCCCTTGAACCAACGCCTTATCCAGTTTGCGCCCGAAAACAAGTAAAAAGCGACTAAAAGCGCGATTTACGCCTTTCTTTTTAGCAAAAGCGCACGATCACGCCCGCCCAGATCATGGAATAAAGTCACGTCAAATCCTTGCGATTCGGCAAGTTTTGTGACGCTCGCCGCCTGCGTCCAGCCGATTTCGAAGATCGCAACGCCCTGCGGCGCGAGCAGATGGTCCAGCACCGGCAGCAATAGGCGATAATCGTCGAGTCCGTCGATTCCGGCAAACAGCGCCTCATGCGGTTCATAGTCCGCGACTTGCGGCATCAATTCTGCCGCAACCTCGATATAAGGTGGATTGCACAGGATAAGGTCAAATGGCCCGCCAATGCCGAGCCACCAATTTTCCTCGGTCCAGTCACGCCGGAACCACATGGTGCGCGGCTCCATGCCGAGGTTTTCGGCATTTTGTTCGGCCAGTTCGCGCGCGAGTGCCGAGCGTTCTACCCCGACGCCAACCGCGCGCGGCCATTCATCGAGCGCGGCGAGCAGCAAGGTGCCGGGGCCGCTTCCGATGTCGAGCATGATGGACGGGCCTTGCGGGCCAAAGTGGCCCACCGCCGCTTCGATCAATGTTTCGGAATCGGCGCGCGGGATGAGGACGCCGGGTTTGACCTTGAGGTCAATCGTCCAGAAAGGCTGATGGCCCAGAATATAGGCCACCGGCTCATACAGCGCGCGCCGTTCGACCATCGGCCAAAAATCTTGCGGTTCGGTAAGATCGCGGCTTTTGAGCAGATAGTCGCTGCGGGTGAGGCCAAGCGCATGGGCCATCAATAATTCGGCATCCAGTTCGGGCGTGTAGCTGATCGGCCCCAGCCGTTCAGCGGCAGCACGGACAGCCTCGCGGGCGGTCCTCACCCTTCCAGCCCGGCCAGACGTTCGGCCTGATCCTGGAAGATCAACGCATCGACCATTTCATCCAAATCCCCCTCCAATATTTCCGGCAAGCGGTGGAGGGTCAGGTTGATGCGATGGTCGGTGACGCGGCCTTGCGGGAAATTATAGGTGCGGATGCGCTCGGAGCGGTCGCCCGAACCCACCATCGACTTGCGCGCGCCCGCTTGTTCGGCGTGGAGCCGCTCGCGTTCCATATCATAAAGCCGCGTCGCCAGCACCTTCATCGCCTTGGCGCGGTTCTTATGCTGCGAGCGTTCATCCTGACAGGTGACGACAAGGCCGGTCGGAATATGGGTGATGCGGATCGCGCTGTCGGTTGTGTTGACATGCTGCCCGCCCGCGCCCGACGAGCGGTAAATATCGACGCGCAGGTCGCTTTCGTTAATGGCGACGTCAACCTCTTCGGCTTCGGGCAACACCGCGACGGTCGCAGCGGACGTATGGATGCGCCCGCCGCTTTCGGTCACGGGCACGCGCTGGACGCGGTGGACGCCGCTTTCAAATTTCAGCCGCGCGAATACGCCGGTGCCTTTGATCGAGGCGACGACTTCTTTGTAGCCGCCGACATCGGCTTCATTGGCCGACATGATTTCAAGCTTCCACCCGCGCGAGGCCGCATATTTTTCATACATACGCAGGAGATCGCCGCCGAACAGCGCCGCTTCATCGCCGCCCGTGCCAGCCCGGATTTCGAGCATGGCGGGGCGGTCATCGGCGGCATCGCGGGGGAGGAGCGAGATAGCGAGGTCGCGTTCGGCTTGGGGCAAACGCTCTTCGATAGCGGCGATTTCTTCCTTGCCCATCGCGACAAGATCGGGGTCGCCGCCGTCCGCCACCATCTCTTGCAAGGAGGCCAATTCCGCGCGCAAATCGCGCACGCCTGCTGCGGCTTTGGCGACCGGTTCCAGTTCGGCATAATCGCGCGAGGCTTTGACAAAGGCGTCGCCATCGAGCGTACCGGACGCCATTTTGGCTTCCAGTTCCTCAAAGCGCGCAATGATGCCGAAGATACGGTCTTCAGAGATGGGGGTCATACGAAGCCCCTCCCGTTTACGGGAGGGGTTGGGGGAGGGGCTGTCCGTCTTCCACCGTGGTCGGCTGATAGCCCCCACCCCACTACGACTAAGAATTTTCGCTGCGCTTCAAATTCATAAGTCTCCGTTGCCCCTCCCCTGAAGGAGGAGGGGCTTAGAGATGCGTCCTCTACCCCGTATGTCGTCACCCCCGCACAGGCGGGGGTCCATCTCCGGACCGGAAGGTTTACCGAAGGGGCATCAGATGGATTCCCGCTTTCGCGGGAATGACGAGGGTAAGATATGACGGTCATCTATCTGAATAAGGAAATAGCGTTAATTCGTTAGCGGAAAGAAGGTTTTCGCTTACGGGAACAACATCAAAACTGGTTATCAAGGCAACTCGCAAGATCGACTCCAACTGTTCAGTGAAATTCCAGTCCGAGCCTAAGCATTTCACGCGTATTTTTGCGACCTCATCATCTTCGGCCATAAAATCGTTGATCGAAAACACAAACTTTGGATTGAGCTTCACTCCCTTGTCAAAGCGCTTCTTGCTAGAACCCGCAGCAACTATTTCAGTTGATACTCCGTTAGAACGTAGCGCTGACGCTAACCAAATACCAATTTCTATGACGGTATCGGATTCTACAACAACCGCTACATCGAGTCCTTTTAAGCGCGGCGCATCAATCAACATCGCCAACCGCTCGATGCCCGCCGCCCAACCAACTGCAGGCGTTGCCGGGCCGCCCAGCGCTTCAATCAACCCGTCATAGCGGCCGCCGCCCAGCACAGTGCCTTGCGCACCAAGCCGGTCGGTGACGAACTCAAACGCGGTGTGGCGGTAATAGTCCATGCCGCGCACCAGTCGCGGGTTGCGCGTCCAAGCGACCCCCGCCGCATCCAGCCCCGCCGTCACCGCGGCAAAATAGGCGCGCGCATCGTCGGTCAGATACGCATCAATGTCGGGCGCGGATTGCGCCACTGGAATGTCGCGCGGGTCTTTGCTGTCCAAAATGCGCAGCGGGTTGCGTGTCAGGCGATCAAGGCTTTCGTCCGAAAGCTGATCCTTATGCGCTTCAAAATGCGCGACCAGCCCCCCGCGCCACGCTTCGCGGCTTTCGGCATCACCAAGCGTATTAAGCTGCAACGTCACGCCATCATCTATGCCCAATTCCTTGAGCAACTGGTCGGCCATGACGAGCAAATCCACGTCCGCCGCCGGTTCCGCCGCGCCGATAATTTCGGCATCAATCTGGTGGAACTGGCGATAGCGGCCCTTTTGCGGGCGCTCGTAACGGAATAGCGGCCCCCAAGTGGAGAGTTTCAGCGGCGCATATTGCTGCCAGCCATTGGTGATGTAAGCGCGGCATAATCCGGCGGTAAATTCGGGGCGCAAGGTCACCGATTCCCCGCCGCGATCTTCGAATGTGTACATTTCTTTGGACACAATATCGGTGGTTTCGCCAAGCGAGCGCGCGAACACGCCGGTCGGCTCGATCACCGGCATTTCGACGCCCTTGAAACCATAAAGCTTGCGCACGCGGTTGAAGGTTTCGACCACATGGGCAAAACGCTCTTGCGCGTCGCCGAAAATATCCTGGGTGCCGCGGATGGGCTGGGGTGTTTGAATCTTGGCCATAGGCGCTGCCCTCTAGTGTAATTCGCCCGACATGGCTAGGGTGCCGCACAGTCATGACAATATCCACAACCAGCGATAAAAAAATCGGCAATCGCATCGCGCCGCCGCGCTTTATCGCTTATGCCATCGGGCTGGCAGCCGCAGGCGGATATGCCACTTTTGGTCCGCATAAGGGAATCGAGGATTTCCTTGTCGGCTTCGATATTGTCACCTTCCTGTTTTTGGCCTCGCTCATCCCGCTTTTCCAAACCGATAACCCGCAGGATATAAGCCGCCATGCGCGCGACAATGACGCCAACCGGATTGCGTTGCTGGTCATCACCATCGGCATTTGCGCGGTGATATTGGGCGCGCTCACCGTGGTGGTGACAGGCGGGAGCGATTATTCCAAAATGCTGGTGGTGGTGACGCTCGCTCTATGCTGGCTGTTCGCCAATAGCGTTTATGCGCTCCATTATGCGCATCTTTATTATTCGCTCGATGATAGGGACGGCTCGGCGGGCAAGTTTGCAGGGGGGCTGGCCATCCCCAGCACCAAAACGCCCGATTATCATGATTTCCTCCATTTTTCGTTGATTTTGGGGATGACTTTCCAGACCGCGGACATCAATATTACCGACAGCAAAATCCGCCGGGTCTCGACTTGGCACTGTCTTGAAGCCTTTGTGTTCAACATCGGCATCATCGCTTTTACCATCAATATGCTCGGCAATTAGACCGGGGCCAACAGGAGAAACCATGCGCATTTTCATCTTATCGCTTTTGCTCGCCACCACCGCCACGCCCATCATGGCGCAGGAAAGCGCGGCTGATTTTGTCTACCCGCAAGCCACCGGGCATAATATTCCCGCGCCCAAGGATGTCGCCTATCCCGGCGTGATGAAACTCAGTGTCGATGCGAGCGATACGACGCGCGGTATTTTTGTGGTCGACCAGTCGATTCCGGTGGCAGCCACCGGCAATGTAACCCTGCTCTTCCCCGCATGGCTCCCCGGCAACCATGCCCCGCGCGGGCAGATTGAAAAGATTGTCGACATCCGCTTTTCGGTCGATGGCAAGCCGGTCCAATGGACGCGCGACAGCCTTGATGTGTTCGCTTTCCATATTCCCGTGCCGGAGGGCGCAAAGAATATCCGCGCGCAGTTCAAATTCGCGTCGGCCACCGTGTCCGACCAAGGACGTATCGTGATGACGCCCGCGATGCTCAACCTGCAACCCAATAGCGTGTCGCTCTATCCGGCGGGCTATTATGTGCGCCAGATCCCTGTCGATATGTCGGTCACCTATCCTGCCGGATGGACGCAGGCCGGTGCGCTGCGTGTGTCTTCGCGCAAGGGCAATACCATCAATTACGAGCGCACCAATTATGAAACTCTCGTGGATTCGCCGATCTTTGCGGGCAAATATTACCGGCAGGACAAGCTTTCGCCGACCGTCACCGCTAACTGGTTTGCTGACGAGGCCAAAGACCTTGCCGCCAAGCCCGAACAGATTGCGATGCACAAAAAGCTGGTCGCCGAAGCCAAGGCCGCGTTCGGGATGGAACATTTCGACCATTATGATTTCCTGACCGCGCTCACCGACGAGATGGGCGGCATTGGGCTTGAACATCATCGCAGCTCGGAAAATGGGGTGAACCCCGGCTATTTCCTTGAATGGGATAAGGGGCCGGGCCGCCGCAACCTGTTGCCGCATGAATATACCCATAGCTGGGCGGGCAAATATCGCCGTCCGGCAGGGCTTGCGACGCCCGATTTCCGCACACCGATGCAGAATAACCTCCTTTGGGCTTATGAAGGCATTGACCAGTTTTACGGCTATGTGCTGGGCGCACGCTCCGGCCTGTTTAGCAAGCAACAGACGCTGGACGCGCTCGCCGCGATTGCCGCCAACCTTGCCGAGCGCAAGGGCCGCAACTGGCGCGCGCTGGAGGACACCACCCACGACCCCATCATCACCGCGCGCCGCCCCAAAGGCTGGGTGTCGATGCAGCGGTCGGAAGATTATTATAATGAAGGACTGGTCGTCTGGCTCGAAGCCGACAGCATCATCCGCGCGCAGTCCAAGGGCAAAAAGTCGATCGACGATTTCGCCAAGATTTTCTACGGCGGCACCCCCGGCGATTACAAGGTCAAACCGTTTGTGTTCGGCGATATTGTGACCGCGCTTAACCAGATCGTGCCTTATGATTGGGCAAGCTTTCTTGACACGCGCATCAACAAGCCCGCGCCGACGCTCAACCTCAACGGCTTCACCAATAATGGCTATCGCCTGACTTATACCGACAAGCAGAATGACTATCTGAAGTCGGTCGAGGACAGCAATCTGGACCTCAGCTATTCGCTCGGCATGACGGTCAACAAGGACGCCAAGGTGACCGCGGTGATGTGGGACAGCCCCGCGTTCCAGAATGGCATCACGGTCGGCACCAAAATCCTGTCTGTGAATGGCCGCGCCTATTCCAAGGAGGCGCTCAAGGACGCGATTACCGCGGTCAAAGGCAGCAAAAACCCCATAAAATTCATCCTGCAAAAGGGCGATTATTATGAAAATTTGGACCTCGCTTATCAGGGCGGACTGCGCTATCCGGTGCTCGAAAAAATTGGAGGGGGCGAGAGCGGGCTTGACCGTCTCTTGAAGCCGCAAACGCCGTAAACATCCCGCGCAAAGAGGATGTAGCGACGCCCGTAAACTATTAGGATAAAGAGACTTATCCCATGAATATCGACAAGATTCCGATCGGGGACAATGTTCCCGACAGCATCAATGTGATCATCGAAGTGCCGGTCGGCGGCGAGCCGGTCAAATATGAATTCGACAAGGAATCGGGCGCGTTGTTCGTCGACCGTATCCTCCACACGCCGATGCGCTACCCCGCCAATTACGGCTTCATCCCGCACACGCTGTCGCCCGATGGCGACCCGCTGGACGCGCTGGTCATCGCCCGCTCGCCCTTCGTGCCGGGATCGGTCGTGCGTGCGCGCCCCATCGGCGTTCTCAACCTTGAAGACGAACATGGCGGCGATGAAAAGCTCATCTGCGTGCCGGTCGATTCGACCTTCCCTTATTATACCGATGTGGGTGAGCGGCAGGATCTGCCCTCGATCGTGCTTGCGCAGATCGAACATTTTTTCACCCATTATAAAGACCTTGAAAAAGAAAAATGGGTCCGCGTCGGCAAATGGGGCGATGCCGAAGACGCCAAGCGCATCCTCTTCAAAGCGATTGAAGACGGCGCCAAGGCCAAGGCTGATAAGGAAGCCGCTGCACAATAAGCCGGGTTATCCCGTTAGACAGATATAAAAACCGCCCCCGGATCACGGCGATCCGGGGGCGGTTTTTTATAGGATAGGGAAGGGGGCTGGCCCTTATTCTTCGGTCCTTAACAATACCAATTCGCCGATAATCGCGAAAAGCAAGAACGGCCCCCACGCGGCGAGCCAAGGCGGGTAGGCGCCCAGATTGCCCATCGCAATCGCGAAATTATCCGCGACAAAATAGGCAAAGCCTAGCGCCATGCCGATAATCGCGCGCACGAACAGCTTGCCTGACCGCGCAAGGCCGAAGGCTGCGACCGCGCCGAGCAAGGGCATCAGCACTGCGGATAACGGCCCGGACAATTTATGCCATAATGTGCCTTCCAGCGCGGCGGTCGGGCGGCCTGCGACCTTCAACTGGTTGATCGCATGTTTGAGCGGGAAGAAGGACAGATTATCGCCGTCAATATTGGCGAGCGTAAATTGTTCGGGGCTGACCCCTTTGGCCGCCTCAATCGTGCCAAGCTTGGTGCTGACGCCGGTTCTGGTGTCAAAGCGGGTCGCATCGACAATGCGCCAGCCATCGGGCAACGAGCGCGCGGTTTGCGCGGTAATCAGGCTGTTCAATGCGCCTTCGGTGCGGTTGTAGATGGTGATGTCGCTCAAGGTGATATTGGGTGCAACCCCGCGCACCACGCCCGCATGAACCAGATTGCTGTCATGGCGGATCCACACATTGGTTTTATAGCCGGGGTCGGGCGGGATTGTGCCATAATCGACCTTTTGCCACACATCGAGCGCGGCATTGGCGCGCGCCACCACCCGCTCGTTAAAGGCGAAGGAAATGAGCGCGACAATCGCGCCGCACAGGATGAGCGGGGCCAGAATCTGGTGCGCGGACATCCCCGCCGCTTTCATCGACACCACTTCGCTATTCTGATTCAAGGTGATGAACGTCACCAACGTGCCGAGCAGCACCGAAAAGGGCAGGAAACGCGACACAAGCTGCGGCACACGCAGCCCCATATATTTCATCAGTTCGGGCGTGCCATTACCCGGCACAGCGAAAATCTTGCCCGATTCGCCGAGCAGGTCGAGCGCGAGCAGCACGACGACCAACAGCGCCATAATCGCGAAGGTGCGGATCATGAACGCCTTGCCGACATACCAGGCCATAGTGGGCGAAGGGAATAAGGGCACGCGCATCAGGCGGTTTCTTCCTCGTCAAGCGGTTGCACCGCGGCGGGCACCCATTTGCGATGGCCGCGCATCCAGCCTTTGATCGCCTTGCCCATTTTGGCAAAGACGACTTCGAGCGCGCCGATCGGCTGGCCGCCCGGCACAAAGGCAAGCGTGCGGAACATCCACCAGCATAAAGCGGCAAACAGGGTGAACGGCACCCATAGCGCAAGGATGGCAGGCACCTTGCCCTGCGCGCCCAAACTCAGGCCATATTCGTTAATCTTATGCTGCGTCACCAGCAGCACAATCGACAGGAAAACGCCGAGCGCCGATGTCGAGCGCTTGGGCGGGACCGCGAGCGATACCGCGAGCAGCGGAATGAGGAACATACTCACAATTTCGACCACGCGATAATGGAATTGCGCGCGGCTTTCCAATCGGGTTGCGGTCGAAACCGTGTCATCGCGGCCGACCTTGATAAGTTCGGGGAGCGTGCGCTCCTTGTCCGCGTCCGCAGCGCCCCGTTGCCGGAAGGCTTCGATTTTCGGGAGCGGGATCGGCACGTCATAGCCTTTGAACGACAAAACGCGCGGTTTTTCGAATTTGGGCGAATCATGGATGAGGACGCCATCGGTAAGCCGCAGGATGATCGTATCGGGATCATCGGTCGCCATGAATTTACCGGCGCTCGCGGTCGCTGCGACCGATTCTTCCTTGCTATTTTGCGCGCGGATGAAGATGCCGCGCAATTCGCGCCCGCCATCGCGGCTCTCTTCGATGCGCATCGTCATATTCTTGCCAAAATTGGTGAATTCACCCACTTTGATCGACGCGCCGAGCGCGCCCTGACGCAGCTCGAAGCGGATGCCTTCATAGGCATAGCGCGCATAAGGCTGGATATAGCCGACCAGCGCGAGGTTCACGAGCGCGAGCGCAATCGCATACATATAAGGGACTTTGAGAAGGCGCGGATAGCCTTGGCCGACAGCCTGGAAAACGTCCAGTTCCGACGATGTGGCGAGCTTTCTGAAGGCGAGCAGGATACCCATCATCAGCGCAATCGGGATGCCCAATGTCATATATTCGGGCAGCATATTAGCGAGCATCCGCCAGACGACGCTCACCGGACCGCCTTCATTCACGACGAAATCGAACAGGCGCAGCATCTTGTCGAGAACGAACAACATGATCGCCACCACCAGCGTCCCCACCAACGGCATCAGGATCAGCTTTGCGATATAACGGTCAGTGGCGGTTAGCAGTTTCAAGTTTCTGTCGTTCCATGACCATGATTTGGCCGCAAATGATTCCGATACAAGGACAAGGCAAACAGGGCAAAGCCATGCCCGCTTTGGTTATGCGCAGCATCTTTGACCGGATGCTTTAACGATACAAAGGGCGGATGGCTATAACCTGCAGGAGTATATTGGTCATGTTGAAATTTACCGGTTTTGTTGCAGCCGCCGCCGTGGCGCTCACATTGCCGACCTATACGGCATCGGCAGAAGCGGCGCTCGGCCCTTCGGCATCGGTGTGCGAAGCGGATGGTTCCGCGGTGCTGGTGAATGTCACCGGCCTCAAAAGCCGCACCGGACGTTTGCGCGTCAATCTTTATGCCAACAACGCCGCCACCTATCTTGAAAAAGGCAAATATCTGCATCGCGTCGATGTCGCTGTGCCGTCAAGCGGTGCGGTTGCGGTGTGCGTCCCCGTGTCGCGCCCCGGCAGCTATGCCATCTCGATCCGCCATGACCGCAACGGCAATGGCAAGACCGACATGTCGGACGGCGGCGGCTTTTCGGGCAATCCGAATGTCAGCGTCCTTGATATGGCGTTGAAGCGCAAACCGCCTTTGTCGCGCACCGCCTTCAATGTCGGGCGCAGCACCGCTTCGATCAACGTCGCACTGAAATATGCCCGCTAAGCCGCGCTTACGGGCCAACAGGAAGGATACATAACGGGCGATGGTCATGGTCGCGCTTCTCTCTAACCCCCGCTCGACGGGGAATCGCGCGATCCTTCCGCGCGTCAGGGAGTTTTGCGCGTCCAATCCGGACATTTTCCATTATGAAGTGGAAGAAGCCAACCAGATTGGTCAGGCGTTCCGGACCATCGCGCTCGTTAAACCGCGCGTCATCGTCATCAATGGCGGCGACGGCACGGTGCAATCGGCGCTGACCGAGCTTTATTCGGGCGGCCATTTTGGCGGAAACCCGCCGCCGGTTGCGGTATTGCCCAACGGCAAGACCAATTTGATCGCGCTCGATTTAGGCTCCGAAGGCGATCCTTTGGAGGCGCTTGAACGCATCATCCAGATCGCCAAAACCGATTTGGACGCGCATGTCATCCAGCGCGAACTTATCGCTTTGTCGAGCGGCGAGGGCGATAACCGTCCGGTGCTGGGCATGTTTCTGGGCGGCGCGGGGCTGGCCGAAGCCATCCTCTATTGCCGCGAGAAAATCTATCCGTTGGGCCTGCCCAATAGCGTCAGCCACATGATTGCGGCGATGGCGGCGATCGTCTCCATCCTGTTCCGCATTGGCGGGCGGCTGCTTCCGGCCAAGCCCGAACCGGTCAGCGTCTCGCTCACCCGCGACGGGCAGATTCAGGGGCGTTTTTCGCTCCTCATCGTGACGACGCTCGAAAAAATGCTGTTCAACTTCAAACCCAGCGATAGCGGGGGGGCGCAGGATGCGCTGGGCCGGATGAAGCTGGTCGCTGTCGATCAGGATCTGGGCGCGCTCGTCAAGGTCGGGATTGCAGGCGCGCTCGGCAAATTCGGGCGGCGGCAAATGAACGGCGTCCATTTCCAGAGCGGCGATATTATCCGCATCGAAGGCGCGCGCAGCAATGTCGTGCTGGACGGCGAAGTGTTCGAAGCGAGCCATGATCGCCCGATCATCCTCAAATCGACGCCGCCGGTGCCGTTCCTCAGCCTCGCGGCCTGAGCCTTTCAAGGACAGGCAGGCCCGTGACCGACCATCTCGCCGCCGTGATGGCAGCCGAACTTGCCTTGCCCGTGGACCCGCGCGTGACCGGCATGGCGGAGGCGCTTGCGGGCAAATATCCGGATGCGGCGCGCGGAGTGTTATTTTACGGCTCATGCCTGCGCGAAAGCCAGCTTGACGGGCTGATGCTCGATTTTTACCTCATCGTGTCGAGCTATGAAGCGGCCTATGGCAAAAGCTGGATGGCGCGCGCGAACCGGCTGATCCCGCCCAATGTGTTTCCCTTCACCCATCAGGACCAATATGGCGAACTGGTCGCCAAATATGCGGTGCTGGACGAAGCGGATTTTGCGCGGCTCTGTTCGATGCAGGCAAGTGACGTATCGGTATGGGCGCGCTTTGCGCAGCCGACGCGGTTGGTGTGGGTCGCCGATGAAGCGGCGCGCGCGCGCATCGTCGATGCCGTCACCCATGCGCCGCTAACGCTCGCGACCGTCACCCGACCGATGATGGCGGAAGGCGAGGGCGATGACCCGCTCGCGCTGTGGCGGCGCGGATTTGATTTGACCTATAGCGCGGAATTACGCGCCGAACGCAAAGGCCGCTCGGCCTCGATTGTCGATTTCGACCCGGCTTATTACCGCCGGTTAAGCGCGGCGCTGACGGCGGATGGCAGCACCTTGTCCGCCCTATCCCGCACAGACGCCGAAGCACGCTGGGCGTCATTCCGCCGTCGCGGCAAATGGCTAACCCTCGCCCGCCTTGCCAAAGCGACCGGCACCTACGCGGGCGGAATTGATTATCTGGCGTGGAAGATCAACCGCCATGCCGGGACCGAGATTGCCATCAAGCCTTGGCAACGCAAATGGCCGATTATGGGCGCGCTGACGATGTTGCCGAAATTGTTCAGGAGCGGGGCGATTAAATGAAGGGCGGATGTTGCGGAAGTGCGTCCGGCCTATACATATAGCCCTCTCTCCCTCTTCGCGGGCGGCTTTGCGTGGTCCGGAAACTCTTGAACCTTCACAATTTATGGCCGGTCTTATCGCGCTTAGTCGCGAGATAGCGTTGATTATGCACGTTGGTCGGGAGCGCGTGGGGGATGCGTTCGACGACTTTGATGCCTTCGGCTTCCAGCCGCGCGACTTTTTCCGGATTATTGGTCATGAGCCGCACTGCGGGCACGTTCATGAGCTTCAACATCTGCGCCGCTATCGCAAAATCGCGCGCTTCGACCGGAAAGCCCAGCCGCAAATTGGCGTCCACCGTGTCGAACCCCTGGTCCTGCAACTGATAGGCGCGCAGCTTGTTGACGAGGCCGATGCCGCGCCCTTCCTGCCGCAAATAAAGGAGGATACCCCAAGGTGCATCGGCAATTTTGTGGAGCGCGTGGTGGAGTTGCGGGCCGCAATCGCATTTAAGGCTACCCAGCACATCGCCGGTCAGGCATTCCGAATGGAGCCGGATGACCGGCACGCTGCCATCACGTTGGCCGAGCGTCAGCGCGACATGTTCGCGCGGATCGGCGGTCGAGCGGAAGGCGGTGAGCTCGCCCTGTTCCGACGCTTCGACGGGCAGCGAAGCGCGCGCGGCAATATGGAGCGCGTTCGCATCGCCATAGGCATCGACCGCCGCGACCGAGGCTGTGACGGGGGAGGGGCTACCCGTATCGCGCGCAAAAGCGGCGGGCAACATGCCGCCATGCAGCAATAGCGCAAGCCCCGCCCGCGCGAGCCGTTCTTCCGCTACCTTGGCGGCGGTAAACGGCCCTTTGAACGGCTGCGCCAAATCGAGCGCGGGGTCGGCTATCGCTTGGGCGGCGGCCAGATCGTCGCCCGCATAGCGGTCAATCGCGACCGGTCCCGGATGGGCGGCGGCCAACTGGTTGGTGAGTTTCAAGGTCGCCGCCCGCTCGCCCGAAATCAGCAATTTGGACAAGGCTTCGCTGTCAAATTCGGCTAGTGCCGGGGCGTTGGTGGTTTCGACCGCGAGCAAGGACAATGCCCTATCACCATCGGTCAGTGTCACCGGCCAGCCTCGCCGCAGCGCGTCGATTGCTTGTGCGGCGCTGCGCGCATCATCGGGCGCAAATCCGCTCAAAATTTGAATTCCGTTATCAACGGCACATGGTCGGAGGGTTTGAGCCAACTGCGGCACGGTTCGCACACTTTATGGCTGACCGCCTTGTCCTTAAGGTCGGGCGTCACCCACATATGGTCAAGGCGGCGGCCGCGGTCGGACGCGGCCCAATCCTTCGCGCGATAACTCCACCATGTATAAAGCCGTTCGGGCGCGGGCACGAAATGGCGGCCAAGATCGACCCAATTGCCCGCCGCCTGCAAGCGGCCCAAGGTTTCGACCTCGATGGGCGTGTGGCTCACCACGCCGAGCAATTGCTTATGGCTCCACACATCGCTTTCGAGCGGCGCGATGTTGAAATCGCCGGTGAGGATGGTGCGCTCCTTGATGCCGCCCGACCAGTCGATCATGCGTCCCAGAAAGTCGAGTTTCTGCCCGAATTTGGGATTAAGAGTGCGGTCGGGAATATCGCCGCCCGCAGGCACATAGACATTTTCGATGCGGATGCCATTGTCGAGCGCAACCCCGACATGGCGCGCTTCATTATTCGCCTGCCAGTCGAGCCGGTCATCTTCGCGGATGGGGATGCGGCTGATAATCGCAACGCCGTGGTGCATCTTTTGCCCGTGCAGGATGTGGTGGTTATAGCCAAGCTGGCGGAACGGCCCTGCCGGAAACAGGTCGTTCATCACCTTGGTTTCCTGAAGGCACAGCACATCCGGCGCTTCTTCGCGCAGGAAGCGTTCGACAATGTCGATGCGCGCGCGCACGCTGTTAATGTTCCAGGAGGCAATTTTGATGGTGTTGGCGGACATAGCGCCAAGCCTGTATCGGCGGGGCGGGGTGCTGGCAAGCATGGGGTGAAGCGAAGCGGGGCGGAACTTTTCGCGCGCTCCCCCCGAAACCAAAAAACCCCCGCTCCGGGGGCAAGTGGAGCGAGGGCCTTTTTTGAGCGTTCGTCACGCTAGGATTGAAGCCGCGAACCAAGCCTTGGGGCAACAGGGGGGAAATCCCGAAGATTGGCCCATGTGCGTCTTCGAGTTTGGGTTTACATTTCCAATCCTGTCCCCAACATGAACGACCTGGACAGCTTGGCGGTAAACCGTGCAAAAGCGTGGGTGAAGCCCGTAAATAGTCGAAAAGAGACGCAGAAATTGTAAAATTGTTGCGCTTATTTGGTCAAAAATTGCCGCAAAGATGAACGGCGCGTGGACGGCGCACAGGCGACTCGATTCGATGCGTTCGGGCAATTATTAGGGTGTATGAAACCGGCACGGGCCGGTCAGTCTTCAATCCATAGATGCGCGACGCGGTCATGGAATTGCGCGCGCCCTTGCCCCGGCGTCGCTGCATAGAGCGCCAAGGCCCCGATCAAAAAGCCCAGACTGATCTGGCGGGTGAGTTCGGAACGGATCATGTGCAACATCGGAAAAATCCTCTCTGGGTCATTTTGTCTATGTCATGCGTGAGGGGATAACCGAGTCGTTCTGACCGGAAGCTGAGGGATTTGTTCATCAAACAGACGGGTTTGGCCGACCGGTTTTGCTTCCGGAGCGCCTTTACCGTGCCCCCCTTACCGTGTCCCCCTTACCGTGTCCCCGCGAAGGCGGGGACCCAGTGCGGCACAAGCAACGGTTGGAGTAACAACACTGGGCCCCCGCCTGCGCGGGGGAACGCTTTTGTAGGAAGGAGGAGAGAGGGCAAGGAAATAACCAAGCATGATTGCCATCCCGATAAGGCCAGCCTAATCCTGTCGCATGAACCAGCCCCGCACAGCTCTTGCGCTCAGCCTCGCCGCCTTGATGGCCTCGCCCCTTACCGCGCAAACCGCGCCGATTGCCGCCCCGCTCCCGCCTATTCTCCCGTGGACAGGTGCGAGCGAGACGCTGATCGCCAAGCCGTCCGACCCGTGGATTACCCCCATCGAACAGACCGGCTTTGTCGATACGCCCGATTATGCCGCAACCCGCGCATGGCTCGATAAGCTTGATGCCGCGTCCGATCTCGTCTCGATCACCCCGTTCGGCACCTCCGCCGAAGGCCGCGCGCTTTATTATGTCAAAGCGTCGAAAGGCGGCGCGCGCAAGCCGGTGCTGCTGGTGCAAGCGGGCATCCATGCGGGCGAAATTGACGGCAAGGATGCGGGGATGATGTTGCTGCGCGACATTGCGTTTCGCGGTAAAGACACATTGCTCGACAAGGTCGACCTCGTCTTTGTGCCGATTTTCAACGTCGATGGCCATGAGCGCCGCTCGCGCTTCAACCGCCCCAACCAGCGCGGCCCCGAAAATATGGGCTGGCGCGCCACCGCGCAAAATCTCAATTTAAACCGCGATTATGGCAAGATGGACACGCCCGAAATGACGGCGATGATCGCGCTTATCAATAAGCTCGATCCGGCGCTCTATCTCGACCTTCATGTGACCGATGGCACCGACTATCAATATGACATCACCTATGCCTTTTCGGGCTGGGACGGCAAATATGCGCAAAGCGAGGCGGTGGGCGCTTGGCTCAACAGCGGTTTCCGTCCCGCGATGGATGCGGCGCTTAAAAAAGCGGGGCATAAGCCGTTCACCTATGTGAATTCGATCGACAATCGCGACCCCGATAAAGGCATTTTGCACGGTGCGGATACCGCGCGCTTTTCAACCGGCTATGGCGACCGCCGCGTGGTGCCAACGGTTCTGCTCGAAACTCACAGTTTGAAACCCTATCGCCAGCGCGTGCTGGGCACCTATATTTTCATCGAACAGGCGCTGAAATCGGTGGCAACGGACGCCGCGCGCATCGAAACGGCCAAGCGAGCCGACCGCGCTGCACGCCCTGCCGAAATTATCCTGTCGTGGAAGGCGGACGAGAGCAAGCCGGTCAAGACCGTGCCTTTCCTGAGCGTTGCGCATGAAAAATTCCGCTCGCCGGTGACGGGGCGCGACGAGATACGCTGGCTCGGCAAGCCGGTGACGGTGCAAATGCCGGTCTGGGGCGAAGTGCCTGCGGTCAAAACCGCGCTGCCGCTGGCATGGTGGGTGCCTGCAACCAAGCCTGACCTCATCAAGCGGCTCCAGCTGCATGGCATTGAAATGGGCGTGATCGCGACCCCGCAGACGCTGGACCTCGACATGGTGCGCTTGGCCAATGTCAAAAATGGCCGCCCCAGCGAAGGCCATATCCCGCTCACCGCCGACTATACGCACGCACAGCGCCGCGTGACGATGCCCGAAGGGTCGGTGCGGATACCCGCCGACCAGCCCCTGTGGCGGATTGCTGCGGCCTTGCTCGAAGCGGAAAGCCCGGACAGTTTCCTGGCGTGGGGCTTTTTCCCCGAAATCCAGAGCCGCACCGAATATATGGAAAGCTATGCGATTGAACCGATGGCACAGAAAATGCTTGCGGCCGATCCCGCGCTTAAAGCCGCTTATGAGAAGAGGCTGGCCGAAGATGCCGCCTTCGCCAAGGACGCCAATGCGCGCCTCCAATGGTTCTACGAACGCTCGCCATATTATGACGACCGCTATTTACTCTATCCGGTGGGGCGTGAGGTGAAGCGGTGAGGACAGGGGCGCGACGCGATCCTTCTCCCTTGATGGGATCGTTGCATAATTCCCCGAAGTTTGATTCACTCGTCCTGTTGGCAAGGGAGTGGATTGATGGGTGATCAGTTGGGGTTTGCGGATGGTTGGGCGTCGCCCAAGCTGGGGCGCAATGCGGGGTTGGAGCGGCTGTCGGAGGCGGTGGATTGGCAGGCGTTGGAGCGGCTTTTGGCGAAGCTGCGCCATGATGGTCCGGGGCGTCCGGCCTTTCCTGCGCTGATGATGTTGAAGGCTGTGCTGTTGCAACAATGGTATGGCCTGTCGGATGCCGAGGCCGAGGAGGCGATTAATGACCGTGTGTCGTTCCGCCGTTTTCTGGGCCTGTCGCTAGAGGCCGCTTCGCCCGATCATACGACCTTGTGCCGTTTTCGCGGGCGTTTGGCCGAAACGGGCCTTGGTGCCGTCTTATTTGCCGCGTTCGAGCGCCAGTTGGAGGCGCGCGGGCTGATTGTGAAGCAGGGCACGATGGTCGATGCGACGCTGATCGCCGCGCCCTTCCGCCCCGGCTCGCCCGGAGGCACGCGCCAGCCGGTCGATCCCGACGCTGCGGTAACGACCCGCAAAGGCACGGGCAGCGGCATCAACAAGCGCCGCCTCCATTATGGCTATAAGCTTCACATCGGCACAGACCAAGGCAGCCGGCTGATCCGCCGCCTTGTGCTGACCCCGGCAAACGTCAATGATACCGTCCCGGCCGACCGGCTTGTGTGCGGTGATGAAGCGGCGCTTTATGGTGACAAGGCTTATGCCAAGCGCGCGCGCCGACAGGCTTTGAGAGCAGCGGGCATCAAGCCGCGCATCATGCACAAAAGCTGGGGCGGCGGCCCGGCGCTTACCGCCTGGCAACAACGCCACAACCGCCTCATCGCGCCCATCCGCGCTGAAGTGGAGGGCGTGTTCGCAACGCTCAAACGATGGATGAACCTCACCCGGATGCGCTACCGTGGCCTTACCAAAAACAGCAACCACGCCTTCCTCGTCGCACTCGCCTATAATATGAAACGGGCGATGAAACTGGCGTAAGCCCGGCTTTGAAACAGGGCGCCCACGGGCATCCCCGCCCTCCATCATCCTCCCATTTGCTTCGCGATATAAGCGCAAATAACGCGCGCTCACCCGCCAACGGAGTGGATGGACGAATTATGCAACGATCCCTTGATGGGAGAAGGATGCGAAGACTTGGCAGCTTGCTGCCTAGTCGAAGCTGGATGAGGGTGTCCTCTGCGTCTGACGCTGCGTTTGGCTGATAGCGCACCCTCATCCAACTGCGCGTAAGCTCGTTCCTCGCTAACGCTCCATATCCTTCTCCCATCAAGGGAGAAGGATGATGCAGTGTAACAAAAATGCCTTATCCTTGTGCAAGGGACCGCTTAATTCCTACAGAATTTGAAGAAAGATCCACCCCATGCTCGCCCAACCCGTGCCGACCCGCCGCCAATTTCTTGGCCTGACCTCCACCGCTTTTGCGGGGCTGGCGCTATCGGGTTGTGCGGCGACGGTGGCGGGTAACAGCACCTCCGGCATCGCGGGGCAGACTATCCACGGCTATGGCCCGCTCATTCCCGATCCGGCGGGGTTGTTCGATTTGCCGCAAGGCTTTCGCTATCAGGTGATTTCTTCCTTCGGCGACGCGATGAGCGACGGGCATCATGTGCCGGACCGCGCCGATGGCATGGGCTGTTTCGGCTATGACCAGGACCGCGTGCTGCTGGTGCGCAACCATGAGTTGAAGGTCGGCCATGTCAAGGATGGCGCGCTGCGCACCGCCGGGCGCACATTGGCCGGAGCCTATGATGTGCTGGACGATGGCAGCGCCATTCCGGGCGGTACCACGACCATGCTCTATAATCTCAAGACCGGACGGATGGAGCAGCAATGGCTGAGCCTCACCGGCACGATCCGCAACTGTTCGGGCGGGATTACGCCGTGGGGGAGCTGGCTCACCTGCGAGGAAGATCTGACCCGCGCGGGTGAAGGCGTCAAACAGGATCATGGCTGGGTATTCGAAGTGCCTGCGCGCACGAAAGGGCTGGTTGAGGCGGTGCCTTTGAAAGATATGGGCCGCTTCAACCATGAAGCGGTCGCGGTCGATCCGGCGACCGGCATTGTTTATCTCACCGAAGATCGCGACGACGGATTGCTCTACCGCTTCCTCCCCAATGCCAAGGGCGAACTGGCCAAAGGCGGTAAATTGCAGGCGCTCGCATTTGAAGATAGCGCCATCCGCGACAGCCGTAATTTTTCAGGAGATACCATCCCCGTGCAGCACAAGCTGCCGACACGCTGGATTGATCTCGACACTCCCATCGCCCCCGATGATGACTTGCGCCAGCGCGGCGCGGCCAAGGGTGCGGCCCTCTTCGCGCGCGGCGAGGGCATCCATTATGGCGTCGGCGCGGACGGGCGCGGCGAGGTGTATTTCTGCTGCACCTCCGGCGGCGCGGCCAAGTTGGGGCAGATTATGCGCTATCGCCTGTCCCGCTTTGAAGGGCAGACGGGCGAAACATCCGAACCCGGCACGCTCGACATTTTTGTCGAATCGACCGGCAAGGCGATGCTCGATTATGCCGATAATCTGACGGTAGGCCCCGGCGGCCATTTGATAGTGTGCGAAGACCAATATACCGATGTCGTCGATAACCGCCTGCGCGGCGTCACCCCGCGCGGGGAGGTTTACGGCTTTGCGCGCCTCAAAGCCCAATCCGAACTGGCTGGTGCCTGCTTCTCCCCCGATGGTGGCACGATGTTCGTCAACATCTACAGCCCCGGCAAGACTTTGGCGATCACGGGGCCTTGGGGGCAGTTTCGGGGGTAGGGAAAAACTGAAAATCTCCGACATCGATACGCCATCGATACAAGATTTATTTTGAGATTTTGGAGGATTGGTCTTCTGTATTTTTGAAATTCTCGTTAGAAATATTTTTGCTATCCATAATTACTTTTGGATCGGTCGACGGTTCATTGAAGAATGAGCTGTCATCTATCTTAGTATTTATTTCATTTTTTGATGATAAAGATTTGTTTAATTTTTCAATATCTATTTTTTCATGTAAATTTTCATCAAAATCTTCTTCGTTGAAATCTGCATAAAGAGATTTTGTGTTTTCCTCGGCAACGGATTTAGCTATATCACTTATTTTATCTGTTCGAGATAAAATGAAGACTGTATTTGGGTTGACATTTTTATAAATTTCATCCGTATTAGATACTTGAAATTTAAAATAACTGTTTTCTGGAAATCCAAGGCTGTTTGTTATTTTTGAATCGATATGCTGTGCAGCGTACGCAAACGCTACACAGTAGTCCGCTTGTTTCCACGACGGATTTGATTGAAGATTACGAAGGCATTCTTCACTTTTTGTTCGAGCTCCTAGAATGCCTTTTTTATCGAAAATAGCTGCAAAATCTTTTGCGGCTCTTTCGATATTGGTAAATATTACAGGCTCTTCGTCAGGAAAAGATGGAGATTTATTTTGTGGAATGCTACTTTTTATGGGTGAGGCACTATAATCACTCGAAATGTCAGGTGTTTTATCAGGAGTAGACACGGATCCCCATCCTATGGCGAATAAGATAAATAAAATAAACAATATAATTAATATTGATTTCCAAGATTGATTGCTCTTGTAAATACTTTCATTGTAATTTATAGGTTGCTCACTGTTGTAGTGTTCATGTGTATTCATTTCACTTTTAGATTGGTTGTCGCTTTTAGACTGATCGATAAATTTATCGTACTCTGATCGTGTTCTTTTATTTTTTAGAGTTTCAAAGGCTTCATTCAATAAGGTGGCCTTAGCGTGCGCGTCGTTGTTGCCTATGTTGGTGTCAGGATGGTATTTAAGCATCATTGCGCGATATGCGGCGACGATTACCTCATGTTCCGAATCGCGATTTACACCCAAAATTTCATAATAATTCAGTGATGAAAACATCTACCCCGCCCCCGAGATGCGCCACAATACTATATTATTTATATGGGGGCACTGTATATAATGATAGTAAAATCAAATATATGAATTCCCTTAAAATTAAGTACCCTTACTCCCCGCTCACCTTCGGCTTGGTTGCAAACGGTTGCACGCCAAACGCCGGATAGGCGTCGGGCGGATAATAAAAAGTGCCGTTTTTCGCGACCATGCGGATGGATTTGATCGCTTTCAAATCCTTGGTCGGATCGCCCGCGACAAGGAAGAAATCGGCGAGTTTGCCCTGCGCGATACTCCCTAATTGCGTGCCTTGGCCAAGATAATCGGCCGATCCTTGGGTCGCCATTTTGAGCACCTCGGCGGGGGTGAATCCGGCCTGCGTGTAAAGTTCCAACTCGCGGTGATACATGAAGGAGCCGCCCAAATCGGTGCCCGGCAAAATGGTCACGCCCTTGTCGTGGAGCAGCTTCACTGTCCCCAAAATCTTGGTGAAGGCCGCGCGATAGGCCTTGTCGTCGGCAGGGCCTGCCACATCGACCATCGCTTTCAACATACCGCGGCGCGTGCCGACGGGGAGATGCTCGATATAATCGGTCGCACCCGGCGGCACATGGCCATCGCGGTTGCTGGTCAGCATTTCATGGATTTCCAGCGTCGGATCGATCGCCTTCTTGCCCTTGACCATGATGTCGATGGTCTTGGCGACCTTGGGGTCGTTCAGGTCGAAATCTTCAAAGCGTTTAAGCGCCGTGAGGCGCAGCAATTGCCGCGTATCCTCACCCGGTTTCAGCACCCAGCTTAGCATGAACTGGTTGATATGCGTCATTTCGTCATAGCCCGCTTCGAGCATCTGGTCGGTGGTCGCGAAGGCGGGGACATGGCCGGTTACTTTGAGCCCGCGTTCATGTGCGCGCTTAATCATCGCGGGCACCCATTCGGGGTTGATACTATTATAGATTTTGATGCCCCAATAGCCGCCGCCCGGTGCGTTCTTCTGGTCGGCATACCAATCGACCGCTTTCACCGCCGCGTCCTCGCTGTCGGCGAGGATGCCATTGTTTGAACTATAAGGGCTTTTGCCTTCGATAAAGCCTTCGCGGGTGATGCGCGGGCCGGCAATCTCGCCCTTGTCGATGCGGGTGATGAGCGTGTCCAGCACATCATTGCGGTTGCCCTTGTCGCGCACGCTGGTGATCCCTGCGAGCACATTGAGCATCGCGTCATTCTGCCCGATATGGCCGTGCATTTCATAAAGGCCGGGGACGAGCGTGCCGCCTTCGCCGTCAATCGTGACGGCCCCGGCGGTCTTGGCGCCCACCGCGCGGATGGCGGCAATCTTATTGTCTTGAACCAGCACCGACACCGGGCCCGAAAGCGCCTGTTTGGCAGGATCGAACAACCGCACATTGTCAATCACCACGGGCTTGGCATAACGGTGCGCGAACTGTTGCTGCAGGCGGCCAAAGCGTTCCGCCTCCCATTTTTCGGCAAGGCCGCGCAGGCGCTTATCTTCGCCCTCATAGCCTTCCCGCACGAGCAGGAAACCGGGCGAGGCAATGCCGAACATATCGCCCTTGGCGTCCAGCAGCACGGTCTGCGGGTCCATGTCGATGCCGGTGAGGTCATAAGCGGTAACCGCAAGCGGCCCGCCAGTGCCAGCAACATTGAGTGTCTCGCCCTTGGTGAGTTTCAACGTGCCGCCAGGGAGCGCGGGGATCGACTGGTCACTATCCTTCATAAGCGCGCGGGCATAAAGGCCGAGCGACCAGGGACTTGCCGATTGCGCGACATAAAGCGAAGGCTCCTTGACCGTCGCGGTTTGCGGCCCGGCGGCGTCCGTCCAACTGGCGGCTTGCCCTGCGAGCGCGAAATTTTCCGCGACCTTGCTGCCGAAGGTGGTCGCTCCCGATACGCTCCATGCGGTGGGGAGCCCATTGGCGTTGACGCTCACCTCTTCCTTGATGGTCGGCCCGCGCCCGTTATTTTTGATATCGAAATCAATCTTGGTCTTGCCCGCATCATCGGTGTCGGCATTGAGATGCCCGACCTTTTTGTCCTGGATGATAACCACAAATCGCTCGGCCTTGGCAGCAAGCGCGGGGGTGGCAAATAGGCTGGTCGATACCAGCGCGGCGAAGAGGGCTGCGGCCCGGCGGTGAGTCTGTTGCATGGACGCCATGCTGGCACGGTAAAAGCGCGGTGGGAAGGGGGGAAATGGGGGTGGGCTATCCATAATCCTCCCCGCTTGCGGGGAGGTGGCGCGTGCATAGCACGTGACGGAGGGGGCTATCCGCCTAACGTGCGCTGGCGTAAACCGCGAACCCCCTCCACCATCCTTCGGACGGCCCCCCTCCCCGTTGCCGGGGAGGAATTTTGAAAGAGATTTCCCCTCTCCCCTTGTGGGAGAGGGTTGCAAGGACTTGGCAGCTTGCTGCCTATGTCCGCGCTGGGTGAGGGGTAAGCGGTCGCTTGCGACCGCGCGAGCCTTCGGCTCGCATCACCCTCATCCAACTGCGCCTAAGCTCACTAAAGTTCGCTAAGGCTCCATATCCTTCTCCCCTCAAGGGAGAAGGTTTGTTATTCTTATTTCAACGCCGCGCAGGCGCGTTGAATCCGCGTGCAGGCTTCCTTCAACACGCTTTCCGAAGTCGCATAGCTGATCCGGAACGCAGGCGATAAGCCGAACGCCGATCCCGCAACCGCCGCGACCTGAACGCTGTCGAGGAAATAGTCGATCAAGTCGTCGTCACTCTTGATGACCTTGCCGTCGGGCGTGGTTTTGCCCATCAATTCGCTTGCGTCCGGATAGACATAGAAGGCGCCTTCCGGGGTCGGGCAATGGAGGCCCGGCGCGTCGTTGAGCATCGCGACCACCATGTCGCGGCGCTTTTCAAATGCTTCGTTGCGTTCTTCGAGGAAATCCTGCGGACCGGTGAGCGCGGCTGTGGCGGCGGCTTGCGATATCGAACAGGGGTTTGATGTCGATTGCGATTGCAACATCGCCATCGCCTTGATGAGCCATTCCGGCCCGCCCGCATAACCGATACGCCAGCCGGTCATCGCATAAGCTTTGGAACAGCCATTCATGGTCAAGGTGCGGTCGTACAAATCGGGGCACACTTGCGCGATCGTCTTGAACGGCGTCGGCGCATACCAGACATGTTCATACATATCATCGGTGAGGATCATCACGTGCGGATGGCGGCGCAGCACTTCGCCCAACGCCGCCAGCTCTTCTTCCTCATAAGCCGCGCCCGAAGGGTTGGACGGCGAATTCAGAAGCAGCCAGCGCGTTTTGGGCGTAATCGCCTTTTCAAGCTGTTCGGGCAGCATCCGGTAAAGCTGGTTGGCATTGGCCTTGACGATCACGGGCGTTGCGCCGGTGAACGCGACAATATCGGGATAGCTCACCCAGTAAGGCGCAGGGATGATAACCTCGTCGCCCTTGTTGCAGGTCGCGACCAGCGCGTTGAACAAAGTATGTTTGCCGCCGACATTCACCGTGATTTGGCTGCGCGTATAAGCAAGGTCATTGTCGCGCTTGAACTTGGCGATGATCGCATCCTTCAATTCGGGTGTGCCATCGACATTGGTATATTTGGTTTTTCCGGCGCGGATCGCGGCAATCGCGGCTTCCTTGACGAAATCGGGCGTGTCGAAATCGGGCTCACCCGCCGACAAGCCGATCACATCGACGCCCTTCGCTTTCAATTCCGCTACCCGCTGGGTCATCGCCAAGGTCGGCGACGGTTTGATACGCTCAAGAGCCTTGGAAAGCTGTTCAATATCGGCGGACATGCGCGGGGTCGCTCCTTATCGGCTGGGGTAATGGACATGTGCAGGATGCGAAGGCTCCTTAACCAGCACCGCCCCCAAGGGCAAGGCAGGAGAAGGTTTCGGGGGTAACGGTTTTGCGCATTGCGCCTGACGGCCAATGCGGCGCGCTGGTCAGCCTAACCCCGCCTGCATCAACCCGCGCACACTATTACCGATATAAAAACCATCCTTCAGGTCATCGGCGGTAAGTGTGGCTTCGACCGCGCGGCCTTCTTCCAAGAGGTCGCTGCGCAAGACGCCGGGGAGCAAGCCTTGGGTTACGGGCGGGGTGAGGAGTATGCCGTCGCGTTCGACGAACAGGCTGGTGAAGCTGCCTTCGGTGAGGCTGCCATCGGGGGCGACAAACACCACTTCAAACGCGCCACTGTCCAGCCGTGCCTGATCGTAAAAACCGCGCTCGGTGCTTTTGTGACGGAGGCGCCAGTCGGACGGATCAACCGGAAGCGGCGCGAGCGCGACCTTGACGGGGGCCTTAGAGGCGTCCGGCATCGGGCCGGTTTCGATAGAGATGCTTCCGCGCCGCGACAAGAGCATCCGGATTTTGGCGGGCGCGCGCAAACGGAAGGTTGCGGCCTGCAATTCATTGCGCGCGGCATGGCGGTCAAACGCAAAGCCCAGCTCTTCCGAACTGGCCTTGAGCCGCGCGAGATGACGCTCCAGCCTTGCTATCCCTTCATTGGGATCAAAGGCCATGGTTTCTATGAGATCAAAGCGTGGCGCGCTTTCCACAAACCGTCCCTTTGCCAGACATTCCGCCCATTCGGCGCTTTTACGGGAA
This sequence comes from Pseudonocardia sp. TMWB2A, assembly GCF_017312135.1. Lineage (NCBI taxonomy): Bacteria > Bacillati > Actinomycetota > Actinomycetes > Pseudonocardiales > Pseudonocardiaceae > Pseudonocardia > Pseudonocardia sp. TMWB2A. The sequence goes on from NZ_QKQY01000001.1 coordinate 2,765,516, forward strand.
TCGGCAACGATTCCAGACCCAAGCCCCAATGCGGCATAGTGGCTGTCTTTTTCAATAAGCAATGTGCGGATTGCCACATTAAATGCAGCCTCCGCCATGCCCGCTATATAGCCGATCGAGCCGGTATAGAGCGCGCGGGGCGCGCTTTCGGTCGCCGCGATAATTTCCATCGCGCGGATTTTGGGCGCACCGGTGATCGATCCGCACGGGAAAGCCTGACGCAACACATCGACCGCATTATGCCCGTCCGAAAGCTGCGCTTCCACCGATGAAATCATCTGGTGGACGGTCGGATATTGCTCGACATGGAACAGGTCGGGGACGCGCACGCTGCCGGGCTTTGCAACACGCGACAGGTCGTTGCGGATAAGATCCACGATCATCAGATTTTCGGCGCGCTGTTTGGGATCGCTCGCAAGCTGTGCGGCTTGGGCGGCATCGCGAACCGGGTCGGGGTCGCGCAGCGCGGTGCCTTTCATCGGCCGCGCCATCAGGCTTCGCCCGCGCTGGCTGAAGAAAAGTTCGGGCGAAAAGGATAATATCCAATGCGCGCCGGTAAAAATAATCCCGCCATAGCCCGCGCACTGCCGTTCGCGCAGCCGCGCATAAAGGGCGAGCGGATGGCCGCCGAAACGCACAACGCTCATGAAAGTGAAGTTCGCCTGATAAATATCGCCCGCATGGATATAGGCGAGGATGCGCTCTAGTGCGCGGTCATAAGCGGCGCGGGAGATGCGCGGCTCGGCGGCGCTCGCCCAAGCGCCTGCGGGGTCGGGGAGGAGCGCGGGCACATCGTCAGCGGCGATCCGTTCCATGTCGGCAAAACGCGCAAACCAGCCAAGCGGGAGCGCGGACGGCGGGGCTTCAGTATCAACACTGTCGACCCGCGGTTCGAACGCCCCCGCCGCATCATAAGCAAGATAGCCTGCGAGCAACGCCCCTTGCCGCGCTTCCTTGTCCATCCAATCGACCAGCGCACGGACCTCTTGGGTGGTGCGCGCAATCTCTATCTGTTCGGGCGCATAAAATAAGCGGGCAGGGACAGCGTCGCCCTCCCGCGCATCATCAAGCAGGACGTAAGGATGGTTGGCGGCCAGGAGTGTTCGGGCCATGTCCGGCTTGGGTATCATGCGCGCTTTCTCGCAAAGAAATTTGCAGGAAAGCCGCAGATATACTAGCCTTCATAGCCATGGAAGAGGATAACGAATCAACCCCGACAAATTCCGTTACGGCATCTTTGACGCCCGCCGACGGAGGCCCTGAAGTAAGTGGTGAAGCTACTGGTGCAGCACGGGATGCAGCGGCTAATGCGGCTGTGAACCAACTGGCGCGCGATGCTGTCTCGCCAGAGACAATCTGGCTCACCGAATATGGGCATCCGGTGCCGTGGAATACGCAATTTCCGCCGCTCACCGTGCCGGATATGTTTTTCGCCTCCTCCAAAGCCAAAGGCGATGCCGCGCTGCTCGATTTTATGGGGCGCACATACAGCTATGCCGACAATGAAGCCGCGATCCGCAAGGTCGCCAAGGGGCTGCAACAGCTTGGCGTGACCAAAGGCACGCGCGTCGGCCTGTTCCTGCCCAACACCCCCCATTATGTCGCGGCTTATTATGGTGCGATGCTGGCGGGCGCGATTGTTGTGAATTTCTCGCCGCTTTATACGGTCGAGGAACTGGCCGCGCAGGTCGAAGATAGCGGCACCGAAATCCTGTTCACTTTGTCGGCGTCGGCCTTGTTGCCGACCGCGCTCAAGGTGCTGGACAAATCGAGCCTCCAGCGGCTGGTGGTCGGATCGGTTGCGGGGGTGCTGCCGCCGGTCAAATCCTTCCTCTTCCGGATGCTCAAGAAAAAGGAAGTCACGCCTTTTCCGGAAAATGATGGCCGCATCACCCATTTTTCCGACCTTATCGCCAATGACGGCCAGCCCCAGCCGGTAACGCTGGACGCCGAAGATGTGGCGCTGCTCCAATATACCGGCGGGACCACCGGCAGCCCCAAGGGCGCGATGCTGACCCATCAAAACCTCACCGCCAATGCGCGGCAGGTGAACGCGATTGACCCGCGCCGCGACGATGAAGCCGAAGAAGACCGGATCATGGGCATCCTCCCCTTCTTCCATGTGTTCGCCAATACCTGCGTGTTGAACCGCACGGTCAATCATGGCGGGCTTATCGTCATGCTGCCGCGCTTTGATGCAGCGCAAGTGCTGGCTGCGATTGCGCGCACCAAGCCGGTCGCCATGCCGGGCGTGCCAACCATGTATCAGGCCCTGCTCGACAATCCGGAAACCGCGAAGATCGACTTTTCGTCGCTGCGTGTGTGTATTTCGGGCGGCGCGCCGATGCCGCATGAAGTGCGCGAACGGTTTGAAACGCTCACCGGTTCGTCGGTGGTCGAAGGCTATGGCCTGACCGAAAGTTCGGGCGTGGTGTCGTGCAACCCCTATGAAGGCGTGAACCGGTCCGGCACCATCGGCCAGCCTGTCCCCGGCACCCATATCCGCCTGGTCGACAAGGAAGACCCGACCAAGCTTGCCGCCCCCGGAGAACCGGGCGAATTGCTGCTCAAAGGGCCGCAGATGATGAAAGGCTATTGGAACCGCCCCGACGCGGACGCCGAAGTCTTTATCGACGGCTATATGCGCACCGGCGACGTCGCGATCCTCCACCCCGACGGCTATATCGAAATTGTCGATCGCCTAAAGGATATGATTGCGGTCGGCGGCTTCAAAGTCTTTCCCAGCCAGATCGAAGATGTTCTTTACAAACATGATGCGGTCAAAGAGGCGCTCGTCATCGGGATTCCGGACACTTATCGCGGCGAAACCCCCAAGGCGTTTGTGACCTTGCAGGAAGGCACGGAAATCACCGCGCCCGAACTGATGAAATGGCTGAACCCGCAACTGGGCAAGCATGAGCGCGTATCGGAACTCGAAATCCGCGCCGAGCTACCCAAAACCATGATCGGCAAATTGTCGCGCAAGGAGCTGGTTGCGGAAGAAAAAGCCAAACGCGAGGCGAAAGCGGCCTGATTAGGCGGTAATGCTGGACATCGGATAAAGCGGGGCCGCCATAAAGCTGGTCTTCACCGGAAACAGGATAAGGTCTCTGGCCGAAACGCCTGCGAGCCGGTAGAAGAGCCGACATGGTAACCATCCACCGGTTGAATATATTGGCCCGGCGCGCCGCGCTGGCGGTTTGCGTGCTGCCCTTCGCCCTGCTGCCTTCGGGCGGCGTAGCGGCGTCGACCTTGGTTCAAGGACAGGCGCAGGGGCAGGCCAAGCCACAAACGCAGCAACTTGCAAAAGCCCCACCCGCGCGGGCGGCCAATGCGGCCTCGCTCGATAGCGACGTGCTGGAAACCTATCGCGGACTGGCCGCAGCGGACAAAAGGGTCAATGCCATCGGCTACCGGCTGGCGCTGTCCGCGCGCGATTGGTGCCGTGATACGGTGCCGAGCCTTGGCTGGCTCCTCACCGACCGCGCGCAATATCCGGCCAAGGACCAGCGCGCCGCCGCTATGGCCTATAATACATTATGGCCCGAAAGCCCCGACATCATCATCGCCGCGATTGCGCCGGGCAGTCCGGCGGCGCGCGGCGGCTTTCATGTCGGCGAAGCGGTGGTTGCGATTGACGGGCAAAATCTGGGCGAACTTGCCGCGACCGCTGGCGATAACAAGAAAAAGAGCGGCACCTTCAGCCGCATGGGGCTGATCGAACAGGGCATGGCCCGCTGGCTTGGCGATGGTATGGCCGAAGTGCGCGTGCAAAATGCGCTGCGTGAAGGCCAAGGCCTGTCGCTTCAGGCGACGCTCCCCGTCAAAGCGCAAACCGTCTGCGCGACCCGCTTTTCGGTAACGGCGGACGATGAAATGAACGCCGCAGCGGATGGCGCGCGCGTGCAGGTGACGGCGGCGCTCGTCGAATATGCGACCCGCGATGATGAACTGGCCGCTGTCATCGCGCATGAATTTGCGCATAATATCTTGAAGCACCGGCTCGCGCTCAATGCGGCGGGCATCAGCCGCGGCCTGTTCCAGCAATTCGGTCGCAATGCGCGGCTCACCCGCCAGTCCGAAGATGAAGCCGACCAGCTTTCCGTGTGGCTGCTCGCCAAAGCTGGCTATGACCCTTATGCGGCGGCGCGGATGTGGGAAAGGTTCGGGCCGGAACATGATGGTGGCATCCTGCGTTCCAAAACGCATGGAAGCTGGAAGGACCGGCGCGATGCGATGCGGCGTGAGGCCGATCTTGTAACGCGCGCCTTGGCCGCCGATCCGTCCGCGCGTCCCGCCCTTGTGACCCGCATCCCCGCCAAAGCCAAAGGAGCCCGAAAATGACCACCGAAACCGCAACGCTTGCCGGAGGCTGCTTCTGGTGTACCGAAGCCGTGTTTAAGGGGCTTGAAGGGGTCGAGACGGTCGAAAGCGGCTATATTGGCGGCACCGTCGAAAACCCCAGCTACAAGCAGGTTTGCACCGGCGACACCGGCCATGCCGAAGCGATCCGCATCACCTATGACGCGGACGTCATCCGCTATGATGATCTGCTCGACGTGTTTTTTGCAACCCATGACCCGACCCAGCTTAACCGGCAGGGCAATGACATTGGCACCCAATATCGCAGCGCGATTTTTCCGCATGATGCGGGGCAGGAAGACGCGGCGCACCATGCCATGACCCGCGCCGCCGCCGACCATAGCGCGCCGATTGTCACCAGCATCGAACCGCTCACTACCTGGTTCCCGGCGGAAGATTATCATCAGGATTATTGGGAAGGCGAAGGCCAGCGTAACCCCTATTGCCTCGCGGTCATCCCGCCAAAGCTGGCGAAATTGCGCAAAGGCTTTGCGGGGAAATTGGCGGAGTAGGGCGCGGGGTTATTCCGCCACGCCCGAATCCGTGGCGGTTTTGCGTTTCTTGCCTTTGCTGCCCGCGCTATCATCCTCAAGCAATTCTTCGAACAAGCCTGTAATCGCGGCATCTATGCGCTTTTGCAACGCGGGGCTGGGGGGAGTATTAAACCATTTAAACTCTATCGCCTGCCGCTGCGCTGTTAGGCTGGTCAGCTTGCGGGCGGGCGGCGTTTGCGAAAAGCGCGTAAGCATTTTCCGTTCGTCTGGCGTGAGCTGTAACGCTGCACCGATGGCCGCGCGCATCATATCCTTGCGCATCGCAACTGCGGAGATTTCTGCATTTTCATCATCCAGCTCGCGCGCCATTTCGGTGCTGATATTCTTGTAATCCATGCGCTCGGACAAAGAGGAAAACATCTTTTTCGCTAACGGAGACTGATAGAAAGTGATGAGCGAATCCAGTTCGGTATCCGTAAAATTGGCGGAGAAAAACTGCGTGAGGTCGGCGCGATAACCGGGCAGCATCGCGTCGCGATGCTCCATCATCAAAGGGCGCAACGTTATGATGAATTTCTTTTCAAAGTCCGGCAAAATATCCGCGATTGCGGCGAGATCGGGACTGGATTTGATCATTTGCGCGACGATGGCCTGCATCGTCCGGTCCATCGCTTCATCCGAATTGCCGACCGCAATTTGCAGATCGGCAAAATGTTGGGCCTTGGCGTTGATGGCCGCAGGGGCGGCGGAGGCAGGCGCTGCATGAGCGATAGCTGCGGGCGCGCAAAGCGTTGATGCAAGCCCCCAGCACAGTGACATAAAAATGAAGCTACGCATTTGACGTGATTCTCCCCCCGGTGAACCTGCTAATTCTGATGGTGTGCCCTTGCAAAGTAAAGCAATTTGCATCCGTACAAGGACGTCCAGGGATATTACCCAAACGCAATCAATCCTCTTTACGCTGTCCTACTGCCTTGCGGGCGCACAGAATGGAAATTCATGGTGCGACAGGGGCTATAATGTGAACGGGAACAAGCTGATATTTCAAGGCGGGCGTATCCCTATGGGAGGGCATATATAGTGGTCGGAAAATTTGCCGATTTGCCCGAACTTTGCGAAGCTAAGGGGGTGTTTTTGGCAGAAACAAGGGTTTTTCTCTGCTTTGGCGGCGGACCACAAGATATAGGGTTGCCGCTCTCCTCTTGTGGCAAAGGGCATGGGACCATCCGGTATAATGAGGGGCGAATTTGATTATGGTTATTTCAAAACACCGGCTTTATGGAAAAAGTGCATGACTGATATCGCTCCGATCCGCAAAGCCGTGTTCCCTGTCGCAGGTCTTGGCACCCGCTTTCTGCCCGCGACCAAAGCCATCCCCAAGGAGATGTTGCCGGTGGTGGACCGTCCGCTCATCCAATATGCGGTCGATGAAGCGCGCGAGGCGGGCATCGAGCAGATGATCTTTGTGACCGGACGCGGCAAAAGCGCGATCGAAGACCATTTCGACATTGCGTTCGAACTGGAAAAAACCATGTCCGAACGCGGTAAGGATATTTCGGTGCTGGAACCGACCCGGCTCGGTCCCGGCAATTGCGCTTATGTGCGCCAGCAAGAACCGCTCGGCCTTGGCCATGCGATCTGGTGCGCGCGCGATATTGTAGGGGACGAACCCTTCGCGATTTTTCTCCCCGACGAATTCATGGTCGGCAAGCCCGGCTGTATGAAGCAGATGGTCGATGCCTATACCCGCATTGGCGGGGGTAATCTCATCTCGGTGCTGGAAGTCGCGCCGGAGGAAACCTCAAGCTATGGCGTGATCGCACCGGGCAAGCGGGACGGGGCGATTACCGAAGTCACGGGTCTTGTCGAAAAGCCTGCCCCCGGCACCGCGCCTTCCAACCTCATCATTTCGGGCCGTTATATCCTCCAGCCGGAGGTGATGCGCACGCTTGAACATCAGGAAAAAGGTGCAGGCGGGGAAATCCAGCTCACCGACGCGATGGCGCAGATGATCGGCAATCAGCCTTTCCATGCGGTGACATTCGATGGCCGCCGTTTCGACTGCGGCTCCAAAGCAGGGTTCGCCGCCGCCAATTTCGCGCTGGCGCTGGAACGCCCCGACATCGGCCCCGAATTACGCGCCTTTGCGGTGGATTTACTGGGCTAAACTAAAAAAATGTGCCCCCGCGCAGGCGGGGGCCCAGTATTAGGTAGAGCAACATCGCCCTAGGTCCCCGCCTGCGCGGGGACACAAGCTAGGTTCAATTTAGTAGATGCTCGGCGGAGATGTTCGGGCGACGACTTTATAAAGGATACCGCCAATCGCTCCGCCCACCAGCGGCGCGACCCAGAACAGCCAAAGCTGTTGCAACGCAAGGCCGCCGACCACCAGCGCAGGACCGGTGCTCCGTGCCGGATTGACCGAGGTGTTGGTGACCGGGATCGAGATCAGGTGGATGAGGGTCAGCGCAAGACCGATGGCAATCGGCGCAAAACCTGCGGGCGCACGGCCATCGGTGGCGCCCATGATGATGAACAGGAAAAAGCCGGTGAGGATGACTTCGATCAGCAAACCAGCGGCCATCGTATATTTGCCGGGCGACCCTGCATCAAAACCGTTGGCGGCCAAGCCGTTGACCGCAAGATCATAGGCCGGGCTGCCGCTCGCAATCACATAAAGGGTGAAGGCCGCGACAATCGCACCGATCACCTGCGCGATAACATAGGCCGGAATATCCTTGGCATCGAACCGGCCACCGGCCCACAGGCCGACGGTGACGGCAGGGTTGAAATGGCCGCCGCTAATATGGCCGACGGCATAGGCCATGGTCAAAACGGTCAAGCCGAACGCCAGCGCGACGCCCGCAAAACCGATGCCGAGTTCCGGAAAGGCCGCTGCCAGCACGGCGCTTCCGCAACCGCCGAAAACCAGCCAGAAAGTACCGAAAAATTCCGCCAATGCTCTTTGAATGATGGTCATGCGACCCTCCCTCCTTGATTAAGAAGCTCGACACAGACCGGCAACGCAAGGGTCGCGTTACCCCCATGACCGCGACAAGCTTTACAGGGACTATCATTATTTTACGTCGGCATTGCGTAAAATCTTGCCAAAAGTGCGTCTTGCCGCAAAAGAGGGCGCTATTCACCGCGCACTCAGCGGCGATCCGCGAAGGACCATATCACGCGGCCCGTAGAAACGGGCAATAGGCCAAGCCAGAGGACCAAGTTTATGACGAAATATTCCGCCCTTATCGCGCTCGCCTCGTCCAGCTTGGTGCTGGGCGGCTGTGTCAGCACCGCGGCCAGCGTTGTCAAAGCCCCATTCAAAGCCGTCGGTCAAGCCGCCGACTGGGCGACCACCAGCCAGGACGAAGCCGACCGCAATCTGGGCCGTAAAGTGCGCAAGCAGCAGGAGGAAGAAGGCAAAGCCATCCGCCGCTGCCAGAAAAATCCCTACCGCGAAGAATGTGCGGAATTGCGCCAGAAGGGGCTGTTACCGACGGACGGGCAACCGGCACAGCCCTATTGAGATTCAAACCTTCTCCCTTGATGGGAGAAGGCGTAGGGACTCACACCGCCGCGCGGCGGAGACGGTCGTTAATCGCTTGGCCCAGCCCTGACGCCGGGATTGGCACCACGCCGATCTGCTCCGCATCGCTCGCATCGCCTGCATGGAGCGCGTCGAACAAGCGGCTGGCCGCTTCGGTCAAATCACCCGCCGCGCTTAAATTATAATCGCCGCCCATCGCACCAAAGCCGATCAGGAAAAGGTCGGGAGCAGGGCCGGTGCAGTCAAGCTGGACCGGCTTGCCCGGTGCATAATGGCTGGCAAGCTGGCCCGGGGCGGTGATGGCCCCGCTATTGTCGGTGCGGACGGGCAAGCCGGTGGCGGCTTCCAAATCCTCAACCGTGACAGGGCCGGGACGCAGCAGCAGGAGATGGTCGCGGCGCGGGGCAACGATGGTCGATTCCAGCCCCGCCGGACAAGGCCCTGCATCGACCACCAGCGGGATGCGCCCGTCAAGGCTTGCAACGACATGTGCCGCGCTGGTCGGGCTGATGCGCCCGCTGGCATTGGCGGAGGGGGCGGCAAGCGGGCGGCCCGTTGCCGCGATGGCCGCCTGCATCGCAGGATGCGCAGGACAGCGCAGCGCGATGGTGCCCAGCCCTGCGGTGGCGATGCGCGCAATCTTATGGCCTGCGCGCTGCGGCAGCACCAAGGTCAACGGCCCCGGCCAGAAATGCGCGGCAAGCCTGTCCGCCAGTTCATCGAAATGCGCAATTTCCCCCGCCATCGCGCGGTCGCGCACATGGACGATGAGCGGATTGAAACTGGGGCGCCCTTTGGCTTCATAAATCCGCGCGACGGCGTGGGGGTTGGTCGCGTCGGCGGCAAGGCCATAGACTGTCTCGGTCGGCACCGCGACCGGCTCTCCGGCCAGCAGCAGACGCGCAGCTTCCTCAATCGCTGCCACATCATAGGGCATGATTTTGGTACCAAAGTAGGGGTTTGAGCCGCTGGCCATGCCACGCTATAGCCAACGAATCACCTCCCTTTCCAACGAAAAGTAGTATCAATCATGACCTATACGCCCCCCGTCAGCGAACAACGCTTTCTTCTCGACCATATCGTCAAGATTGACGAACTGGCGAGCCATGCGCGCTTTGCCGATGCGACGCCGGATATGGTTGATGCGATCCTTACCGGTATTGGCGAATTTGCAGCGGAAGAATATGCGCCGACCAACCGCGTGGGGGACACGCATAATCCCAAATGGCAGGACGGCACCGTCACCATGCCGCCGGGCTTCAAACAGGCCTATCAGAATTTCGTCGCCAATGGCTGGGGCGGCTTGAACGGTCCGGTTGATTTTGGCGGGCAGGGCTTGCCCTATGCGCTTTATACCGCGCTGATCGAGGATCTGGGGACGGCCAATATGGGCTTCACGCTCATCAATATCCTGACCCCCGGCGCGATTGAAAGCCTCATCCATCACGGCACGCCGGAGCAGCAGAATAAGTGGCTGCCCAAGCTTGTGTCGGGCGAATGGAACGGCACGATGAACCTGACCGAACCGCAGGCCGGGTCGGATGTGGGCGCGCTCAAAACCACCGCAACGCCGATCACCGAAGGCGAACATGCGGGCAAATACAAGATTAAAGGCACCAAGATTTTCATCACCTTTGGCGAGCATGATCTGACCGACAATATCGTCCATCTGGTGCTGGCGCGCACGCCCGGAGCGCCCGAAGGCACGCGCGGTATTTCGCTGTTCATCGTGCCCAAACATCATGTCAATGATGATGGCAGCATCGGCGCGCCCAATGATGTGCGCTGTGTCTCGATCGAACATAAGCTCGGCATCCACGGATCGCCCACCTGCGTCATGTCCTATGGCGACAATGACGATTGTATCGGCGAGCTGATCGGCGGCGAATTTGGTGGCATCAAGGCGATGTTCACGATGATGAACAATGCGCGATTGAATGTCGGCAACCAAGGCATCCAGATTGCCGAAGCGGCGACGCAAAAAGCGGTGGAATATGCGAAAGAACGCATCCAGTCACCGCGCGCCGGAAGTGGTGACAAAAACCCCGTAGCGATTATCGAACATCCCGATGTGCGCCGGATGCTGCTCCGCATGAAAGCGCAGACCGAAGCGGCGCGTGCACTGATTTATTATGCGGCTGGTCAGGTGGACCGCGCGGCGCTCGGCCTTGATGGCGCGCAAAGCCGCCTCGATGTGCTGATCCCGCTCGCCAAGGCGCACGCGACCGACATCGGTTGCGAAGTGTCGAGCATCGGCGTTCAGGTGCATGGCGGCATGGGCTTCATCGAAGAAACCGGCGCGGCGCAATTCTACCGCGATGCGCGCATTGCGCCCATCTATGAAGGCACTAACGGCATCCAGGCTGCGGACCTTGTCGGCCGCAAGATGAGTATGGATAATGGCGCGGCGCTCGATAATTTGATTGCCGACATCAAGAAAGATGCGGGCGCCGAACAGGGCCTCGCCGCGCTGGCCGATGCGGTCGCGCATACCGTGCAATGGATGCGTTCGGCCAATGTCGATGACAAGTTGGCGGGCAGCTACCCGCTACTCACCATGTTGTCGGTCGCGACCTGCGGCTGGCTGATGCTGCAAGAGGCGGGGATCGCCAAGGCGGCGCTTGGCGATGATCCCGACAATGCGTTCCTCCAAGCCAAGCTGGTGACGACCCGCTTCTATCTCGACCGTATTGTCCCCGAAGCCTTGGGCCTCGCCGCGCAGGCGGTCGGTGGTGCGCAATTGCTCTACGCGCTCGATGCGGACAAGCTGTTCGGCTGACATAACCCCTACACCATCGTCATTGCGAGCCGCGGAGCGGCGCGGCAATCCAGAGTCGAAGTGCGCAACACTGGATTGCCGCGCGCCTACGGCGCTCGCAATGACGAAAGGGTTAGGGGGGCGGTAGAATAAATTTACGGCTTCAACGCCAATCGTATCAGCCACCCGACCACGCCCAATGCTGTAACACTCAACGCCCAGATGAGGATGAACCAGCCTAACTGGCGCAATTTGGTGCGTCCGCGCGGGGCGTCGCTGGCTGGCCCGTCCGGCGCGGCCATCAATGATAGCCTGCAGTATCGACCTTGCCGCGGAATACCCAATAGGCCCAAGCGGTATAGGCAAGGATGATGGGCACCAGCACCGCGGCACCGACCAGCATGAAGAGCTGGCTTTCATAAGGGGCGGCGGCTTGCCAGATGGTGACACGCCCCGGAATGACATCGGGCCACATCGACACACCCAAGCCGACCAAACACAGGCCGAACAGGATGAGCGCGGAAAAGAAAGGCACGCGTTCTTGCTTTTTGACAATACTGCGCAGGAACACCGCAATTGCGATGGCGGTCAGGAACGGCACCGGCGCGGTTGCGATAATGCCCGGATATTCGAACCAGCGGTGATAATATTGGCCTTCGAGGAAGGGCGTCGCAAGGCTCACCGCGCCAATCGCGACGACCAATGCAATCCCCAGCGGACGGGCAAAGCGGAACGCATGATCCTGTAATGCGCCTTCGGTTTTCCAGATAAGCCAGCACGAGCCGAGCAGCGCATAGCCGATGACCAGACTGACGCCGGTGAGCAGGCTGAACGGGGTCATCCAGTCCCACCAGCCACCCGAATAAGCGCGGCCCGTCACTTCAATCCCTTGCAACAATGCGCCCAGCGTAATGCCTTGCGCGAGCGTCGCGATGAGCGAACCGGCGAAGAAGCTTATGTCCCAGATTGGACGATGGGCGGGGTCGCGCCAGCGGAACTCGAACGCCACGCCGCGCAGGATAAGCCCCAGCAGCATCGCGATAAGCGGCGCATAAAGCGCAGGCAGGATGATCGCATAAGCGAGCGGAAAAGCGGCCATCAAACCGCCGCCGCCGAGCACCAGCCAGGTTTCATTGCCGTCCCACACCGGCGCGATGCTGTTCATCGCGGTGTCGCGTTCGGTGCCGACCTTGATGCTGGGGAACAGGATGCCGATGCCAAGGTCGAACCCGTCCATCACCACATACATGGCGACCGCAAAGGCGATAATGACCGCCCAGACAATGGTGAGATCAACGCTCATGATGATGTTCCCCCTCAAGCAACGCGGGCGCGGGCGTAATGCCTGCCGCGCGCGCCGGATCGTCCTGTGGCAATGGTTCATCGATTTGCGGCGCTTTGGCCGCCAGCTTGAACAGATACCACACGCCTGCACCGAATACGGCGAAATAGACGATCACAAAGGCGAGTAGCGAAATAGCAACCGCGGGCGCATCGAGCGGGGAGGCCGAATGGGCGGTGCGCAAATGGCCGTAAATGGTCCAAGGCTGGCGGCCGACTTCGGTGGTGATCCATCCCGCCAGCACCGCAATAAAGCCCGATGGCCCCATCACCAGCGCCGCACGGTGCAGCCATGACCAGTCATAGAGGGATTTACGCCAGCGCGCGACAAGGCTCCACAGGCCAAGGCCGAGCATCGCAAAGCCCAAGCCCACCATGATGCGGAATGACCAGAACACAATGCCAACCGGCGGATGATCTTCGCGCGGGATCGTATCCAGCCCGGCAAGCGGCGCATTCATGTCATGCTTTAAAATGAGCGAGGAGATTTTCGGCACTTCGATGGCATAATCGACGCGTTGTTCCTTGCTGTTGGGGATGCCGAACAGGATGAGCGGCGCACCGTCCGGATGGCTTTGATAATGGCCTTCCATCGCCATCACCTTGGCGGGTTGATGCTCAAGCGTATTAAGCCCGTGCATATCGCCCATGAAAATCTGCACCGGCGCGACGAGGGCGGCCATCCACATCGCCATCGAAAACATTTTGCGCGCGCCTTCATTGGCGCGGTCCTTGAGGAGATGCCACGCGCCCACCGCGCCCACCGCAAAGGCGGTGGTCAGATAGGCGGCGATGACCGTATGGATGAGGCGATAGGGAAAGCTGGGGTTCCACACAATGTCCCACCAACCATGCGCGGGGACAAATTGGCCGACATCATTGATCGCAAAGCCGGTCGGCGTCTGCATCCAGCTATTGACCGACAGGATCCAGAAAGCGGAAATGAAGGTGCCGATGGCGACCGCCAAAGTGGCGCCAAAATGGAGGGTTTTACCGACCTTTTCCTTGCCGAACAGCATGACGCCCAGAAAGCCTGCTTCAAGGAAGAAAGCGGTCAGCACCTCATAGGCCATGAGCGGCCCGATGACCGGCCCCGCCTTGTCCGAAAAGACCGACCAGTTGGTGCCGAACTGATAAGACATGACAATGCCGGACACCACGCCCATGCCGAACACGACCGCAAAGATTTTGAGCCAATAGCGGTAGAGGCTGTCATAAACGGCGTTACCGGTTTTCAACCACAAGCCTTCCAGCACCGCGAGGAAGCTCGCAAGGCCGATGGAGAAAGCGGGGAAAAGAAAGTGGAAACTGACGGTGAAAGCGAATTGTATTCGCGCGAGCAGCAGGGCTGTATCCGACTCAACCATGCCCCTCTCCATAGGACAGGTTACACGGAATGACACGTGCAATTGCTGCAATATAGATTTGGTGAATTGCAATGCTGCACCTGCACAAAATCCCCCGCTTTGCGCAAAGCAACGCACCGTTCTAAAGGGGAGATGGTGAAGCAGCCGGACAAGGGACGGGGCCGATGGGCTATGATGCGCTGATTATCGGGGGCGGGCATAACGGGCTGGTGTGCGCCTTTTATCTGGCGCGGGCGGGCCTTAAAGTGCGGATATTGGAGGCGCGCGACGTGATTGGCGGCGCGGCGGTGACGGAAGAATTCCATCCCGGTTTCCGCAATTCGGTTGCAAGCTATACAGTGAGCCTGCTCCAGCCCAAGGTAATTGCCGATATGCGGCTAGCCGATCATGGCTATCGGGTGATCGAGCGGCCCATCTCCAATTTTCTGCCGCAAGAAAATGGCGATTATCTGAAGCTAGGTGGCGGGCTGGAACGCACACAAGCCGAGTTCCGCCGTTTTTCGGCCAAGGATGCGGCCGCGCTTCCGGCCTATTATGCGATGCTGGAGCGGGTTGCCGATGTGCTGCGCGGGTTGGCTTTGCAAATCCCGCCCAATGCCGGGGAAGGGATGCGCACCTTGCTGACGGGTGCGCAACAGGGCCGGATGCTCGCGCGGCTTTCGCTGGAGGCGCAGCGCGATGTGCTGGACCTGTTCACCAAATCGGCGCGCGATTTTCTCGATGGCTGGTTTGAAAGCGATGCGGTCAAGGCGGCGTTCGGCTTTGATGCGGTGGTCGGCAATTATGCCTCGCCCGATACGCCGGGCAGCGCCTATGTGCTGCTCCACCATGTGTTTGGCGAGGTGAACGGGAATAAGGGCGCATGGGGCCATAGTGTCGGCGGCATGGGGCGGATTACCGCAATCATGGCCGATGTCTGCCGCGCGGCGGGGGTCGAAATCAGCCTCGAAACGCCGGTCGCGCGGGTGCTGGTCGATGGCGGCAAGGCGGTGGGGGTGAAGCTCGGCAGCGGCGCGGAAATCATTGCCCCGCGCATTATCGCCAATGTCGGGCCGAAACTCCTCTATGAACGCATGATCGCGCCAGGTGATTTGCCGGAGGATTTCTTACGCCGCATCAAAGGCTTCAAAGTCGGAAGCGGCACTTTCCGTATGAATGTCGCGCTGCGCGAACTGCCAACCTTCACCTGCCTTCCCGAACCCGGCGAGCATCACCGGTCGGGCATCATCATCGCACCGACGCTCGATTATATGGACCGCGCCTTTGTGTCGGCCAAAGCGCAAGGCTGGTCACGGGCGCCGATTGTCGAAATGCTTATCCCCTCGACTGTCGATGACAGCTTAGCCCCTGAGGGCCAGCATGTCGCCAGCCTGTTCTGCCAGCAATTCGCGCCGCAATTGCCGGACGGCAAAGATTGGGACGATTATGAAGATGCGGCTGCGGACACCATCCTCGACACGGTGGAACATTATGCGCCGGGCTTCCGCGCATCGGTTCTTGGCCGGATGATCCTTTCGCCCAAAGGGCTGGAGCGTAAATTCGGCCTCGTCAATGGCGACATCATGCACGGCCATTTGTCGCTCGACCAGATGTGGGCGGCGCGGCCGGTGCTGGGACATGGCAGCTATAAAGGGCCGCTTTCGGGGCTTTATATGTGCGGGTCGGGCACCCATCCGGGCGGCGGTGTCACCGGTGCGCCGGGGCATAATTGCGCGCACGCCATTTTGCGCACACGCGGATTTCTCGGCCGGTTAAGGACTTGAACCTGTCCCCGATAGAGACAGAAATTTACTCTTTTTATATCCTGTCAAGAGTCGCAATTCCCACGATAATACGGTAAAGGCATCTTAATCATTTCGAGAATCATGGCCGGAATAGCAAAAGATTCCGGCTTTTAACAACGGGGCGGGCCGCCAAGGCCCGAAATTTCAAGATGAACAAATTGGGCTTTCGTGCGGCTATCGTTCTGACCCTTGCAGCTTTGTCGGCCCCCGCAGCAGCGGAACCGATTTTGCTCTCCTCGGCCAATGTGGGCAACAGCTTCACCGTCAATTTTAACGGCTTTACCGGTGACGGTACGGTCGCAGGCCTGCTCGGTTCGGCAATTTTTACGCTGACCAACGTGACCTCGAACAGCTACGGCTTTTCCTATGTCATCAATAATGACTCGGTCGACCCGATCGACACCGCGCGCATTTCCGGCTTCGGTTTCAACACCAATCCGGAAATTGCCGGTGCCACATCGACCGGCACCTTCACGAAAACCGCGCTTGGCGGGAATGTTCCCAATGTCGGAACCGTGGACGTGTGCTTCAAAGCAGGCGGCGGCGGCAATAGCTGTGCTGGCGGCGGCGGTGGCGGCGTCACTATGGGGCAAAGCGGCTCGGGCACGTTGAAGCTCAATTTCGCATCGCCTTTGACCTCGCTGACGCTCGACGATTTCTTTGTGCGCTACCAGTCCATTACGGGCGCAGGTTCGGTTAGCTCGGCTGTCGGCACCGGTACGGTGGTTTCCAGCAGCGGCGGATCGACCTCGGGCGGCACGCAAGTGCCGGAACCCGGCGTGGTCGGCTTGTTCGCGGTCGGCGTTCTCGGCATGGGTTGGGCGCTTGGCCGTCGCCGCAAGATGCAAGGCGCGCAGCAAGCCTGATAAGGCCGCAAGCTTTAAACGAAACGGACAGAAACGCCGGAGAGCATCACGCTTTCCGGCGTTTTTTATGGTCTGCTTAATCCTTGTAATGCAATGCCTGCGCCGTCAGTTCGGCCGCGCGCTCGCCTCGCTCAGATGCGCGGCAATCGCCTTATTGTCGGGCGCTAGCGTTGCGGCTTTGCGCAATTGCGCGATGCCGCCTGCTTTATCCTTGCCCGATTTCCACAGCACCCAGCCATAGCTGTCGCGCGCCGACGCATTATCGGGCGCGGTATCGACCGCTTTTTTGAGCGTGGCGACCGCCTTGTCATGCTGCCCCAGTTCAAACTGCGCCCAGCCGAGATTGTTGAGCATCACCGCATTGGGCTGTCCCGTTTCGGTAAGCAAAGCCTCATAGCGCAGCGCGGCCCCTTGCCAATCGCGCCGCTGCATCGCGGCATCCGCTTCGACCAGCGCATCGGCAAGACGCGCGGGCGAAGGATATTTGGCGCGCGCGGCAAAGGCATCGGCGTCGGGAAGTTTGGCGGCCTTGGCATAGGTCGCCATCGCCGCGACATAGGCGCGCGGTGCGTTGGCTAGCATGGCCGCGGGCCGCAAGGTTTCGGCGGCCGCCTTGGCATCGCCGGTCTTATATTGCGCTTCGGCCAGCAACAGCCGCGCGCGCGCATAGCCGGGCTGGCTGCGCACCAGTTGCGCGAGTTGCTGCACCGCAATTCCGTCATTGCCCTGCTTCATCGCGATGCGCGCTTCGAGCATCCGCAGCGACGGATTGCCTGCTAAAATCTTGCGCGCGGCGGTCGCTTCATTTTGCGCCTCGTGCATATCACCAGCGAGAAAGGCGGATTCGCCCTTGAGCAAATGCACCTCGCCGCGATTGGCACCGATTTTTTCCGCGTGCGCGATGAGCGCGTCGAGTTCGGGCTTGCGGTTCAGTTCGGCGAGCAACAGACCTTTGGCAAATAGCGGCGCAAGGCTCACCGGATTAAGCTTGGCCGCGCGGTCGAATTCGGCAAGCGCGCGGGTATAGTCGCCGTCAATGAGCGCAACCTGCCCGCCAAGCAAGGCCGCGTCAAAATCCTTGGGCAGCCGCTCGATCGCCAGCGCCGACAGGCTGCGCGCTGCGTCAAAATCGCCGCGCGCAACCGCATAGCGCCCGCGGATCACGGTGAGCGGGCCATTATCGTCAAACCGGCTTTCGGCCAGCGCGACAAGCGTGCCCGCCTTGGCGCTATCGCCTGCCGCAATCGCGCAGCTAATGCGGATACGCAGCACGTCCGCTTCGGGGCCGCTCGCCGGATCCTTCATCTGGTCGACGCGGTCGCACCGGTCTTGCAGCATCAAGGCTTCGGCCATTTGCCCGCGCTGGGCGGAGGTGAGGGCTTGTTTGGCGGCCAACTGCTTCAACGTATTTTCCGCGCCCACGCCGTCGCCGCCCGCCAGTTGCACCCGCGCCATCAGCGCGAGCGCGCGGACGTTACCGGGGCTTTTCTGGAGCAGATTCATAAGCTCGACCCGCGCCGCACCCAGATCACCTTTTTCCACCAATGTCGCGGCATGGTCATAAGTCGGAGCGGCATTGCGGCACCCGCCAAGCGCGGCCGCAAGCATCAAAACAGCAGCAATCTTCTTCATCCTGTGCGGGTTAGCAATTTCCCGCCAAACTTGCCAGCACAGAGCGACGCTCCCGTTAACCTAGCGGTAACGTACGCCATCAGGCGCTGCTATCTAGTAATAGAAATTATGCAAGATATCTGGAGCGGGCGAAGGGATTCGAACCCTCGACCCCAACCTTGGCAATCATGAAATTGCCTTACGCCATGGCTCGAGATGACACGATATAGCTGCATATTCAATATGTTATGAAATACCATTTTCGCCGTACTATCCGATTTCCGCCGAGTGAACGCCCTTTTCTGCTTACGTATTGCTTACTTTTGGTCTAGAAGCGATCCGCGTAAGCAAGCGGTAGACGCAGGATCGAAGCGGACATGGCAAAACTCACCAAGAAGGCGATCGACGCCCTGCCGATTCCCCCGAAGGGACAAACCTTCCACTGGGATACTGAAACTCGGGGGTTTGGGATCCGCGTTGGGGCATCCGGGGCGAAAACCTTTGTCATCCAGTATCGCAACGTCGATGAGCGTTCTCGCCGGGTCAAGCTCGGCCGGTATGGCATTTTCACTGTCGAGCAAGCGCGCGATTTGGCCAAGATTAAGCTTGGTGAAGTTGCAGCTGGCGGCGACCCTGCTGAGGCAGTGGTCCAAGCTCGCAAGGATGTCACCGTTGCCGAGTTGTGTGATTGGTATCTGGAAGAGGCCCGTGCCGGCCGCATTCTGGGGCGACGCAACAGGCCCATCAAGGCCTCGACGCTCAATATGGACGAGAGCCGGATCAAGTCACACATCAAGCCCCTGGTCGGTCAGCGCAAAGCGCGCCATCTGACGGTCGCTGACGTCGAGACTATGCAGGCAGACGTCGTAAATGGAAAAACGGCGAAACCGCGCACGGGCGGTCGCGGCGGCGTCAGCACTGGCGGCGCAGGAGTCGCTCCCCGCGTGGTAAGTACGCTTCAAAGTGTGCTTGGCCATGCGAAGCACAAGGGATTGCTGAAGGAACACCCTACCAAGGGCGCCCGTAAACTCGCGACTAACAAGAAAAAGCGTCGTTTGAGTGTTGCCGAGATCGAAGATCTGGGGGCGGCCATGGTCGTGGCAGAGCGTCATGGCGAAAACCCGGTGGGGATTGCCATCATCAAGCTGCTGTTGCTGACCGGCTTCCGGCGTCAGGAGGGGCAAGCCATGCGACGCGACTGGCTGAACGCCGGAGGGGGCTACGTGGCGTTCCCAGACACCAAAGGCGACGCTCAACTTCGTGCGATCGGTGCTCCCGCGATTTCATTGATACAGGAGCAGCCCTCGGTCGCCACCAATCCCTACGTATTTCCGTCTGCGGGAACGGATGGCCCGATCACTACGGCCCGGGATTGCCTCGGTCGTCTATGCACTATCGCCAAAATTGCCTACGCAACTCCGCATACACTGCGGCATACCTTCGGCAGCGTCGCGGGCGATCTTGGCTTTTCCGAACTGACGATAGCCGCCATGCTTGGGCATGCCGCACAGACGGTGACGCAGGGCTATATCCATGTGGATGAGGCCCTGCGATTGGCAGTGGCGCGGACATCGGAAGAAATTGCCACTATACTGCAGCGAGGCGCTTCTCGCGAAAAGACCTAAATATCTACACTAACTCACGCGCCCGTATGATCGGGCTAAACCTATTGTTCGACCTCCGATCCGGATTATACACTCGGGCATAATCAAATTCGGACTGCAGGCCATTTCGCCATAGATAGGCTGATTGTAGAATGCCATCAAGGCTTCTGGCGTCTCACCACCCGCTCCGACCAGTGTATTATGGTCCTTTTTCCCTGCAACACTAGCGGCCACCGCTATCTTCTGGTGTCAGTCGATGTCATAACCTCAGATTAGGAAGAGAGAGAACCGGTCAATCCGCTCACGAGAAACCTTTTTAGATGTTCAACGCCTCCCTCCAGGTCTTCGTCAGATATCGCTCCATTTGTTAGCGATCGCAAGCGGCCGTTAATTGAGAAGAAGTTAAGTTGAGCGCCGATAGCAAAAAGAAAAAAACGCGTCACATCGTCTCTTGATGTATGAGGCGTAAGGCGCTCCAACTCATCAATCAATTTTCCGGAAATCTCATCGAAATATTTGTGTATGAGATCGTTCCAACGCTTCGACTGCGCCATTTGTGCTATCAAGCGGCCATAGGAGTGCCACCCGGGTTCAGGCTGCATCATCATTTCGAAATAAGGGTCTACGATCGCATCGATTACGCGCTTGATCGAGCTTTCGGGCGTTCCCGCGAAACGATTTAGCCGCTGGAGTCGTTCAGCGTTTAATATCCCTGCGCGTCGCGCGATGACTTCCTCAACCAGAGCCTCCTTCGACTCGAAATAGTATTTCATGAGTCCTAGGTTCGCTTGCGCTTCCTTCATGATGTCCCGCACTGCCACCGCATCGAAGCTGGAGTCGGCGAAAAGTCGCTCCGCAGCGTCGATTATGCGGGTTTTTGTATCAATTGCCGACGCCATCTGCACTCCTTGACAGAGAAATTACACGAACGTATAAGTCAGTTATACAGCCGTGTAACGGGTAGCAAGGGTTAGCCGCCATAGCAAGCGCACGCGCGTGCGATGGGCGTGTTCGAACGTGGGATGAGGATTATAGAAATGCGTCGTTTTATCGACCTTTCATGCACGATAGAAAGTGGCATCGCCTCAGATCCCCCAGGGTTCCGGCCGGAGATTGAATACCGCAATCACCTGCAGACAGCGTCCGAGATGATCAGCTTCTTTCCTGGCGTGACGTCGTCAGATTTGCCGGAAGGAGAAGGTTGGGCGATTGAGTGGCTACGCCTGAATACTCATAACGGTACGCATCTCGATGCACCTTATCACTTTGCCTCAACCATGGACGGCGGGGCGCGGGCGATCACGATCGACGAGGTGCCACTCGACTGGTGTTTTAGGCCAGGAATAAGACTCGACTTTCGTCATTTCGCCGACGGCTACGTTGTTCGCGCTGCTGACGTCGAAGCCGAGTTGCTTCGTATCGGACACACGCTCCGACCCTATGACATCGTGCTTGTGAACACCCGCGCGGGAAAACGGTACGGCATGGATGACTATGTTAGCGCCGGTTGCGGTATGGGCCGGGAAGCGACGCTCTATTTGATCGAACGCGGCGTACGCTTGACCGGCACAGATGCTTGGAGTTGGGACGCGCCGTTTGTCCACACGAAGGAACGGGTCGCAGAATCTGGAGATGCCTCACTGATCTGGGAAGGGCATCGAGTCGGGATCGATCACGGTTACTGTCATCTCGAAAAACTGCACAATCTGGAAAGCTTGCCAGATAGCACGCCCTTTTTCGTCTCCTGTTTCCCCGTGAAGATCAAAGGCGCTTCTGCCGGGTGGACGCGCGCTGTCGCTATTATTGACGAGGATCCCGCATGAATACCTCCAAAGTCATCATCACCTGCGCGCTCACCGGCGGCATCCACACGCCGACTATGTCCGACGCGCTGCCCTGGACGCCGCAGCAAATTTTGGACGAGGGTATCGCGGCTGCAGAGGCTGGCGCAGCGGTGCTGCACTTACATGCTCGTGACCCGAAGGATGGCCGTCCCTCACCCAAGGTTGAGCACTTCATGGCCTACCTACCTCAACTGCGGCAGGCAACTGATGCTGTTCTTAATATCACCACCGGCGGCGCACTTAATATGACAGTCGAGGAGAGGCTCGCAGGACCTCTTAAATTTGCTCCGGAAATGTGTTCGCTCAACATGGGTTCGATGAATTTTGGAATATTCCCCTTGGCCGACCGCTATCATCAGTGGAAGTTTGAATGGGAAGAGCCTTACTTGCGCGGGACTGATGATTTTATCTTTCGTAACACGTTTCGTGACATCGCCTATATTCTGCAGGCGCTAGGGGAAGGTCATGGCACGCGTTTCGAGTGCGAGTGCTATGACATAGGCCACCTTTATACGTTGGCTCACTTTCTTGATCGCGGACTGATTAAGCCGCCCTTTTTTGTCCAGTCGATTTTTGGAGTGCTGGGCGGCATTGGCAGCGATGCCTCCAATCTCATGTTCATGCGGGAAACTGCCGATCGACTTTTTGGCGATGCTTACGTCTGGTCAGTACTCGCCGCTGGACGCCGTCAAATCCCCTTTACAACGATGGCCGCGACGCTCGGTGGCAACGTGCGCGTTGGTCTCGAGGATAGCCTCTATCTCGGTCGGAGGGAACTTGCCGCGAGCAATGCCGACCAAGTGCGCAAAATTCGACGGGTCATTGAAGAACTTTCGCTTGAGGTCGCGACGCCGGCGGACACGCGTCAGATATTAAGCCTCAAAGGCAGCGATCAGGTCAACTTCTGAACATCACGCAGTGACTTTCAATGAAAAGCAGGGAGAGGAAAATGAATATCTTACGTGACAACCTTATTATTGGTGTCGCCACACTGGCATTCCTAGTTCCCGCATCAGCGGGCGCGCAAGCAATGATGGAACCACTGCAGCCGAGCAGCAATGAAAATACGGATGAGCAAGCAACAGGTGACATCGTCGTCACCGCTCAACGACGGTCGGAGCGTCTGCAGGACATTCCGATGTCAATTTCGGCTTTTGACGGCGCCGCCTTGCAGCGTTCGCCTGTCACTAATCTGGCAGATATCCAGACTTCAATCCCCAATGTGAACATTTCTCCGCGCAACAGCTCGGGGGTCGTCTCAATCCGGGGGATCGGCTTCGACATTGTTACTGCAGGTGCGGAAGGAAGCGTCGCAATCCATAGTGACGGTGTGTATCAGTCACGTCCTTTGGGAGCGCTGTCAGGTCTTTTCGACATCGAACGAATCGAGGTCGCACGCGGACCGCAGGGCACACTTTATGGACGTAACGCCACGGGCGGCGCGATTAACATCATCTCGCGCAAGCCCACACAAGACGTGACTGGTTATATCGACCTTTCCTACGGCAATTATAACTCACTCGCCATTGAGGGCGCCGTTAGCGGCCCCCTGGCTGGCGACAAGTTGCTCGCTCGCGTATCAGCCAAGATAGAGCAGAGAGACGGGTGGGGTACTAACATTGCCAACGATAGCCGGATTGACGACCTGAAAAGCCGGGCGTTGCGCGGAATGCTCGAATTTCGTCCTTCGGACACAGTCAACTTCCTGCTGGAGGGCGACTATTTCAAACGGGACGATAATGCCTATGCTGTGCACTTTGCCGGTTGCGTCATCGGTGTTTGTGGTCCCAATGCGGGTACCAGCCGTGGTTATACCGTACCTACCGATCCGCGCGATGTAAGCAACGACACACAGCCGATTAACCGCCCCGAATCCTACGGCGTCTCGTTGACAACGAAGATCGAGCTTCCCTTTGCAGATCTCAGCGCCATCACCGCCTACCGTGAGGGCAATTCCTACTATCAGTTCGACTTTGATGGAACGGCGCAGCCTGGTGCATTCCTGACTCGGGAAGAGAACTACAAAACGTTCTCACAAGAGCTTCAAGTTAGCGGGACGACAGGAAATATGGACTGGGTCGGTGGCGTTTATTACTTTCATGAACGCAACTTCGCGCGGGCTAATGGACATTTTCCGCCATTTATCACGACACTCTCGCGATATTTTCAGGGAGGCGTACTTACAACCGACGCCTACGCCGTATTTGGTGAGGCGAGTTATCACCTGACATCAGATCTCACCGCGACTTTGGGTGCCCGATATTCAAAGGAACGGAAACACATTGACGATGAATACACATTTACCAATGGCCCGCTGAACATGGTTGGTAGGCAAGGTTCGCCCAGCTCGGATGTGCCGTGTGTGACCTGCCTTGGCCTCCCGGACAGGGCGAAATTTAGCTCGTTTACACCTAAGTTCGGATTGCGATATCAGCTCGCGCCAAACAAGCTAATCTATGTTACTGCCCAAAAGGGATTCAAGAGCGGAGGTTTTGCAGTCGGTGCTGTGACGCCCGCCTTTGATCCAGAAACGATTTGGAGCTATGAATTTGGCCTCAAGGCTAACTGGTTCGGACGCGCGCTCACTACCAATATATCGGCCTATCATTACGACTACTCGAACCTTCAGGTCGGGCAGGTTCAGGGTGTCGCGACAATTGTACGTAATGCTGGATCGGCCAAGGTTGACGGTGTTGAAGCCGAGGTTCGTCTTACCGTTTCGCCTCGGGTCTCGTTTGACGGATTCACGGCCTACAATCATGCGCGGTTTACTCAGTATACGTCGGCAAACCCGGCCATCAATCCTGCGCTCCCGCTTGATCTGAGAGGCAACCTTCTATCAAACGCGCCGAAATGGACAGGTAAGATTGGCGGTGAATATCGGCTGCCCGTGTCCAATGGCGACTTAACAATGCGCGGCGAGATTTTTACGTCGTCTCGCGTTTATTTCTCGCCGTTCAATAACAATACTAATAGTCAGAAGCCGTATTCTTTATTGAACGCCAGCGTTCGCTACGATGCCGACAGTGATTGGTATGTTAGCGCCTTTATTAACAACATCGCGGACACGGATGTAAAGGCCGGGTCTATCGTAACGAGCGGAACGACCGGCGCGTTCATTATTGCGCAGTATCTTCCGCCTCGGACCTACGGACTTAAGGTCGGCAAGAAATTTTGATAGTTACAAGAGGTTAATAGAATCATGGAACACGTCGTCGAACATGCCGAAGGCATGATCATCGAACGCGATGTCGCCATCAAGATGGACGACGGCGTGCTCCTTCGCGCCGATGTCTTTAGGCCTTTGCACGTCGGCCGCTATCCAGTTCTGATGACCTACGGACCTTATGCAAAAGGACTACACTTCGCAGACGGATATCCAGCCCAGTGGGAGATGCTCACGCGTGGTCATCCCGAAGTTCTGCGCAACACTAGCGGACGACATGCCAATTGGGAAACAGCTGATCCAGAGCGCTGGGTCCCAGAGGGATATGTAGTTATCAGAGTTGACTCGCGGGGGACCGGACAGTCACCAGGTTATGTTGATCCGTTTTCTCCGCGCGAAACTAGAGACTATCACGACTGTATCGAATGGGCAGGTGTACAGCCATGGTCGACAGGAAAGATCGGCCTCTTGGGCGTTTCCTATTACGCCATGAACCAGTGGCAGGTCGCTGCTACCCGGCCCCCTCATCTTGCTGCAATTTGCCCTTTCGAAGGCGCGTCTGATTACTATCGGGATGCTGTGCGCCACGGGGGTATGATGTGCACCTTCTGGGCGAGGTGGTACCCAAAGCAGGTGGAAACCGTCCAATATGGCTTAGGAGCGAATGGCCCCGTATCCCGCGCCACCGGAAAGCCCATTGCCGGCGATATCACCTTGGATGCAGCGAACCTTGTTGCCAATCGCACGGATATTGAGCGCGATCAGCTGTCCCACGAATTTATTGATGACTGGTTTCGCGAGAGAATGCCGGACCTGTCTCGAATTGAAGTGCCATTGCTGTCTTGTGGTAACTGGGGTGGGCAAGGCCTTCACCTGCGCGGGAATGTGGAAGGCTATCTTCAAGCAGGATCGACGCAAAAGTGGCTGGAAATGCATGGACTGGAACACTGGACCGAATTCTACACAGACTATGGTTTCAGGCTCCAGCTTCAGTTTTTCGACCATGTTCTGAAAGGTCGTAAAAACGGCTGGGAAGATCAACCTGCCGTACAATTGCAGCTGCGCACGCCTAACGGGTTCCTTACGCGCCATACCCGCGGATGGCCCCTTCCGGAGACTTGTTGGACAGAATTTTACCTGGACAGCCTCGCTCTAGCGTTGAGCGAGAAAATGGCGGTTGTGTCGGGAAGCGTAGAATACGATCAGATGGCAGAAGAAGTAATTTTCAGAACTATGCCGTTTGAACGGGAGATGGAGATAACAGGTCCGCTGTGCGCCACTATATTTGCTTCTACAACGGCAAAGGAGATCGATCTTTTCGTTACGTTACGCCTATTTGACCCGACGGGAAATGAGGTGCTCTTCACCGGAGCAGTAGAACCAAACGCTCCGGTAACTCAGGGCTGGTTGCGGGCTTCGCACCGAGACCTTGACCCTTCACGGAGTTTGCCTTGGCGGCCTTGGTATAAACACGAAGCTGCAACTCCCGTGATTCAGGGAGAGATTTACGAGCTGGCGGTAGAACTCTGGCCCACGTCCATCATTGTCCCAACTGGCTACATCCTTGCGCTGACCATCGGCGGCCAAGACTTCGATCACGGCCGAAAAGGCGAGATGCCAAAAATTTACGGCGTGGAGCAGCGGGGTTCCTCAGTGTACTTACATGATCATCCCGAAGATCGAATCTCGGAGAACCTTACTGGAGAAGTAAAAATTTATACCGGTGGTGATTGTCGATCTCGGCTTTTACTTCCTCAAATACCCGGTTAACTGCAGACTTCGATACGGGGATAAATGTAGAGACAAGGAGTCTATACTGCCCGGATCGCGCATTGAATTGCGGCACATCCGCTATGTGGTCGCTGCCGCAGACCATGGCAGCTTCCGCCGCGCTGCGGCAGCTCTTGGCATTCAGGAGTCGGCTGTCAGCCGCCGGATTCGTGATCTTGAAGATCGACTGGGCACGGCATTCTTCATCCGCTCTCCAGGCGGCGTAAAGCTGACACATGCGGGCAAGCAATTCGTCCAGCGTGGGCGCAAAGCGTTGTCAGAGATTGGCCTAGCGAAGGCTGAAGTCTCAGCCATCGGTCGCGGAGATGACGGCCATCTGACAATCGGGATATTCTCGTCATTGGCTTCGGGGTTTCTTTCCGAGCTGGTGCAGGCATTCGGCGAGCGACATGCGGCGGTCCAACTCACCTTCATCGACGGCAATCCGGCCGAGCATTTGGCGGCGATCCGACAGCACCAGTTGGACGTCGCCTTCATTACAGGCGCCGGTCCCTGGCCGAACTGTGCCAGTCAGCATCTCTGGTCGGAACGAATTTTCGCGGTTCTGCCCACGCATCATCCCCGCGCCAGCGATCTCAAGGTCAATTTCGAGGATCTGGCCCATGAGCCGTTCATGGTGAGCGAGGCTGCACCGGGAGAAGAAATCCACGACTATCTGGTTCAGCGACTTGCCGGTCTTGGAAGGCACCCAGACATCCATCAGCATCTGGTTGGGCGGGACAATCTGATGCAATTGGTGGCACTCGGGCGCGGACTAACGGTCACGAGCGAGGCCACCACTGGGGCACAGTTCCCCGGCGTTGTGTTCAGACCCATTGAGGATGAAGTTCTCCCCTTCTGCGGAGTTTGGTCAGTTGGCAATGACAACCCCGCGCTGGCGGGCCTTCTCGACTTGGCCCGATCCATGACCAGCACCGTCGAACAATCCGCCTTCAGTTTCCTGTTCCCCGAAAAGGGAGAAAGCGACCCTTAGGGCCTTTTGCTATCGAGAGGACCAACGCTGATCATGTCGAGTGTTCGGTGTCCAAAATATGCATGCGGATTTTCGGACAAGCCAGTCAGGCTATCATTCGCCGTTTCGGCGTTCGACATCGCGCCGGGCTTTGGCAAAGCCCCGGTCCGAAGCGATGAAGCGCTCAAGCATCGGCACGATCAAACGGATCGGATCCGCGGTCACATGCCCCGCCTCGCGGCCGAGTATCGCTGCATAGGCGACGAGATCGCGGTGGAGGTTTGCCGGCAGCTCCAGTGTGACCTTGACCGGCTTGTCGTCCGCGATCAGGCCAAGTTTCAGCTTTGTCATCTCAGCCTCCATAGGGTTCGAGCACGAGGTCGCGCGTGACCATCACCCGCACCGGAAATCCCGGTCTGATAGTCAGAGTAGGCGCGATGCCGAGTTGGCGGCTGACGATCTGCTGGCCGGTCTGGCTGATGCTGTTCGAGGCCCCAGATCGCAGTGCCTGCACCAGGCTGCTCTCGTTCTGGCTGGTTCCTGCCTCGGCGCCCACCGAAAGCAGCGTCGAAAGCGCCGCGGCCTTGAACATCTCGCCCCAGTGGAAATCGACGCCATCTTCCAGGCCCGCGTAGCCCTCGGCATTGGCGCCGGGTTGCCGCTCAAGAACGATGGAGCGCCCGTCGGGCATGATGAGGCGGTTCCAGACCAGCAAGACCCGGCGCTGACCGAAACCGACGCCACTGTCATACTGGCCGATGATCCGGGTCCCTTGAGGCACCAGGAGGATGCGGCCTGTGGGGCTATCGTAGACGTTTTGCGTGACCTGCGCCGTGATCTGCCCCGGCACGTCGGAGCGGATGCCAGTGATCAGGGCGGCGGGAATGACTGCGCCCGCCTGAAGGACGTTGGCGGAGGCTGGTGCCATGACCCGATCTGGCGCGACTGTGCGCTTTTCGGGGCTTTGTCCAAGGAAAGCCAGTTGCCGGTCTTGCGCCGTTGGTGTGGCCGGCTGCGGCGCGAGGCCAAGCCCTGCCAAGTCTGTCGTGGCCGCCGCTGGAACCGAAGGCGACACGTTGCCGGAAACCGCCTGGGAAGCAGAGAACAGGCGAGCCGTTCGGGCCGCCTCCAATTCCTGATAGCGGCGCTGGACTTCAGGGTCGGGACCAGCAGGCGCGGCAACCGGCTGCGCCATACCCGGTACAGGTACGGGCTGACTGCCGTTTTGCGCATTAAGTATCGGGCGCCCAAGATCCCCAGGCAACGGTGGCCCAAGTCGCGGGACAGCGCCGTAATCCTTTGGCAGTCCCGCGAGGCCATCAGGCGCACTGCGCCCATCCGTCGTGTACAGTTCTTCGGCCGCCTTGCCGCCATGCTGGACCTGGAGTGCGTAGATCAGCGCGCCGCCAATACCGAGGCCCGTCACGATACCAACCCCAGCCAGCACCTTGCGCGACAGGCGGGTCACACGGGGCGGCTCGGGCCGCAGCCGCATACGGGCGACCGGCTCGCTAACGAGCGGCAGCGCGCCGTCCTCGTCTTCCGTTTCCGGCGGGGCAGTGTCCTGCGCCACGGTACCATTCTCCCTTCCGGGTTCATGTTGTTCGCTCACGATGCCGGCCTCCCGTCGGTCCGGGAGATCCGGACCCGCTGCTGGCGCTTGCCGGAGCCGAAGCGCAGTTCCGCAGCCGCGAACAGCCGATCGACGATCATGTAGTTGGCCCGGACCCGATAGTTCACCAGCTCGGACGTGCTGCCTTCGGGGCCGACCACGAAGATTGGCGGCATCTCGCCTTGAGCAACACCGCGCGGGAATTCGATGAAGACCTGGCGGCTATCGTCAAATGCCCGCAACGGCTTCCACGGCGCACGATCGCCCGCAATCTCGTAGCGGAAATTGACGCGGGTGAGATCGATGCCCGACGCCATGGGTTCGGCGGCCCTGGCTTCAGCATTCTGGCGATGCAGCGCGATGAGCTGGTCCTGCGGATACTGCCACGAGACCGACGCCATGTAGGTCTTCTCGGTGGAGCGCAGCTCAATGTGGTAGGTGCGCAAGTTGGTGTTGATGACGAGGTTCGTCATCAACAATGCGCGCGTCGGCTTGACGAGGATGTGGACCTGCCGCGACGCGCCGACACCGCTTTCGGTGTCGCCGATGATCCAGCGGACCGTATCGCCGGCAGCAACGGGGCCGGGACCCACGAGTTGTTCGCCCGGTTGCAGGCTGATGTCGGTGATCTGTCCCGGCGCGGTATAAACCTGGTAAAGCGCCCCCTCGACGAACGGGTAGGCCTGGATGGCGTTGATGAAACCGTTCCTCACCGGCTGCATGCGCGCGGCGGCGTTGGCGGCGTTCACGCGCGAGGCTGGATCGGCCAAGTCGGGCGTGGCCGCCCCGTCCCTACCGACCGGCTTCAGCTGACCCGGCAGCGGCAGCACCTGCGGTATTTCAACGACGCTGACGGGCGCCGATGGTTCAACCGTTTGCACGGCTGCGGGCGCCTCGTCGAAATTGATGGCTGGCGGCTTTTGCACCGTGGCGCAGCCGCCCAGCGTGGACGTGGCCAACAGGAACGGCAGCGCAGTTCTGCACACGGCGGGGATGGCTGCGAACAGGAACGCCGGGAACCCCACACTCGGGCTCATGGCTTCGCGCGAGGGGTGTGTCATTGTCCAAGCTCCTTCGACCAGTTGATGGCGTTGATGTAGATGCCGAGCGGATTGGCCCGGAGTTTCTCGGGATCGCGGGGCGCCTGCACGGCGATGGTGAGAATGGCAGTCCAGCGCTCGGTCGCCGCAAGCGCACCGTCCTGATAGGTTCGCTGGACCCAGGCGACGCGGAACGAGCTGGGCGAGGCCCGGATGACGCTGGATACGTCGATCGCGACCTGCGTCTTGCCGACTTTGGCGAAGGGATCGTTAGCACGGGCATAGTCCCCCAGCGCGAGAGCCCCGGCCTGCGTCGTGAAATCATAGGCGCGCAGCCAGTTCTGGCGCACGATGATGGGGTCTGCCGGGATGCTGCGGACCTGCTCGATGAAGCGCGCGAGATAGAACGCAATCTGCGGATCGCTCGGCTGATAGTCGGCAGTCGCGGGGGCGACGGCCTGGGCCTGCCCCAGATGATCGACCTGCACCACCCAGGGAACGATCGAGCCACTGGCGGTCTGCCAGACGAGCACTGCGGACAGACCTGCCGACAAAGTCAGGGACCCGAAAGCCATGAGCCGCCAATTGCGGGCCTGGACGCGGGCTGAACCAATGCGGTCGTCCCAGATCTGCGCTGCGCGCTGGTAGGGCGTCTCGGGTTCGGGCGATTTGCCGTAGTGGGTTGATGGCCTTTTGAAGATGCTCATGGCTCAGTCGCTTTCTGAAAGGTTGATGGAAGCACCGCCGCCGTGGCTGTCGCCTGATTTGACGGCGTGCGCGGCGACCTGAACGCCTTGGGAAAGCTGCTGATTGCGCTTCATGCGCTTGGCCCAATCGGGCTGGCCCTCGGCAGCCACGGTGGTTGCAGCAGCGGCAGCCGCCGATTCTGCATCGGCTGTGGCGCCCGCGATCCCGGCCGCAGCATTGGCGCCGGACTGGTAACTCGATTTCAGGCTTTCGGTGGCCTTCGATGCTGCGCGTTTGAAGGGCGAAGCGGCAGCCTGCGCGCCGGTACTGGCGACATTGCCCAGGCCAGACGCCACACCTCCAACGCCAGATTGTCCGGCGGCACCGAGGCTGTACGCGGTCGATGCACCGCCTGCGAGCGTAGCGCCGCCACGAGCGGCGGCGGCCGCACCGCCGGCAAGGGCGGCTCCGCCCGATGCGACAGCACCGGCGGCGGCGGCCCCGGCGACGGCCATGCCGCCAGCGGCAAGGCCTGTTCCGACGGCGGCGCCTGCGCCAAGCTGCGGGCCGCCCGATACGATGCCATTGGCGATGCCCGGCCCGAAGATGCCAAGGCCAAGCAGCGACAGCGCCGCAAGGACGATCGCCATGGCATCATCGATTGTAGGCGTTGCTCCGCCAAAGCCGGCGGTGAATTCGGAAAAGAGCGTCGAGCCGATGCCGATGATCACGGCGAGGACGAGGACCTTGATCCCCGACGAGATGACATTGCCGAGCACACGTTCGGCCATGAACGCACTTTTGCCGAAAAGGCCGAACGGGATGAGCACGAAGCCCGCCAGCGTCGTCAGCTTGAACTCGATCAGGGTGACGAAAAGCTGGATGGCGAGGACGAAGAAGGCGAGCAGCACGAGCGCCCAGGCGAACAGCATGCAGGCGATCTGGATGAAGTTCTCGAAGAACGACCAGTAGCCCATCAGGTCGGAAATCGAGTCGAGCAACGGTCTCCCGGCGTCCAGCCCGGTCTGCGCGACCTTGCCGGGGCGCAGGAGATCTGCGGTGCTGAACCCTGTTCCGCTTGCTTTCAGGCCGAGGCCGGCAAAGCTTTCGAAGACGATGCGGGCAAGGTTGTTCCAGTTGCCGATGATGTAGGCGAACATCCCCACGAACAGTGTCTTCTTGATGAGACGCGCCATGATGTCGTCGTCGGCGCCCCACGACCAGAACAAGGCAGCAAGGGTTACGTCGATGACCACCAGCGTCGTCGCGATGAACGCGACTTCGCCATGCAGAAGCCCGAAACCTCCATCGATGTAGCGGGTGAAGACCTCGAGAAAATGGTCGATGACGCCGGTGTCGCCCATGATCAGCGGACCTCCGGCCGGTCTGAGGAGATCTGATCGGGCACAGGCGCAGTCCCGAGGAAGCGGCGCCGATTGTCAGCCCATGCCTTGAGGCATTGGGGGTCGCTGGCTCCTGCTGCGCCTGCCTGCGAACAGCGGGCAAGCTGGTCATCCAGCGGGTCGTGCCGGACGATGGACGGCGGCTTCTCGGTGGCCGTTTCCGGACCTGCATCGCTGCGGTTCATATCGATCGCAGTCGCCGTGACAGCGAGGGCCACGAAGACGACTGCGCCGATGCGTGCGAGGGTCTTGCCGTCCATCGTCTGACCTCAGTTGCCTGACTGGAACATTTTGGCGGTGCCGGGCTGGTATCCGCTGCCCGGCGTCAGGAACCGGCGGCGCTGCTCCTGGCCCTGCGCGGCCGCGGCCGCCTGTTCGGCTGACTGAAGCGCCTGCGCCCGGCCATTGGCCGCGATGAGCGCAGTAAGGTCGGCCAATTGCTGTGCCTGGAGGGCGAGAAGCTGATTGCCGGCCTGCGCCGCCTGCAAGGCTCCGGTAGCGCCCTGGCTCTGGCCGATCAGGGCAGACATCTGGGTGCGGTTGGTGTCGATATTGCCGACGACGCCTGCCTGCACCCGCATCGCGTCCTGCAAGCTGCCGACCGTATTCTGCCAGCGCGCGCGAGCATCGGCGATGAGCTGGGTATCGCTCGCCGACATCGCCGTGCTGCCGTATTTGAGCTGGAACGCACGGTCGATCGACTGCACGTCGTAGGCGATGTTCTGCGCCTGGCTCAGGAGCGACTGGGTGCGCTGCACCGACTGTTGGAGCTGCTGGAGCGCGGAATACGGCAGGCTTGCCAGATTGCGCGCCTGGTTGATCAGCGACTGCGCCTGATTCTGGAGCGACGTGATCTGGTTGGTGATCTGCTGGAGCGATCGCGCCGCCGTCAGCACATTCTGGGCGTAATTCGAGGGGTCATAGACAATCCCGCCAAACCCGAACT
This sequence comes from Pseudonocardia sp. TMWB2A, assembly GCF_017312135.1. Taxonomy (NCBI): domain Bacteria; kingdom Bacillati; phylum Actinomycetota; class Actinomycetes; order Pseudonocardiales; family Pseudonocardiaceae; genus Pseudonocardia; species Pseudonocardia sp. TMWB2A. Next base: position 2,798,694 of record NZ_QKQY01000001.1, read on the forward strand.
GGGCGTATGCTGGTGTTGGCAGCATGGACGTGAGGGCGACGGGGGCGACAAGCAGCGCGGCAATGAGCCGAACGCTGCGGGCGGTACGCAGTTTCATGGTGCTATGTCCTGATTGGTAAGGTTGGGGACGAGGTCAGCGGCCCAACCGAGCCCTCGGTGTCGAAGCCATTGAATGAGGAAGGCTTCGCGTCCGTGCTCGCTGAGGATCTGGGCGATGGCGGCTTGATCGGTCTTCGATGAGGCAGCGCAGAGCGCCAGCGCGACGTCGGAAAGACCCAGCTCAAAGAGCCGGTTGCCGCGCCGGGACTGGCAGTAATAGTCGCGCTTGGGAGCAGCCCTCGCGATGATCTCGATCTGACGATCGTTGAGCCCAAAGCGGCGATAAATGGCCGTGATCTGGGGCTCGATCGCACGCTCATTGGGCAGAAGGAGCCGGGTCTGGCAGCTCTCGATGATGGCGGGTGCGATTGCCGACCCTTCGATGTCGGACAGCGACTGTGTGGCGAAGACGACGCTGGCGTTTTTCTTGCGCAGTGTTTTCAGCCACTCGCGCAGCTGGCTGGCGAACCCCTCGTCGTCGAGCGCGAGCCAGCCTTCGTCGATGATGACAAGTGTTGGCGATCCGTCGAGCCGATCTTCGATCCGGTGGAAGAGATAGGCCAGGACTGCGGATGCCGCGCCGGTGCCGATGAGACCCTCGGTCTCGAAAGCCTGCACGGTGGCGCTGCCGAGATATTCGGCCTCGGCATCGAGCAGGCGGCCAAAGGCGCCGCCGACGCAATAGGGCCGAAGAGCTTGCTTCAGGTCATTGGACTGGAGGAGGACCGCAAGTCCGGTGATCGTCCGCTCATCGACAGGCGCCGAGGCCAGTGAGGTCAGCGCGGTCCAGACGTGCTCTTTCACGTCAGGCGTCATTGCCACGCCTTCGCGTGTCAGGATCGCGCTGATCCAGTCAGCAGCCCACCCCCTTTCGGCCAGATCGTGTACGCGCGCGAGCGGTTGCAGGTTGACGGATGTCTGCGCTGCATCGGTGAGCCCTCCGCCGAGATCGTGCCAATCGCCGCCCATGGCGAGCGCCGCCGCCCGGATCGAACCACCGAAATCGAAGGCAAAGACCTGGGCACCGGGGTAGCGCCGGAATTGGAGCGCCATCAGGGCCAGGAGAACGGACTTGCCCGCGCCGGTCGGGCCGACGACGAGCGTGTGCCCGACATCGCCGACGTGAAGGGAAAACCGGAACGGGGTCGAGCCTTCGGTCTTGCCGAAGAGCAGTGGGGGCGCTGCAAAATGCTCGTCCCGTTCCGGCCCCGCCCACACCGCTGACAAGGGTATCATGTGGGCGAGGTTCAAAGTGCTGATGGGCGGCTGTCGGACGTTGGCGTAGACGTGCCCCGGCAGGGAGCCGAGCCAGGCATCGACCGCGTTGATGGTCTCCGGGCTGGCGGTGAAATCGCGGCCCTGGATGATCTTCTCGACGAGGCGCAGCTTTTCATCGGCGGCGCGCGGATCTGCATCCCAGACCGTCACGGTCGCGGTGACATAGGTCATCCCGGCATAGTCTGCGCCGAGTTCCTGAAGCGCGAAGTCGGCGTCCGCGGCCTTGTTCGCCGCATCGGTATCGACGAGGACGGACGCCTCGTTGGTCATCACCTCTTTCAGGATCGCGGCGACGCTTTTGCGCTTGGCGAACCATTGCCGTCTGATCTTGGTCAGCAGCTTGGTCGCATCGGTCTTGTCGAGCAGGATCGCGCGTGTCGCCCATCGGTAGGGAAAGGCCAGGCGATTGAGCTCGTCGAGCAAGCCCGGCGTGGTGGCCGTCGGAAAGCCGGTGATGGTGAGAACTCGCAAATGCGACGCGCCCAGGCGCGGCTCGAGGCCGCCGGTCAGCGGCTGATCGGCGAGCAGCGCATCGAGGTACATCGGCGTTTCAGGCACGCGGACCCGGTGCCGTTTGGTCGATACGCAGCCGTGGAGGTAGGTCAGCGTTTCAGCGTCACCCAGCCAGCGGCATTCGGGCATGAAGGTTTCGATCAGCCGCAGGATGCGATCGGTGCGGTCCGCAAAGCCGCTCAGGACTTCGAATGGCTCGATGCCGGAATGCTCCCGGCCTTCGTAGAGCCAGGTTTCTGCGCGGGAGGCGTCCTCGGCCGGAGGCAGATAGCAGATGGTGAGAAAGTAGGCGGACTCGAAGTGTGCGCCGGCTTCCTCGAAATCGGCCTTGCGCTCGGCATCGACCAGTGCCGAGGCAGCGTCGGGAAACCGGCAGTCAGGATAGTGAGCGGCGGCGTGGCGATCGGCTTCTACGAAGATCGCCCAGCCCGATCCGAGGCGGCGGAAGGCGTTATTCAGCCGTCCTGCCACAGCGACCAGTTCGGCAGGCACTGCGGAGTCGAGATCCGGCCCGCGGAACTGCGCAGTCCTTTGGAAGCTGCCGTCCTTGTTGAGCACGATGCCTTGGCCGACCAGAGCCACCCAGGGCAGGAAGTCGGCGAGCCGGCTGTTGCAGTTGCGGTATTCGGCCAGGTTGAACATCTGTGCTCCCTCAGACGGAAAGATGGCCGGGGATGCGCAGATGGCGGCGCACCACATCGACGAAGAGCGGATCGCGTTTGGCTGCCCAGACGGCGACGACATGGCCGATGGCCCAGATCCCGATGCCGATGAGCCAGAGGCGTAGGCCGAGGCCGACGGCGCCTGCGAGCGTGCCGTTCAGGATGGTGAGACCGCGCGGTGCGCCGCCGAGCAGGATTGGCTCTGTGAGCGCCCTGTGAACCGGGACCGTATAGCCCGCGATCTCGCCGCCCTGATCGGCACATCCCATCATCAGACGAGCGCCCCGCCGCCGAACGAGAAGAACGAGAGGAAGAAGCTCGACGCGGCGAATGCGATCGAGAGGCCGAAGACGATCTGGATCAGCCGGCGGAAACCGCCTGATGTGTCGCCGAACGCGAGCGTCAGACCGGTGGTGATGATGATGATCACCGCGATGATCTTGGCGACCGGACCTTCGATCGACTGGAGGATGGATTGTAGGGGGGCTTCCCAGGGCATGGACGAGCCCGAAGCGTGGGCGGCAGGCGCCATGACCGTGGTGAGGACGATCGCGGACAGGGCGGTTGTCAGGCGGCGATGGGGACGACGGACAGGCGCATTCATTGGCAGGCTCCTTCTTCGGGCTGAGGGATGATGGGAGTGACGTGGTAGTCGCCGTCCGGCCCCAGGCCCTCGACGCGGGCGAGTTCGACCAGGCGGCGAGAGGCGCCGCGACCGGCGAGGACGGCGATGAGATCGATGGTTTCCGCGATCAGCGCGCGGGGCACGGTCACGACGGCTTCCTGGATGAGTTGCTCCATCCGACGGAGAGCACCGATGGCGCTACCGGCGTGGATCGTTCCGATCCCGCCGGGATGCCCGGTTCCCCAGGCTTTCAGGAGATCGAGGGCTTCGCTCCCGCGCACCTCGCCGACTGGAATGCGGTCGGGACGAAGGCGGAGCGACGAACGCACCAGCTCGGACAGCGATGCGACACCGTCCTTGGTGCGCATGGCGACGAGGTTCGGCGCGGTGCATTGCAGCTCGCGCGTATCTTCGATGATGACGACGCGATCGTCGGTTTTCGCGACTTCGGCCAAGAGCGCGTTGGTGAGCGTGGTCTTGCCGGTCGAGGTGCCGCCAGCGACCAGAATGTTCGCGCGGGCGGCAACGGCTGAGCGCAAGGCCTCAGCCTGATCGCTCGCCATGATCCCGGCTGCCACATAGTCAGCCAGCGTAAAGACCGCGACGGCGGGTTTCCGGATGGCGAAGGTAGGTGCTGCGACGACAGGCGGGAGCAGCCCCTCGAACCGCTCCCCCGTTTCGGGAAGCTCGGCGGATACGTGCGGCGCGTTGGCGTGCACTTCGACGCCGACATGGTGTGCGACCAGGCGAACGATGCGTTCTCCGTCGGCGGCAGAGAGATGCTCGCCGGAATCGGAGAGGCCTTCGGACAGGCGGTCTATCCAGAGCCGTCCGTCGGGATTGAGCATGACTTCGACGACTGCGGGGTCTTCGAGCAGGCGGGCGATGGCGGGACCGAGCGCTGTGCGCAGCATGCGCGCGCCGCGTGCCAATCTTTGCGAATTGTGGTGTGAAGCCGCCATCGGGTCCCCGTTTCATCGGGGAGAACAGGCGCTCCCCGGCTTGGGGATGATTAAGAGAGCCAGAAATTTGCCCGGTTCAACAGGTTTTGGTCGTAGTAGCAGCGTGGCGTGCAAATACAGGGAAACGGCGGAGTTCCGGGGTTCTGGAAAGGCGCGGGAACCAAGCCGGCGCCCTAAGTCGCCTACAACAGAGCATTGCAGGCGCTTGGCATGTCCCGTTCCTTGAGCTTTTGCCTACATGGACGAAATTGACCGCCATAACCGCCACGAATGGGCTTTCTGACTGCCATCGCGGTCATTGCATTGTTTTTTAACATCGTTGATGGTATTGACCGTTATCGCGGTCGAGAAATAGCTTTATGACCGCCATAACCGGCATTGAGGCTTGAATGACCGAGCACCCCCGCACCTATTCCCGCATGACGCGCGAAGCCCTGACCATGATGGGAGGGCTCATTCGTCTCGCGCGCAAACAGCGCAAAATGTCGGAGGCTGACCTGTCGGCCCGGGTCGGTATCGCGCGCAGCACGCTGCAACTGATCGAAAAGGGGCACCCCAAGGTGGAAATTGGGCTGGTCTTCGAAGCCGCAACGCTGGTTGGTGTACCGCTCTTCGTTGACGAACCTTCGCGGCTCACTCCCGAGATTTCCAGGGTCAACGACAAGCTGGCGCTGCTGCCGCAGTCGGTGCGGCGTCCGCGCTCGGAGGTAAAGGATGACTTCTGATCGCCCTCAGCCCACGGCGGCTTCTCAAGGTCCCATCCCGCCAGCCACCGAAGCTTTCGTCTGGATATGGCTGCCAGGTGCGCTTGAGCCCGTCATTGCCGGGCGGATCGAGTTGGACGGTGGCATTTATGTCTTCAACTATGGTCGTTCCTATCTCGAACGCGCCGACGCCATCCCGATCTATGCACCGGAGCTGCCGCTGCAGCGTGGCAGGATCGCGCCCAACGCACCGCTCGACATGGCGGGTTGTCTGCGGGATGGCGCGCCGGACGCATGGGGTCGGCGGGTCATCATCAATCGTCTGACCGGCCTTCGCGGCGAAGCGGCAAACAGTATCGATTTCGACGAACTGACCTTCATGCTCAATTCGGGCTCCGACCGTATCGGTGCGCTCGACTTCCAGACGTCAGCCGACCGGTATCAGCCTCGGGAGCAAGACAATGCGACGCTCGAGGAGCTGCTGGAAGCAGCGGAGCGGGTCGAGCGAGGCGAACCCATCCCCCCGGCTCTCGACAAGGCGCTGTTCCACGGCAGTTCGATCGGCGGCGCACGTCCCAAGGCCTTGATCCAGTATGGCGAGGACAAGTTCATCGCCAAATTCTCAGCGACCAACGACACCATGGCGGTGGTGAAGGCCGAGTTTGTTGCCATGCGCCTGGCGGCAGAAGTGGGCCTCGACGTCGCGCCGGTTCAACTGACCAAGGCGAGCGGCAAGGATGTGCTCCTGGTGCGCCGCTTCGACCGCGAATGGAATGGCACCGGCTGGACTCGCCGGGCGATGGTCTCGGCCCTGACGATGTTTGGCCTCTCAGAAATGCAGGCCCGCTATGCAAGCTATGTCGAACTCGCCGAAATGGTGCGCGCGCGCTTCACCGATCCGCAAGCGACCCTGCGCGAACTGTTCGGACGGATGGTCTTCAATGTGCTGACGGGCAATACCGACGACCATGCTCGCAACCATGCTGCATTCTGGGATGGCGCCAATCTCACGCTCACACCGGGCTACGACATTTGTCCGCAGCCGCGTAACGGCCGGGAAGCCAATCAGGCAATGCTGGTGAATGGCGAGGACAAACGCAGCCTGCTGGAAAGCTGCCGCCTTTCGGCGCCAAATTTTCTGCTGAATGATCGCGATGCGCGCGATCTGATCAATGGCCAGATCGAGACGATCACCCGGCTGTGGGGCAATATCTGCGACGCAGCCGGGCTGAGCGAGGTCGACCGTGGCTACCTGTGGCGCCGCCAGTTCCTCAACGACTACGCATTCGATGGCTACGCTGATGGAGCTCTTGGCCAGGTTCAATCACGACTTCGCGCCCATGTCCCTGCTGAGGTCAGCCTGTCGGACGAACTTATCGCTGATCGCAGGCAAGCATCGGAACGAGAGTGAAGCTGGATATCCGGCTAGAGAGAAAAATGCTCGAGCACTTGGAAAAGTGCATTGGGCCAGCAATCAAGCTTTGATAACGGCTTTGGTTAGTTCGTTGATGCGCGCCTCGATATCCGCGTCAGACACTTCGATCTTGAGCTTGTCCTGAATGAACTGGTGCCGGGCATCGCTTTCGCGCAGCACCTCAGCCCAGGTCTTGACCCAGAGCGTGTAACCGTCACCTTCCTGCGCAATCCCCCTCGCGCGCCCTGACTGCGAAATCCTGGCCTCGACTGAATCGTCATATTCGCTCGTAATCAGGAAGAAATGCCACGTCGTATCAGTATGGCTGAAATCTGGCTGCTGCCGGATCGCGTTCATGTAGTCTTCGACTTGATCCAGTTCCTTGCGGCCAATCTTCAACGACGGCCTCTTGAGCTCAATAATGAGGTATTCGCGCTTGCTCTGGATGGGACCCGGTACGACACGACCGAGAAACTGATCGGCGCGGCCGCGCTTGCCGTCAGGTTTGGTTACCTTGTGCCGTTTGCCTTTCGTTCCGAGATCTTCGGCTACACGCTCCATCACCTTGGTCAGTCCGACCTCCGGCATCGTGAAATGGAACTGTTCGCCAAACAGCCAGGTGTTGTCTCGCACCAATGCATCGAGCTGACCACGCTCCTTGACTGTCTGCCGGTACTTTGGTTCGAAAACCATCGTCCGCAGAACTTGGAGCACCGCAACACGGTCGGCGATCAGACTGGACGACGAGATGATGTTGCCCAGCTCGGTGCGTTCGAGCAGCTCAGAAAACTCGTTCTGCTGCGTTTTGGGCAGGTTCACAACCGCCCGCAGGATTCGCGAAATCGCATCGGGGTTGTGCTTGACCGCTTCCTTGAGGAAGGTGAGCGTCATCAGTTTTAGTGAACTGTCGGCGCGCGCAAACTCACGTGAGTGCGAGGAAACTGCATAGGTCGCGATGTCGAAAACCTGCCTTTCGCGTGCCTCTATCTCGTCGCCAGGCTCGCCTTCGTAAGGGTACGCCCCTTCGTCCTTGAGCTCCTGAATCAGCCCCTTCGCGACGTCCGCCTGACGTTTGCGAAAGTAGTCCTTGAGGCTACCACGAATGTGTTCAAGCACGTGCAGGAAGTCGGGATCATTGATGCCTTCAAGATCAAGCAGGTTCGCATCCGCCAACTCTCGAAAGAACGCGCTGTAGGCATAAGCCGAATATGTGAAGTTCGGTGCCGTCACATAAGCGGCCTGTGATCCCAGCACGATGCCGTTATCGCCGCCGAAAAATATCTGCCGCCCTTCCGTTGGCGCGTTCCACTCAATCACCTTCAATCGGAGATCGTTGATCGTCCGGCTCGGGCAGACAATCGGCGATTGGGGAATGTCATGCGTGCGGTGAATCGTAATTCGAGGATCGACCTCGAACGTGTTATAAATGATGCGCACGCCTGGGTATTGGAGGATGTAGGGGGCGAAGATCGTGCTGAACTGCCTGAAGGCGTCGGTACCATCAAGTACATCAAGCGTATCTTTGAGTGGTGCCAGCTCAACCGCGGTGCCGGTCGGCGCATCCGTTTCGGAAGTGTCGCTTCGATCGCATTTTTCCAGATTATTTGCCTGGATGGTAAGGGACAGCGCCACGCGCCGTCCGTCGACTGCGGCGACGCTCGTCCACTTTGCGCGGCGGGCCAGCGAAAAAAACTTCAGCCGCCCGCGTCCCTCCTTCCCATGAACGGCGCGTTCGAGCGACTGCGTCCTCGACTCGGTGCGCTTGTGAGAGGCCCCCAGATTTCCGAAATCGTGGTCGGCCCGCTCGGGAGATATGCCGTGTCCGTTGTCTTCGATCTTGATAGCAGTGATGCCTCCAAGGCCGTTCTTGTCCAGGGTAACCCGCACTTCGGTGGCATCGGCATCAAGCGCATTCCAGACGAATTCCGCGATCGCCTTGATGGGATCGCGTGTACTCGCGTCCTTTTCCAGAAAGTCCTGTTTGGCCTGAAGGCTGAGTATTGTCATCGACGCCCTTTCGTGGGCCTATGACTAACGCGAGAGGGATCGGATTGCGAGCAGCGTTCCGGAACAAAATTGACCAATCGTGCGGCCTTAGCTGTTATCAATCTCAGAAATGCTATCGCACTGGGGCGTGACCAGACGGAAAGTTGGGCTTCTCGGCTGAGCGCTTAGGAAGTTGCGGCGCCATTGCCGTCCATTGGGACATCGTTCGGAATTTCCTGACGCAGCCTCGGTCCCTTTGCCAACCGCCGACCGAGCGCCGTGACAAAGGCGTCGTAGCGTTCGCTCGCTTTGGCCCGTGCGGCTTGGGCCGCCGGTTCCGGCAAGGCAGGAGTGGTCGCCAGCCAAAATCGGATGAAAACCGCCAAGGTCTCAATCCCGATGCCCACATCGCGTTCTGTTCTCGCCAAGCGGCGGTCGAGCTGATCGAGGCGTTTGGCGAAAGCGGCTTCGCGGCGGTCGGCAGCGTCTGGCGACAGGAACGATGCGATGGCCGCTTCGGCTACCAACGACTGCGACTGATTGCGGCGGGCGGCATAGTCGGCCAGCATCGTCATGACGTCAGGATCGAGATAGACGGAAATCTGGGTCTTCTTTTTGCGGAGGGCCATGGCGATCAGATCTCCATCCCGTCGTCGAAGTCGAGTGATGCCTGCCGGGCCACGCCCTGCATGATCCCGGTCAGCCGTTGATTGCGCGCGGCCAGATCGTCATCCTCGTCGTTGTGATCGCCATCGAGATCAAACTCGTTCTGGACGGGTTGCCGGTTCTCGATAGGTTGGGTGAGACTTAGCTCGGGCTGCTGCCGCCGTTCGGAATCGGTCGTATCGTCGTCGTCACCACTCGCGACCGGCGTTGCCGGAGCGGAAGCAATCTGTGGCGGCAGGGCCAAGCCGGTCCAGTCGTCTGCCCGCACCTTCTTCGGGACGACCAATGCAGGCGGCGGCAAGATTCGCTCCTTGAAGCGGGCGTCCTCGTAATAGCGGGTCTTGCGGGCTCTGATCGGCGGGATTCCGGCGACCATCACGATTTCATCGGCGGGAGGCAGTTGCATGATCTCGCCCGGCGTCAGTAACGGTCGCGCCGTTTCCGAGCGAGACACCATCAAGTGCCCAAGCCAGGGCGAGAGCCGGTGCCCGGCATAGTTGCGCATAGCCTTCATTTCGGTGGCGGTGCCAAGCGCATCCGAGACACGCTTCGCGGTGCGCTCGTCGTTTGTCGCGAAACTCACCCGGACATGGCAGTTGTCGAGGATCGAATTGTTGGGGCCGTAGGCCTTTTCGATCTGGTTCAAGGACTGCGCGATCAGGAAACTCTTCAGCCCGTAGCCAGCCATGAAGGCAAGCGCGCTTTCGAAGAAGTCGAGACGGCCCAGGGCGGGAAACTCGTCCAGCATCAAGAGCAGGCGATGCCGGTCGCGCTTCGCCTGCAAATCCTCGGTGAGGCGACGTCCGATCTGGTTGAGCAGGAGTCGGATGAGCGGTTTGGTCCGGTTGATGTCGGATGGCGGAATGACGAGGTAGAGCGTCGTCGGATGCTTCCCGCCGACGATGTCGGTGATGCGCCAGTCGCAGCGCCGGGTCACTGCCGCAACCACCGGATCACGATAGAGGCCAAGGAAGGACATGGCCGTGGACAGCACGCCCGACCGTTCATTGTCCGACTTGTTGAGCAGTTCGCGGGCCGCGCTGGCGATGACCGGATGCGGGCCGTCCTTCCCGAGGTGCGCCGTCGTCATCATCGCGGCGAGGGTCGATTCGATCGGACGTTTGGGATCGGAAAGGAAAGCGGCGACGCCGGCGAGCGTCTTATCGGCTTCGGCGTAAAGCACGTGGAGGATCGCGCCTACCAGGAGCGCGTGGCTGGTCTTCTCCCAGTGATTGCGCTTTTCGAGGCTGCCCTCGGGATCGACCAGAATGTCGGCAATGTTCTGGACGTCGCGCACTTCCCACTCGCCGCGCCGGACTTCGAGCAGTGGGTTGTATGCGGCCGAGTTCGCGTTGGTCGGATCGAACAGCAGCACCCGCCCGAAACGCGCCCGAAAACCCGCGGTGAGTTGCCAGTTCTCGCCCTTGATGTCGTGGACAATGGCGGAGCCCGGCCATGCGAGCAGCGACGGTACGACCAGGCCGACGCCCTTGCCTGACCGGGTCGGAGCAAAGCACAGCACATGCTCCGGGCCATCGTGCCGGAGATAGTCGTGGTGGAAACGCCCGAGCACCACGCCGTCCGGACCGAGCAGGCCGGCCGCACGAACCTCATTTGGCTCTGCCCAACGCGCCGAACCGTATGTCTCGACCTTCTTCGCCTCGCGTGCGCGCCAGACCGACATGGCGATTGCAACCATGACCGAGATGATGCCACCAGATGCCGCGATGTAAGCACCTTCGATGAAGATGGCCGGGGCATAGGCATCGAACCCATACCACCACCAGAAGAACGATGGCGGCGGATAGAAGGGAAAGCCGAAGAGGTGAAACCATGGGCCGCCCAGTTCCGGCTGAAACGCGAGCCGCCAGGCGACCCATTCGGTCGCGCTCCATATGGTCAGGAGCACGATCAAGAAGACGGTGATGATCTGACCCCAGAGAATTTTGGTGGCGGCCATGGAAAGTCCTTTCGAGAGGGTGGGTCAGAGGCCGAGGCCGCGTTTGCGGGCAAAGCTCCAGTCGATGCCGCCGTCGGTGCGGGCCACTCCTGAGACATGGCGACCGAGGTGCTTTTCGAGGGCAGGCGTCCAGGGCACGAGTTGGAAGCCGAGGCCATCGTCCAACATGGCGAAGCGGCCAGAAGCCAGCGTCAGGCGCTGCCGGTAAGTCCCGGCGACATATTCGCCGCCTCCTGCCTGATTGAAGAGCTTGCCGGTCTCGGCGGCCAGCTTGTCGCCAACTGCCGCGACCTCCTGGCGCCGCAGCGTCTCGATGAGGTTGCGGGCGAAACTAACCTGAGTGCCGCGCTGTTCGGCTAACCCTTGTTTCATCAGATGTTGGGCCCGGCGATCAAGGGCCTCCCGCACTTCGCCGCCAAAGCCGCTCTCGGACATCGTGGTTGGTGCGCGAGCGATGGCTTGCCGGTCCAGCCAGGTCGCGCCGGAGGCCGTGATCTGACGGTCGATGTCGATGTCCGATCGGACGGCCAGCGCTACGCGCCGAACCCTGCGGGCATCGTCAAAGCTGCGCAGTTCGACAATCGAGCCCGGCGCACTGTCGCCCGCCGCATCGAGGTCGGAAAGCCTGATGTGATGTGTGCGACCATCAAGTCCGTCGACCACAGCAAAGGCACTGCCTCTCAATTCATCGTCGAGACCGCGCGCCACCAGTCGGCCCACGACTGGCTGATCGAATTGCTCAGCTGCCAGCACATAACTGGCTGACGCGCGTTCAATGCCCCGTTCAGTCAGCGCCCGGTGCATGCGCTTGATGATGTCTCCACGTTCGCCGATCTCGCGCAAGGTCGCTTCGGCCTTGTCGTCCATGATCCATTGACCAGGACCGATCTGCGTCGCGAGGCCGAGGGTTTCCAGCTTGCGGAGCCGCCCGACCTTGAGCGTCTGGAACGGGTCAGGTTCGCCACCGGGCAGCGGCGCCACGTCGATGACATTACCCCGGCCGCCATCGCGCACCAATTGTCGGTCGAGTGGGGTCCAGCGTTCTGCACCGATTTGCCGTTCGAGGGACTGGCGTAGATCGAGATCAGTTCGCGGCCCCAGTTCCTGCGTGATGAGGTCGCGTGCCCGATCCCGCATGCCTTCCTTGATGTAGTCTCGGGCGATCACGAGATCCTGCCCATCGTCGCGCACGCCGCGAACGATCAGGTGAACATGAGGATGCTCGGTGTTCCAATGGTCGACGGCGGCCCAATCGAGCCGGGAACCGAGATCCTTCTCCATCTGGGTAACCAAGTCCCGGGCAAAGCTCTTGAGATCCGCCATCTCCAGCGCGTCGTCAGGTGAGACGATGAAGCGGAAGTGATGGCGATCGTCCTTGCAGCGCTCTGCAAACTCGGCAGCATCGACGTGCCCTGGCTCCGCGCCGAACAGGCGGGCCTTCTCACCATCGCGGGTGACGCCTTCGCGGCACAGGTAGTTGAGATGGGTCGCCAGGGGCGCACTACGCGCATTGAGCCGAACGACGCGTGCCTTGACGACGGCGCCGCGCGTGCGTGCGGTGATGAGCCTGTTGGCCTGGATGCTGGCGCGTTGTCCGCGACCGAAGCGCGAAGTGTGACCTGACTTGATGCGGCCAGCCCGCGATATGCCACCGCCAGCCCGCTGGGCTGCCGCCAGTGCTTGAGCGATGAATGGCCGCACGCGCTGTGAGCCCGATGAACGAACGCGGCCAGGACGGATGCGAAACTCGCGGTCATCGGCCATCGGCGCACCGGGCAATGTGCCAATGACGATTAAAAATCAGACTGTTAGGTGGGATCGGCACCTTGCCGATACCCGGCCCAACGTGTGCGAAGGCCGCAAAAACCTCAGAAAAACAACCAACCGACCGAAGCGCAACGTGCGCCCTTTTATCCTGCCCTCCTTCGGTCGTGGAGACAGTCTCCCCCGATCCCCCGCTATCCTTCAAGGCGATGCGATGGGCAGATGTAGCGATCATCGAAGGCCATCCCCCGCCGCGCGCGCAACAAACAGCCCATGCGGCTGCGGTTGAGCCGCAGGTTCGCTGGCCTGTGCTGGCTTGGCGAATTGCTGATCGGCGGCCCCGGTGGATGGCACGCTGGATGCTGCGGAGCGTGCAACGAAGATCGGTGAACGTGTCCACGCAAAGCGATCAACCATGGCAATCGCGGTCGTATTTGCCGCATCAGTCTGGCCAATTGCAGGTGAAACCACCGCGACATAGGCGCGCGTTTCAGCAGGCAAGGGTCGGCCCCTGAGTGCAGCTTCATAGCGCCCGGGACCAGCATTGTAGGCAGCAATCCAGCCCGGCGAGCCGTAGCGATCGAACAGTTCGCGGATATAGCCAGCGCCCGCGATGATGTTGTCATGCGGGTCGAACGCATCCGCCCCCAATCGGTGCCGGGCGCGCAAATAGTCCCACGTTGCAGGCATGATCTGCATGAGGCCCATCGCTCCCTTGGGCGAAATGGCGCGAGGCTTTCCACGACTTTCCGCGTGCATGATCGCGTGCAGCCAGGCGGGAGGAATCGCAAAGCGGGACGCGGCCTCGACAATGAATTCGCCGAACGGAACGCCGGGCATTCCGCGCTCGGTCGCAGTTGATTGTGCTAACGTGGAGGTCGGCAACAGGCAGGCGCAAGTCAGGCCGGAAAGGAAGAGAAGTGCAGAACGGCGCATGGCATCAATCCCGCGCGTCGCGCTTGGAAGGACGATTCCAGTGCAGCGACCAGGATGCACCATCAGCGCCGTCACGGAACAGATTGGCGCGAACGGGCTGCGGCAGAGCAGGATCGTCAATGATCAGCGCGACGAAGGTGCCAGCGCGCTCGCCGGTGCGTTTCCAGCCCGCACCGATCTCCGGTCCGACTTCGACGCCCTCGTCGTGACGGAGGTGAATGCGATAGTCCGGCGCATTTTCAGTATCGGATGGCTCCGCAGGCACGATATCGATTTCGCGGTGATGCGCGAAGGTATGGATGCGTCCGACGAAACCGTCCGCCGCTTCAGTGAAAGTGCCGATCTGCGGCATGGGAAGTCTCCTTGGGTTGCCGTTTGCGATGCTGACAGGTGAGCAATGGCGCTGCCGAACCATCACAGTCAGCGCGCCGCCCGATGGGCGTTGGCTCGCCAGACGAATTGGCCGTTCGCCGCTTCATCGGTGTAGATCGGCGTTGCGCGTCCAATGATCGTGCGCGCAGGGGTTGGGCCGAAATAGCGGCCGTCGAGACTGTCCCGCACAGCTGAATTCATCAGAAACACGGTGCCTGCCGCGATGCGGCGGCAACCCTGCCAGACCGGCAATCTGCGCCCTTTGCGGTCGCGATCGAGCGCCTCGCCACGCGCCACGCTATCAACGGTGATCGTGGTCCTCAATCGACAGACGGTCTGTCCTGGCAGGGCCGAAACATGCTTCATCAGCGGCACGCCCTTACCGAGGTAGCCGCGCTCAGCCATGAAGTCGGCCAGATGCCGGGACGGTGCCACGGCGACCAGATCGCCGACGCGAAGACCTCGCGGCGGTTCGAGCCCATAAAGACCGATGGGAACGCTGGCAGACGCATTCCAGACCAACCGGAGCGGCACGGGCAAGAACGAAGCGATACCGATGCCCAGCGCGCAGAAATACGTCGTCATGACATAGCCGAAGCGGGTCATCCCTCGATCTCCCGGCGCTTGAGCCATGCCTGATGGCGCTCCGGCGTGTAGGCACGCGGCACCTGGCCAACGCTCATCCGGTTCGCGACATGGCGCCAGTGATCAGGGGCTACGTCGCAGGCATCGAGGCCGACGGCTTCCACGTCGTCGACCAGTTGAAGCACCTGACGAACCTTGGCCCAGCCATCGACGGTCAGCAGGATTTCGCCGCCGGGGCGAATGAAGGGCAGCGTCTGATAGGCCTCACCCGGCGCAATGGAGCGAACGATGTCGATCCGCGATGCGACGGTTCCGAAGTCGTTGGCGGCCCAGCGAATGAAACCGAAAACACTGCCCGGTCGAAAGGAAAGCACACGCCGTCGTCGGTCGAGGATCTGCTCGCTGACATGACGGCCAAACCTGATCCAGTTCTCGATCCGCTTTTCGATATGCGTCAACTCGACATGGGTCAGTGTGTCTGCAGAGCGGGCGAGCGATGCACGGCCTTGCTGCTGACCGGAGCTTGCGGCGCAGGTCATGATGGGTCTCCAGGTAAGTTGAGAAGTGATCGGTTCACGGCGCGCCGGCGGGTCATCGCCGCTGCCGGGCATTGACGGTGAGGCTGTTGCGGACCGTATCGATGAGGCTGCGCACATCGCGCGCGCGCTCTTCAAAGTTAGATTCTTGGTTAGAGTCTAAGTTACGGACGCGAATTCGGCTTGCACTGTCGCGACTTAACTCCTGATCGGGTTCCCGTTGGCACGAGCCTGAGGTTCCTGATGGCACGCGCCTTGCGGTTCCCGATGGCACGACGCCCTCCACAGGCTTTCCACCGGGCACCGATGGCTTGAATGCGAGCAGGGTCCGACCTCGGGCCTCGACTTCGAGGAACAGGACGTAGCCCGGGAGTGGCTGGCGCCGAACGATATCGCGAAGCTCGAACGCAAACCGTTTGAAGGGCGACAGGCTGCCGGACTTCAGGTGCAGATGGCGAAAGTCGAAGCGCCAACCGTGGCGCTGTTTGCCGCCGTGCTTGCGGACCAGGCGATAGAGCCAGCGATCAAGTCCGCCGGTGAGATCGAAATAGGCTCGGTCAATGGTCAGGACGAGGGCGTCGTCGAGCACGGCCTGATAGAACCAGTCGGGCAGAATCAGTTCGATGCCGTCAGGCCGGCCATTGCAGTCACGCCGCTCCTTCCATTCGTTGATCCATGAAAACCTGTGCCGCCGTCCCTCTGCATGCTGGCGGATGGACGTCGCCACGGTGGTTGATTGCAGCCGGTCCAGCGCCGCCTTCAGGCGCTGATAGTCGCGCATGGACGCGCCGCGCCCGATGAACTTCAGGACCTCATAGGGTGTTGCGACGATCAGCCGGGACGTTCGGAATCCGGCGTCGCGGGCCTCGACGATCTGGCTCGCAGCCCAGATCAGGATGTCGGCGTCCCAGATGGTCGCCATGCCATGATCCGGCACGGCCTCGACCCTGATCGAAACATTACCGGCGGCGAAGTCGATCGGGGTGACGCGGTGGGTCTTGGACAGGGAGAAGAATGGATAGGCCATGAGGTCCTGCGCGTCTCGTGGTGCAACATTGCCTGGGATCGTGCGGAACAGATCAAGCTGGCCGCGTTCCGGAGGGGATTGAAGGCGGGGCGCCATATGCGGAGCGATGCTTCGTCAGCGCGCCAGGCGGCCGGCCATCGGAACGACATCGTCCGGATGCCACTTCGCCGGCAGCACGGTGCCACGTGGGTCGGATGTCGAGGTGACGGCGCCGCGCTCGGCCCAATGCTGCAAATCATCGACCGAGTAGACCACCCGGCCGCCGAGTTTCTTGTAGGCGGGGCCGGTTCCGTATGTCCGGTGCTTTTCGAGTGTTCGCGGCGAAAGGCTGAGAAATGCGGCCGCTTCCTTGGTGCGCAGGTAGCGTGGCGGCAGAACGGCGAGATCGGGTCGCATAGGTCGGCCTTTCGTGAGCTTCGTTGGTGCCGTGGGAGATCGACGGCGGGCGAAGGCCACAATGGCGAAGCGAAATCGGCGAGATGCAGCGGGATTTTGGCCCCTGCTAAGTCCCCACACCGGTAATCGAGAGTTGCTTCAGGCCCGACGCCGGTGCCTCAGGAGGTTCCGGTATCCGCCCGCAATCATCGCGCGGGCATCGCGCAGCAGTCCCATGACAGCATGGCGCGTGGAGGAGGCTTGCCACTCATCGCGGCTGACCGGGCCAAGTCGAAACAAGGCTCGAGCAATGTCTTGTTGGGTGGCGCCATCACGCGAACCATCGAACGCCTGAAGCATCCTGCGCGCCCGCGTTCGCTGCTGGCGCGTCAGTCTGGTGTCGGGCGGGACAGCGCGACCGTGAAGCGCCGCCAGCAGACGATGCACGGCTTCAAGCCTGCCGAACCCGTCGAGGTTCAAGGGAATGACGGCTACCGCTGGATTGGACGCTGATGCCAGAAGTTGAATCTGAATGTGCTCGCCGTTGGCAAGCCAGACCATGCCCTCGCCATCACTTCCGGGGATCACGGCGGGCAGATGGTCGCCGCCAGACTCTACGTCCAGCTCAGGTGGAGCTTCCGCCAGAACGACAATGCTGGTGTCGTCCTGGGGCATCCAGAAAACGGTGGCGGCAGCGTGATCGAGTGCGGGGTCCACCGCGAAATCGCAACCTCCAGCGCTGGCGGATCGCGTCCGTCAGCATGACTATGTCGGCGTTGTGCGCCGATAAGGCATCAAAATCGCGGTTGTAGGCTTCGTTTCGTCGAAGCCATTCCCACGCAAGACCCGAGGCACTCATGCGTTCGACGGGCTCGTAGCGTTCTGAAGAACGCCATTGCGATGCATCCGGCATCATCACGATTCTCCCCCGGCCTCAACCGATTACGGGAGGGCGATGATTCCTCGCAGAGACAGACGTCGGAAGTCCCCATGTCGGCAACAGGTGATGCCGGTGCGGCATCACCTGCTAGTCTGGCGGCCCCTTGCGCAGGAGCTCGCGATAGCCGTGCTCGGACATCCATTGCGCACGCGCCAGATGGGCATCGTGGACCTTTCGGGACCTCACCGGATCAATCGCGGCATCGAGGTCGAAGAGAATGCGCGTGGCCTCACGCCAGTCGGCGCCGTCCCTGTGGGCATCCAGAAGCCGCAGGTACAGCACCATGTGCTCACGATCGTAGGAGGTGAGTTGCTGGCCTTGCGGCGGTTCATCAAGGAACTGCGGTGTAGACTCATCCATCACCGGCCACCAAGTTGTTCTAGGTGTTTTTGCGACTTTCCATTGGCCCTAGCATTGATCCAGGACAGCGGCTCGCGAAATTTTTCCGGTCGCTGACAGGTAGGACAGCCAGCCTCACGGCCGGGTCGGTCGATCCCCTGGATGATGGAGCCGCAGAACACCTTCGCCCTTCTCCGTGGACAGGAGAACGACACCGGCGGATTCAAGCGCCCTGCGCACCTGATCGCGTGTGGTTTCATACACTTCGAGCCCGCTTTCGGATTCGAGGCGTTTGAGCGCGGTCAGTGAGACCTGGGCCTTGTCAGCGAGCGTCTCCTGTGTCCATCCCAGCAACGCGCGTGCGGCCCGCGATTGGCGAGCGGTGATCATGCATGATCGCCTCCCACCGCCGCGGATGAACGCGCCAGAACTACGACTATATTAGTCGTCCTTGCCGCAAATACCACCTCTATCCTGCGCCGATCGACCTCTTAAGCCGCGGACTATTTGTGCAGTTGGCGGAACTGATTCGGTCGCCCGAATGCCAAATGGCCCCGACCGTTCTGGTCGGGGCCTGGCGGGGACCTCAGTCGCCCCGGCGTCCGTTGGGGCGGGACCAGATCAGCGAGTAACCTTCGCCGTCTTCGTCGTCGAAGAGGTTGGCGTAGATCGGGGCGTTGAAGCTGGGATCATCGAGCTTGAGGCCCAGATAGTCGCGGCCCTCGCCCGAACGCTTGGACCAGGCTGCGCCGATTTCCGCGCGGCCGACCACGACGCGGTGGCTGGGGGCGTTTTCGCCGGTGGCGCGCAGGTCGGGGATGATGCGCACGCCCTTGGCCTGGACGCTGAGGGTGATGATGTCGCCGGTGAACTCGTTCGAGCCGGTCTTCTTGAAGGTGCCGATGGTAGCCATGAGAAATCTCCATTCGTTCGTCTTCGAACCCGCACCATTGCGGCCTCGATGGCGATCGAGAGGCCGGAGACGACCGACGGCGCACAGCTTGCTGCCGCAGCGAAGCGTAGGACAGCGTAAAGCCGGCTTTCTTGTCTCGCGAGGAATGACGGCCCTGGCCGGCAGGGGAAGAAAGTTGGCGGAACACTGTTGCGGCATAGGCGGTCGAGGCACAGCCGATCTTCGGCCAGATCAGCCCATTACAGAGGCCGTTTGGAGCGGGCGCGAGCGATCAGATACGGGACGTGCGTGGTGACACCCCTTCAGCTTCAGACCGGCACGGCGGAACAACGCTGTGATTTCTCCCGCGCCAGGCATGTACGTGGGCAATCGAACGAAGCACGCTTCAGGCAGCGGCCCGGGCCACGATTGGTCGCATGCCGCCTCAATCGGGCAACCCCAGATCGTTCGGACAGTGCCGCAGACCATGCAGGGTCCAGCTTGATGCGACTGTGCAGCCTAATATTCCGCTCTCGTCCAGCAGGACGGCAATGACTTCGCCTCGCAGGTCGTCCAGTGAGCTGCTGGGGCGCTTCAGGCGCTCGTCAAATGCCCCGACGACGGCTTGGTGCCTGCCATGCTTGCCACCCGAACGAATGCCGTGCAGCCGACCGCGATCGCGCCGATCACCGAGAACAGCTGCTGCCAGGCTTCGGATGGCATGGCGTGTTTTACGATGCCGTGGGTGGCGTGATAGCCGGCGATGACCGCCGGTGCGACGAAGACGAGTGCGATCAGGAGCCTTGCCCAGGTCGTTCGCGCCAGCATCAGGCCGAGCTGCCCAACGCCGAGCGTCAGGCCTGCCGCGAGCAGTCCGGCGAATATCGCGCCGAGCAAGCCGGCGCCGGATTGATAGGCCCATGCGCCGACGCTCATGCCGACAAAAAGGGGCAGCGCGAACACCGCAAACGTGAATAGCAACCAGCAGAAGAAGCCGATCGCCGCTATGGACAGCAAAATGCCAAGAATAATCATGGTGGTGGTCTCCCGTGAGAATTGGTCTGACGGTCGCGCCTCCACCACCACCGCGGCGCGTTTTGCACTATAGCGAAAGTCAGTCCCGAGCGGGAGCGGAAACCGTTACAGTTCCCGCTCCGCTTGAGCGGTTGGACGCGGTCAGACCGCGAAGGGATCGATTTCTGCGATGACTTCGGCATCGTGATCGAATTCGGTGGCCGGTACGACCGACAGGCTGCCGTCACCGGCGCGAAAAATGACGATGGCAACCATCAGGGTGGCGGCGAGGCTGAAGGCGAAAGCTTGCGCGTCGTTGAGGGACATCGGACCTGCTCCTGTTCGAAGCGGAGGCTCATCCCCCGCTGACAGGCGCCCGAAGTGACCGGGCAAGGGCTGCAATCACCGCACTGACGCAGACAGCGCGGCGGCACGCTTTGCGTAGTCCGACCCTTTACGGGTTGATGGCGTCAGGCCCTTGGCAGGGCCAAGGATCAGCGCATTTGAAGTGGGGGCTGTGTAGCTGCCGAACTGGGGCGACTGGGCTAAAGCTCAGCGTCCAAGTGAAAATTGCGCACCTCGCATCTGTGACAAGCCTTGACGTCGCCCACCTTCGAAGGCTTGTTGCCAGTATGTTCGAACCCTTCAATGCCATTCAGCTTCGCGTTTCGATCGACGACATTGACCCTCCGGTCTGGAGGCGTCTGATCGTCCCAATTCACTGGAACCTTGAGCAACTCCACCTGACAATCCAGGCGGCGTTCAACTGGTGGAATTACCATCTGCACGAGTTCCAGATCGGTGGCCTGCGTTTTGGCGATGCCGCCGCTGCCTACGAGGGGTCCTGCGGAGACGACCCGCAGGTCTTTGAGCAGGCCGACGTGCGCTTGCGGGACTTCACGAGAGCAGGAGCCAGCTTCAACTATCTCTATGATTTTGGCGACAGTTGGTCGCACACCGTCGAATTGGAACAGTGGCTTTCCCTCGATGTTGCGCCGAAGAAGGCCCGATGCGTGGATGGCGCGCGTGCTCGCCCTCCGGAAGATGTCGGCGGCATACCCGGCTATGAACGGTTTCTCGAAATCATGGCGGACCCCGGCGACCCAGAGCATCGCGAAACCAAGCAGTGGTGCGGCGGGCATTTCGATCCTGATTGGTTCGACCTTGCGATCGTCGACAAGGATGTAGGCAACGCGCTGAAACCCAATGTGAAGCGACGCTTGCACCAGCCAAAACCCCGAAAGGATTAGTATCGTCGGCGGCGCTTACGCGCCGCCTGAGCCGAACCGATAGACCGGAATTCCGAGCTTACGGGCCTTGTCGGCAAGATTGTCCTGAATGCCCGTGCCAGGAAAGATGATGACACCGATCGGCATGACGGCGAGCATTTGATCGTTGCGCTTGAACGGTGCGGCCTTCGCATGCCTGGTCCAGTCCGGCTTGAACGCAACCTGCGGCACCTTGCGGGTATCAGCCCAGCGCGAAGCAATCTTCTCGGCGCCTTTGGGAGTGCCGCCGTGCATCAGCACCATGTCGGGATGCTTGGCCCGAATCTGGTCGAGCTTTGCCCATATCAGCTGATGGTCCGTACTCTCACCGCCGGAAAATGCGATCTTCGGCCCGGCGGGGAGAAGCACTTCGGTCTCGGCGCGCCGTTTGGCATTGAGGAAATCCCGGCTGTCGATCATGGCGGAGGTCAGGTTGCGATGGTTGACCATGGAGCCGGAGAGCGGCTTCCAGCTTGATCGGGTTTGCCGTTCAAAATGTTCAGCGGCCTGGTCACGCATCAATTCGAAGGCATCGCGCCGTTCGAGGAGGCTCTGTCCCTGAGCGGTCAGGCGTTCCAGTTCGACCGACTTCACCTCGCTGCCGTCCTGCTCGTTCTGGAGACGGCGTTGGCCCACCTCATTGTCATCGAGTTCGCGTTCGATCCGTTGGCAGGCGCGATGGAAGAGATTCACGGTCGACCACAGGAGGTCGTCGAGGTCGGGTTCGAGGCGCGTGTCCTCCAGACTGGAAATCAGGGCGTCGAAGATGTCCGCGACGGCACCGGCCACACGATTGCCTTCGGGCAGCGGGCGGGGATCGGGTTCGTCCTCGAAGGGGCGATAGCCATAGAGCTGGAGTTCCTGCAAAACATGGTCGGTTGGGGAGGAATTGTGATACGGTTCAAAATCGTCGTGCTCGTCCATCGGATGCTCCATCGATTGGACCGCGCCCTCGCGGCCTTCATGGCGATGAAGCCCACGAACGGGCTGGTCCTGCACCCGTAAGGGCCGGAGCGAACGCGGAGGATGGCAAAGGCCGGCTATTTTGTTTCGCGATGGAAAGGCGCGGCCCGCGCGCCGCCGGAAAATAGCTGGCCGCCGCCATTGCTGGACCAGAACGCTTGTGGGCCTATCGCCCTCTCGAAGGCCGGGCGCGGCCTCTGTCGATGGTGAGACCTGTCGTGAAGGCTACGCATGCACCGGACCGCGTGATTTCCCCATGCCGTCGGTCAAGCCGCAGAACTCAGGAAACGAGCAATATCCTGCGGGGCAAATTGGCCCCGGATTCTTGCCCGCAGCGCGTCGAGACCGTGCGCGCGCAGATCCTCGTTGAAATCCCCGAGTGCTGGCGACAGCTCGATCGCCTCGATCCCGATCGCGTTGGCTCGTTCGACCAGGCTATCACGCGCCCAGTCACCTGCCGGGTCATTGTCGCGGATGATGTAGAGGCAGCGCAACGCTTCCGGGAACGCGATCGCAGCGAGGTGCGCTGCCGAAAGGGCTGCCGCCATGGCCATGTCAGGTGCGGCTTCGCGAACGGACAACACACTTTCGATGCCTTCACCGGCGGCCATGACTTCGCCGGGTACGCCAAAGCGAACCGCATGGCCGAGCAGCTCTCCCATCGCCTTGCGCGGTGTATCGATGGGCGCCTTGTCCTTGCCATCGGGTGCAAGCCATGTGCGATGAACCCCGGTGATCTGGCCATTGAGATCGGTGACGGCGGCGATCATCGCTGGCCAGGTCTGGGTGATCTCATCGGTCTCTGGCCGATAGTAGCATCGGGGATGGAAGCGCAGGCTTGCAGGTCCCGGAAGATCTGCAATGCCGCGCCGACGCAAGTAGGTGCCGGCCACTGAGCTGCCGATTGGCTGCGACATGGCAAAGAGCCGTTTTGCGGCTTCAGCCGAGCCAGACGCAGCGCGCGGCAACTGGTGCCGCAACGGCGCGGGTTCAGAATGTGGCAGGCTCAGAAATGCGCGTGCTTCCTCGGCAACATCAGCAAAATCGGCCAGCCCCCGCGCCATTCGAATCAGGTCGAGCAAATCGCCGTGGTCGCCGGTCGCAGCATCCTGCCATTTCCCCGCGGGTCCTTTGGGGGAGTCATTGAGCCGGACGAAGAGGGAGCGTCCCGGCGTGTTATTCGCATCGCCAACCAGCCAATAGTTGCCGTTTTTCCGGCCAGCATTGAGGTAACGGCGGCACACCGCCTCGGCTTGGCGGCCAAGACGATGAGCAAGGTCGCCTGCATCCATCCGCGCCATCAGGCTGCCTCCCGCTCGGACATGCGCGAGACCGGATAGGTTTCGAGCAAGCGGGCGAGAATGGCGACGCCGGCGCCGCCGATAGGGACGAAGAAGCGGAGCTTCCAGGAGATGATCTCCGTGAACAGTCCGTAAGCGCGCAGGCGTTCACGCATCGCATCGGTAAAGCCGGTCAACTCGATGCGGTTCGCGCCCATGACCCTGGTGCGCCGCAATTGCAGACCTTCGGCGAGATCGATGATCGTCTGCCCATCAAGAAGGGCTGCGTAGGCAGCATCGGCAGTCAGGTCGAGTGCGCCGACGTTGTTTGCATTCGCCGCCCATGCCGAGGAAACACGACGGCCAATGATACGCTCGCCGTCATCGGTCTGAAGCCGATAGACCCGCGTCGATTCGTCGGGCAGCCGTTTCCACACCGGCAGGAGCAGGCCGGCAACGATGTGGATCGTGCTGTCCGTGAAGGTCGGCACATCGGCCAGTTCATGCTGCCAGGCATGAGCGAAGGCATCGCGGTCGACCTCCTCCCAGTGGCTGTCGGCCATCGCGGCGAGCGAGGCGTGATGGCGTTCCATGGGACGGATCAGGCGGACGCGGCGCTCGATTTCACCATCGTCGAGCATCAACGATGGCGCCGGGACCTGAACGGCGGCGCGGCCGGACTTGGTGTTCACCAGCAATCGCCCATGATCATTTTCCACCCACGCCAGCGCATCACCAAGCGACATGGGTCGATTGCGTTCGCGTTGGGTAATGGTCAGCAGGCGCGTTTGCGCACCGGTTGCGGGATGGGTGTAGATGCTCACCCGATCTGTGACCATGAAGCTCTCAGCGGTCAGCGTCTCGAGTCCCAGATCATAGGTGCCGCTGGCGATGGCACCGGCGACCTTGGTGTCGAGCAATTGCTCGAATGCGGTGAAAAGGATGCCCTGCAACTCGATGGTCAGGGCCAGAAGCCGGTTGAGGAAGGTCGTGATCGGCGGCAATTCGTCCTTGATCCCGTTGGTGTCCGTCAGCTTCAGACCCGTGGCGTGCTCAAAGCGTTCAAGCGAACACCCCTCGATCTTCCCACGGACCAAGAGCAGATAGAGCTGGCGCAGTGCTGCACGGGCATAGGGGCTTTCGAGATTGTCCTCGGGTCGGAACAGGCCCTGACCACCCGTCTGCCGTTGGCCTCGCGTGATGGCACCGAGCGTGTCGAGCCTGCGCGCGATCGTGCTGAGGAACCGCTTCTCGGCTTTTACGTCTGTTGCGATCGGGCGGAAAAGCGGTGGCTGGGCCTGATTGGTACGATTGGTGCGGCCGAGGCCCTGGATCGCGGCGTCAGCTTTCCAGCCCGGTTCGAGGAGATAGTGAACGCGCAGGCGCTGGTTTCGAGCGGACAGGTCGGCATGATAGCTTCGCCCTGTGCCACCGGCGTCCGAGAACACGAGGATGCGCTTGAGGTCATCCATGAAAGCCGCCGTCTCCACCAGATTGGCGCTGGCTGCCCGGTTTTCGACCGCGAAGCGCTCACCCTTGCGCACGATTCGCCGCGACCGGCCGGTGACTTCTGCGACCATCTCCGTGCCGAACCGCTGGACAATCTGGTCGAGCGCTCCGGGAACGGGCGACAGGGACGCAAGCCGCTCGATGAGATCGTCGCGGCTCGCTACCGCCTCACGGCATTCGACCGGTTGGCCATCCCGAACGACGGGACGGGACGCAAGGTTTCCCTCGCTGTCGGTGTAGGGCTCGTAGAGCTGCACCGGGAAGGAGTGCTGCAAATAGGACAGAACATATTCGCGCGGCGTGATGTCCACGCGGACGTCGCACCATTCCTCAGTCGGTATGTCGGCTAGACGCCGTTCCATGAGGGCTTCGCCGGTCGAGACGATCTGGATCACGGCGGAGTGACCGGCTTCAAGATCACGTTCGATGGATCGGATCAGGGTGGGCGTCTTCATGGAAGTCAGCAGGTGGCCGAAGAAGCGCTGTTTCACTGACTCGAATGCGCTGCGTGCCGCCGATTTGGCCTGGCGATTGAGAGTGCCATCGCTACCGGTGATATTCGCGGCTTCCATCGCTGCATCCAAATGGTTGTGGATGATCGCGAAGGCGCCAGCATAGGCGTCATAAATCCGGCGCTGATCGTCGGTCAGTTGATGTTCGACCATTTCATATTCGACGCCGTCGTAGGAAAGTGAGCGGGCGGTATAAAGTCCGAGCGAGCGCAAATCGCGCGCCAGCACTTCCATGGCTGCAACTCCGCCGTCCTCGATTGCCTCGACGAATTCGGCGCGGGTCGCGAACGGGAAATCCTCGCCGCCCCACAGACCGAGGCGCTGAGCATATGCGAGGTTGTGAACACTGGTGGCGCCGGTTGCGGAGACATAGACGACACGGGCATTGGGCAGCGCATGCTGGAGGCGCAGGCCTGCACGCCCCTGTTGGGAAGGAGCGACGTCACCGCGTTCTCCTTTACCGCCACCGGCATTCTGCATGGCATGGCTCTCGTCGAATATGATCACGCCGTCGAAATCGGCACCTAGCCAATCCACGATTTGCCGGACCCGCGAAACCTTGTCTCCGCGTTCGTCGGAGCGCAGCGTGGCATAGGTTGCAAACAGGATGCCTTCCGACAAACTGATCGGCTTGCCCTGCGCGAAGCGGGACAGAGGAGTGACGAGGAGGCGTTCCATGCCGAGCGCCGACCAGTCGCGCTGCGCATCCTCGATCAGCTTGTCGGACTTGCTGATCCATACCGCCTTTCGTCGGCCCTGTAGCCAGTTGTCGAGAATGATCCCGGCTGATTGACGCCCTTTGCCCGCGCCGGTCCCGTCGCCAAGCATGAAGGCCCGACGGAAACGGACCGTGGCCGGCGCACCTTCAGGCGCGGCCTGCACGAGGTCAAAGGTCTCATCGACGGTCCACGATCCGGCGAGGTAATCGCTGTGTGCCTCGCCAGCGTAGATCACGGTTTCCAGCTGCGCATCAGACAGCAGAGTATGGATGTTGACCGGCAAACGCGGACGATAGCTCGGCTTGGGAGGCGCGACTGATGCCATCGCGGCGGACTGCACCAGCTTGGTCGGATGGGGCTGCGAGCCGGGGATGCAGATCGATTGAAGCGCGTAGCCTTCATAGAGGCCGTCGCTCATTCGCGTATCTTCGGGCGGGCTCCAGTCGACGGTTTCATAGGCAAGGTCGCGGCTTTCGGGGTCGGCCACGATGCTGCCACTGGGACTTTTGGACGTCGTTCGAGCGAGATAGCCGCGCACCGACTTGGGAATCACAGTAATCTGCGCTCTCGTTTCCGGCAGCGTGACAGGAAGTCGCGGCGGAACCTGCGCTTCGATCCACTCCAGCAGCTTTGCCACATCCGGAGCGCTTCCCGGCGATGGCGGAAACATGCTTGGATCGTTTGCCGGCAACTTGTCGATGACGGTCAGGCGCGTCGGAAAAGTCGTGCCGTGGCGGGCATAGAGCGCGCCTGCAATCGGGCAGCTGAACACGACGCGCGCGCGCGCCTGCAAGCTGACAAAAGCTTCTCGACAGTCGGAAGTGTCCGGCCCGACATTGGCACCAGTGATGGTGACGAGCCTGCCGCCCGGCGCCAATCGGCGCAGCGCGGACGAAATGTGACGAAAGCCCGCGTCCTGCACGCGTCCGGAAACATGGGCCATGGCCGAAAACGGCGGGTTCATCAGCACGACGGAGGGGGCGAATGCCGGATCGAGATGATCATCGATCTGCGCGGCATCGAAGCTTGTGACAGCCGTGTCCGGGAACAGCATGGCGAGGAGGCCGGCCCGGGTTTCCGCTAACTCGTTGAGGGTGAGTGAGCCGCCGGCCAACTGCGCGAGAATGGCCAATAGGCCCGTGCCCGCCGACGGCTCAAGCACGCGGTCGCCGGGGCGGATTTCCGCTGCGGTCAGCGCGGCGAGGCCAAGCGGGACTGGCGTCGAGAACTGCTGAAGCGCCTGGCTTTCCTCGGAGCGGCGGGTGTGGGTGGGAAACAGGCCCAGGATCTTGGTCAGGGCAGCCAGACGAGTTGCGGGCGTCGCGGCTTTGCGAAACAGCGCCGTACCGTATTTTCGCAGGAACAGCACCTTGGCGGTCTCGCAGGCTTCGTAGGCTTGCTTCCAGTTCCACGCACCCGTTGCATCTGAGGCACCGAAAGCGGTTTCCATGGCTTGCCGCAACTGGGCGGCGCTAATCGGATGGCCCTGTTCCAGCCAAGGAAGCAGTAGTTCGCCTGCCGCGAGAATGTTGGCGGCAGGGTCGTGCGAAAGTGTCGTCGCCGGATCGGCAACGGCTGACAGGATGTTCATGGGGTGAGACCTCAACGAGAGCGGGAAGGAACGAGCCCCGCGCGACGCTCTCTCTCAGCCGCGCTGACCTCGTCCCGTCCCGGCGAACCTCTCCCTCTCCCCAGCATCGGCGCGTGAAGTATCGTTGGGCGCCTGCCTATGCGGGGGGCTGCATCGCGTCAGCCGAACCGGCGGCCGGTTTCCGCAAATGTGTAGGCGTTGGCGGCGATCGCCTCGTCGATGCGTTCATCGGACGACTGATATTCGTAATCGCGCTCCAACTGCCGGTAGAGCCAGCGAGCCAGATCTCGTAGAGCTTCGACGATGATTTCTTCGGCGTCGGACGTCATGTCCTGACCGAACGGACTCTCGCGTTCGACCGCGATTTCCATGCAATACTCGTGATAATAATGACCGCGGTGACGGGCTTGCGCATGAAGCTGGTAGAAGTTGCGTCCCTGCACAGCCTGCAAGCCGTCGGCGAGGTGGTGGAGCGCCGTATCCTGAGGGGCATATGCGCGGATCTTTGCCGGTGCGCCGCGCGCATAGGCGTAGCGCCCCTCGAAGCAGGCACCGTCGCCCTGACTCCAAAAGCCTCGGAAATAGATGCACGGCTCCTGCCGCGATCCGCCGCCCAGGAGACGAATGGCGCGGGTTTTGAACGTGACCCCCAAAATGGCGCAGACCTGCTCGAAGTCAGTGTAGACGGCGTCGTACCAGTCATGGTCGAACCCGCCCTCGCGAAACCAGGCCCGGGCCTTGTCCTTCGCCGTCTCGTCCAATTCTGCCAGCTGGTAGACGGTGGTTTCGATAATCTCAGGCATCGCCGTCGCCCCCATCAAGGACCGACGCGAGCCATCCGTCGGTGTAGGTCCAGGCGATGGTTTCAAGGGCCGCCAGATCAAGGACGTGAGCGCCTCCGCCGAAACCATCCAGACGCGGCTTCGAGCATGTGTTGGCGTATTGGAAGCCCCACCTGCCAGTGAGCTGGAACTGTCCGGCACAGCGCAGCACGAATTGAATGACGCGCTCCGGGTCTCCGGTCACATCATCGCGAATCCATAGTGCGGTGCCGCCATGCTCGGGCTGGATCGAGAGGAGAAAGCCCTCCGATGGTGGTTCCTCCGAGGCGCCCTCCTCGGAAAGGGCGTTGTACAGAGCGAGTGCGCGGGCGGCATTTACAGGCGTGCCGACGTCGAGCAGGCACGAGAAATGGGTGAAATAGTCGGCCATTTGAAGCCTCCGGATAAAAATACCCGGCGCTCGCGCGGACGCTGCCGCACAGTGATGACCGGGCTGAGGTGGGAAAGAATTGTGGAAGTGGGGTCAGTACCCAAATTGCCATGACGGCCAGTCTTGGCCGTCGTCGTCGGCAGCGAGGGCCGACGGCAGCAGGTCTGCGTCCCCCTCGACGAGGATCGGATCACGAACCGGCGTTTCGTCGATGACTGTGACGCAGGTGACGATGCCGTCTTCGACTTCGACGTGGACGGGCACGAGGAACTGGAAGACCACGTGGCCTGTGGGCATGGGCAAATCGGTCATGGCGCATTCCCTTCGAGAGGGGCGCGGAGGGCAGACTTTCCACCCTCCGCGCATGGCGATCATTCGGCAGCGATGGCGGGGAGTTCTTCGTCCGCGCTTTCCTCGGGCTCCTCATCGTCGCCGTCATCGGTGAGGAATGCCGGCAGCGCCGCTTCCCCCTCATCCTGATCGACAAGATCGGCGCCGGAGATGCCATCCGGGTCGGCAAGCCGCAGTGGCTCCGGCAACCAGCCAGAATCCGCGAGCAGGCGTTCGGCCTCCTTCGCCATGTCGCCCTTCTTCATATGGTCGATGAGCTGGGCTGCGCGTTCACCAGCGCCCTCGCGCACGGCCTCGATGATGCGGGACTTGGTCACACGGCCGAGGTAGTTGCCGACGGTCGGTCGCCATCCGACCTGCACCATATCCAGGCCGGTTTCCCGCGCGAGGCGGTCGGCCTGGTCAAAGCGTAATTGCAGACCGTACTCGCTGACGCCCGAACCGCTGTAGGGATTGGGCCGCTCGTAAAGCGCGTTGACGCCATAGCTCACGCAGTGAGCGAGGAGCGCCAGACGGTTCTCCTCGTCGAGCCCGGTCAGCCAGTCCCACAGCGCGGTGTCATCGGCGGGGATGCGGCTTTTCCATTGCTCGTTGCGTTCGTCGACCGACTTGACCGACAGGCTGTTGCCCAGTTCCTCGGCCTGGGCCGGGAAGAAGATGTGTCGGACCTGTGCATCGAGAACGCCGCTCATCGAGCGGTGGTGGAAGGCATCCGAGACGAGCTTGTGAAGCAATGCCGTCATCGCGATCCGCGGATTCTGGGCGACCGCATCGCGCAACGCGAGTGTGCGGTGGGCGGTCAGCTCGGTCACCAGGCGTTCGGGCAGCGGCTTGATGCCGTCTTCCTCTTCTTCCTCAGCGGGGACAGGCTGGCCGCCCACGGTGACGACGACAGGCCGGATAGCCTGGGCCAGTGTCGGTTCGCTGTGCCTGGTCTCACCGGTCCCGTCGTCATCTTGGTCGGATGCGATCGGTGCCTCATCTTCAGGGCGGACATAACCGCGATCAGCGATCAGCGATCCGTCAGAGTCGATGGTGACGAACACGCCAGCGTTGGCGATCTCGGCGGGGTCATAGCGCATGGGCCGGTTGTCGAGTGCCTCCAGGGCCGCCTCGATTTCACCGAGCCGCTGATCGACTTCATCGGGCAGCTCATCAGCGTCTTCATACTGGTCGGTCAGGCGATCGAGTTCGGCCTGCAATCCGGCGCGCGTGGCTTGCTCCTCCTCGGTCATGTCGAGCGGCGTGCCGATGAGCTCACGCATTGCGTGCGTGACGCCGTAGGGGATGCTGAGGCTTGACTCGACCCACTTCCATCCCTCCGTGGCGATCCGGTCGGCCTCGACGCGAAGCTTTTCGGCAACAAGCCGGTCGAGCAGGCCTACATCCTGGAACCAGCCGCCATCATCGGACTGGAACAGATCGCGCAGCACGATGCCGCCGGCCGCTTCATAGGTTTCGAGCCCAACAAAAAGCGCACGCTTGTCCGAGGCCCGGACGGTGGTTTCGGTGAGCATCCGCCGGATCTGCCAGGGTTCCTTCTGCCAGCTGTCGCGGACCGCGTCCCAGACCTGCTCCTGGCGCGCGTGGTCTTCCGAGACGGTGAAGGCCATCAGCTGCTCTAGGGTCATGCCGTCCTCGGCGTAGACCTCGAGCAAACTGGGCGCGGCGGCCGCAAGGCGCAGGCGCTGCTTCACGACATTGACGCCGACGAAGAAGGCCGCAGCGATGGCTTCTTCGGTCATGCCCTTGTCCCGCAAGGCCTGGAAGGCGCGGAACTGGTCGAGGGGGTGGAGCGGTGCGCGCTCGATGTTTTCGACCAGCGAGACTTCATCGATGAGAATATCGCTGGCAGCATTCCCAACGACGCAGGGCACCGGCGTGGTGCGGGCGAGGCGCTTCTGCTTGGCGAGGAGTTCGAGCGCACGGTAGCGGCGCCCGCCGGCGGGCACTTCGAACATACCGGTTTCGACGCCGTCGGCGTCCATCACCGGCCAGACGTGCAGTGACTGGATGAGACCGCGCCGGGCGATGGATTCGGCCAGTTCCTCGACCGACACTCCGGCCTTTACGCGTCGGACGTTGGACTGGCTGAGCACCAGCTTGTTGAAGGGGATGTCGCGCGACGACGACAGGGTGATCTTCTGGGCAGCAGTTGCCATGGTGTTTACTCCGCGACGGGCTGCCGAGAGCCTCTCTCTCGACGCCTCAACCCGTCACGAAGCGAAGCGCCGCCCTCTTCCTCTGAAGGGGCAGCGCAACGCAGGTAAACCGGCACCTGTCCGCCGGAATCAGTGGACCCGATCGAGCAGTTTCTTGGCCTTGCCCTCCATGTCGAGGCGGGCATCCTGGTGGGACTTGTCGCGAGCCAGCGCGGTGATGCCCTGTACGAAATCAAAGATCGATTCGGGTGGGCGACCTTCTTCGGCAAGCACGGTTTCGATGATCTTGCCCGTCTCGGCCTTCGAAAATCCGCGCTTGCGCAGGAAGTCGCTGCGATCTTCATCGGTGCGGGCAACGATGCGCTCGCGGGCGGCCTTGATGCCGTTGACGAAGGGCAAGGGTGAGGAGTTGGCAAAGCCTTCGAGGGCCGGGGCTGCCTCATGGGCGAACCGGTTTGCGGCATACTTGCTGTGCCGGATGGTGATTTCCTCGAAATCCTCGACGCCCCAGAGGTTCCGGTTCTGGCAGACCGCGCGCAGGTAAAAACTCGCCATGCCCAGCGTCTTGGCGCCGACCTCGGAGTTCCAGCAGTAGAAACCCCGGAAGTAGAGGTCCGGCGATCCATCGGACAGTCGCCCGGCCTCGATCGGGTTGAGGTCATCGACCAGGAACAGGAACACGTCACGGTCCGAGGCATAGAGGGTGGTTGTATCGCGGGTGATGTCGACACGCGGATTGTAGATGCCGGTGGACCAGTCGAGCACACCAGGGACTTTCCATCGGGTATCGCCCGTACCGTTGCCGGCGATCTTCTGCACGGCCTCGACGAGTTCATGGTCGTAGATCCGGCCATAATCAGGCCCCGTCACCGCGCGCAGTTCCACTCGGCCGTTGTCGGTCTCCAGCGTCTTGATCTGCTCGGCCCGATGCGACGTCAGCCCGTATTGCAGGTTGATTGCCGCGAGTGGTGCCGGAAGTTGGCGCAGGTAGGCAGCGGGTGCCCCTACCTGGCTCGCCAGTTGGCCGAAGCTCCAGTGGGTCGGGGCGACGGGCGCGTCGGCGCCGGGGAGGATCAGCGACAGGCGTTCGGGATCGTTGCGGTTCGCCTCGACATGAATGAGGGCCGTTTCCACAACACGGGTCCGGCTGCGCTCGGAACGGCCGCGGACCGAGCGGGCCAGATCGCCCAGCGAGAGATGCCGTTCATCGTCGGGCCGCGAAAACCACTCCGACGATACGCGACCCACGCGCTCTCCGCGCGAGACATCGACCTTGTAGCCGCCGCTTGCGTCGCGGCGGGCATCGAGAACCTGCATGTTCATGGGAAAACCTCCATGACGGGCGCCGGAAGCCTCTCTCCCCGCATTTCTCCGTCACGGAAATCCTTGCCCCTCTCTCACTCTTAGACGGGGCGTTGCGGGGTGCCCCCGCAGAAGGGGTCGGCCGAGACCTTGGCTCGGACGCAGGGGAAGACATTCCCCATTTCGAAACTTGCGACATCACCAGCCCCCGGCGTAGTGTCACAAGATGAACGCAGTAGAGATTGAACAAGCCATTTCCGATTTGGCCGCGCAGCCTTTTGAACGCGCGGAATTTCCGTTCGCCTTCCTTGAAGCCTTCGGAAACAAGGCGACCACGATCAAGAAGCTGCGTCAGGGTGCCTCCAATGCGTCCGACGTTTCAGGCGGCGTGCTTCAGCGCAGCAATATCCATATCGCCACCTGCGATGCCGGGGCGGTCGACAACACCCTCAAGGCGCTGCGCGAGAGCCCGAAGACCGCGGCGGCCAAGGCCAAGTTCATTCTTGCGACCGATGGCGAGCAGTTCCAGGCCGAGGATCTCGCCAGCGGCGAGATCGTCTCTTGCGCCTACGTGGATTTTCCCGACCACTTCGGCGTGTTCCTTCCCCTTGCCGGCATTACCACCGTCAAGCAAATCCGTGAGAGCACGTTCGACATCC
This sequence comes from Pseudonocardia sp. TMWB2A, assembly GCF_017312135.1. Classification (NCBI taxonomy): domain Bacteria; kingdom Bacillati; phylum Actinomycetota; class Actinomycetes; order Pseudonocardiales; family Pseudonocardiaceae; genus Pseudonocardia; species Pseudonocardia sp. TMWB2A. Next base: position 2,831,871 of record NZ_QKQY01000001.1, read on the forward strand.
GGGCGACGAGCCGGCTCAACAAGCTCTATGTCGAGCTCTTGAAAGACAATCCGCAGTGGGCGAGCGCCGAGCGGCGGCCCGACATGAACCACTTCATGGCCCGGCTGATTTTCTGCTTTTTTGCCGAGGATACCGACATCTTTCACGGCGAGGGCCTGTTCACCAGGACGGTCGAGCAGATCAGCGCGCGGGATTCGTCCGACACGCATCATGTGATCAGCGAAATCTTCCGCGCGATGGATACCAAGCTGGCCGATCGCGCGAACGCCAACATCCCGCGCTATGCCAATGGCTTTCCCTATGTGAACGGCCAGCTGTTTTCCGGCAGCACCGAGACGCCCCAGTTCAGCCGGATTGCGCGGTCGTATCTGGTGCACATCGGCAACCTCAACTGGAAGAAGATCAACCCCGACATCTTCGGCAGCATGATCCAGGCGGTGGCCGACGACGAGGAGCGCGGCGCGCTCGGCATGCATTACACCAGCGTGCCGAACATCCTGAAGGTGCTGAACCCGCTGTTCCTCGGCGATCTGCGCGAGAAGCTGGCGGAGGCTGGCGACAATTCCCGCAAGCTGCTCAACCTGCGTCAGCGCATGGCCAAGATCAGGGTGTTCGACCCGGCCTGCGGATCGGGCAATTTCCTCGTCATCGCCTACAAGCAGATGCGGGAGATCGAAGCCGAGATCAACAAACTGCGGGGCGAGCCCGACCGGCGCAGCGACATCCCGCTGACCAACTTCCGGGGCATCGAACTGCGTGATTTCCCGGCCGAGATCGCCCGCCTCGCGCTGATCATTGCCGAATTTCAGTGCGATGTGAATTATCGCGGCCAGAAGGAGGCATTGGCTGAGTTCCTCCCCTTGGACAGCCAGAACTGGATCACATGCGGCAATGCGCTGGAATATGACTGGCTGAAGCTGTGTCCCCCAACCGGAACTAGCGTGAAGCTCCAGGCTGACGATCTATTCAAGACTGATCTTCAGCAGGCTGAAATCGACTTCGAAAACGAAGGTGGCGAGACCTACATCTGCGGGAACCCTCCCTATCTCGGATCAACGTGGCAATCGGCAGCTCAAAAATCCGAACTTGAGACAATTTTTGGCCACCGGACGAATAGCTGGAAATCTCTGGACTATGTCTCAGGATGGTTCATGAAAGCGGCTGATTACGGGACCAGTACCAATGCTGCGGCCGCGTTCGTTTCCACCAACAGCGTCTGCCAAGGGCAACAAGTCCCGATCCTTTGGCCTCTTATCTTCGCCACAGGTCACGAAATTACCTTCGCCCACACGAATTTCAAATGGGCTAACCTGGCAAGCTACAACGCCGGGGTGACGGTCGTAATCGTCGGCATCTCGAAACATGCTGGCAAAGTGCGCCGCATTTACTCGATTGCCGACGGCGATCAGGCAACCGCCCGTGAGGGCGAGAACATCAACCCTTACTTGATTTTTGGCCCGAATGTGATTGCCCAGAAGGCGAGCAAACCGCTCAATGGCGTCAAGGACATGACTTTCGGTAGCAAGCCAGTTGATGGCGGAAACTTGTTACTCTCCAAGGACGAGGTCAGATCTCTGAATCTCACTTCCCAGGAAGCAGCCAAGTTTGTCCGTCCAATTTTCGGCTCAGACGAGTTTATCAGCGGCAGACTGAAGTTTTGCCTTTGGATTGATGACGCTGACGCACGAGAGGCAGAACGTCATCAGACGATCGGACCAAGGCTGGCGGCCGTGAAGGAGATGCGGCTGCAAAGTACAAAGCAGGCCACGCGTATCGGAGCACAGTGGCCACACCGGTTCGATGAACGCCGCCAAACTGGGAATGAAACTGTAATCGCAGTGGCGGCAATCAGCTCAGAAAACCGCGAATACTTACCATGTGGCTTGCTGCCCCGAGGCTCCATCATCACCAACAAGTGCTTCGCACTCTTCGACGCGCCACTCTGGAATATGGCGCTTATCGCATCGCGCCTTCACTGGGTCTGGATCGGCACCGTTTGCGTGCGCATGCGTACCGATTTCTCCTATTCGAACACGCTTGGTTGGAACACCTTTCCCGTTCCCAAGCTGACAGAGCAAAACAAGGCCGATCTCACCCGCTGCGCCGAGGATATCCTGCTGGCGCGCGAGGCGCATTTCCCGGCGACCATCGCAGACCTCTATGATCCCGAAAAGATGCCGGAAAATCTCCGCCATGCCCACGAGCGCAACGACGAGGTGCTGGAGCGCATCTACATCGGCCGCCGCTTCAAGAACGACACCGAGCGCCTGGAAAAGTTGTTCGAACTCTACACCCGGATGACCAGCGCGAAGGCGGCGTGATGGGCAATAGAAGTTTCTGATATTGCCAGATCAGTATGTCAGAAACTGCCCGGCTTTCTGACATTGGTCTGCTTTTCGATTTCTTGACTTCGGCAGCTCACCGCCGCACAATCTCATTTGAGATACAGGGGTGCTTGGAATGGCCGGCAGCAGCATGATTCACGTCCGGGTCGACGATGACCTGAAGGCGCGGGCCACCGAGGCTCTGAATGCCATGGGACTGTCCGTTTCCGATGCTGTGCGACTGTTGCTGCATCGCATCGCGACCGACCAGGCATTCCCTCTGGAACTCAAAGTGCCCAATGCCGAAACCCGGGCCGCCCTTGCCGAAGCGGAAGAAATCATCCGCCGGAAACAGGCGGCCGCCGCTGCGACAGATGCGAAAGCCGAATAGCCCATGACCACCCCGCAACCCTCGACCGGCGACAAGATCATTCCCGCGGTTTCGTTCAGGACCGCCCACACCGGCGCTTCGGCGAAATCGGACGAGTTGGGCATGCGCCCCATGCAGGCGCGGGCCTATGAGAAGCGCGGTGAACAATACCTTCTGATTAAATCGCCGCCAGCCTCGGGCAAGAGCCGCGCACTGATGTTCGTGGCGCTCGATAAGCTGATGAACCAGGGCGTGCGGCAGGCGATTATCTGCGTGCCCGAACGCTCGATCGGCGCGAGCTTCGGCAGCGAGCCACTGAGCAAGTACGGCTTCTACGCCGACTGGGTGGTCGCCCCGCAATGGAACCTGTGCAACACGCCCGGCGCCGATGACCCAAAGGTCGCCAAGTCCAAGGTGAAGGCGGTCGGCGAATTCCTCGCCAGCGATGCCAAGGTGCTGGTCTGCACCCACGCAACCTTCCGCTTTGCCTTCGATGAACTGGGCGTCGAGGCGTTCGACAATCGCCTGGTCGCCATCGACGAGTTCCATCACGTTTCCGCCGATGCCGGCAACCGGCTCGGCGCCCAGCTCGCCCAGCTGATCGGACGTGACAAGGCCCACATCGTGGCGATGACCGGCAGCTATTTCCGGGGCGATGCGATTCCCGTGCTGGCGCCGGAGGACGAGACCAAGTTCGAGACCGTCACCTACACCTATTACGAGCAACTCAACGGGTACGAACACCTGAAGGTGCTCGACATCGGCTACAGCTTCTACACCGGCCCCTACACCGAGAAGATTTCGGCGCTGCTTGACCCGACGGTGAAGACCATCGTCCACATTCCCTCGGTCAATTCGAAGGAAAGCCTCAAGGACAAGCACCGCGAGGCCGAGGACATCATGAACCATCTCGGCGATTGGCAGGGCGTCGATCCCGAGACAGGTTTCCACCTGATCCGCACGGCGGCGGGCAATGTCATCAAGGTGGCCGATCTCGTCGATGACGATACCGCCAAGCGGGACCGGGTGGTTTCGGCGCTCAAATCGCCCAAGGGGCGCGACGACCGCGATTTCGTCGACGTGATCATCGCGCTAGGCATGGCGAAAGAAGGCTTCGACTGGATCTGGTGCGAACATGCGCTGACGGTGGGCTATCGCTCGAGCCTAACCGAGATCATCCAGATCATCGGCCGCGCCACCCGCGATGCGCCGGGCAAGGCCCGCGCCCGCTTCACCAACCTGATCGCGGAGCCGGCGGCGGACGACCCGCTCGTGGTCGATGCAATTAACGACTACCTGAAGGCGATCGCCGCGAGCCTGCTGATGGAACAGGTACTGGCACCGCGGTTCGATTTCACGCCCAAGGATGCCGGCCCCAAGCTAGGGTTCGATTATGGCGAGGACGGCTACAGGGAAGGCGAGCTCAACGTCGGGGTCAACGCCCAAGGGCAGATGCATTTTGAGATCAAGGGCCTGAAGCTGCCGACCAGCATCGAGGCCACGCGTATCTGCCGCGAAGACCTGAACGAGGTGATTGCCAGCTTTGTGCAGGACAAGGCGGTGCTGGAGCGCGGCATGTTCGATCCGGAGGTCGTGCCGGAGGAACTGACTCAGCTCAAGATGGGCAAGATCATCCGCGAAAAGTACCCTGAACTCAGCGAAGAGGATCAGGAAGCAGTGCGCCAGCATGCAGTCGCGGCGATGACGCTGACCCAGCAGGCGAAGGCCGCGATCAGCGGCGCGGGTGTCGACGGCGACCTCAAGGCCAACACCGCGTTCATCGACGGCGTGCGCAAGTTCGCGCTCAGCGTGACCGACCTCGACATCGACCTTATCGACCGGGTCAATCCCTTCAGCGCGACCTATGCCGTGCTGGCCAAGGCGATGGATGAGAAGACGCTCCTTCAGGTCCAGGCGGTGATCAACGCCAAGAAGGACAAGCTGACTTATGAGGACGCGCGTGCGCTGGCCGAGCGTGCGCTGGAATTCAAGCGTGAGCGGGGACGGCTCCCCTCGCTGACCTCGCAGGATGCCTGGGAGCGCAAAATGGCTGAAGGCGTCGCCTTCCTCCAGCGCCATGCGACGAAGGCAGCCGCCGATGGCTGATCTCAGCGACCTTGAACTGCTGGCAGAGCTAGGCGTCGAGACGGCTGTGCAGCCTGCGCGGTCGATGACCCCGCTGCAGGAGCGGGTCATTGCCGGATTTGAGGAAATTCAGCGGTTCGTGACCGAGCGCGGCCGCCTGCCGCAGCACGGCGAAGATCGTGATATTTTCGAGCGGCTCTATGCCGTGCGTCTGGATCGCCTGCGCGCTCAACCCGAGGCTCGCGAACTGCTGGCGGCGTTGGATACGGGCGGTATTCTCGACGGCACCGCTCTCGTCGCCACGGCACCGGTCAGCCTTGATGATACAGCTCTTCTCGCCGAACTGGGCATCGAACCCAGTGCGGGCGACGACATCTCCCAGCTTCGCCACGTCACCCCACGGGCTGAGAAGCGGGCGGCCGAGGAAATCGCCAACCGCGAACGGTGCGAGGACTTCGACACATTCAAGCCGCTGTTCGAGCGGGTCCAGGCCGATCTTGCGTCGGGCAACCGCCATGCCAAGGTGCTCGACCAGACCGAGGTGACTCTGGCGGAGATCCAGCCCGGCAATTTCTTCATCGTCGGCGGTCAGTTGGCCTATGTCGCTGCTTCGACCGACGAGTTCGTGACGCAATACGAGCGCAAAGATCGCCGCGTCCGGGTGATCTATGACAACGCGACCGAGGCCAGCGTCCTCTCCCGTTCTTTCCAGAAGGCACTCTACCGCGACGAAACCGCGCGCCGAATCACCGAGCAGAGCGCAGGACCGTTGTTCGGCAATACCGCCGAGCCGGATGATCTCGCCAGTGGAACCATCTACGTGCTGCGCAGCAAGTCAGCCCACCCCTATGTCGATGAGCATCGTGAGCTGATCCACAAGATCGGTGTGACCGGGCAGCCTGTCGCGAGCCGGATTGCCAATGCCAGGAACGACCCGACCTTCCTCCTCGCCGACGTCGAGGTTGTCGCCGAGTACCGGCTCTACAACATCAATCGGACCAAGCTAGAAAACCTGATCCATCGCGCGCTTGCGCCAGCCCGGCTCGACCTGTCAGCCGGCGATCGCTTCGGCAAGACCGTTCAGCCTCGCGAATGGTTTCTAGCGCCGCTCAGCGCGATCGATGAGCTGGTTGCCAGGATTAGCGATGGCAGCGTTACGAGATACCGATACGACCACACCCAAGCTCGCTTTGTGCGAGATGGTGAATGATAGCTGGCCATTCATTGGCGAAAGCGAAACTTCAAGTAGTTGATTCGTGGGTCTTGCTTCTCGGGTGAGGCACAGTGTCTGGTCGATGAGGATGGAATAAGAAGCATGTATCTTTCACGAATCAGGATTCAGAATTTCCGCAATTTTCAGGATCTCGATGTCGCTTTGGGTGGCAATATCGTCATTGTGGGGGAGAACCGGGTCGGGAAGAGCAATCTGCTTTTTGGTCTGCGCCTGATCTTCGATCCTTCGCTACCTGATAGCAGCCGGCAGCTCGGCCTTGCCGATTTCTGGGACGGTCTGGCCACGGTTGATGCCGAAACGACAATTACCATCTCCGTCGAGATCAAGGATTTCGAGGATGACCCAGACGTCCTTGCCGTGCTCACCGATTTTCGTCTCGACGACGATCCCAACACAGTCCGCCTGACCTATCAGCTACGCGCCCAACCCGGTCTGGAGCACGCCCCAGCGAGCGACGACGATTTCTCTTTCGCCTGCTTCGGTGGTGAAAGTGAGGCCAAGCGCTTCGGCCACGACTTGCGCCGCCGTATCACCATGGACCTTTTGCCCGCGCTGCGTGATGCCGAGGGTGATCTTGCTGCATGGCGCCGCTCACCGCTCAGGCCACTAGTCGAGGAAGCATTTGTCGCGATCGACGCGGCGGCGCTCAAGGAGATCGGCGACAAGATCGCAGAGGCCAGCCAGGCTGCAATCGAATTCGACGAAGTGAAGACCCTCGAGACCAAGATCGCCGAGCTATTTGTCGCGATGGCCGGACCTAAGCAGGATGTTCAGCCTTCACTTGGTTTTTCAGCAACTGATGCAACCCGTATCAACCGTCAGATTCGTCTGTTAATCGATGAAGGTCGGCGCGGTGTTGCCGATGCAAGTCTCGGGTCCGCCAATCTCATTTTTCTTACCCTGAAGCTGCTCGACCTCCAGCGACTGATTGAGAACAACAAGCGCGACCATTCGCTGCTTGCCATCGAGGAACCGGAATCGCACCTCCATCCGCACCTCCAGCGCTTGGTCTATAAGCATCTGTTCGAGACGATCGTTGATAGCGATGCCGACGACGACGCGGATGAAGACGGCGACGATGCCGAACCCTTAACAGTGATCCTCACCACGCACTCACCGCATATCGCTAGCGTCGCGCCGCTGGAATCGCTGCTCCTTCTGCGCAGTCAGGACGGGCAAGGTACTAAAGGCTATTCCACGGCATCGACCGATTTCAGCGAAGCCGAGACCGAGGATCTATCCCGTTATCTCGATGTCACCCGCGCCGAGATGGTGTTCGCCCGCGGCGTCCTACTGGTGGAGGGCGATGCCGAACGCTTCCTCATTCCGGCCTTCGCCGACGACATGGACATCTCGCTCGACGAGCATGGTGTGTCGGTCTGCTCGGTAGGGGGAACCAACTTTAAGCCCTATGTGAAGTTGCTCTGTGCCCTGGGCATTCCGTTCGCCGTGATCACCGACTGCGATTGGGTCGACAAGAAACCGCGTGCATACAACCGGGCGCTCAAACTCGTCGACGTCATCGATCGCATGCGAGGCGGTGCCGACACGAACGCGCTGATCAAGGGCATCAAAGACTTGGAGACGTGGGAGGAGTCTTTCGCGGAATGCAAGACGTTCGGCATTTTCGTGAACTCGGGCACACTTGAGACCGAGCTCTTCGAAGGTGACTATGCCGAGGAAATGATCGAGACGTTGCGCGAGAATAATCTCAGCCAGGAGCGCAAGGACTTGCTCGACGCTTGGGAAGCCGATCCCAAAAGCTATGATTCTGTCAAGATGCTCAAGATGATCGAGCAAATGGGCAAGGGACGCTATGCCCAGCGCCTCGCCACCCGCGTACCCGGCAAACTCGTCCCAGACTATATCGCCGACGCCATCAACCATGTGATCGGCCTTGTCTAACCGCGCGCTCTATCTGCGAGCGGCAGAAGATCTGCGGCAAAACGACAAACAGTGGCAGGCTTACGAGTCCGCCGGTCACTGCGTGCTGCTTGCCGGACCCGGCAGCGGCAAAACCAAGACCCTAACCGTCAAACTCGCGCGGATGCTGGGCGAGGATGTAGAGGATCCGCGTGGCATCGCCTGTATTACCTATAATAACGAATGCGCGCGCGAGCTGGAAACGCGGCTCGATGCGCTCGGGATCGCGCCGGGCCGCCGTATCTTCATCGGCACCGTACATAGCTTCTCGCTGACCCAGATTCTGCTGCCCTATGCGAAGGTGGCGGGGCTCGGCCTTCCCGATGATTTTGCGGTGGCGACCCGCCGGCAGACGCGTGCCGCGCTTGAGACCGCGCATGCCAAGGTCGTTAAGGGAGCGGAGAATCCACAGACCTGGGAGCTCCGACTTGGCGGGCACCGACGCCGCTTCCTCAATCGCAACGTCGAGGCGTGGAGAACGCTCGACCCACAATTGACCAATCTCGTCGAGGCTTATGAAGCTGAGCTGCGTAAGATGGGCGTGATCGACTTCGATGACATGCCGCTGCTCGCCCTTCGCGCGCTTGCCAAGCAAACCTGGCTCCGGAGAGCGCTGGCCGCTAAATATCCGATCCTTGCCGTCGATGAGTATCAGGATCTCGGGCGCGCTTTGCACGCCATGGTGATGGGGCTTTGCTTCAATGCAGGCATTCGCCTGTTCGCAGTTGGGGATGTCGATCAATCAATCTATGGCTTCACTGGTGCCAATCCCGAGCTGCTGCGCAAGCTATCTGAGCGAGACGATGTTGAAACCGTCCGGCTCGGTTTAAATTATCGTTGCGGTTCGCAGATCGTCGCCGCCTCGGAATATGCGCTGGGCGAAAAGCGTGGGTATCGCGCACCCGACGGCGCCCATGAAGGCACGATCTATTTCCACCCTTGCCCCGGCGGTTATGCTGGGCAGGCACGCTATCTCATCGAGCAGCTTATCCCGGAAATCCGCGCGCGCCGCCCGGATCTCAATCTCGGCGAGATAGCGGTGCTCTACCCGGCCGCCTTCATCGGAGACGAAGTCGCCTCGGCGGCGGCGGACAATGGCTATGCTGTCATACGTACCGACGGAAATGCGCTCTATCCTCGCGGGAGCCGCCTCATGCGTTGGCTGGAACAATGCGCGATGTGGTGCTGTGGGGGTTGGCGATCGGGTCAGCCGCGGATCAGTCGGGTCATTGCCGAGGGGGCGCGGTTCTTCCATGAGGTTCTCGGCGGCGAGGAAGACAGGCTCGAATTCCAGCGTTCGCTGATCGCCGCGCTTTGGGATCGCCGCGACGACACGATCGGTTTACACGACTGGCTCATCGCCATGCGCGACGTGATCATTCAGCCTTACATTGGGCAGGCGCGATCCTTGGCCGATGAGCTAGAAACCTTGAACACCTTCATAGGTAGGCTCAGCCCTACAGGCGACGTTGAAGATTTTCCGCTTGGCGAGTTCGCGGGCATAGGAACCGGGCTCGACCGCATCAATCTATCGACGCTGCACAGCGCCAAAGGGCGCGAGTTCGATGTCGTCATCCTGTTCGGGATGGAAGAAGGGCGGCTGCCGAGAAACAACGCCAACGAGGCGGATGTCCGCGAAGCGCGCCGGCTCTTCTATGTTGGCTTCACCCGCGCACGGCACGAAATTCACCTGATGTATTCTCAAGCAAACCCATCACGCTTCGTGACCGAGGTTAGCAGTCGGCTGGAGGAGGCGTGCGTCTCGTCGCCGCGGTAACGATGGGTTGTTCCGCAAAGCCTGTCTAGCGATCGGCATCCGCCGCCAACTTCCACGCGCCATCGTCAGTAATCTGCTCGGAGAGTCGCTGAATCACGCAGATCGCTTCTACCAGGCGCACGCCGTCGATCCGGCGAATATGCATTGTTGGACGTCGAATTGCGATCAGCTTTTGCATGTCATGATCGAATTCGGTCTTTTCGACGAACACATCGCCGAATACGTCATCCCAGTTTTTCGTGCTCTGAATGATGCCCGACAGTTCACCCAGTTCGGTAAAGTTGATTAACGGCGCAAACGCTTCGCCGCGCGCCATAGCCGCTTTGCGGATTTCCTTGGCCTTGCCGATCAGATTCGACGCGCGCAGCTTGAACCAGTCAGGACCGAAGCGCTCTTCGAGCTTGCGCTCGACATAGGCGCGCAGTTCCTGCTCGAACCGTCCGACCAGCGCATAGGCATCCTTGCTGGTGCCGCGCGACCGCACCGTCATCGACACTTCGCCAAGCGTCACCACCGCCACGGCGTTGGCCTCTGAGCGAAGTCCGGCAGTCAGCCCGCTCTCGATCATGATCTCAAGCGCCATGCCGGGCTCGGCGACGATCAACCCTTCATCGACCTCGGCCTCGCGATACATGCGCTTGCGCACGCGCCCGTCGCGCCAGAAATTCTCCGGCAGATCGACGCGAGTTCGCCATTCGCCGAACAGCGAATGATAGGCGTCAAATTGGAAATGGCTGCGCCGGTCGAACGCTTCGCTGACCCCGGCGAGCGCCGACATTTTGAGCTGAGTCGCCGCAAAATCTGCTTCGAACCGGCCGGTCAACCCGAGCATCGCGCTCATCTTGGCTTGATCCAGCGCAGCCGAGCCGATGAAGTTCTTAGCGATCGCACCCCGCATGTCATCGACAACCGTACCAAGCCCGCCACCCAGCAGCTTAGCTACATTGGGGGTGTCGATTCGGCTGAGCGCGCTCGCCCATTGTGAGGTCTTGGCGATGTCACCGAACGGCCCGGCAAGCGACGCCAGCAGCGATTTCTGGACGGTGCGCTGCTGTTCTTCGAACTGCTTGATCGCCGACCCAATGCCGCCGAGCGGGCGCATCGCTTCTTCGAGTGCTCGCTGCGCCTGGCTGATAGCGTTCGCCAGGGACGGATCAATCTTGAGTGGCTGCACGCCTTGGATGGCAGCAATCACCTTCGGGTCGATCGAGGGGATGATCGCGCCGATCGAGGCTAGCTTAGCATGGTCAATAGCCAGTGGCCGTATCGCATTGAGTTGCGCCGTCAGCGCGGTGGTTGGTTCGAGCATCTTCCGCATCGCTTCCATGCGCGCGGTCTCGGCGGCGCCAAAGGCCGTGCCAAGTCCGAGCGCCGCCTGTTTGACGATCTGCTGCGCAGGAGAGTTGGCGTAATCGCGGGCGAGCTTTGCCACCGGGGAATCGGAAAGCTCCCGTGCCATTCTGATTGATGGCGATTCGAAATAATCACGAGCAAGGCGCTTGGTCGTGAACTCATGCTCGCCGTTTGCGATCTTTTCGACAGCCGTCAGCGGTTCCCCGCGCACTCTTTCCGAAGCCTTGTCGCTGGGGCGCTCGCCGCTAGCACTGTCGTCGTTATCCATTGCCACCGCTCAAGCTTGCCTTTCGATCGCCCCCTGCGCTCCGCCTGTTCATCTGCAGAACCACTCTGTCAAACGTCGCAGGTCTGCGCCCAGAGTCAGACGTGGGATCGGAATGGTGTTACGTTCGCGTCGCTCACCGCGGCTTCGGGAAGCTCTAGGCCGGACACACGGCCAAACATTTCACGCTCGAGCCCGCTTTCACCGATCATTCGTCCGACAGAACCAGGATAGGCGGCCTCGAGGGCGGAAAGAGCGCTCGGCAAAAGTTCAGGAACTTCACCAGCGATAATGTCATCGTAGCGCTCCTGCCGCTTCTGGCCTGTCTTGCTGAGATGGATGTGCCCCGTGCGATACTGATCGGCAGAGATCATGCGGAGATCATAGGCGCGGCGCAGTATCGCTGCGGCTGACACCTTCCACCTTAATTTGAGTTTAAAGATCTCGGCCCAATCCAGAAAACGTGAACGGGGGAACTCGTGTACAAATGAAGACCGGGGAAGCAGGAAGGCGCTTGCAAACCGGTTGGCTTGGTCTTCCGTTTCCTTGTCCCCGGTCTGGACGCCCCGGTGCATGATCAGGTGTCCAGCCTCATGCGCAAGGTCGAAGCGAAGCCGACAAGCGGCTGGCTTCGCGTCACTACGAATGATCATGGGGCGGGCGGCATCTATTGACAGCGCGTCGACCCGTTCGGAAACACCGCCGAAGAAGCTAACTACCGCCCCTGCATTCTCAACCACTCGCATCATGCTGGAAACCGGTCCGGTGCCAAGCTGCCAATGTGCCCGGGCAGCATCCGCGACACCCTCGACTTCACTAAGCGTTGATACCGGGATGTCCGGGAAGGAGACATCGGGCAGATTGAGCTCGCGATCGAGTCTGCTCACAAAGCCGTCGAGCAGGGTGCCTCGAGCTAAAACCTGGCTTACAATGGTAAGAGGCGTCGTGCGCTGCTTCCTGAAGTGGCATTGCTCGGGCCGGATTCCGAGGTCCACGGGAAGCCCGAAGAAATGCCTTCCGACGCCCAGGGCGTCAGCCAACGCGTCGCGCATTTCCTCAGTTGGCGCCTTGATGCCCTGCTCGAGCTGATTCAGATACTGGCGTGTCGCGCTTACACGCATGCCGAGTTGCTCAAGCGTGAGCCCAAGCGCGACCCGGGCAAGCCTGAGTCGATCGCCATAAAAAGCGAATGAAACCATAAGTGCCTCTCGCCCCGCTGACAGCCTTAGCCGCTCGTCTTGGTCTCGTCTTCGCGGTCGCGCACACCGACGGCCGGTGCCTCTAGTTCGACACTCTCGCTGGCAGGACGGCCAATTGCACCACTGAAACGACGGCTGTCGAGCGGAACATCCCAATTAAGGATGGCCGTCTCGCCGCGAAGTCCGACGAACTTGACCGAAATCACACTACCATCAACGTCCGTTTCAATGGCCAATCGATAGGCAAGTTCGCGTCCCTCGTCGCAATCATCAAACGAGAAGCCCAATTGGCGAAGTTCGGGCAAGCTCTGTCGCATTGTACGATCAGTGGGCTCTTCCGCCTCACCACGGTAGATGCGGAGGGGAACTTCGCCGATCGTGAAGATAAGCTGGAGTGACCGGTCAACGACACCGAGCCAATCGTATGCGCCTTCGTCCACGGCACGCAAGATGCGTGCCCTCCCGAACTGAAACGCACGGCAACCCAGGGTCCACCCGTTGTCACCATTTTCTTCATCGAAGAGCTCGACTGCCGCTTGGCGACCATCGACAATCATTCGCGCTACGGCAACGATGCGGTCTTCAGTCAGATCGCCATGATATTCCCACGGATAAGTTTTCGACACCATTGCCCCCTGCAGACACTTCGAGCCGCATCATGGGCATTTTTTCATTTTTGTCAACCAAGTGTGGGCATGTAAACTAATTTCAACGTCGAACGCCGTGATCTTGTGAGATGTCCTGCCATCTAGGCCGCGCTGACGAGGGCGGCCTCATTGCGTAAGCGAAAAACCGCCTCACGTAAGCAGATTCCAGGTGGTGCGTAAGCAGTGGCGGTGCTTCGCATCTGGGCGCGCGCGACCCATAATGGTCCAGCGCAAGGCTGCAAAAGCCCCCTCAAAATCGCCATTCAGATGATACACTCCGCCGGCAGATACCCAAACACCGCCGTTTTTGCGGGTTTCGCCGCTTACGCGGTGCTTACTTTTGTGATTTTACAGAGCGCGTAAACAGAAAAAGCGACCCGTCAGGATCGCTTAGCTGTTTGATTTTTCCTGTAAAAACTGGAGCGGGCGAAGGGATTCGAACCCTCGACCCCAACCTTGGCAAGGTTGTGCTCTACCCCTGAGCTACGCCCGCTCTGGCGCCTGAACCGGTAGGAGCGCGGTGCGCTTCTCGGTGGGTGAGGGCGCGCGACTAGCAATGATTCTCGGGTTGGGCAAGCCCCATTTGCATTTATCGCGCTTAATTTTTGCGAAATGTCGTGGATAATCGCGCGCGCGCCGATTGAGGGGGTTGGCATTGCCCGCTTTTGCCCCACATAAGAGGCCATCACCCGCGCGTGCGGGGACAGTGACGGGTGCGGCGGATACGCGGGCGCCTTGCAATGTTCCGATGCTGCGGGCCTTATATAGAGCGAGCATGAAGAAGAAAGGAACGTCCCCGTGGCGACTTTGGGCCTTACCCCCGACGAACAGAAAGCGGTCGAACAATTTCGCAAGGATGTTGTCGAACCGTCGATGACCAATTTGGTCGTGCTGGATTTCTGGGCCGAATGGTGCGGCCCGTGCAAGGCCTTGATGCCGGTCATCGAAAAGGTCACGGCAGATTATGCGCATAAGGGCGTCAAGCTGGTCAAGATCAACGTCGATGAAAACGGCTTTATCGCAAGCCAGTTCCAGGTGCGTTCGATCCCGACCGTCTATGCGATTTTTAAAGGCCAGCCGGTCGCCGACCTCACCAATGCGCGCACCGAAAGCCAGCTTTCACAATTGCTCGACCAGATTTTGCGGCAATTGCCGGTTGAAGGCGAAGCGCAGACGCAGGCCGCCGACATCGCGCCCTTGCTTGCGATGGGCGAAGAAGTGCTGGCGGCGGGCGATCATGAGCGCGCCATTTCGATTTTTTCGCAAATTATAGAGATGGCCCCCGACAGTGCCGACGCGCAAGCCGGACTGGTGCGCGCGCTTGCGGCCTCGGGCGATGCGGAAGCCGCCGGGCAAATCCTTGCCGCGCTCCCCGGAGACTTGACCAAGGACGCCGCGTTCGACCGCGCGCGTTCGGCGATTGCACTCGCCAAGGATGCACCCAAGAACGAGGAATTGAGCGGTGCGTTGGCCGAGGCCGAAGCGAAACTTGCGGCCAATCCGGACGATCACCAAGCCAAGCTGGATTATGCAACGACCGCTTTTGCGGCCGGCGAGCGCGACAAGGCGGCGGATGCGCTGCTGGCCAGCATTGCGGCGGACCGCGAATGGAATGAGGGCGCGGCGCACGCGAAACTCCTGTCGCTGTTCGAAGTGGTGGGCCTCGAAGACCCGTGGGTTGCGACGCAGCGCCGCCGCCTGTCGGCGCTTCTTTTCGGCTGATGGCCGAGCTGGACCGCCCGGCAACGCGCCAGCGCCTTGCGGTGTTTCCACTCGCGGGCGCGGTGCTGTTTCCGGGGATGCAGTTGCCGCTCCACATATTCGAGCCGCGCTACCGTGCGATGGTGAGTGCCAGCCTTGCGGGCGACCGCCGCATCGGCATGATCCAGCCGCGCAGCCTTGTCAGCAGCCTGGACGAAAGCGATGCGCCCGCTCTGTTCGACATGGGCTGCGTCGGGCGCATCACCGATGTCGAGGCGCTGGACGATGGGCGCTATAATATTTTGCTCGAAGGCTTGGCGCGGTTCCGCGTGCTGCGCGAACTCGACGTATCGACCCCGTTCCGCCAGATCGAAGCCGAAATCGAAGGCCCCCGCGACGATGAATATCTCGCGAGCGTCGAACGCGCAGCCTTGGAACAGGAAGCGCGCCGCTTCGCCGACCGCCAAGGCTATATGGTCGATTGGAACGCCGTCTCGCACCTCGACGACACCGCATTGGTCAACGGCATAGCGCAGGTCGCCCCGTTCGACGCCGCCGCCAAACAGGCGATGCTGGAAGCCACCGGCATCAATGCGCGGGCAGAACTCATCATGCAACTCATGCAGTTTTTCGGCCGCCGTGATGCCGATGATGACACGGTGACGTTGCAGTAGGGTGCCGTGGAGAAGGGCATGAAAATCCTCCCCGAGCTTGCTCGGGGAGGGGGACCGTTCGCCGTTAGGCGAATGGTGGAGGGGTAATGCGATTGCGTTCGCAATCGCGCGCACCGCTGGCGCGCATAACCCCTCCGTCACGCGCTATGCGCGCGCCACCTCCCCAAGACAAGCTTGGGGAGGATGAAGTGGCGTCACCCACTCCCACTCACTCATGACTATGGCTATGCGACTCGGCCCGGTCGGTGGTGCCGGCATTGGGGTTGCCATTGCCTTCCCACCAATAGGCTTGGCGTTTGCGCGTGCCGGTGGCTTCTTCGTTGAGCGTGGTCGCGTCATATAAACGCCCGCCGAGCATGACCTTTGACACCTTCTCGGTGTTGCGGATATTGTCGAGCGGGTTGGCGTCCATCACGACGAGATCGGCGAGCTTTCCGGCTTCGAGCGAGCCAAGGTCTTTGGATAGGCCCAAGGTGCGCGCGGGGTTGATGGTCGCGGCTTCCAGCGCTTGCAAAGGCGTCCAGCCGCCCTTCACAAAGCTCCAAATCTCCCAATGCGCGCCGATGCCGTCTTGCTGGCCATGCGCACCGATATTGACGGCAATGCCCTTGTCGGCAAGCTTGCGTGCTTCGCGGGCCGCCCATGTGTCGGCATAATCTTCCTCCGGTGCAATTTCGCGGCGGGTATTACCAGCCGCCAAAGTGCCGGGCGGGATATGCGCCTTGAGCAGAGGCTGTTCCCACACATTAGTATGCGAACGCCAATAAGGGTCGGCACCGGGGCCGCCATAAGCCACCACCAAGGTCGGGGTGTAATTGGTCTTCGTCTGCGACCACATCTGGATGACGTCGCCGTAAAAAGTGCTGCCCGGCACATTATGTTCGACCGTCGCATTGCCGTCCTGGATGAGGCTCATGTCCATGTTGAACAGCGATCCGCCTTCGGGGACGACGAGCATATTTTCGGCTTGGGCGGCGGCGACGACCATCTGGCGCTGTTCGCGGCGCGGCTGGTTGTAATTTTTAACGCTCCACGCGCCTTGGGCTTTCAAGCGGCGGACATGGGCGAGCGCGTCGTCATATTTGCCTATGTCGGCGAACACGCCAGCGGCTTTCGCGCCATAAATCACCTCGCCGGTCGAATAGATGCGCGGCGCGAGGATGAGGCCCGCACGCTGCATTTCGGACGCGGCATAGACGTTGATCGCGCTCGAAGACGGATCATGAATGGTTGTCGTGCCGAGGGCCAAATTGACCATGTTCGACCAGTTTTGCTGCGGCACCAGGCCATCTTCGCCATAAGGGCCGTGGGCGTGGGCGTCGATGAAACCGGGGGTGATGGTCTTGCCGGTTAGGTCCACGCTCGGCGTGCCAGCGGGGATGTTGACCGACCCGCGCGGGCCGACCGCAACGATGCGGTCACCGCGAATGACAATCACGCCATCGTCGATGATGCCGCCATCCGCACCCGCCATCGTCACGATGCGCGCGCCGGTGAGCGCGACGCTGCCCGACGGTTTGGATGCGGCGACCGTGCGGCTGAGGTCAATGCCCGTTGTGGGCGCTTTATAGCCGCTGCCATAAAGGTTGCGCGTGTCCGCGGTGAAGAGCGTCGGTCCCATGCTCCAATGGATGCGGGTGCCATTGTTCGAAAAATGGATAAACTCGCCGCCGCCTTGGCTCAATTTGACGGTCGAGATTGCGCCGCCTTTGGGGTCGGCGGTCACATCCTGTGTGCCGGGGAGAAGGGGCATCAGATAGGCGTCATAATTTTGGCGGAAGGCAACTGATTGCCCGTCCGGCGCAACAATGAATTGCGTCGCCATATCGCCCGATGCGTGGACGCGCTTGGCTTGCCCGCTCAAATCGCTTGAGGCGAGTTGCAGCTTGCCACCGCCTGATTGGGTGAAGAAAATACGGTCGCTATTAGCGCCAAATTGCGGGGCCGAGCCGCCTTTGACGACAAGCTTGGGCGCACCGCCGCTCGTCGCGACGCTATAAATGCCGCCATCGCGACCCCACCGGTCGGCGGTGAGATAGCCGCCCGATCCGGCTTCGAATAGTATGCTGCGGCCATCGGGGGTGAAGCGCGGATTGGCATAATGGCCGGGTTCGCTGGTGGCGTTTTTCGCGCTACCCCCACTTGCGGCTACGGTCTGCAAACGGCCAAGGCGCGCATCATTCCATGCGACAAACGCAATCTGCTTGCCGTCGCGCGACCAGCTTGGGAAAAGCTCGAAAATATCTTCGCCATTATTGGTGAGGCGCTTGGCCGCGCCGCCACTGGCGGGCTTGGTGTAAAGCTTGCCGAGTGATTCAAACACAATCGCGCGGCCATCGGACGAAACTTGCGCCCAGCGGACCATTTTGGTCTGGAAGCTGGCGGGCGCAACATCAATCACCGGATGGACCGAGTTGGCAACCACGCGGTCATCATTGATGCGGAACGGAATGTCGCGCACCGCACCGCCATTCACCGGAACACGGCGGATTTTTCCGCCTGCCCAGACCACCACTTCGCGGCTGTCGGGGGTCCAATCCATATTGGGATAGACGCCGGTGACCGCCCAGGTTTCCTGCATATCCTGATCGAGCGCGTCATAGATTTTGCGCTCGGTGCCGGACGCTATATCGCGCACATAAAGTTTCGACTTGGCGCGCTCGCGGCGGACGAACGCCAGATATTTGCCATCGGGCGACGGGGTGGGACGCACCGCGCCGCCATTCCCCGCCGTCACGCGCGCTGTCTCCCCGCTGTCGAGATCATAGCGTTCAATCGCAAACAAAGCGCCGTTGGAGTTTTGCGCATATTCGAAAATCGGACCCGGCGTGATGTTGCGGGTGAAATAAACGCCCTTGCCGTCAGGGGTGAACGTGGGCTCGCCCAATTCCTTCTGGTGGGTTTCATTGGGACGCTTGACCAGCGGAACGCCGGTGCCGCCCGCCACATGGAACAACCATACCTCGCCCGTGCCGAGCGAGCGGCCGGTGGTGAAATGTTTTTTGGCAACAATATACTTGCCGTCCGGTGACCAGCTTGGCTGGTTCATCAGGCGGAAATCCTCCTTGGTGAGCGCGCGTTTGTTGGAGCCGTCCGCATTCATCAGCCAGATATTATCACCACCACCACGGTCGGTGACGAATGCAATCTGCCGACCATCGGGCGACCAGCGCGGTTGCTGTTCATAGGCCAAGCCTTCGGCGATGCGCGTCGGCGTGCCGCCCGCGATAGGCATGGTATAAATATCGCCCAGCATATCGAACGCGAGGCGGCTCCCGTCGGGGGACACATCGACATTCATCCATGTGCCTTCATCGGTGTTGAGCGGAACTTTGCGCGTGGTCAGCCCGCGCGGATTATTGACGTCCCACTTGGCCTCTTCCGCAGGTTTTGCGGGTGTAGCAGTAGCTGGCGCGGCGGGCGGCGTATGCTGGCTTGCGGCTTGGCCTTCGGGCGGCTGGGTTTCGGATTGGGCAAAGGCAAAGCTGCTGCTGGTCAGGAGCAGCAAGGCGAAGGCGGTACGGGTGAAAGACATCCAGGTTCCTGTTTATCATTTTGGGCGATCCCGAACGGAATCCCTAAGGGGAGGAACCCGGACTGTGCCGCGCGCGCAACAATCTTACAAGGGGGGAGTCTGGACAAAAGTGCCAGTCCACAAACTTCGTCATTGCGAGCGCCGAAGGCGCACGGCAATCCAGAGCGGTTTACGCAACACTGGATTGCTTCGTCGCTGCGCTCCTCGCAATGACTTGAAGGAGGAAAGAGCGGGGAGGCTTAAACCTCCATGCCCGCCAGCAATTTCGGTAATTCGCCGCCTTCGCCGCGCGCTTCGCCCATGAAGAATGTCTTGAGCGGGCCGGAGCGTTGCACCGCGCCCAAGCCGAAACGGCGCACCGCCGACATGGTCTTGCCGGGGACCGAAAACAGCCGCACCAGCGCGTCGGTGGTGCCCATCGTCACCACGCTATCCATGCTGCGCCAGCGTTCATATTTTTCGAGCAATTGATTATCGCCTAGGTCGAGGCCGAGCCGCGCGCCTTCGACCAGCACCTGTGTGAGCGCCGCTACATCGCGATAGCCAAGGTTCAGTCCTTGCCCCGCAATCGGGTGCATCCCGTGCGCGGTATCGCCGATGAGGACGAGCCGGTCGCGGATCACTTTGGCGGTGTGGATGAAGCCCAGCGGATAACTCATGCGCGGGGCGGCCAATTCTATGGCACCAAGCATCCCGCCCATATGACGGTCAAGTTCGGCAAGGAAACCGCGGTCGCCTAGCTTTTTATAGGCTTCGGCCTTGGCCTTGGGCACGGTGAACACATAGGCCGAACGATGCTTACCGTTCAAATCCTCCATCGGCAGGATCGCGAACGGGCCGTCGGGATAGAAAATTTCATAGGCAATATTGTCGTGCGGGGTTTCATGGGTGATCTGCCCGACCAGCGCGACATGATGATAGTCCCAGCTTGCCAACCCGAATTGCTCCGCCTCGCGTGTCGGCGAAAAGCGGCCTTCCGCCACCACCATGAGCGGCGCGGTCAGTATTTCGCCCGTATCAAGCGTCACGGTCGCGCGGTGTGCGTCGCGGACAATGTCGACCGCTTTGGCGGGCATGTGGAGAAGGATAAGGTCGCTATGCGCCGCGACCACATCTTGCACCGCCAGCCGCATATGGCGGTTCTGCACCATATAGCCCAACGGGCCGGTGCCGTCTTGCGGCTGGAAATCCAGCTCGCCGGGTTTGAGGCCGTCCGACACCCAGATTTGTTCGATGGGGCAGGCTTCGGCAATGCCCGGCGTAATGCCGATGGTCTCCAACATTTTCCAGCTTCCGCTCGCAATCGAGGCGACGCGGCCATCGGCGGCGGGCGCGACCTGTGCTGCCGGATCCATCGGGTCGATCACCCGGCTCGACAGCCCATGATGCGCGAGCGCCACCGCGAACGCCTGACCGATCAGGCCGCCGCCGGAAATGATGATGTCGCTATGGAGGGGTTTGGACATGGGTGTAACCTTGCTGAAATCCGATGGGCTTAAGCTCTCTTTAAGCCGTTAGGCGCGCAAGGTCACGGGTGAATATCGGTAAACTGCGTTGCACGGCAGCGCCGGACTCTTGACGCAGACTCTGCGCTCCCGCATGGATTGCGGCAGGCTTTATGGCTGTGCTATATGGCTATAACAGCGAGCGTGGGAGCATTTGGATTATGGCGAGCCGGAAACCGGCAGCGAAAGGCGCATCGGCCAATGGCCGCGGAGCAAAGGGCAATGACTGGCGCGATGTGATGCGCCAGACACTCGCGCGTTCGGGCACGCTGATCGGCGCGGTTCTGCTCGGCCTTGCGACCTTGGCGCTGGCGCTCGCGCTTGTCACCCATCACCCGAGTGATCCTTCGGCCAGCACATCGGCCGGTGGTCCTGCGCAAAATATGCTGGGCGGGCTTGGTGCCTGGGTATCCGATTTGCTGCTCCAGCTTTGGGGGCCGCCCATCGGCTTTTTAATCTTGCTGCTGCTTGCCTTCACCGCGCGACTGTGGCGGCATGACGCCCAGCCTGACTGGAAAGCGCAACTGGTCAAATGCCTGATCGGGGTGAGCCTTGTCGGCATTGCCCTCCATCTCGTCCAGCCCGACCCGTGGCTTGCGCTTCCGGCGGGATGGGGCGGACTGATCGGTTTTGGCGGGGCCAAGCTGGTCCACCTCCTCGGCAATCTGGCGGGCGCGCAAGCCGCGCTGCCGATTGCTTGGGGCACCGCATTGATTAGCGGGGCAATCGGGCTGTGGTGTGTGTGGAAAAGTTTGCGGCTTGACCGTCCGTTGCTGCCGAACCTGCAATGGCGGCGCAAGGAGGGCGAGGTTGCGCTCCCGCATATTCCTGACCCCAATGAAGCGCCGCGCCGTGCGGTCCAGCCGCGTCCTGATGTAACGCCGGTGGACCGCGCACCGCCGACTATTGCCGAACCTGCGCGTCCGATTACAGTCGCCCAGCCCAAGCCGATGGCCCCGCGCCAAACCGAAATGTTCGGCAATTTCTCGCTACCCTCGCTCGACCTGCTGACCCCCGCACCGCCCAATCAAGGCCCGGTGATCGACAAGGCAGGCCTTGAGAAAAATGCGCGCCTCCTCGAAAGTGTGCTCGAAGATTTCGCGGTTAAGGGCCAGATTACGGCGGTGCGCCCCGGTCCCGTCGTCACCATGTACGAACTGGAACCCGCGCCCGGCACCAAGGCAAGCCGCGTCTCCAACCTCGCCGAAGATATTGCGCGTAATATGAGCGCCATGTCTGCGCGCATTGCCCCCATTCCGGGACGCACGGTGATTGGCATCGAACTCCCCAATGCCAAGCGCGAATCCGTGGTGCTGCATGAAATGATCGGCAGCGAAGAATTTGCTGACCAGACCGCGCAGCTTCCTATCGTATTGGGCAAGAATATTTTCGGCGATCCGGTGGTGACAGACCTTGCCCCGATGCCGCACTTGCTGGTTGCGGGCACGACCGGTTCGGGTAAGTCTGTCGGCCTTAATTGCATGATCCTGTCCTTGCTCTATCGCCTGACGCCCGACCAGTGCCGCATGATCATGATCGACCCCAAGATGCTCGAACTCAGCATCTATGACGATATTCCGCACCTCTTGTCGCCGGTCGTGACCGAGCCGCAAAAAGCGGTGCGCGCGCTCAAATGGGCGGTCGAGCAGATGGAGGATCGCTATCGCATGATGTCGAGCCTTTCGGTGCGCAACCTTGCCAATTATAATGAAAAGGTGAAGGCCGCGATTGCCAAGGGGAAGCCTTTGGGCCGCCGTGTGCAAACCGGCTATGACCCCGAAACCGGCCAGCCCATTTATGAAGAAGAGCAGCTCGATTATGCGCCGCTGCCGCAAATTGTGGTGGTGGTCGACGAGCTTGCGGACCTCATGATGACCGCGGGCAAGGAGGTGGAATTCCTGATCCAGCGGCTCGCGCAAAAGGCGCGCGCGGCGGGCATCCACCTCATCATGGCGACGCAGCGCCCCTCGGTCGACGTCATCACCGGCGTCATCAAGGCAAACCTGCCGACCCGCATCAGCTTTGCCGTAACCTCCAAAATCGACAGCCGCACCATCCTCGGCGAACAGGGCGCGGAGCAACTGCTGGGCAAGGGCGATATGCTCTATATGCCGGGCGGCAAGGGTTTGCAGCGCGTCCACGGGCCGTTCGTGTCCGATGATGAAGTGCGCGGCGTTGCCGACCATTGGCGCGCGCAAGGATCGCCGGAATATATCCAGTCGGTTACAGAGGAACCCGAAGATGGCGGCTTTGCGCTGGAAGGCGCGCCGACCGGCGAAGATAGCGCGGAAGATAAAATGTACCGCAAAGCCTGCCAGATCGTCATCGACAGCCAGAAGGCTTCGACGAGCTGGCTGCAACGCCAATTGCGCATCGGCTATAACAGCGCCGCGCGGCTTATCGAGCGGATGGAAGAAGATGGCGTCGTTTCCGCCCCCAACCATGTCGGTCGGCGCGATGTGATGATCGACCAGCAAGGCCAACCGCGCTGATCCGCCCTTGGTCAAGGCTTGCGACAAAGTTGCCATAGAGCTGAACAGGGGGGAACGAATGGCGTCAGCGCGGGTTCATGGGCCTGACGCTATAGGGGCAATTATCCCGCTCCAAAGCGGAATGAAGAAAATGAAGGATAAGAATATGAACAAATATGCTCTTGCTTTGCTTGCAGCGCCGCTGGCTTTGGGGACGGTCGCCGTTCCGTCAGCGATTGCGCAAAGCGCAGCGAGCGATTTGTCGGCGGTGCAGGCGCATCTGCGCGCGGTCGATTCGATGACCGCAGGCTTTGTGCAGACAGACCGCAACAACCAGTCGCTGACCGGCACGCTCACCTTGAAGCGTCCGGGCAAGATCCGTTTCCAATATCAAAAGGGCGTACCCATGCTGATCGTGTCGGACGGCAAGGCGCTGACCATGATCGACTATGAGGTAAAGCAGGTCCAACGCTGGCCGATCAGCAATTCGCCGCTCGGCGCGCTGCTCAATCCCAATATGGATTTGAGCAAATATGGCCGCGTCATCCAGACCGGCGACCCGCGTGTGCTGTCGGTCGAAGTGCGCGACCCTAAACGCCCCGAATATGGCATCATCACGATGGTGTTTGTCCGTGAAGCAGGCGCGCCTGCGGGCCTTAAATTGTCAGGCTGGGTGGCCACCGACGCGCAAAACAAGCGCACCGCCATCAAGCTGCGCGACCAGCGTTTCAACGTGCCGGTCGCCGCCAACGCCTTCGCCTGGACCGACCCGCGCCCGGCGAATAAGCGGCGCTGATCCTACGCTGGAATGATGGATAGGAAACGGGGGCTACGGTCCCCGTTTTTTGCTACGCCTCTCCGCCACCAAAAACCGTTAGCCCTGAGCTTGTCGAGGGACGGCCATCAGGATTAGCGCAGACCTTTCCCCCGTCCTTCGACGGGCTCAGGACTAACGGTTTTCTATACCGGCAGGGAATAAACCTACTTCCCGTCCTCACCCGGTAACGGCAACACCGCATCGCGGGCGGTGAGTTGTCCGTTAAACGCAATCGGTAGCCCCGGAAGCTGCGTTTCGCGGCCATCGGGCAGGGTCACATTTTCAAACAGGCCGGACGCGACCAGATGCGGGTCGTCGAACATATCTTCGGGCTTGCCGATGGGGGCGAAGGGGAGGCCGGTGCCTTCGAGGCGCGCAATCACCTCGTCGCGGGTAAAGCCGGAAATCAGCTCGCGAATTTGCGGCAGGATGCGCTCGCGCTGCATCACCCGCTCATTATTCTTGCGCAAGGTTTCGTCCGCCCACAGCGCGTCCAAGCCAAAAAGCGCACAGAATTTTTCCCACAAGCCATCGGTCACAACGCCGATAAAGACCGGCTCGTCCTTGGTTTCGAACACATCATAAATCGCCCAGGCGGAAATGCGCGCGGGCATCGGGCTGGCCGGTTTTCCGGTGACCGCATATTGCGCCATATGCTGGCCGACGAGAAATATGGTGGTTTCAAACAATGAAGCTTGGACAAGCTGGCCCTTGCCGGTGCGGTGGCGTTCTTCGACCGCCGCGAGGACGCCGATCACGCCGAACATACCGCCGGTCACATCAATGACGCTGGTGCCAGCGCGAAGCGGGTGTCCCGGCGGGCCGGTCATATAGGCAAGGCCGCCCATCATCTGCGCGACTTCATCCAATGCGGTGCGCTGTTCATAGGGGCCGGGGAGGAAGCCTTTAGCCGAACAATAAATGAGCCGCGGATTGGCGGTGGCAAGCGCCTCATAGCCAAGGCCAAGTTTGTCGAGCGCGCCGGGACGGAAATTTTCGATGAGGATGTCGGCCTCACCCGCCAAGGCCTTTGCGGTTGCCAAGCCATCTTCGGATTTCAAATCAAGGCTGATGCTTTTTTTGTGGCGGTTATACATCGGGAAATAGCCCGCGCCCGACCCTAACAAGGTGCGCGTCTTGTCGCCCTCGACCGGCTCGACGCGGGTGACGTCCGCGCCCAAGGCCGCAAGGATTGCGCCCGCCGCCGGACCCATGACCATATGGGTAAATTCTACGACCTTGAGGCCTGCCAAAGGTTGCGGCGCGCTCATGCGGCTTTCTCCTGATGAAATCCGAGTGGAAGCCCTGCATCGGGCGTGAAACCATAGAGCGGCTCGCCGGGGAGCGCGTCGGCGATGATGCCGCGCACCTGCAGCAATTTGTCGAGGTCGATGCCGGTGTCATAGCCCATCGCTTCGAGCATGAAGACCAGATCTTCGGTGACGATATTGCCCGACGCGCCCGGCGCAAACGGACAGCCGCCGAGGCCACCGAGCGAGGAATCGAGCGTGGTAATCCCTTCCTCCAATCCGGCCAGCGCATTGGCAAGGCCAAGGCCGCGTGTATTGTGGAGGTGGAGCGTGTTGAGCTTGTCCGACCCGATCTCCGCTTTGACGCGGCGCACGAGGCGTTTTACCTGCGCGGGGTTGGCATAGCCGGTGGTGTCGGATAATCCGACTTCTACCGCGCCCGCTTCGATAGCCGCGGTGGCAAGGCGCACCACCTGATCTTCGCTGACCGGCCCTTCGATGGTGCAACCGAAAGCAGTCGCAAGGCCCACTTCAAAATGCGGGCGCGTGGCTTCGGGCTGTTCGGCAACGAGGGCCGCAATCGCTGCGATTTCCGCGACCATCGCGGCATGATCCTTGCGCACATTTTTAAGGCTGTGGGTTTCGGACATGGAAAAGGGGATCGACATTTTTTCAGCGCCCGCCGCAACCGCGCGCTCAGCCCCTTTGAGGTTGGGGATGAGGACAGCGACCGACAGGCCTTCAATCTGCCGCGCAAACGCGATGAGTTCGGCGGTGTCGGCCATTTGCGGGAGCAAGGAAGGCGGGACAAAGCTGCCCACTTCGATTTCGGGGACACCGGCGGCAGCTTCGGCGGCAATCCATGCCTTTTTGGCTTCCAGCGGCATGACGCGGTCGATGCTCTGAAGCCCGTCGCGGGGGCCGACTTCGCTGATATGGATGCGGGTCATGCGCGTATGTCTCCAAGATAAATCCAAGGTCGCGCCATGCGGTCGGCGGCCTGAAAAGCGGCAATCTCCGCTTTATGTTTGAAAGTGAGGTCGATGGCGTCGAGGCCTTCCAATAGCATCGCGCGCGCTTCTGCGCCGATCTCGAAAGCCCAAGCGCGGCCATCTTCGAGCCGCACTTGTTGTTGCTCCAGATCGACGGTCACGGGGCCGCCATCCGCGGCAATTTCAGCGATGGTTTCGGGCGGGAGGACTACGGGCACAATGCCGTTGCGGGTGCAATTCCCTGCAAAAATCGGCGCAAAGCTGGGCGCCAAAACCGCGCGGATACCATATTCGGCGAGCGCCCAGACGGCGTGTTCGCGGCTTGACCCGCAGCCGAAATTGCTCCCCCCGAGCAGCATTTGCGCATCGGCATAAGCGGGCTGGTTGAGGATGAAGTCGGGGTTGGGATCACGGCCACCGGGCGTCAGATAGCGCCATGCGGAAAATAGCCCGTCGGCGAGGCCGGTCTTGCCCGTGCTTTTCATCTCGCGCGAGGGGATGATCGCGTCCGTGTCGATA
This sequence comes from Pseudonocardia sp. TMWB2A, assembly GCF_017312135.1. Taxonomy (NCBI): domain Bacteria; kingdom Bacillati; phylum Actinomycetota; class Actinomycetes; order Pseudonocardiales; family Pseudonocardiaceae; genus Pseudonocardia; species Pseudonocardia sp. TMWB2A. Next base: position 2,858,512 of record NZ_QKQY01000001.1, read on the forward strand.
TTGTCGCGAAGGAGCGGCGCGGCAATGGCGGTGAGGGTGATGAAGGGTTCAGGCATGATATGCAGCCTCCAAAAATATCCCTTCGTCATCCCCGCGCAGGCGGGGATCCATCTGATGGGCTGGCGGTTTGCCGAACGGTCGGGAGATGGATTCCCGCTTTCGCGGGAATGACGAAGGAGAGGAGGGAAGGCGGGCCGTCATTTCCCATCCCCTTGATAGTCGCGCGGGTCCGCAATCCGCCCCGCAATCGCACTCGCCGCGACCGTTTCGGGGCTGGCAATATGCGTTCGGATATTCGGGCCTTGGCGGCCTTCAAAATTGCGGTTGGTCGATGAAATCACGCGCGATCCCGCCGGGAAGCTTTCGCCGCCTGCATAAAAGCACATTGAACAGCCGCTCATGCGCCATTCAAAGCCTGCATCGGTGAAGATTTTGTCGAGGCCTTCGGCTTCGGCGGCGCGGCGCACGGCCATCGATCCGGGGACGACAAGTGCCTTGACGCCCTCGGCCACCTGCCGTCCTTCCAGAATGGCGGCGGCGCGGCGTAGGTCGGACAGGCGGCCATTGGTGCAACTGCCGATAAAGGCGGCATCAATGGTCAAATCCTGCAAGTCTTGCCCTTCGCGCACATCCATATAATCGAGCGGACGCGTGGGCGCGCCTTGCGGCACTACCCCGGAAATGTCCGTGCTATGTTCAGGCGAAGTGCCCCAACTGACCATCGGTTCGATGGTGGACGCATCAATCACGATATCGCTGTCAAAAACCGCGCCTTCATCGGTCGGCAGCTTTTTCCATTCGGCCACCGCTTGGTCATAAAGCGCGGCCTTGGGCGCGTAACGCCGCCCGATAATCCAGTCATAGCTTTTTTGGTCAGGCGCGATCATGCCGGTCATGGCGGAAAATTCGGTCGCCATGTTGCACAAGGTCATGCGCCCTTCCATGTCGAGCGCCGTCACCGCATCGCCGGTAAATTCGACCGCGTAGCCCTTGCCGCCGCCCGCGCCATATCGGGCGATCAGCGTCAGGATCATATCCTTGGGCGTAACGCCAGCGGCCAAAGTGCCGGTAAAGGTCACGCGCATGGTTTTGGGGCGTGTGAGGCGCAAGGTGCCGGTTGCCATCGCATGTTCGGCCTCGGACGAGCCGATCCCCCACGCGAGCGCGCCGAACGCGCCTTGGGTGCAGGTATGGCTGTCGGGCGCAATCAGCGTGCAGCCGGGGAGCACAATGCCGAGTTCGGGCGAGACGACATGGACAATGCCTTGATCGGCGTCGGTCACATCGAACAGGGTAATCCCGGCCTCGATAGCGGCAGCGCGGGTTTCGGTGATGAAGGCCTGTCCGCCCGGCATCAAGGTCTGGTCGCCGCGTCCGGGGCGCGTGTCGACAATATGGTCCATCACGCAAAAAACGCGCGACGGATCGGCAACCGGACGGCCTGCCGCCTTCAAACTGTTGAGGGCAGCAGCGCCGGTCCGTTCATGTAGGAAAATCCGGTCGATGGCGACGAGGTCCGCGCCGCCACCCAAAGCCACCACAATATGGCGGTCCCAGATTTTCGCGAAAAGGGTCTGCGGATCAAGCAGATTCAGCCTCCATTTCCTTTTCGAGCGCCGCCCAGTCACGGCTCACCAGCTTTTCCTGGATGGCGGTGCGGGTTTCGAGTTCGCCATTGCGGATCCAGTGCCATGTGCGGCAACGCGATTGGCCATCGTCCGACATCTGGATCATTTCGTAAAGATAGAGGCTGGGGTCACCTTGACGCTGCCAATAGAGCATCACGGTGCGGTTATATTCGTCGAGCGACACTTCCGCTGCCCAGCCTTTGATGAGGTCATTGTCCCACCACACGCGCTTGTCATGATAGGTTGCGGGGAAGTCGCGTACATCCTTGCGGCCATCATCCCATGTATAATGGTTGGTCTGGTGATAGGGGAATTCACCGCCGTCGGGGAAGCGGCAGAACAGGCGCGATTTATGTTCGTCAATCTTTTCACCGGCCGCATTATAATAAGTATAAACGCCGTCCCATACGCCCTCATGACGGGCCAGTAACGGCATGTCTTCACGAATTCCCATAACTACTCTCCTTGGTTACACGGGATTATTCAGCGCCCGGACGGGCTCCAAATGTCGGTGCGGGACATGGCCCAATCGGCCTTGTCCCATGGGCCTACCGGCGGCGCTGCGGCAAGCAGTGCATCGCGGTCGGCGGCGAGAAGGGTTGCGAGCAAGGGCCGCCCTGACCGCGCGCGGATGAGGCTCTTATGCTCGCGCGCAAGGGCTTCCGGCGTAATCGCATCCGCGCTGAAGCCTATCGCATTGGCGGCCTTGGCATCGAACCACGGCCAGAAGAAATGCGCCCCCCGCACCGCATTCCACGCCGCGTTCAGATAAGCGCCGTGGCGGTCTGGGGTCTGGTCGGGAATGGCTTGGTCCGCCCAAGCTGCGCTTGCGTCGGGCATCGGGATATGCGCGTCGGTCGCGCCCCAATCGCGCGCGCCAAGCTTGGCCGCAACAGCCGCAGCGAGCAAAGCGGACACGCCTTCGCCGATGATCGAGCGGGTGGGCGCAGTGCTGACCGCCGCAATCGCATCGGCAACAACGCTCGCCCAATCGTCGAGCGAGGGAGATGCGCCCTCCGCCCAACCATCGCTGAGCCCATGCCCCGGCAGGTCAATCGCGAGTGCATTGCTCGTCTCAAGCAAATCCACCGAGCGGCCCGGCGCGTGCAACAGGATGGTTTCGGCTTGGCGGTTGCCTTCCCAATGCACCAGCCCGTCAAAGCCTGTGCCCTTCGCCGGCACGAACCCGCCATCGCCCGATTCGGCGATGGCGGGGCTGAGGAGCGCGGGGGCCTCGCGCAAATGGGCGAGGCAAACGGTATGAAGGTCGGCGGGTGTTGCCACCGCTTCGGCGCGCCAGCTTGGCGGCATGGTGCCAAGGCGCGCAATATGGGCTTGCAACGGGTCGCCATTGTAGGCGGCGATCAGCACAGGGACGGTCTTGTCGTCAACGCCCGGAATATCGCGATTGGCACGCAAGACGGCACCATAGCCTGCGCGGTAAGCATCGCCGCTGTCGAGCATATCGCGCACCGCCGAATCGACACGTGCCACATCGTCATGTGCGACGCTCATGCGCGCTTCGGGGCGCACGTCGAACCAGGGGAAGAACCAGGTCTGTTCCAGCATTCGGTTCCACAACCAGGTGAGATGCTCGCCATAATTGCTCGGCTGGAAGGCGGGGAGATAATCCTTGTCGAAAATCGCGCGCTCTTCGGGCGTCCAGATGGCATAGCCGCCAACCGACAAGGCGGCGAAGCGCTCAGGGTGAAGCTTGGCCGCATTGACCAGAATGATACCGCCCGAATGGAAGCCATAAGCGGCGGTCTGCTCGATTCCGAGCGCATCAAGCAGCGCGATCAGCGCATTGGAAAAATCGGCAATTTCGGGCGTGCCGGGGAGCGGGTCGGACTGGCCGAAGCCCGGCGTATCGGGCGCTATGCAGGTGAAATATTGCGCCCATTCCTCCATCAACGGCTCATATTCCGCCGAGCTTCTGGGGCTCTGGTGGACCATGAGCAAGTTCGGGCCGGTTCCGGCCTTGCGGTAATGAACGCGGCGATTGCCGATGCGGATGAAGTGGCGTGTGATCGTCATGCCTTGTAATTTGTCCGGACAAATTGCTCTCGACAAGTCTTTTTTTTAAATTACTGTGTGAGTCGCGTTTTATAAGGAGCATGGGATGACGTTGATCGGTACCCGAATGGTGAGTGACGGCAAGACCGCACGCCAATTATTTGAAGAGGTTATGGCCAATCCGGCGCGTAACAAATTCGGTTTCGGTGACAAGCTGGCCATCGTCAATGTCGATTTCCAGCAAGCCTATACGCGCACCGATTTATTCAAAACGGCGTATGAAACCGACCCCCGACAGATTGAATATGCGAATATTATTTCGCGTTTGGCGCGCGAAAAAGGGATGCCGGTGGTGTGGAGTCGCGTCGGATATAAGGAGGATGCAGGCGATGCCGGCGTGTGGGGCACGCGCACCGACACGCCCGATTCGCTCCAGAACATCAAATATGGCAGCGAACGCCATGCTTATGATCCGCGCTGCGAGATTGACGCGGATGACCTCCAATATACCAAGCGGATGCCGTCGGCCTTTTTCGAAACCCCGCTCGCCAGCTATTTGCGCTGGCACAAGGTCGATACGGTGGTGGTGACGGGGGGCAGCACATCGGGCTGTGTCCGCGCAACCGCGGTCGATGCGCTGTCCTATGGCTTCCGCACCATCGTCCCCATCGAAACCTGCGCGGACAAGCATGAAAGCTATCATTTCGCGAATTTGACCGATCTCCAGCTCAAATATGCCGATGTCGAGCCGGTGCAGGCGGTGATTGACTGGCTGGAGGCCCGCTGATGCGTGAAGGTGAAGCCGATCCGGGCCTTTATGATTTTTCGCCCTATCGCGGCCGCCCGAAAATCGAATGGCCCGGCGGCAAGAAGGTCGCGGTGTGGGTCGCCCCCAATCTCGAATATTATGAGATAGACCCGCCCGCCAACCCGATGCGCAAAAGCTGGGCCAAGCCGCATCCCGATGTGGTCGGCTATGCCCATCGCGACCATAGTAACCGCGTGTCGCACTGGCGCATGGCGGAGGCGATGTCGAAATATGGCTTTCCGGGATCAGTGTCGCTGTCGGTCGCTTTGTGCCAGCATCACCCCGAAGTTGTGGCCGATGCCAATGAACGCGGCTGGGAGTTTTTCAGCCACGGCATTTATAATACCCGCTATTCCTATGGCATGGATGAAGCCCAAGAACGGGCGATCATCGAAGATTCGATCCGCACGGTGAAAGAGGCGACCGGCCAGACCATTCGCGGCTGGCTCGCGCCTGCGCTCACCCACACGCCGCGCACCTTGGACCTGATTGCCGAATATGGGCTCGATTATACCTGCGACCTTTATCATGACGATCAACCCCAACCGGTGAAGGTCAAGCAGGGCAAGCTCATCTCGATCCCCTATAGCCTTGAGGTCAACGACCATTATGGCTTTTTCATCTATAATATGAGCCCGCGCGAGTATGCCGATACGCTGATCCGCCAATATGAGCGGCTCGCGGAGGAAGGCGAAACATCGGGGACGGTGATGTGCATCCCCTTGCACGCTTACCTCATCGGCCAGCCCCACCGCATCGGGCCGTTCGCCGATGTGCTGCGCCATATCGCCGAAGATGGCCGCGCATGGATTGCCCGTGCCGGTGAAATTGCCGACCATTATTATGCCCATCATTATGAGGAGGCCGCTCGTGGCGCTTGATCCCTCCTATCTCGACTATCCGCACCGCCATGAAGGCTATGACCATGAAATTTACCCGTGGTCGGCGCTGCGTGACCGTAAGCCGGTGGCGTGGCCCGAAGGCAAGAAAGTGGCGGTGTGGGTGTGCGTGAGCCTTGAATGGTTCCCGATTACGCCCAGCGATACGCCGTTCCGCGCTCCGGGGCATATGCAGACCAGCTACCCCGATTATCGCCACTATACCGCGCGCGAATATGGCACGCGGGTCGGCTTTTACCGCTTGTTGGATGCGTTCAAAAAAGCGGGGGTCAAAGTGTCGGTCGCGACCAATGGCGCGATTGCCGACCGCTATACCGAAATCATCCGCGACATCATCGCGGACGGCCATGAGATTATCGCGCACTCGACCGATATGAACGGCACGATTGCGAGCGGTTTGCCGGTTGAGGATGAACGCGCGCTGATTGCGCAATCGCTGGCTTCGCTTGAAGCGGCGTCGGGCAAACGCCCCAAGGGCTGGCTGTCCATCGCGCGCTCGCAAAGCTGGAATACACCGGATTTATTGAAAGATGCAGGCCTCACTTATGCGTGCGATTGGGTCAATGACGAACTACCCTATCGGTTCAATAATGGCCTTATCAATCTGCCCTTGAACCATGAACTGTCGGACCGTCAGATTATCACGGTGCAACAGCAATCGGCGGATAACTATGCGACCCAAATGCTCGACGCCTTTGACTGGCTGGCAGGCGAAGCGGGCGACTATGGCGGGCGGATGTTGCCGCTCCATGTAACGCCTTACATTATGGCGCTGCCCTATCGCATATCGGCGTTTGAAGGACTCTTGCAGCAACTTGCCGCGCGCCCCGACGCCTGGGTCGCGACCGGCGAAGAAATTGTCGCAAGCTGGGAGGCGCAACAATGAGCGCCGCACCCACTATGCCCGTCATCAACCCGCGCACCGGTACGGCGGATTATAGCATCGCGCCGTTGAACGGGGACCAGATTGAGGCGCTTGCCGCCAAGCTCCGCGCGGCACAACCGGCATGGGCGGCGAAAACGCCTGAAGAACGCAGCGTGGTGCTGCGCGCGCTGGGCGATGCTCTGGAACGCCACCGCGCGGCGCTGATTGCTGCACTGACCGATGACACGGGCCGCGCGGCAATCTCGAAAATCGAAGTCGATGCGATGGCCAAAACCTTCCATCGCTGGGCCGACAGCGCGCCGGGGTTGATTGCAGCGGCGCAGGTTACGGACCGCCAGACGGCCATCCCGACGATTACGACCTCGACGCGGCTGGTGCCCTATCAATTACTTGGGGTAATCAGCCCGTGGAATTTCCCGCTGACACTCGCGCTGATCGACGCCATCCCGGCGCTTGCGGCAGGCTGTGCGGTGATTGTGAAGCCGTCCGAAGTCACGCCGCGCTTTATCAAGCCGCTGATGGCCGCGATTGCCGAAGTGCCGGAAGCCGCCGCTGTGCTGGCGCTCATCGAAGGCGATGGGGCGACCGGTGCGGCGCTTATCGGCCATGTCGATTTTATCGCTTTTACAGGGTCAGTTGCGACGGGGCGTAAAGTCGGCGAAGCCGCCGCGCGCGCCTTCATTCCGGCGAGCCTTGAACTTGGCGGCAAAGATCCGATGATCGTGCTGGCAAGCGCCGATCCGGACAAGGCCGCCGACACCGCCTTGCGCGCATCGGTGCTGAATACGGGGCAGGCGTGCCAGTCTTTGGAACGCATCTATGTCGCGCGTGACATTGCCGGTCCGTTTCTGGAGGCGCTGGTCGCCAAAGCCAAGGCCGCGCGGCTCAACTATCCCGACGTGCATCAGGGCGAAATCGGCCCGTTCATCTTTGCCCGCCAAGCGGAGATTGTGCAGCGCCAGTTGGACGATGCTGTCACCAAGGGCGCAACCATCCTCGCAGGCGGCACGGTCGAAACCTTGGGCGGCGGCAAATATCTGCGCCCGACCGTCCTCACCAATGTTACCGACGATATGGCCGTGATGGCCGAAGAAACTTTCGGGCCGGTCATTCCGGTGACGGTTTTCGATAGTGTCGATGAAGCGGTTGCGCTTGCCAATAGCGGAGTGTTCGGCCTGTCGGCGTCGGTCTTTGCAGGCACGACTGCGGAAGCCGAAGCGGTCGGTATGCGCCTGAACGCGGGCGGTGTGTCGATCAATGACGGTTCGCTTACCGGCCTTGTGTGGGAGGCCGAAAAATCAAGCTTCGGTCAAAGCGGCCTCGGCCCTTCACGCATGGGGGATAGCGGCCTGCTGCGTTTCTTCCGCAAGCAGGCACTGATCCGCCAATCCGGCACCGCACTCCCACTCGCAGCTTATTCGGAAGAGGCGCTGGGCGGATAATCCGCCTTCGCCTTTACCGGTATCTTCAAATAGCGCACGCCGTTCGCTTCGCCTTCGGGGAAGTGGCCGGCGTGGATATTGACCTGTATCGACGGCAATAAGAGGCGCGGGACGGGGAGGGTCGCATCGCGCGCTTCACGCATCGCGACAAAATCATCCTCGTCAATGCCGTCATGAACATGGATGCTCGTGCGGCGCTGGTCGGCGACCGTGGTTTCCCAAACATAATGGTCGCGTCCCGGCGCTTTATAATCATGGCACAGGAAAAGGCGCGTGTTGTCCGGCAGGCTTAGCACGCGGCGGATCGAGCGGTAGAGCGTGCGCGCGTCCCCGCCCGGAAAATCCGCGCGTGCGGTGCCATAATCGGGCATGAATAATGTGTCGCCGATAAAGGCTGCATCACCGACGCGATAGGTGAGATCAGCGGGAGTATGGCCCGGGGTGTGCATCACTTCAAAATCGAGATTGCCCACGGAGAAACGCTCGCCATCGGCGAATAGACGGTCGAAATCTGTCGTGCGCACCGCATTTGTCTCAAAGCCGAACACCGGTCGGAAAATCTTTTGCACATCGCGGATATGTTCGCCGATGCCGATGTCCGCTCCGGTCCGCTCCTTGAGCCAGGGCGCGGCGGAAAGATGGTCGGCATGGGCATGGGTCTCGAGGATGAGCCGGATGGTCCAGCCTTCCTGCTGGGCCGCCGCCAATATTGCAGCGGCCGAGCGCGTATCGACTTCGCCGCTCGCCAGATCAAAGTCCAGCACCGGGTCAATCACCGCCGCATCGCCGGTCACCGGATCGGCAACCAGATAGCTGACCGTATTGGTCGGTTCATCGAAAAAAGCGCGGATAATGGGCGCGGTCATCAAAGCCTCCATAGCAATATTGCTTGACAATATATTAGTATTATCTAAATTAGCAATATCTAATGTAAAGGAAGCAAGCATGAAGCCGCCGATGGATTTGGCCCTGTTCACCGAAAAAGCTGCGGAAGTTGCACAGCTTTTGAAGGCAATCGGCAATGGCCGCCGGTTGATGATGCTGTGCAAGCTTGTCGAACAGGGTGAAATGACCGTGGGCGATTTGGCGGACGGCGTGGGATTGTCGCAATCGGCGCTGTCACAACATCTGGCTAAAATGCGCGACGAGGGGCTTGTTGCCTATCGTCGGGAGAGCCAGACCCTCTGGTATCGCATCGCCGATCCGCGCACCGAAGCCTTGCTCGCCACCCTTTACCAACTTTACTGCAAGGACGTTTAAGCCATGACGACATCCATTACCGCACGCGACGCCGAACGCATGATCCGCGATGGCGCGTTACTGGTCGATATTCGCGACAGCGACGAATTTGCGCGCACGCATATTCCGGGCGCGCTAAACATTCCGCTCGCCAAGCTGGACGGGCTGGAGACCGGTGACCGCCAGATTTTATTCCATTGCCGTTCGGGCGCGCGCACCCAAGGCAATGCCACGCGGCTTGCCCAAGCAAGTGGCGATGCGCCTTGTTATATTATCGAAGGCGGGCTTGATGCCTGGGCCAAAGAAGGCTTGCCGGTCGCACATGACAAGAGCCAGCCGCTGGAAATCATGCGGCAGGTGCAGTTGTTAGCGGGTGCGTTGATTGTAACCGGTGTTATACTCGGTTTCCTTGTCGCCCCGGCCTTTTTCGGCCTGTCCGCCTTTGTCGGCGCAGGTTTGATGATGGCGGGCGCGACCGGCTGGTGCGGTCTGGCCCGCCTGCTGCGCGTCATGCCGTGGAACCGTCCGGCGCTCGGATAAAAGTATAAACTGAAGGCATAGAAATATGGCACCCGAAACCATCCTGCTCGCGCTTGCTGCGGGCGGCGTGATCGGCATTATTTTAGGGCTGGTCGGCGGGGGCGGTTCCATCCTCGCCGTGCCGCTGCTCGTCTATGTCGTCGGGGTAGAGTCAACACAGGCCGCGATCGGCACCGCAGCGGTTGCGGTTGCGGCCAATGCGCTGATCGGGGTCGGCGGCCATGCGCGCGGCGGCACGGTCAAATGGCGCTGCGCCTTGGCCTTTGCAGGCGCAGGCATGGTTGGCGCGGCAATGGGCGCGGAAATCGGCAAGGCATTTGACGGCGCGCGGCTGCTTTTGCTGTTCGGCCTTTTGATGATCGGCGTAGGCGTGATGATGTTCCGCCCACGCAAAAGCGCGCCCGATCCCGATGTGCGGCTCACCCGCGATAGTGCCGCCATCCTGCTCCCGCGCCTCCTTCCGGCAGGATTGGGCGTGGGGATGGCGGCAGGCTTTTTCGGTATCGGCGGCGGCTTCCTCATCGTGCCGGCGCTTATGGCCGCGACCCATATGCCGCTGCGTTATGCGGTCGGAACCTCGCTTGTCGTAGTGGCCGCACTGGGGTTCACCACCGCTGCCTCCTATGCGCTGTCCGGCTATGTCGATTGGCCGCTCACCGGCCTTTTGATTGCGGGCGGGGCAGCGGGGTCAATGCTCGGCATCCTCGCAGGCCGCAAGCTGTCCGCCCACAAAAACCTGCTCGACCGCTTATTCGCATTGGTAGTGATCGGGGCCGGAATTTATGTGGTGGTGCGGGGCGTTTAACGCTCCAGCTCGACCAACTCGTACCAGGTTTGCATATAGCCGCCGACCCCGCCTTGCACGAAAATGGAGTCCGCGTCCGCCGTCACCCACATATCATAATGGGGATGAGGCACGCCGCCCATGCCGGAGCCTTCATCATCGACAAAGCGGTAATGGCGGCAATCGAAGGTTCCGGCTTCGACCGTGACCGTTTCTTCGCCGACATATTCAAGGCCTATATTCACCTCCGAAACCAGCGGTGGGGTGGCCCCGCGATGGTCGGGGGAGGGGAGATACATACGCACATTGCGGCGGTGCGGGCCTTTCCCTACATCCATCACGCGCGTGGTATAGCCATCGCCTGCAATCGGATGGGTGCCAAAACCGTCAATCGCTCCGCTATACGGCATTTTCTGCGAGATACGCCCGATGGACGGCCCAAAGCTTTCGCACTCGATAACGCCGCCACTTTTCCCGCCATCCGGGCCGGGAACATGGTGCATCCAGCCTGATCCCATCATCTTGTCATCGACCGTCAGATGGACATGCAAATCTTGCGGACGGCCTTCGCTGTCGAGCGTATAGATGATGTCGCGCAGCACCTTGGGTTCCGGTTCTGCAATTTCGCAGCGCGCGCGAAAGATGGTGGAACCGTCGCTATGATGGGTGAAGGTAAACCATTCATGCCCGCGTTCCTGGTCCAGCATTTCCGGCTTTTTGGAGGTGTAGCGGATACGCCCTGTGATAGTCCGGTGCTGCATGATGGTTCCTCTCGATCCGTTTTCTCTATGGTTTGCCCGATGAATTCACCGCTAGCCCTGAGCCTGTCGAAGGGCGCTTGGCACTATTGCACCCCGTCCTTCGACAGGCTCAGGACTAGCGGGTTATTTTAACGCGGCCTTTAGCTTTCGCGCAATTTCGCGCTGAGTTCGGCCATGCTGGGTTCGGGGGCGGCTTGCATGGCTTCCATTTCCTGCTGCATCCCCCGCATGATGCGCGCGACATATTCCTTGGTCGCGACCGCGCGTTCATAAGCGGCCTCGCCGGTCGCTTCATAGGCGTCAATGTCGGCACGGCTGATGCTGCCCTTGGCGTCAAGCAGGCGTTCAACCGTGTCGAGCCGCTCCTTGACCACAGCCACTTCCGCCGCGACCGCCATCAAAACGGATAGTGTGCGTTCGGCATTATAATCCTTGAGCGTATCGGGGCGCTTGCCCTTGGCGCGGGTTCCGGCGCGGGCAATCCAGTCAATATTATCGTCAGTCATTGCGATACTCATTCTTCTCAATTCGTCCCCATTCCGTTCGTGTCGAGCGAAGCCGAGACACATTAGTGCTGGGGTATCCGCCTCTCGACTATGCTCGAGGCGAATGGAGGATGGGGGGCATATTCACGCAGCAGGCTTCCACGCCCCATAAGCATTCCACGCCGCTGCCCGGCCATGATCTTCGGCAGCGCCGTCGGGGGAGGCGGGGAAGATGGTGCGGTCAACCACGGCGAGGACGCGCGCGGTAAACTGGCTATCGCGCGGGAAACCTGCTTCCTCCATCACCTGCTTCAAATCCAGCGCGTGCATCGCCGACCAATATGGCTCATTATTGTTGAACGCATCCCAATCGCGGATGAACTGTTCATAAAGCGGCATATCGTCGGTATATTGCGGCTGTTCCAGATGGAACATCAGCCCGCCGGGCGCTAATACGCGGGTCGCTTCGTCGATGATTTTCGGCAGTGCCTTGCCCGACAATTCATGCAGGAACATGGTGGTCTGCACCCAATCGAAATAGCCATCGGGAAAGCGGCTCAAATCCTCCGCATTCATTTGCATGAAGGTGAGGTTTTTGGCGCCCAAGGCCTGCGCGCGGGCATGGGCATAGCGCAGGATCGCCGCGCCGGTATCAATCGCGATAACCTCCGCGTCCGGAAAAGCGAGCGCCAAGGGCACGATATTATGTCCGACCGTGCAGCCCAAATCGAGGATACGTTTTGGCTGCCAGTCGGGGCGTTCTTTCCTGATCCATTCGACCAATGCCTGACCGCCGCCATCGGACAGCGCGCCAAGCCCGCCGCCGGTGGTCGCAAACAGGCCGCTGTCATAATTCGCGCCTGCCGACATATCGCCGGGCCGTTCTTCGCCCTGATAATTGCCCGGCATACAATGGATGTCGGTGGTCTGCATATAATGGGGGATGACCAGATCGGGATCGAGCTGCAACGTGTCGCGGCCTTCGTTGAACTGGCGCACCTTAGCGGATAGCTCGTCAATCTGGCGCAGGGCAATGGAACGGCCGTTCTGCTGGCGCATTTCCATCGAATTGCGCTTCAGTGCCGACCAGTAACGGTGCCAGTCATCCTCGTTCATCGCATCGCGGATTTCAAACCGGTCCTTGGGCTCGCGGCCATGCGTTTCCTTGAACTTAGGCAGTACGCGTGTGTCATAGGCAATTTTATTGCCCGGCCCGATGCTGCCCGACAGATATTTGTTGAGCGCGGTGAGGAAATTATAGCGCGCGGCTTCATCATGCGTGGGTTCGGGAAATACCGCATGACGCGCAACCGCTGTATAAGGCGGGGGTACGTCCTGTTTCATATCAGTCCTTCCTTCGATAAACGGTCGATAATCTGTTCCTGCACGCGCACGAAATGGTCGCGGTCGGGGGTTGTGACCTCGCCATCGCGCATCAGGCTATCGGCGGGCTGGTGCGTGTCGGCACCATAGACCGGCGCGAACAGAGCAAGGCGCTGGCGGCTCAGGAAATTGGTCATGCCGTTTTTGCGGCGCGCGGCGCGCAAGGCGGCAATGTCGATATCGGCAAAAGCGGTAAAGGTTTCGCCGGGGCTCGATTCGGCAAGCGCCTTGCCCTTATAGTCGATGACAATCGAATTGCCGTCCGCCGATGCGACCGGCATCGCGGTGCCTTCAATCCCTGCGGTATTGGCCGAAACGACATAAGCGATATTTTCAAAAGCGCGCGCGACTTTGGCGATTTGCTTGGGGGTCGCGAGCGGGGAGCCGATTTCCGAGGAGGAGTGGCAGAAAATTTCCGCCCCGCGCAACGCATGGGCGCGCGCGATTTCGGGATAGAGAATTTCCTCCGATGCGATGGCCGCCAGATTGCCGATCTCGGTTTTCGCAACTGGGAACACCCCGTCGAGGCCGTAAATATCGAGATATTTGGACCACACATCATGCGGGGTCGGCGCGAACATCGAATTGAGCCGGCGATAGCGCAACACCACATCGCCCGATGGCGCAATCACAAAGCTGGTCTGGAAATAGATGCCGGGGAAATGCGGGTCACGCTCATAGGCATTGCCCGACAGGTAAAGATTTTGCGCCTGCGCGATTTTGCCCAATGCCTCATATTCCGGACCGTCCATATCGAGCGCGGCCTTTTCGGCAAAATCGGGGATGGAAATGCGCCCCGGATAGCTGGTCAGGAAATATTCGGGCAAGACGACAAGCCGTGTCGCCGTCCCCGAATATTGCTGGATGAACACCGAAGAGGCGCGCATCTTGGTGCCAATCTCTTCGATCTGCGCGAGCATTTGCGCGCTCGCCGCAGCACGGTCGGGCTGACGCTCGACCGAACGGGCGGCGATTTGCAGCGCAAGGGCGGAATAAGGCTTGGGCGCGTCCATCGTCTTATAATCCCAAGCTGCCGGGGTTCATCAATCCCTTGGGATCGACCGTCTGCTTGACGGCTTTAAGGATGGCCCAGGCATGGGGATCGCTCGCTTCTTCGAGCGGATAGGCGCGCGCGACCTGCAAATGGGTGGCGTCCAGTTCGCGGAAGATCCGGATAATGCCAGCGCGTAGCTTATCGACCAAGGCGCGCGATGCGGCATTGGGCGGGAAGCGGTTGAGCTTGGCGAGATGGTCGGCTTCGAGCGACCGGCAATGGATTTCCTCCAGTGCGTCGGGCCAGAAAAAGACCGGCTCGATAAGGCAGGTGGAGCGGCTGACTGCCGCGAGCATCGCGCCTGCGGCTACGCCCAGTTCATCCATTTCGGTCCGGTTGTCCGCGAATAATTGCTGGATGCGGTTCCATCCTTCAACAAGCCGACTGTGCGGCAGGAAGCCGTGGACCGGCACCCAGCGTTCGCCATCCGGCCCGACCATAGAATTGACCGGCGGGAAGGGGTTGGCGCGCAGGATTTTGGGAATCGTATTTTCAATGGCCTTGCCGCCATGTTTGGTTGCAATCGCCTCGACCAGCTTCATATCGGCATCGACCGCGCTCTGGTGCCGCCCTTCGGCAACGAGGTGGAGCGAGAAGGGGACGTCATCAAGAAAACTGCGTCCGGCGGCGACGACCTTTGCGCCTTCCTTCAACGCTTTGAACACCGATCCTTGCGCCTTCATCATATTGACGAGCGACTTGGCATCTTTGGTGAGGCTGTCGCGCTTCATGCGCTGCGCTTGCAAATAAGGGTCAAAGCCGAAGCTTTCCGACGCCAGTCCCTCGCGCGCAACTTCGCTCATCGCGGCAAAGAAAGCGGCGGCATCGGGGAAGGAGAAGCTGCCATAAGCAAAGGCAGTGCCTTCGCGCACCAGCTTCAACGTAATCGTCGCCTTGACGCCGAGCGCGCCGCAATCGGCGGCGAATATGCCGGTAATGTCGGGGCCGAACGGGCGGAAGAATTGGCTGCCGGTGGAAGCGATGCTGCCATCGGCCAGCACGACTTCAAAGCTTAAGGCCGCATCCACCACTGTGCCGCCCGATGCGCCCCAGAATACACCATTCTGGCTCATACCACCGCCGACGGTCGCGTTGATGCCGGACAATGTGCCCCACGCCAACGCGCGCAGGCCCTTGGGATGGAGGAAGCGTTGCAACTTGTCCCAACTGCATCCGGCCTCGACCGTGACCGTCATATCCTCTTCATCAAGATGGATGATGCGGTTCATCGCGCCGGTATCAATCAGCAAAGCCCCGGCTTCGGGTGCAAGATAGCCGCCGGTATAGCTCATGCCCCCGCCACGCGGGACGATGGCAATGCCCTGTGCGGTCGCTGCCGCCACACCGCGCGCAAGCATTTGCGTATCGGTCGGGCGGAAAATGGCGAGCGCGAGCGGGCCATTGCTGAACACATCTTGCGAATAATAGCGCAGCTCGTTCGCGTCGGTGATGAGCGCATCGGGGCCGACTGCGGCGGTGAGGGCGTCGAGCGCGCCCGGTTTTGTGCTTGTTTCTACAGTCATGTCATGCAGCTCCTGCGGGCTTGGCGTCGAGGTCGGGGTAACGGCCGAGCAGCAGCAGCAATGCGCCGCCCACTGCAAACATGCCGATGGCGACCATCAGGATAAGGTCATAGCTACCCGTGCGGTCGCGCACGAGGCCATAGATAATCGGCGATACCGCAGAGCCGATGGCAAAGGGCATATAAAGGACGCCGTAGATGCGGCCATAAAAGGCCATGCCGAAATATTTAGCGGCAAGGAATGCGATGACATCGGATTCGGTGCCAGCCGCAAAGCCGAGCAGGAAGCCGCCGATAATGACATGGCTCATCGTCGCTTCGGTGCCCATCAGCAACCAGCAGGCAATGGCCGGAAGGAGGAGGGCAGGGAAGGCTATCCCCGGCGCCCAGAAACGGTCGAACAGGAAACCGACGAGCAAGCGGCCGACAAGGATGCCGATGGCAACCACGCCCAGCACACTTGCGCCGACTTCTGCGGAAAAGCCGTGAAGGCCGACAATTTGCGCAATATGGATATGCGCGCCGCCATAGGCAAAAGCGGTGAGCAAAATCGACACAAGCAGGATCCAGAAGCGATAGCTTTTCAACGCTTCGCTCAATGTGAAGCCGACAATCATGCCGCTTTCATCGGAAACCCCGGCGGGCCGTTCTTCGGGGCGCGGCTCGCGGAACCATAGCCAGGCGAGCGGGAGCGCAACGCACAGGGGCAAAAGCGCCACGACCGGAAACGCCATGCGCCATCCACCGCTCGCAATCGCCTTTTGCGCGATTTGCGGCACGACCATAGCCGCAAGGCTGGTCCCCAACAACATGATGCCGAGCGCCAGCCCGCGATGGCGGTTAAACCATAAGCTGATCGCGCGGCTCCATGTCACCGGCGTCGATCCGATACCGATAGCGCCCAATATCGCCCAGAAAACAAGATAGCCGCCATAGGTGGACGGCACGAAGAAAAAGGCCCCGAACACAAGGCCGAACAGGAAGAGCGACCATAAGACGACTGGCCGCACGCCATAACGGTCGGACAGGCCACCAAAGAGCGGTGCGAACAGGGCCGCGATAATGCCGAATACGGTAACGCCCGAACTGATCGCGGCGAAATCCCATCCGAACTCCTTATGGATCGGACCCATGACCAGCGGCAGGACATTGAACGGAAGCGGGGACGCCCCGCACGCCACGCCGATCAGCGCAGCGGCAAGCGGCTTGCCGCCCATTTTAAATTCGGAACGGTCGCCCGTTATTGCGGCACTGGCCATTGGCGAAAATCTTCCCTTCATTAAACATATAAGGCGCGGGCCTAAATCAGGCCGCGCATCGGGCGGAGGCAAGCTTTAACAAGCCCGCCGCCGCCCTTTTATGATGCGGATCAAAAATTATAGCGCGCGCGGGCCATCCACGTCATCGGCGCATCGATATAGCGCGTATTGACGAGCGAGGTATTGGCGGCTGTTTCGTTGAAACAGTTCGTGCAAGCCACCGACAACTGCCATTTCTTGTCCGCGCCGTTGAGTGCCAGATTGGCGTTCACAAAGACAGCGGAGGGCGAATAGGAGCCGTTGAGTATCTCGCCACCAAATGCGTTGCCCGGATAGGGACCGTCTACCTCACTGCTGCTGCTCTGCCCGCTATAGATGGTGAAGTTGGCCGCTGCCGTTTCCTGATGGGTGCGATAGCTCACATTGACCGACGGGACCAGCGACATGCCATTGGTTCCCAGCGGCAATTCATAGCTGGCACCCGTGGCAATCGTCCAGGTGGGCGTGCGTGTCGGGTGGGCGATGCTGCCATCGGGGCGGACAATGCCCGCGCCGCAAGCCGGTGCCTTGGGGCCAGCAGGGACATAGCCTGCGGCAATCGCATTCTGACACGCAATCTGCTGCGCCCATACCGCCTGGATACCATATTCGTCATATTCGGGCGCATCGCGGTCGATCTTATATTTTGCGTCCTGATAGCCGATATTGGCATAAAGGTTGAGCCCTTCGACCGGCACCAGCGTGAATTCTGCTTCCGCACCCTTGTTGCGCATATCGGCAAAGTTACGGGTGATGAAGGTCACGGAACCGGTCGGGCTGACCAGCGCCGACGGTGTCTGGAGATCGCTCACTTCGGTGTAGAAGAAGGTGAGGTTGGCGCGGAAACGGCGGTCGAACCAGTCCGACTTGATCCCCGCTTCATAGCTCCACACTTTTTCCGGGCCAAAGGGAAGGAAGGCGTTCACCGATGTAGCGCGCGCATTCCAGCCGCCCGATTTGAACCCGCGGGTTGCGGAGGCAAACAGTAGGATGTCCCTGTTCACATCATAATTGATGGCAAAACGCGGGGTCCATAGTTTCGCGCTGATCTTGTTGGGGACGCGTGCGACCGGTGCGGTCGGGTTGGTGGGCACGATATTGCCGACCAGATTGCCGGTTTCAAGACAGGTCGCTTCGGTAAAGCCGTCATTACAGCTTGCGCGATTGTCATGCACCGCCAGCGTCTTGGTTTCATAGGTGTAACGGATACCGCCGGTCAGCTTGAGCGAATCGGTCACATTGACGTCGATCTGCGCATAACCGGCCAAGGCTTCGGTCTTGTTGCGCAAGATGCGGTCGGCCAGCACCAAAGTGGTGGTCGGCGACAGCGTGAAAGTATCGGCAAAGTCGGTGCGATTTTCTTCGACCAGATAGAAAGCGCCCGCAACAAAGTCGATCAGCCCGTCGGCAAAGCTGCCATTAAGCTTGATTTCCTGACTAAATTGTTCGTGTTGGCCGTCGGTCAAAATCGAAAAGCCGCCGCGCGCATAGCCCTTATAAGGCGGCGAGGGGTTGGCGAGGCCGGGACCGCTGGTGCCGTCATAAAAGTCCAGCGCATATTGCTGGTCCTGACTGATATAGCCGGTGATGAGGTTGAGCGTCATCTTGTCGGCGACCTCCACCTCGAAATTGGAGGTGACAAGATCGGTCGTGGTATAGTTGCCAAGCAGGAACGTCTTTTTGCGTCCGCTGATCGGCAGTGTCGCGAAGGGCGAGGTTGCCGATGTCTTGCCCGACGGGATGCCGGTGCTGACAAAACGGCCCTTGCAATCATCGGGATCGGCGCGGCTACACTGGCTGTTCAACAGATTTTCGCCATTGGCGACGATATGGGCGTAAGAGCCGTGCCAGCGCACCGACGGGCTCATTTCCCCGCCCAGTCCCAAGCGCACGCCCCAGCCATCATCATCATTGACGCGCTGGCCGGTGGTGATGTTTTTGGCATAGCCGTCATCATCCTGCCAATAGCCGCTCAATTTGATCGCGAAGCTGTCGGACAGAGGCACATCGACCGATGCGCGCGCCACTTTTTTGTTGAACCGGCCATAACCGATTTCGGCATAGCCGCCGAACTGGCTCTTGGGTTGTTTGAGGATGACGTTGACCGCGCCGCCCGTGGTGTTGCGGCCAAACAAAGTCCCCTGCGGTCCGCGCATCACTTCGACGCGCTCTACATCGAACAGGTTGATATTGTTGGAATTTTGGCGGCTCAGATAAATATCATCGACATAGGTGCCGACCGGCGGGTCAAAGGTCGCGATGGTTTCGGTATTGCCGAGGCCACGCAGGTAAAAAGCGTTGGCGGTTCCGATGCCGGTATTGTTCATCGACACAAGGTTGGGAACGAAGCGGCCCAGCTCCAGCGTGCTGGCAACCCCCTGTTTTTGAAGCTGGTCGCCCGAAAAGGCGGAGATGGCAATCGGAACATCCTGCACGCTTTCCGAACGGCGCTGTGCGGTCACAACAATGTCGTCAATGCCGCCCTGGCTTTCTTCGGCAACCGGTTGGGTATCTGCGTCTGTTGTCTGTGCATGGAGCGGCGTTGCGATCACGCCTAAAGCCAGAACACTGCTCGCACTTAGCAGGAGATGCTTCATCAATTTTGGTCCTTCTCCAAATCCGCACGCATTTTCACGCGGATGCAGTTTTTTATTTGTCCGGACAAATTTTCATGTAATCAAGTGTCTGTCAAGCGCCTCAACAGCGGAAAGGGAAATTTAATGCAACTCGCCGATCTGGCTTATCCGACGATGGTATATTTTCACTTGTTTCTCTTTGTCTTATGGCTGGGAGGCGATGTTGGTGTGTTCCTTGCCGGACAGAGTTTCCGCAAGCGAACCGTCTATAGTCTGGACCAGCGAATCGCATTATTAAAGCTGCTCGTTCTCATCGATATGACCCCGCGCACGGCATGGGCGCTGATGGTTCCTGTGTCGCTTTCCGTGGTTAAATTGGGTGGCTATTGGGACGTGCCGGCGGCGCTCATGGTGGGCGCATGGATTGCCGGTCTTGCATGGCTGTGGCTCGTCTGGGACGCGCATAATCACGACATGACGCCGCGCGCTGCACGCAACCGCAAAATCGAATTCTGGCTCAAGGGCGTCATCACTGTCGGCTATTTGTGGCTCGGCATTCAATCGCTCGCGACAGGTGCGCCGCTGGCACCCACTTGGCTTGCGAGCAAGGCGCTGTTGTTCGGGCTGATTTTCGTCGCTGCCATCATGATCGACGTGGCGTTCAAGCCGGTCGGTCCCCAGCTTGGCAAATTGCTTGCCGAAGGGTCGAGCGATGAAACCGAAATCCCGCTGCGCCGCACAATGGACCGCACCCGCATCTGGGTGATGCTCGTTTATGCGCTGCTGATTGCGACCTCGTTCCTCGGTTCGGTCAAACCTTTTTGAGCGTAGAATGAGCGCGATAGCAATTTTGCGCTTGACTTAAAAATTTGTCCGGACAACTTTAGGCGGACTTCGATAGGGGAGATCAATAAAATGCACGCGGCCGCAGGCCTTTCTTCGATGCTGTTTGTTCCGGGTGGAAAACCGGAACGCTATGCCAAAGCCTTGAACAGCGCAGCCGATGCCGTCTGTATTGATCTGGAAGATTCGGTGCCCGCCGCCGATAAGGCGATGGCGCGCAAGGCTGCGCTCAATGCCATTGCGGAAGGTGATTCGCGGCTGGTGCTGCGAATCAATGGCGTGGCGACCCGTGCGGGGCTGGAAGATATATTGGCGCTTGCCGATGCGCCGGTCCTGCCCCCGCTCCTCTTTCTCCCTATGGTCGAAAGCGTTGCGGAAATCGGGATTGTCACAGCCGTGCTTGGCGATAAATGCCCGCCGCTCGTACCGCTTATCGAAACCGTCAAAGGTCTGGAGGCCGCAGGCGCGATTGCGTCCGCTCCGGGCGTTGCCGCGATGATGTTCGGCGGCGGTGACTTTTCTGCAGAACTGGGCGTTGCGCTGGCGTGGGAACCGCTGCGCACCGCCCGGGGTCTTTTCATCATGGCCTGCGCGCGCGCCGGTGTCCCGGCAATCGACGTGCCGTTTATCGCGCTCGACGATGCCGAAGGGCTCGTCGCGGAAGCGGCGGCTGCCAAAGCTATCGGCTTTACCGGCAAGGCCGCCATCCATCCGGCGCAGATCGACCCCATCAATCAGGCCTTCCGCCCCACGCCCGACGAAATCGCCGAGGCCGAAGAGGCGCAGCAGGTTTTCGAGGCGGCCAATGGCGCCGCCGTCCGTTTCAAAGGCCGTATGCTCGAAGCCCCGATCATGCGCCGGTATCAAAGAATTTTGGAACAAAGGAATTTGGCAATGCGGAGCAACAAAAATGCGTGATGGTGTAATGGAAGTCAGCCCCGGTCGTTTCCGGGAAACCTTCGGACGATCCTATGAGGATTTTGTCGTCGGGCATATTTACGAACATCGCCCCGGACGCACGATTACCGACACGGACAATGTGTGGTTCACGCTGCTCACGATGAACACCCACCCGGCGCATTTCGATTATGAATTTGCGAAAAAAACCGAATTCGGAAAACCGCTCATTTGCTCGCCGCTGACGGTCGCACTCATGGTCGGTATGTCGGTATCGGACCTCAGCCAAAAGGCCGTCGCCAATCTTGGCTGGGACAATATCAAGATGACCAAGCCGATGTTCCCCGGCGACACGCTTTATGCCGAAAGCGAAGTCATTGAAAAGCGCGAGTCCAGCTCGCGTCCGGAACAGGGTATTGTGACGGTCAAGACCATCGGCAAGAACCAGCATGGCGAAGTGGTCTGCACCTTCAACCGCACCATGCTGATCTGGAAGCGCGGCTTCGGCCCGGTGGACGATTGAGGAACAGGCAGAAATCATGGCTGAACAACGAACCATAGATCCGGCGGACGAAGCCGCGTTCCTCGACACGATTGACCGCTGGATTGAACGCGATGTGCGTCCGGTGGTGATGCACCATGACCATAAGGACATCTGGCCCGCCGAACTGGTCGAACAGATGAAGGAAATGGGGCTGTTCGGGGCCACCATTGGTCAGGAATATGGCGGTCTGGGCCTGCCCGCGACCACCTATTCCAAGATCATCACACGCATTTCCTCTTACTGGATGGCGCTCACCGGCATCGTCAATTCGCACCTTATCATGGCGGCGGCGGTGGAGCGGTTCGGCACCGAAGCGCAGAAGGAAAAATGGCTGCCCTTATTTGCCAGCGGCGAAATTCGCGGCGGGCTGGCGCTGACCGAACCCGATGCAGGCACCGACCTTCAGGGCATCCGCACGACGGCTGTGCGCGACGGCGATGATTATATCATCAACGGCACCAAGACCTGGATTTCCAACGGCATCCAGGGAAGCTGCTTTGCGCTGCTCGTTAAAACCGACCCCAAGGCAGAACCGCGTTACAAGGGCATGAGCTTTTTCATCGCGCCCAAGGGCGACGGTTTTACGGTCGGCAAAAAATTCGACAAGATGGGCTATAAGGGCATCGACAGTGCCGAATTGAATTTCGACAATTATCGTATCCCGGCGGACCATCTTATCGGCGGTGTGGAAGGCGAAGGCTTTTTCCAAGCCACTGGCGGGCTGGAGCTTGGTCGCATCAATGTCGCGGCACGCGGCGTCGGCCTTGCCGAAGGATCGCTGCGTCTTGCGACCGAATATGCGCAAATCCGCAAAACGATGGGCAAGCCCATCGCGCAGCATCAGGCGATCCAGTTGAAACTGGGCGAAATGGTAACGCGCGCGGAAGCGGCCCGCTTGCTCGTCAATCAGGCGGCAGAAGCCTATGATCGCGGCGAACGCTGTGACATGGAAGCGGGTATGGCGAAGTTTTTCGCATCCGAAGCCGCCGTCCGTAACTCCGAAGAAGCGATGCGTATTTTCGGCGGTTACAGCTATTCCAAGGAATATGAAATTGAACGCTATTATCGCGATGCGCTGCTCATGTGCATTGGCGAAGGCACCAACGAAATGCAGCGCATGATTATTGCAAAGCAGTGGCTGAAAAGGAACCCGGCGTGACCGCCAATACCCTTCCTCTGGCAGGATTCCGGGTTCTTTCTGCCGAGCAATATGGGGCCGGCCCGTACGGCACCATGTTCCTCGCGCAAATGGGGGCCGATGTTATCAAGATCGAACCGCCCAAGGCCGGTGATACCGCCCGGGCCGTCGGTCCCCATTATTTGCGTCAAGGCGAAAGCCTCTATTTCCAGAGCTTCAACCTCAATAAACGATCCTTGACGCTCGATTTGAATAGCGCGGACGGGCAGGAAATCCTGCACCGTCTCGTCAAGACAAGCGATGCGGTGGTCAATAATCTGCGCGGCGATTTGCCCGACCGGATCGGCCTTACCTATGAAAAATTGTCGCAGTTCAATCCCGCGGTCGTCTGCGCGCATCTGTCGGCTTATGGCCGCGACAATGAACGGGCGCGCTGGCCGGGCTATGATTATCTGATGCAGGCTGAAGCGGGCTGGCTCGCGCTCACCGGAGAGCCGGACGCGCCGCCGACCCGTGCGGGCTTGTCGCTGGTCGATTTCATGACCGGCACGATGATGACCATTGGTCTCCTCGGGGCCTTGGTCGATGCACAGCGCACCGGCATCGGTCGCGATGTCGATGTCGATCTGCTGTCGGCTGCTGTGCATCAGATGAGCTATCCTGCCGTCTGGTATATGAATGAAGGCGATGTGACCGCCCGTGTTGCGCGTTCGGCGCATCCTTCAGTCACGCCAAGCCAGATGTTCCGCGCTGCCGATGGCTGGGTATTCGTCATGGCTCAGCTTCCCAAATTCTGGGATATTCTGGTGGAGCGTATCGGCCATCCGGAACTGGCGAGCGATGCGCGTTTTGTGACGCCCGCTGACCGACTCGCCAACCGCGACATATTGACAGACCTGTTGGACGGTATTTTCTCGACACAGCCGGTTGTGCATTGGGTGGACTTGCTTGCAGGCCATATGCCCGTGTCGCCGGTATTCGGTTTGGATCAGGCGCTCGATAATCCCTATCTGGAAACGACCGGGATGATTGATACAGTATCGCATCCGGACCGTCCGGAAATGCGCGTGCTGGCCAATCCCATCCGCATGAATGGCGAACGCCTTCCCAACCGCGCGGCCCCGCTGCTCGGCGCGGATACCGAAACGGTGCTGGCCGAAGCCGGTTTCGATGCGGCTGAAATCGCATCGTTCAAGGAAAAGGGCGTCGTCTGACCCATGGGCAAGCTGTCGGGCATCAAGGTTGTAGATCTGTCGCAGTTTCTGCCCGGCCCGATGCTGTCCGTCATGATGGCGGATCAGGGGGCTGAGGTCATCAAGGTGGAACCGCTCCACGGCGACCCCGCGCGCGATCAGGCGCCGTTTGAGCAGGGCCAGTCCATCTGGTTCCGCAACCTTAATCGCGGCAAGCAGAGCGTTGCGCTCGACCTTAAAAGCGATGAAGGGCGCGCGGCTTTATGGGCGCTCATCGACGATGCCGATGTGTTTATCGAAGGCTTTCGTCCCGGTGTCATCAAGCGGCTCGGCTTTGATTATGACGTGGTCGCCGCGCGCCGCCCGTCCATTGTCTATTGCTCGATTTCGGCCTTTGGTCAGGAAGGCGCGCTCGCGCACCATCCTGCGCATGATATGGCGACACAGGCAATGGCGGGCTTCCTGTCGGTCAATGACGGGCCGGACGGGATGCCGGTGGTGCCGGGTGTGCCCGCCGCCGATATGGCAGCGGGACTTACCGGCCTGTCCGCGATATTGATGGCGCTCATCGGGCGTCAGGCGAGCGGCAAGGGCGATTATGTCGACATTGCCATGTTCGACGCGATGCTGCCTTGGTGCGCGCATATTGTCGGCGATGCGCTGGGCGGCGGAGAACCGCCGCGTTCGTCGAGCCAACGGTCATTGGGTGGCGCGGCTTTCTATAATGTTTATGAAACCGCCGATGGCCGCCATGTCGTGCTGGGCGGGCGCGAATTGAAATTCGTCGCCAATCTGTTGAACG
This sequence comes from Pseudonocardia sp. TMWB2A, assembly GCF_017312135.1. NCBI lineage: Bacteria > Bacillati > Actinomycetota > Actinomycetes > Pseudonocardiales > Pseudonocardiaceae > Pseudonocardia > Pseudonocardia sp. TMWB2A. Next base: position 2,883,250 of record NZ_QKQY01000001.1, read on the forward strand.
CACTTGAACGACCCGATCTTATTCCTTTGGGGAGCGCGGAACCGGGCGAAGCGCAAGCGCCGCTTATCGCGTTTTTGCGCGATACGTTCAAAAGCCGCACGCGCGATGAATGGGTGGCTTGGTTTGCCGATAAGGATGTGGCTTTTTCGCCCGTCCTCGATTTCCGCGAAGCCTTTGCCGCGCCGCATATTGCCGAGCGCGGGCTGATGGTCGAACAGGATGGCGCGCATCATATCGCGCCGCCGATCCGCTTTAAGCAAGAACAGCCTTGGACGCCCGCAGCGGCGCCGGAGCTTGGCGGCGATGGTTGAGCGGACGGGTAGGGCTCTTCCGGCGGACGCGGCTTTTCCTTTATTTGTCCACTTCGATATGCATCGAATAGGCAAAACGGTCGCCGGGATGGTAGCTTGCCGAAATTTCGATAATCCGGTCCTTGGCGTCAAGGTAGCAGCGCAGGATGCGCAGGCACGGGCTGCGGCGCGGCACCCGCAATTCCGCCGCCACCGCACCGCTCGCGGCCACCGCCTGGATGTCCTGCGTCACGCGCGTGATGGTTTCGCCCGAAAGCCGCTCCAACTGGCGGAAAATCGTGTCTTCATTGGGCTTGATCTGCTGCGCGGCGTCCGCAAAATCGGGATGGATATAAGCGTCGGTGAGCGCAATCGGGTCGGCCTGACCGGGGCGGATACGCAAACCGCGGAAATGGTGCCAGCGTCCCTCGGCAGGATTGCCGATATGGACCGCCATCTTTTTAGGCAGCGTCGCGGTGCCCATTTCGGTGAACAGATAATTGGTGTCGCGCGCATATTGCAATATTTCGCCGACGTTGGAGAGCGGCTGGTGGAGCGCACCGCCGCGCGCGGACGCGGGCTGGATGACCGTGCCGGAACCGCGCCTGCGCTGGATCAACCCTTCATTCTGGAGCGCGCGCAGCGCCTCGCGGACCGTGAAGCGGCTCACCCCGTAACGGGTGCACAACGCGCTTTCGGTTGGAAAATCATTGGTATCAAGATAATCGCCGCGCAATATTTCCGTGCGCAAATCTTCGGCCAAAATCTGGTAGCGGGGCTTTTTGCCATTTGTCTTCTCAACCGGGGTCGACAAAATGTTAGTCTCCTGTCCAACTTTAATGCGTCGGAGTTTAATACATGAACACCGATAACCATAGCGTAATCGAACATATTGCAAAGCATTTGCAGCGCCCGATAGAAAATATTGTCAGGACAAGAGCGCGGCAGCATCTGTTGGACTGGATCGCGTGCGTCGCGGCGGCGCGCACATCGGCGGTTGCGGTAATCGAGCGCAGCATCCCGCAACCGGCGGTCGCGCGGGCGGCCTGGCTTGGCAATGTTATGGAAATGGACGATGTGCATCGCACCGCCATCTTGCATCCCGGTCCCGTAGTATGGCCCGCCGCTTTGGGCGTGGGCGATGATAATCTGGATAACGCGCTTGATGCCGCCATTCGCGGCTATGAAGCGATGATCGCCATTGGCGCAAGTTTCGACGCGCGCCATTATGCCTATTGGCACAATACGGCGAGCGCGGGCGGCTTTGGCGCGGCGGCGGCAGCAGCATTGCGCTTGGGCGCGGATGAAGCGCAACTTGTCTCGGCGATGGGCTTGGCGGGATCGGTTACGGGCGGTTTCTGGCAAATGCGCCACGAGCCGGTCATGGCCAAACAGTGGCATCTTGCCCATGTGGTGACGACCGGCACGGCGGCAGCGCGGCAAGCGGTGGCGGGCATCACCGGCCCGCGCTTTATATTGGAAGGCCCGCAAGGCCTTTATGCCGCGACCTGCGCCGGACAAGGCGTGGTCGAATATCGCGACGGCTGGCGCATCAACGAGGTGAGCTTCAAGCCGTGGGGCGCGTGCCGCCATGCCCATCCCGCAATTGACGCGGCGCTGGAACTAAAAGCGCAAGGCGCGTTGCACGGGCCGGTGACGGTCTCCACCTATCGCGACGCGCTGACCTTTTGCGACCGGCCTGATCCGAAAAGCATATTGCAGGCGAAATTTTCGCTACAACATGCGGTTGCGATCGTGATGGAACGCGGGGTGCCACAATTGGCCGATTTTGAACCCGATGCGATTGCGGCACTTGCCGATGCGCGCCGTCAGGTGACGGTTGAAGAAGATGCGGACTTTACCGCTGCTTACCCTGCCCATTTCGGCGCTTCGGTTTCGAGCGCAAGCGGCACCATATCCTTGACCGATACGCGCGGTGACCCCGAACGCCCGCTTGATAGCGACGGTGTGGTCGATAAAGCGCGCGCGCTGATGGCGTGGGGCGGGATTGAAGCGGGCGCAGCGGACAAGGCCATCACAACCGTGCTGGAAGGCAGCCGTGTATCCGACATAACCGCCTTGCTGGAGGAATGGTTATGAGCGTGACCGGCAGCGCAACTAGCAAAATTTTGGACTTTGCCCGCGCGCAGCATCGCCTGCCGCCACAAGTGCGCGATTGGGCCTTGCATTTGCTCGGCGATACGCTGGCGACGGGAGCCGCAGGCTCGACCGCACCGGGCGCCGATGGCGTTTTGCGCGCCGCGCAAGGCTGGGGGCAGGGGGGCGATTCCCGCATTATCGCGCGCGATCTGCGCCTCCCCGCCGCAAGCGCGGCCTTTGTTAACGGCTTCCAGATCCATTGCCTCGAATGGGATGCGGTGCATGAACCCGCCGTGGTCCATGCGCTGTCAACCGTGACGGCGGCGCTGATGGCAGCGATTGACCGGCGCGGGGGATGCGATCCCGAAGAGGCGCTGGTCGCGCTCGCGGTCGGTGTCGATATTGCCAGCGGGTTGGGGATTTCCGCGACCTCGCCGCTCCGCTTTTTCCGGCCGGCAACAGCGGGTGTAATCGGCGCGGCGCTGGCGGTTGCGCGTATCGAGGGCGTGGAAAAAGTCGCCGATGTGCTGGGCCTTGCCTATTCGCAGGTCGCGGGCACAATGCAGGCCCATGTCGAAGGCTCAATTACGCTTCCTCTACAGATTGCCCATGCCGCCCGCGCGGCGGTTGCGGCGGTCGATCTGGTCAAGGCAGGCCTCACCGCACCGCATGATGTGCTGGAAGGACCATTCGGCTATTTCAAGCTGATCGACGAGGGCGACCCGTCCACTTATGCCGCGATTATCGGGCAGGATTGGCTGATCGGCGAGGTCAGCATCAAGCCTTTCCCGTCAGGCCGCGCGAGCCATGCCGTGCTGTCCACCATCGACCGGTTGATGCGCGAAGGGGCGATTTCTGTCGATAATATCGCAAGCATCGAAGCCTTTGTGCCGCCGCTTATTCAGCGGCTCGTCGGGCGGACATTCCTGCCCGATATGACACCCGCTTATGCGCGGTTGTGCCTGCCATTGCTGTCGGCGCTCATGCTGACCGATGGCCGCATCGACCCGCGCCGCTTTACGCCCGCGACCTTTACCGACCCCGTCATACAGACACTCGCGGCCAAGCTTAGCATCACGCTTGACAGCAATAGTGATCCCAACGCCTTGTCGCCGCAACGGCTGGTTGTGACCTTGACCGATGGCACCAGCATCGAGCGGGTCATCCCGCATACGCTCGGCCATCCGCTCGCCAAGATGAGCGACACCGAAACCCAAGCCAAACGCAGCCTCGCCCGCGACCTTGCCGCAAGCGAGCCTGATGCGCGGCTGTTCACCGATCCCCTCTCTTATTTTTCATCTCCGGAGTCCGTATGACCTTCCCTACCTATTTCGAAGCCTTTGATGCCAAGCAGATGCTGGAGGAATATCCGGTCGGCGATGCGTTCACCGCGCGCTATACCGCGATGAGCCGCGATGAACTCCACGCGCTCCAGAATGAGCGGTTCCTGAAATTGATGAAGCGCGGTTGGGAAATCCCTTTCTATCAACGCCTGTGGGGCGCGAAGGGTATAGAAGCCGCCGACATTAAAAGCCTTGAAGATATTACCAAACTGCCCGTTTACGACAAAACGGACCTGATGGCCTCGATTGCCGACCATCCACCTTATGGCGATTTTGGCGGGCTGGGCGGACCAGACCGCGCGCCGACGATTTTCCATACGACCTCCGGCACAACGGGGCGCCCGCAAGCCTTGCTGTTCGGTCCCAAGGGCCGCGAAATTACTAATCTTTTGGTAGGTCGCATGTATCGCTGGCAAGGGGTCAGCCCGTCCGATGTGGTACAGTCGGTTTATGGCCACGGCATGATTAATGGCGGCCATTATATCCGCGAGGCCGTCACCCATTTCACCAACTCGATCTTCCTGTCAGCAGGCACGGGCATCGAAACCCGCTCGATCAATCAGGTCGGTTTGATGGCGGATTTCAACGTGTCGGTGCTGGTCGGCTTCATCGACTATATCCGTAAACTTGCCGAAGTCGCCGAAGCCGAAGGCCTGCTCGACAAGATCAACATCAAAATGATCTGCGGCCATCTTGGCACCGAAGACCGGGCCAGCGTTGAAAAAGCATGGGGCGGGGCGAAGGCCTATGACTGGTATGGCGTTGGCGATACCGGCTCTATCGCGGGCGAAGGACCGGAACGCGACGGGCTTTATGTGTGGGAAGATGCGCAATATCTGGAATTGCTCGACGTTGATAGCGGCGCGGCGGTCGGTGCGGGCGAAACCGGCGACATGGTAGTCACCTGCCTGTTCAAGGACGATATTGCGCCCTGCATCCGCTTCAACACGCACGACATTACCCATGAACTGACCGGTGCGAACCAGACCGGCATGGTGTTCAAGCGCATCGCGGGCTTCAAGGGCCGCAGCGATAATATGGTGAAGCTGCGCGGGATTAATGTGTTCCCCCACGCCATTGGCGCGCTCATCGAAAACCGCGCCGATTTGACCGGCGAATATGTGTGCAACCTCACCCGCGATGGTGCCGGGCGCGACGATATGTGCGTGACCTTGGAAAGCCGCGGCGGCACCGACGCTGCGCAATTGTCGCATATGCTGCGGCAAGGCTTGGGCGTTGAAGTAACCGTCAAGCTCGTCGGCGTCGGCGATACCGCTGCTGCGACACAGATTGATGTGCGCCAAAAGCCGATCCGTTTGATCGACGAGCGTGGATTGTGAGAGGTTTGCAGCCCGGATTGGCAGACCTAAAACTCCCCTCCCCTTCAGGGGAGGGGCCGGGGGTGGGGCCTGTCCGCAAACACGGCGCTAGATGGACAGCCCCCACCCCGACCCCTCCCATGAAGGGGAGGGGCTTAGGCTGTTACACCTTTATAGGTTTGGTGTAGATGATCGACCTCCACCATCTCGACATAGCCGCCCTCCGCGACGCCTACACGTCCGGCCAAACCAACCCTGTCGCCGTCACCGCTTATTATCTCGCGCGCATCGACGCGCATAATCCGGCGCTCAACGCCTATGTCGACATCGACCGCGATGGTGCTTTGTCTGCCGCCGAAGAGTCCGCCGCGCGCATTGCCAACGGCACGGCGCGGGCACTGGAAGGCGTGCCGGTTGCGGTTAAAACCAATATCGCGGTTAAGGGTCTTGAATGGAATGCGGGCATGGAAATGCGGCGCGGGGTGGTGGCTGACAAGGACGCCGCGGCGGTCAAACGGCTGCGCGATGCGGGCGCGATCATCCTTGGCACACTCAATATGCACGAAGCGGCCTTGGGCGCGACCACCGATAATCCCTGGTTCGGCGCGACCATCAACCCGCACCGCGAAGGCCATACGCCGGGCGGCTCGTCAGGCGGGAGCGGGGCTGCGGTTGCGGCGGGGTTGTGCGTTGCAGCGCTTGGCACCGATACGCTGGGGTCGGTGCGCCTGCCATCGGCCTATAATGGCGTTTACGGCATCAAGCCGACGCATGGCGCGATTGATGATGAAGGGCTGGTGCCGTTGAGCAACTGGCTCGACAGTATCGGCCCGATTGCGCGCTCGCTCGATGATTTGGATGCGCTCAATGCCGTGCTGTGCGATGGCGTCGATCAAGGCGTGACGCTCGACCGGCTGGTGTTGCTCGACAGTTTTGGCGATGTTGAATGTGAACCCGCCGTCGAACAAGTCTATGCCAAGTCTAAAGCCTTGCTGGCGGCGATGCCGACCGGCACGCTGGCGCTCCCCGACAATGCCGCCGCTGTGCGTTTTGCAGGCTTTGTGGTCGCCGCGCGCGAACTTATCGGCCACCTTGGTAATGCGCGGTTATTTGCGGCGGAAAAATTGTCGCAAGAATTGCGCTTCATGCTCGATTATGCCGAAGGCCGCTCCGCCGAAGATGTGGAACGCGCCGAAGGCATTTTGGCGCGCACCCGCGATGCGGTGCTTGATGCCATCGGCACGGACGGCGTCCTCCTCATGCCGACCACGCCGCAAGCCGCGTTCCCGCACAGCAATCGCCCGCCCGTCACCCAATCGGCCTTTACCGCCTTTGCCAATATAGCGGGGCTGCCCGCTATTTCTGTGCCTGCGGGAGTGGATGAAAAGGACCTGCCGGTCGCGGTGCAACTGGTCGGTCCCGCCCATAGCGAAGCCGCGCTCATCGCGCTCGCCCGCACACTTGATGCGGGATTGAACGGCTTCACCCCGTCGCCCTATCTATAACATCAAAATCCCCAAGGAGAGCCTCATGCGTATTATTGTCCTGTTCAACCTCAAGCCCGATGCAGATCCTGCCGCTTATGAAAATTGGGCCAAGACCACCGATATTCCAGGCGTCAATGCGCTGGGGTCGGTCACGGATTTCCAGGTCCACCGCGCGACCGGTGTGTTGGGCAGCGATGCGCAATCGCCTTACCAATATTTTGAAGTGATCGACGTCGCCGACATGGATGCGTTCGGCAAGGATGTCGCGGGCGAAGTCATCCAGAAAGCGGCGGCGGAATTCCAGGCCTTTGCCGACAATCCCCAATTCATCCTGACGGAGACTTTATAATGGCCGGACGCTTTGCAGGCAAAACGATCGTCGTCACCGGGTCCGGTCGTGAAAAGGGTCTGGGGCAGGCCATCTTGCAACGCTTTGCCGATGAAGGTGCGAATTGCATCGTGTCCGACCTTGGCAAGCCTGCCGAACATATGGACGCGGGCGACATCGGCACCACCGACGAGATGGAAGCCGTAGCCGAAGAGTTGCGCGCGCGCGGCGCTCAAGTCGCGGTCATCCCGTGCGATGTGCGCTCCGAAGCAAGCTGCGAGGCGCTTGCGGCCAAAGCGGTCGAAACCTTCGGGTCGCTCGACATTTGGGTGAATAATGCGGGCATTGGCTATATTATGAAGCCCTTGCTCGAAACCACATCAAACGAGTGGGAAGCGGTGATCGGCGTCAATCTGTCGGGCGCTTTTTACGGCACCAAGGCCGCAGCCAAGGCGATGATTGCAGCCGGTAAGGGTGGGCGCATCATCAATATTGCGAGCCAAGCGGCCAAGTCCGGCTTCCCGCATATGGCCCCCTATACCAGTTCCAAACATGGCATGGTCGGCCTGACCCGCTCCAATGCTATCGAGCTTGGCGCTTATGGCATCACCGTCAATGCAGTCTGTCCCAACCATGTGACCACGGGGCTGGGCGCGAAGCAGAATGAATATTTCTCCAAGCTTTTGGGCTTTGATACGGTCGAGGCCTATATCGCCGACATGAAGCGCAAAAACCCGATGGGCCGCCCCGGCATGGGGAGCGATACTGCGGCTGCCTGCGCATGGCTCGCGTCCGATGATGCGGTCTATGTGACGGGCGAGGCCTTGAACGTGTCGGGCGGCGAGGAAATGCATTGAGTCTGTAAAGACGTTTAAAAATTTACCGATAGTGCTGAGCTTGTCGAAGCACGGGCCACCATGCTGCTACACGCCCTTCGACAGGCTCAGGGCTATCGGGTGCGTTGATAGGAAGGTGTCCGGTCACGGGCAAATGGAGAGTGTAGAAAAATGAACGAAGAACGGATCGACTGGCCCAATGGCGCGAAGCTGGCCTTGTCTGTGGTGGTCAATGTCGAGGAAGGGTCGGAAATGACCGTGGCGCGGGGTGACCGGGGCATGGAGCCGGTTGATGAGCTGGGCATCCATATCAAATCGCCGATCCGCAATTATGGCAATGAATCCAACTATATGTATGGCATCAAAGCCGGTGCGCCGCGCATTGTCAAATTGCTCAAAGATTATGGCATCAAGGCAAGCTGGACGGTCGCCGCGCTGTCGTTGGAAAACCATCCCGAAATCGCGCAAGCCATTGCCGATCTTGGTCATGAACCGGTGAGCCACGGCTATCGCTGGGTCCACCAGTTCAAGATGAACGAAGAGCAAGAGCGCGAATTTATCCGCAAGGCGGTCCAGTCGATTGAAAAGACGGTGGGCGTGCGCCCCTATGGTTGGCTCAGCCGCTATTTCCATACGGATAATACGCGCCGCCTGCTCATCGAAGAAGGCTTTACATACCATATGGACGATTATTCGGGCGACGTTCCTTATTGGGATAAGGATACGGTCGCGGGAAAGCCGATCACGATTGTGCCTTACCAGCTTGATTCCAACGACATGAAAATGTGGACCGACCCCGCGATGACGCCGACGCAGTGGTTGGAATATGCCAAAAATTGCTTTGACCAGCTTTATCGCGAGGGTGAAGCGGGCAATCCCAAGATGATGTCCTTGGGCCTCCATTTGCGCATCATTGGCCGTCCGGGCCGCATCTGGGCGCTCGAAGAATTTTTCCGCCATGTGACTGCGAAAAAAGATGTGTGGATCACCACGCGGCGCGACATTGCCGAACATTTCGCCAAGGTGGACCCGGCATGAGCGTGCGCTTGGAAAAAGACGGCGCGGTCGCCCATCTGCTGATCGACCGCGCGGCGAAGCGCAATGCGTTTACGCAAGCGATGTGGGAAGAATTTCCCGTGCTGCTCGATGCGGCGCTGGCCGATGATGCGGTCAAGGTCATCCTGTTGCGCTCTGCCGAACCCGGCATTTTCTGCGCGGGCGCGGATATTGCCGAATTTGGGGAGGGCGCGCTCGACCCCGCATGGCGGGCGAAGAATCAGGCCGCGATCAGCCGTGTGCAGATCGAACTCGCCCGCGCGGACAAGCCGGTCATTGCGGTGATTGACGGCGATTGCGTCGGCGGCGGCTGCGGGCTTTCGATCGCATGTGACCTGCGCGTCGCCTCGCCGCGTTCGCGTTTCGGCATTACGCCCGCGAAGCTCGGCCTTGTCTATTCGCTCCACGATACCAAGCTGCTCGTCGACCTTGTCGGCCCCGCGCAGGCCAAGCGCATCCTGTTTACAGCCCAACTGATTGGCGCCGACGAGGCACAGCGTATCGGTCTCATCGAAATATTGGATGAAGACCCGCTGGCCGCCGGATTGGCCTTGGCGGAGACTATCGCGACCGCCTCGTCGCATAGCGTGCGCAACACCAAGAAAATTGTCCGCCGCATCCTGGATGGCCAAGCCGATGATGATGCCGAAACACAGGCGCTGTTCGCTGGCGCTTTTACCGGCGAGGATTTCAAAGAGGGCGTCGCGGCCTTCCTCGAAAAGCGTAAGGCGATGTTCAAATGAATGATGTTCTTACACCCGATTTTCTGACACATGGCCGCATTCTTGGCGGCGTTATCACCACGCCCGATCTCGACGCGGCGCTCGCCGATTATCATGGCTGTCTGGGCCTTGATATTGTCGAAGAGGGCAAGCTGGACGCGCGGCTCGCGGCAAGTTGGGGCTGTCCGCACAGTGCTGGCGCGCCTTATGCGCTGCTCCGCCCGCAAAGCGGTGCGCATTGCTTCATCCGGCTGGTCGAAGCGCCGGTGCCGGACGATTTCAAGCCGACGCGCACTTATGGCTGGGCCGCCTATGAGCTCACCGTCAAGGATGTGTTTGGCTGGCCCGACCGTTTGCAAGGCAGCGGTTTTACCATTGTCGGCCCGCCCAAGGCGCTGGAAGGGATGCCCTCCTTCATCCCGATGCAGGTGACGGGGCGCGGGCGCGAGATGATTTACCTCAATGAAGTCGCGGACAATATGCCGACGTCCGATCTTCCCAAGGCGCAATCACTGACCGACCATATTTTCATCGTGATCCTTGCCACCCCCGACCGCGAGGCGAGCCTCAAATGGTATGAAAAGGCGCTGAATCTCGATATTTCCTCAAGCTATACGCTCGCATATTCGATGATCAACAAGGCGTTCGGTCTGGCCGATGATTATCGCACGACCATCACGATGGTGCAAAAAGGCCGCCTGCCGATTGTCGAGGTGGATGATTATCCGGCAGAGGCGACGGAACGTCAGGGCGACCCGCAAAGCCTTCCTCCCGGCAACGCCATGATCGCGCTTGCAGTCGATGATCTGGACGCACTGGACGTTGCATTTTTCACGGCCCCGGAAGTGCAAAACGGCCCGCTCTATGGCGGCCGCCGCAGCGCCACGGTCAAAGGCGTGGCCGGAGAACGGATCGAATTGATCGAAATCGGAAGGTGAGCTGAAATCTGTTAGTCTTGAGGCGGCTGCGTTGATAAACACTATCGGTCATTATTGCAGGCCCGTCCTTCGATAAACTCAGGACTAACGGTTAAATTTTAAGATCGATGTTTGATAGGGGGATCTGCCCGATAGGGCATCTTATTTCAGGTTCACGCGGAGGCGCGGAGAAATGGAAGCCATGATCTTCGAGTTATCCCTACCGTCCTCTGCGCTCTCTGCGTCTCTGCGTGAACCCTTCGCGCCTCCGCGCCTCCGCGCGAAATGACCGGTTTGAACCAGCCCTGCCATAAAGGCCTTCAACTCATAGCCAAAAACGGGCGGGAGCTTTTACGGCCTCCCGCCCGTCCGTATTTTTACACCAGCAACACCGTCGATCCGACCGTCTTGCCCGCTTCAAGGTCGCGGTGGGCTTCGGCTACATCTTCCAGCGCATAGCGTTGGCCGATGCTGATGCTGACTTTGCCCGACCGCATCATTTCCCACAGTCGCGCGACGCCTGCCGCGCGCTCGGCGGGGTCGGCATAATAAGCGAATAAGGTCGGGCGCGTGGTGAAGAGTGAGCCTTTATAGGCGAGCACGCCCAAATTCACATTATTCACCGGCGCGTCCGCATTGCCATAGCTGACAATCAGCCCGCGCGGCCCCGTGCTGTCGAGCGAAGCTTCCCATGTCGCCTGCCCGATGCCGTCAAAGACGACGCGCACGCCCTTGCCGCCGGTAATTTCGCGCACCCGTGCGGCCGTATCTTCTTCGCGGTAGAAGATGATATGGTCCGCGCCCGCAGCGCGGGCCTGTTCGGCCTTGGCTTCGGTGCTGACCGTGCCGATGACGATGGCGCCAATCGCTTTCAGCCATTGGACGAGGATGAGGCCTACGCCGCCTGCTGCCGCATGGACCAGCACCGGCCAGCCCGCTTCGACCTTGGCACAGCGTTCGACCAGAAATTCGACCGTGCAGCCTTTGAGAAGCGCGGCGGCCGCCACATCATCCGCCACATCATCGGGGAGCGCGAACAAGGAGGTTGCGGCCATATTGCGGTGGGTTGCATAAGCGCCCAGTTCCGGCCCGAAATAGCCGACGCGCTGGCCGAGCGCCAAACCGCTGACGCCATCACCGACCGCTTCAACCACGCCCACACCTTCGACGCCAAGCGGGGAGGGGAGGGTGACCGGATAGATGCCGCGCCGGTGATAAGTGTCGATATAGTTGAGGCCGACCACGCTGTTGCGCACCTGCACCTCGCCCTCAGCGGGCGGTGGCAAGTCCACATCGTGGAAGGCGATGGCTTCGGGGCCACCGGTCGCTTCAATCCGCGCAATACGGGCCATATGCTTATCCTTTACCACGTCTTTCCGCCGACCCAATCTCCGGCGGCGGCATTAAATTCGCTGATCTGGATGTCGGACCAGATATCGGCTTTGTAATAGGGATCGGCTTCGAGCAAGGCCCGCGCATCCGCTTCACTGTCCGCCTTTACCACGAGCAGCGAGCCGACGAAATTCCCTTCCGCATCGCGCAATGGCCCCGCGACCGCCAGACGGTCCAGCCCTGCTTCGACATGGGCGAGATGCTCTTTGAGTTTCTCCATGCGGGTAGCTTTAGCACCGGGTTTGTCGCGGGTGATGATGGCGAAAAATTTGGACATGAAGGTAAGTCTCCTGTTGAGCGAATGTAAAAAATCAGCCGGAAATGGCGGGCGCTTCGATGAGTAGCACCTGACAATCGGCGACGCCCTGCCGCAAGCTTTTCGCTTCGCTATATTCGGGCGAGTTCCAGAAGGCGAGCGCGGTTTCCTTGTCGGGCCATTCGGAAATGACCACCGATCCGCCATCGCCGAACCCGCCTTCCAGCAAGGTCGCACCGGGCGCGCGCATTTTATAGGTGCCGCCGAATTTTTCGACCAGAGCAGCGGCTTTGGCTCCATAGCCGGAGAGGAAGGCTTCGCGATCGGAAATGGTCGCGGTAACAATCAGATAAGCGGGCATGAACAGGCTTTCTTGAGCAACGGGAAGGACAGAAAAAAGGGCAGGTCCAGCCATAAGACCGGGCCTGCCCCAAAAGGTTCTACTGGATCATCCTTCAGAAGGATTTCGTGAGCGTCACGCCATATTCCGCCTTGCGGGCCGACGTAATGCCAAAGCCGCGCGCATAATCGCCGGTGGGCGTGCGGGGTGCGGGGAAATCGAGGTAACGCAAAATACCGGCCGGGGTTTTGTCGCCGAGCATATTCTTGCCCCACACGGTGAGGCGCAGGCCATTATTGTCATGGACGCCAACCTGCATATTGACCTTGGTGGAATCGCCGCTTTCGGCAAGGTTCAGCACTTGGGCAAAATAGCTGCTGCGGTAAATCACGTCCGCCCCTGCAAACACGGTGAGGTCGCCCGCCGTGTCATGTTCGAAGCGCAAGCCGACAGAGCCGCTATGCTTGGATACGAGCGGCGGGCGGTTGCCTGCAATCGAGGCGGCGTCGTAACAGCCGGGGAGGGCCAGATTGACGCCGGTGCCGGTCTTGCACGCGGAGCCGAGCAATTGCAGCGCGCGCTCCGGTTCCACCCCTTTACGGATCTTGGCATCAAGGAAGGTGTAGTTGAACTGCAGCTTCAAAATATCGTCGATAAGCGGAAGCTGGCCATCCAGTTCGATCCCGCGGATGCGGGTGCGGCCGATATTGACCGCATAGGAATCGACCACATTATTCGCAACGAACGTGTTGGTCAGCACCTGGTTCTTATAATCCTGCCAGAAGGCCGACAGGTTCAGATAATCAAAGCCGAATTTGGTGGTTTTTACCCCAACTTCATAGTTGATGAGCTTTTCTTCCTTATAGAGCGATTCCGGCGCGGTCGGCTTGTTGAACCCGCCCGGCGAGTTGCCTTGCGAATATTGCGCATAGAAAGACAGGTCGCGCGAGGGCTTATAATTGATCGTGACGCGCGGCAGGGTAGCCTTGAACGTCGCGTTGCGCTCATTGGCGACACCGACAATCTGGTTCGGATTGGCGTTGTTGATGGTGCCAAGATAGGCCGCATCAAACACATCGCCGACACGGTAGGACGGAGTGATGCCGCGCACCTTGTCGATCTGGTGGCGCAATTCCGCGCCGACTGTCAGCGTGTCGGCAATGTCGAAATCGACTCCGCCAAAGAAAGCGAGGTTTTTGACGCGACGGCCATCGGCGAGCAATTCGGGGCCGACTTCGTTCAGCTCCAGATATTTTTCGAGGCTATGCTGTTTGTCGATGCTGTAGAAAGCCCCGACGCGCCAGCGGAACGCATCGCCGCCCGGCGAGGTGATACGCGCTTCATAGGTTTGCGTTTTGCGGCGGGTGCCGGTCGTCGCTTCAAAGCTTGATTTGGAGCAATCCTGATTGGGGATACCGGCAAAACGGCACACCGACGGCGGCAGGAAGAAGAAGGAGCGTGCGTCATAGGTCTGGTCGACACCGACCACTTCAAACAGGTCGCTATAGCCCGCCTGCAGCGAAAATTCATAACCCGACCCGCCAATATCATAGGAAATATCGCCGAGGAAACGGTCTGCATTGCGATAAGTGCCGGGGCGCAACATCTTGTTGGTGTTGATGCCGAACCGGTCCATCGGCTTGACTACGCCGCAATAATAAGGGCGCGTCGTCATGTAGCAATTATTCGCAGCCGATGTTTGCATTCCGATGGCGAAATGGCCGTCATCATCTTCCTGATGGAACCAGCGCACCGATGCTTTGAGGTCGGGGGTGGGGTCGAAGAATAGGCCAGCGGTATATTGTTTGGTATTCTGGTCGCCCAGCCGTTCGCCGGGAACCGCATGGTTGATATATTGGCCGTCAATATCGAAATATTTGATGCCCGCTTGGAAGCCGATGCCTTCGGTGATCGGGCCGGAGATGGAGGCGCTGGCTTCGCGGCGGCCGAAATTGCCATAGGTCGCCGATACATTGCCTTTGAGGCGGGCGCCGGGGCGCTGCATCACCACGTTGATTGCGCCCGTCAATGTGCCGCGTCCGAATACCGCCGATTGCGGGCCTTTAATCACTTCGACACGCTCGACATTGGTGAGGTCGAGCGAGGAAAAGTCGCCAAAATAGGGGATGCCGTCGATAAATACGCCGACCTTGCCGTCGCCAAACAGGATGTTCGATCCGCCACGGATGATCGGACGGTCATTGCCGCGCCCGAACGCTTCCTGCATCTGGAGACCCGGCGTGAAATCGGCGAGATCGGCAACGTCCTGCGCCATTTTGTCCTGGATTGACGCGGCGTTGAACGCATTGACCGCAATCGGCACGTCAAGCAAAGTTTCTTCGCGTTTGCGCGCGGTAACGACGATGGAATCGCCGCTATCCGCTTCTTCTGCCGCCGCAATAGGGGCTGTATCCTGCGCCCAAGCGGGCGCGGCGGTCAGGGCGATAGCTGCGCCCGAAAGCAGGAGCGCAACCTTGCGCCCCCGTAAAATAGCATCAGTCATGAGCGAAAAATCCTCTCCGAAATATGGGCGCACATTGGCTGCTTCGGGAGTCAGCATGACAATTGTTACAAAAGTTGTCCAGACAAATATTTGAAATTTGTCCGTTCATATTATGGCAAGGTTCTGAAGGGCTTGAATGAAGCCATTGGCATAGCAAAAAACGGAAATTATAGGGTGTTTCGACTGCAACCAATTTTACAGTTGGCACACGAATCACGAGGGGATTGTTGCCAAAAAATCACAGCCGCGAAATGCTGGCTACGCGGCTAATGCGCTCACAGAAAAGGCGTGAGCTTAAGGCTGGGCGCTTTTCCCGATCGCGTCGATAATCGCTTTGCGGCTGGCGGCATCCGGCTCTCCGGCAAAGCCCATACGGTTGCCGGGAACGACCTTGTTGGGTTCGGCCATGAACGCATCAAGCGTTTCTGCAGTCCAGATTATGCCGCTATTTTTCATCGCGGCGGAATAGGCATAGCCTTGTTCGCTCCCCGCTTTTTTGCCGATTATGCCGATAAGGCTGGGGCCGGAGCGTTTGGGCTCGCCTGCCTTCACCGCATGGCAGGTCGAACAGCGCGCGAGCGCATTACCCGGCGCTCCACCACCGCCACCACTCCCGCAAGCGGTGAGCGTTAAGCTTGCTACGACAAGGGCGGAGAGGGGAGCGGTTTTCATGCGTGCGGTTCCTCGTGAAGTGGGGGCGCATAACCCAAAACGCCGGGGTTCATCCGTCCGGCAGGGTCGAGCAAATGTTTCAGCGATGCTAATAGCTTATCGGGCGCAGGCGACAAGGCCGCGCGAAACGGATAGGTGCGCCCGATCTGGTTTGACGCTGCGCCAAGCGCCCGGAAAAGCTCGCACGTTTCGGAGCGCAACATATTGACGAGCGCGCGGCCTTCCGGGTTCGGCGCAGGCTCGGCAAATTTCGCGAGATAGCCTGCATCGGGCGCGGATTTGTGCAGCGGGTGCCAGCTATCGGACCAGTGGAATACCGGTTCAAAGCTGAAACTATGATTGCCGAGCGCGGACACAAGCCTTGTATAGGTCACGCCATGCTGCGCCATCGCGTCGGCATAGGGGGCTATCATCGTGTTGAACGCGGTAAGGAGTCGGCGCGCCTCGCTATGCGCGACTTTGGCGTTGAGGGCGGCCCAACGGCCTCCGCCCGGCCCCAGCACGCCGTTCAGGTTAGAAAAAAGTTCCGCGCGGGCGACACGCGGAACAGTGGGAGAAACAAGCATCCCGCCAGCGCCCAAGGCGATGCGGGTAGCTTCGGATATGTCCGCTTCAACCGCGGCGGCAGACCGTCCGGCAGCCGTCAGATGGAGCGAAAAATGCCCTTCGGGAATGAAATCGGTGCCGCCTTTGGCAAGCCCCGCAAGCGCCTTCACCGCTTTCAACGCGCCGCCTGCATTGCGGGCGACAGCGGCGGCGGTTTTCGCCTTGGCCTTGGTGTCGGCATTGACAGAGGCGACCGCGCTAGGATCGAGAATATAGACTTCTTCGGCGAGATCGGCGCGCGCAATTTCGCTCAACGCATCGGCGGCCTCTTCGATGCGGGCAAAGGCAAAGCTTGCATAGCCATAATCGGACGGGCGGCGGATGAGGCGGAAGCTTGCCGCCGTCTTGATGCCGAACATGCCACCATCATGGGTGAAAAGCCCGGTCACATCGGGACCATAGTTGCGCATGATCGGCTTGGACGACACCGCAAGCGCGCCTTGGCCGGTGCGCAGCAAGCTCCCATCGGCCAGCACCACATCCATGCCCAGCACAATCTCTGCCGCCGACCCGTACCGCGCCGAGCCGAAGAAAAGCGCGCCCTGACTGAGCCCGCCGCCGACGGTCGCGCCCGCGCCGGAAAAGGTGCCGATGAATGGAAGGCGCAGCCCCAAAGGCTTCAATGCCACATCAATCTGCCGCCAGGTCACGCCCGCTTCGACGGTGATCGTCATATCGTCGGGCGCTATGTCGAGGATACGGCTCATCTGCCGCATATCGAGCGCGATGGACTTGGTCGTCGGCGCAGCATAGCCGCCAGTATAGCTTAGTCCGCCGCCGCGCGGGATAAGGGCATAATCATGCGCCGCTGCCACTTTGACGATGGCCGCAACCTGTTCCGCGGAGGCCGGTGTCATCAACACCGCCGGACATGCGCCCGACACATGGACATCATGCGTGGCTTCCAGAAGCGAGGCCTCGTCCCGATGCACCGCACGGTCGCCGACCTCCGCCACCAGCGCGGCAATCAAGGCGTCATGCGCGCTCATGCCGGTTTCATCACGCTGATGACGGTAATGGCGGCGATGAACACCCACAGCAATAGCAATACCGATGTTGCGCGCACATAGGTGCGCTTGATGATTGTATTGGTCGTGTCATTCGGCCCCTCGCGCGCCATGACCGCCCAAGTGCGGAAATGCGCGATGAGCGCGATGCGGATACCGACGCCGCACATCATCACGCCCGCAAATAGGGCGAGCTTCCAGCGTAGCCATAAAGGCATCGGCCATGCCCCGCCAATGAGTCCAAGCGCGGTCGCAACCAACACCGCCATCAGCACATAGCGCGACCCGCGATCTATCGCGCCCAGCGTTTTGCCGATGCTGCTATGGCGCAGGCGATGGACCAGTTCGACAAAGACGAACCACAGCGCGCCGAATATCGCGATGCCGATTGCCGCCGCATTGCCGCCCGGAATATAGCCATATAGGACGGCCAATATTGGGCCCAACGTCGCTTGCAGCACTAGCGCATAGCGGACGTGCTGGTCGACATGCATGACATGTTCCATCAACCGTGACCGTTCTTCAAACGGCATTTGGTCGCTGTAGGACACATAGCGATAGGTTGAATTGATGACGAATTCGGAGCCGAGCCAATAGCCCAGCACCGCAATATGCGCCGCCAAAATCCATGCGGTCAGCATCAGGCAGCCCCTGTTTGCGCATAGGCGGTCAATTCATAAGCGGTTTGCATATAGCCACCGACTTCGGCCTTCAGGAGGACATAATCGCCGTCACTTGTGCACCATAAATCATAGGGCGGATGTTCGAGCAGCAGGCCCGGAATATCGGTAAAGCGGAAATGGAGCGCATCAAAGCGGCCCGCGCCGACCGTTATTTCTTCCCTGCCGACATATTCGATGGCCAGATCAATCGCGAATAGCATCGGCCCGGTTGCCCCGCGATGGTCGGGGGAGGAAAGCATCAGATTTTCGAAAATCTGTACGCCCGGCCCTTGGCTCAAATCGTAAAGATTGAGGTGGAAGCCGTCATTGACCATCGCATGACTGCCGAACGCTATGAGCGGTTCGGCCAAGGCGATGCGTTGCGATATGCGGCCTTCGACGCTGGTATACGCTTCGCACTCGGCTTCTGTGTCCGAAAAGCGGAACCAGCCGGAGCCGCGAAATGCGCCGCCCACCGCGATGCGGACAAAGCTTTCCTGCGGGCGGCCGTTCGCATCAAAGCGCAGATTGACGTCGCGCACTACCGCGGGAGCATCGTCAATTTCGCCATGCGCGGAAATCACGCGCGCGCCATCGGCATGGATGTCGATGCGGAACTGCTCGCGGCCACGTTCCTGCCCCATGCGCTCCGGCTTGGTGCTGGTATAATGGAGCGTGCCGCTAATGCTCCGGACGATGGCGCTCATTTCCACCGGCCTTTGTCACGCAGATAACGCCCCGCATCCTTCAAATCGGTGGGCAGATAATCGCTGAACAAATTGGGGGCAAAGCGCGGATTATATTGGTTCATCACATCATCATAAAGCTGCGGATGGATGGTCGGCTGGCGATGGCGCGCGCGGAACGTGCCGATGGGGATGCGCGCCGATACCAAAGTTTCATTGGGCGATTTGGCCATCGCCATCGCTTCGCCATCGGGGCCGTAAATGGCAGAGCCTCCGGCATTGCTATCTTCAAAGAAAGGCGACCCCGGCGACACCGCATTGTTGCACACGGCGGTATAGACGCTGTTATAGAGCGAGGTGACCGCAATATCGGACGGCACAAAACCGCCGGTCGCGGTGCGCAGGATGACCTCTGCGCCTTTCATCGCGAGCGCGCGGAACAGTTCGGGTTCGCGCTGGACCGAGCTGGTCGCAAGATTGCCGATAGGGGTTTTGACCACGGGCAAAATCGCATCGCGGCCATACATTTCGACGAACCGGTCCAGCACATCATAGATGGTGGTGGTGAATAGTTCGATTTCGCCGCCGAATACGCCCTTGATGTTGCGCGCCTTCCAATCGCGCGCGAGGATCTTGCCATCGGGGCCCATGATAGTCGTGATCGACAGGACATGGCCGGGCCAGGCGGGATCCTTGGCATAGGAGCCGAACACCAGATAAATGCCATATTGGCGCGCTTTTTTGGCGAGGGCTTCGGTTTCTTCGCCCGGAATCTCGATCGCGATTTTAAGGACATCGGCGCGGCTCCAGCCAGCGCCAAATCCGGTAATCGGAAATTCGTGGAAGAAGAGCAGATCAGGGCCGCCGCCAAAGGCAAAGGCTGCGTCGATAAGGTCAATCATATGATTGAGATTGTCGCGGCGGCTGGCGGTGACCCGTTTGAGGTCAACCGGCAAAGAGCGCGATTGCGCGACGCCCAAGGTCCAGCTTTGCTTGGCAAGCGGGACGACCGGATAGGTGCCGTCCGGGTTGATGGTGACGTTCGCCTTGGGGTGTGCGGGGACTTTGCCACTGGCAGAGGCCTGCGCAAGGGCGGGGGTTGAAACGCCGAGCGCGGCGGTGAGGCCTACGCCCCCCGCCGCTCCCAATAATGTCCTTCTGGAAAGGGATTTTTCGCTCATAGTGGCGCCCTTTCGCGGAAGCTGTAGTAGCTTGGGTCGTCATACGCTTCCCAATCGCGCGACACCCGTTTTTCGTTGATGACGGTGCGCTGGAACAGGCGGCCCTTGCGATACCAGTGCCAGGTGCGGTTCTTGGCTTCACCATCTTCGGCGACCGTAATCATTTCATAGTAGCGGAAATCTGGCTCGTGGGTGCGGGTCCAGCCGACCATGATGGTGCGGTTGGTTTCGTCATAATCGAGCGCGCCGACAAAACCGTCGATCAGATCATTCTTGATCCAGATGCGGTCGCCTTCGAACGTGCCGTCAAAATAGCGGATTTCCTGCGTGCCGTCATCCCATGTGTAGATGTTGGTCTGGCTCAGTTTCGCTTCGCCGTCGGGGCCGTCCGTCAAGCGGCAGACAAGGCGCGATTTGTGGCGGTCGATGATATTATGATCGGCGTCGAGGTGAACATATTCCCCCTCCCAGACACCGGCTTGATCGGCAACGATCGGCTGCTTTTCGGTGATGATTTTCATAAAATCCTCTCTGTGCGTTGGGCCAAGTGTCGCGCCAATCGCCCGCAATAACCAACAATAAATTATCTTTATCCACAACCGATAGTTGTATATTGTCCGGACAATGGAATCGCGCCAAATCCGTCATTTTCTTGCGGCTTACGATCTCGGCACCTTTGTTGCGGCCGCAGATCAGCTTGGGTTGTCCCAGCAAGCGATCAGCAAATCCATCCAGCGGTTGGAGCTGCAATTGGGGGTGCAATTATTCGAACGCGACGCGCGGCGGGTGCGCCCGACCCGCTATGCCGATATGTTCGTGCCGCACGCCCGCACCATCGCCGCAGAGGCTGCGCGTTTCCGGGCGGATTTGGACGATATGCTGGGCGGCAGGCGCGGGCGGTTGCGCGTCGGCATCGGGCCGAGCGCGGCGGCCTCTGTGGTCGCGAGCGCCTCCAAAAGTCTGGGGGCCAAGCAACGCGGCGTCAAAATGAGCGCGCTTGCCGGGCTATATGAAAGCCTTATCCAGGATTTGATGCTCGGCGCGCTCGATATGGTGGTGGCGCTGCGGCAGGTGACGCGCGACAATAAAATGGTGCGCGAAGAACATCTGGGCGATGTGCGTTATGCGGTGGTCGCGGGGGCAGGCCATCCTTTTGCGGGGCGCAAGGAGCTTTCGCTCACCGACCTCAAAGACGAAATCTGGATTAGCGGCGCAAATATCGGCGAGGTCGAACAGCAGATCGAGGCAAGCTTCCGCGCGGCCGGCATGGCGCGCCGCCGCATCGACATTGAAACCACGTCGATCCTGTTCACCTTGTCGCTGCTCGACAGCGGCGCGCATCTCGCGATTTTACCCGAATTGCTGGTGCAGCGTGATTGCGCCGAAGGGCGGCTGGTGTTGCTTGATGTCGGTACCAGCGCATGGACACGCCCGCTCATTCTGGCCACACGGGTGAGGGGCGCAAATATCCCCTTGGTCCAGATATTTACCGAAGAATTGCTGCTGGCCTGTAGGGAAATAGGAGCCCCGGCATCCGTCTGACCCCGAAGGGCTGACAGATGCGGTGGGCTCCTCATTTCATTATGAAATCAAAGGCCTAATGCGGCCTTGATTGCATCCCAGCTTACCAGCTTGAAATTTTGCGCTTTGGTGCCGTTATGCCCGTCCTGCGCCACAAAAAGCCCGCCCGGATAGGCCGGACCGAAATCGCCGATAATCAGTTCCAGCCCGTCGGTTTCCTCTGCGCCGCCAAGTGTGCCATCGGTAACCGCAAAGCGCCCGACATAGCCGAGCGCGCCCTTGGCATCGCTGATGCGATAGACGGCATAGGCATTGTCGCCCTGGCTCGACGCGACCAGATAGCGCGTGCCATCGGCTGCGGTCGCGACAGCAAGCCCTTCGACATCGGCGACAAGTTGCTGGTTATCGACCGACGCCACCTTAACGCCCTCGGTCGCAGCGCCGGTTGCGTCAAAGCGCCAGATGCCGACATCTTCCTCGCCGACATAAAGGCTGTTCGATTGGGCATCGAGCGCGCAGCCTTCGGTCTGGGTCTGGAGCTTCAACGTCCGCACGATAGTGCCGGTCGGGGCCGCGCCCGCTCCCGCGCCCGGTGTCACGCGCACATCGGCAATCACGCCTTCCTTAAGCACCGAAAACACATTGAACGCCTGCGCATCATTGCCCGGCAAGATGCACACCCCATAGCCTTCGCCCGTGCCACCTGCGACCTTGCCGATTGGGGTCAGCTTGCCGCTTGTGGTGTCGAGCGTGAACAGCGCGAGTTTCGCATTGCGCGGATCATTGCGGTCGCTGGCCACCGCATAAACGGTGCCGCCCTTTTCGACCAGATCGACATTATTGACGCGGCCCGCATTCAAAAAACTTTTGATCTTGCCATCAAGGCCATAAACATAAAGCCCCGCTTTCTTGTCGGTCGCAACAATCAGGCTTGCGGCAGGATTGGCGGCATTGCGCCAAATCGCCGGATCGTCCGCCGCATCGGCATTATTGGTGCCAACCGGAACTGTTTCGCCGGTCGCATGGACGCTTACCGGCGGCAAGCCTTTGAATTGCGGTTCCGATGTGGTGGCGCATCCGGCCAATAATAAAGCGGCGGCCCCTGCGAGCCCGTATCCAAAAGCATTTGTCATGAAATGTGACCCTCTGTTTTTTTAAGTTTGTCCGTCAAATCCGGTGCATGCGGCACCATTGGCGACGGGCATTGCCGCGTTTTCATGACAGGCGCGTGACAAATCTGACGCGAAAATGGAACCGCTCTGTCACCAAAGTGAAACCTATCTGTCCCGCGATTGTCAAAAAGCGTTGCTAGTGGCCCGCCAACTTCAAAGCAAAATCAACCAAGCTCGGGGGTCGACTCAATGACTATCGTTCGTAATGCAGCCAGCGCGATGGCGCTCACCATTTTTCTCGCTACACCGGCATTTGCTGATGACACCGTTGCCACAGCGCGGCCGTTGCTGCGGCTCCGGCGGATGAAGTTGCGGCGGCGGCTGAGGAAGATCCGACTTCGGCGTCGGACATTGTGGTGCTTGGCAAGATTAATTATCGCAACCGCAGCGAAAGCACCGAACCGGTCCTCGTTTATGATCAGGAATATTTCCAGCGTTTCGAACCGCTGACCGCAGGCGATGCGTTAAAGCGCGTGCCGTCGGTCACATTCCTGTCGGACGTAATCGAAAGCGATGGCGCGCGCCTGCGCGGTCTTGCGCCGGGCTATACGCAAATCCTTATCAATGGCGAAAAGGTGCCGGGGTCCAATGCCGATCGCAGCTTCTTTATGGACCGTATTCCGGCGGAACTTATCAGCCGCGTGGAAATCGTCCGCTCCTCCTCGGCGCGTCGCAGCGGGGATGCGATGGCGGGGACGCTCAACATCGTGTTGCGCGACGGTTATCAGCTTGATGGCGGCTATGTCCGCGCGGGCGCGCTCCATTTTGACGATGGCAAATGGAAACCGAGCTTTGGTGCGGTATGGGGCGGCGAAGTCGGTCCCGGTCGTTTGCTGCTCGGCGCGAATGTGCAGGGGCGCTATAATCCGAAGAAGAAGGTGAGCTATCGTTACGGCGATTCGCCTGAAAATGATCCCCAAATGGATCTCGATAAGGTAGATAATCGCGAAGACCAACGCGACACGCGCAACGGCACCGACTATTCGGCTAATGCGACCTACAAAATTGAAGGGGACAATACCGATTTCGAATTGAACGGTTTCTATGTCCGCACCGACCGCACCGAAGATGAGCGCAGCCATGAATATAATGTTGCGACCGGCAATTATGGCCCCGTCGCTGGTGAAGATGACGAAAATCCCGGTTTGCTTATTGATAACGCCAATGTGAACGAGATTGACCAGCAGACATATAGTATTTCCGGCAAACTCGCGCATAAATGGTCGCTCGGCAAAACCACGCTCAAGGTCGGCTATGCCGATTTTGACCAGGATAGCGTCGAAACCGAATATGAGCTGGAATTTGACCGTAAGACCCCGCGTCTGACGGCCGATTTGACGCCGACACGCATCAAGGACAAAGAGTTTTCGATCAAGCTTGACCATGAATTTCCGGTAACGGATTCGGTTGATTTCGTGGTGGGCGGCTTCTTCCAGAACAAGACCCGCGATACGTTGATCCGCACGACGCGCAACCGCTTCAATGTTGCCAGTGCCCGCATATGGGACCAATTTTCGCAGAATCCGACCGATCTCAATACCGAATTTGGCGAGCCCGGAGCGGAAACCGATAGCGGCAACGACAACCGTCTTAAGGAAAAACGCCGCGATGTGTTTGCGATGTTCGAAGGCAAGGGCGGGGCGTTCTCGTGGGAAGCGGGCCTGCGCTATGAACATACCAGCTATGACATTCACGATAATACTGCGGACCTGCGCCCCGGTTATCAGCAAAATAAATATGGTATGTTGCTGCCTTCGGCGTCGATCAAATTCGACCTGACAGGTAAAGACCGCATCACCGCGTCAGTTGCGCGCACCAATCGTCGTCCGGATTTCAACTATCTAACGCCTTCACTGCTTGAAGCAGAAATGGGCGACAATGATTTGATCGGTAATCCGCAACTTGATCCGGAATCGGCATGGGGGGTTGATATCGGCTATGAACATCGCCTTGGCCGCACCGGGGTCGCCGGTATCAACTTCTTCTATCGCGATGTGAAAAATTTGATCGAACTCCACAACACAGGAGAAGAAGGCAGCGAAGGGCCGGGAACCTTTGTTCTCCAACCGCGCAATACGGGCGATGGCAAAGTTTATGGCGTGGAATTCGATCTTTCGACTGACCTCGGATTTATAGGTCTGCCTGATACCGGGATCTTCGGCAATGTCTCTTGGCTCGACAGCGATATTTCCGATGTTTTTGGCAAGCGCCGTTTCAATGGCCAGTCGAAATATGTCTATAATTTCGGCTTCATTCAGGACATTCCGAGCTTTGGCGCGGCATTCGGTGCGACTTATCGCAAGCAGGGCGCGGCCATTGACCGCACTGTCGGCGAGGAAGTTACGACCACTTATGGCGCGGACCTTGAAGTTTTTGTTGAAAAGCGGTTCGGCAAGAATTTCACCATCCGTGCGGTCGGTTCCAACCTGTTGAACGGCAAAAAGCGCGAGACATTCAACAAGTTCAACACGTTCGAAGAACAGAATGAGCGCGACTTTGACGAATATGAACTTGAAGCGGAAAAGGCGGGGCCGGTATTTCAGGTGATGGCACGTTTCGCCTTTTAATCGGGCGTTTCGCTGAAAAGAAATGGGCGGCGAGGCATGGCTTCACCGCCCATTTTTTGTGCTGGCTGATGCAAGGCGGAAATGCGCGCGGGCCAAATCGGCATTGCGTTGGCACCCGATTTCGCCGATGTGCATAGTCCCATGCATCTGGCGACCATCGAGGCTGAACCCAAACCGTGAAGCAGACGCTCGCATGGATTGCGCGCCACGCGCTTTTGTTTGTGCTGCTTTTCGTCGCAATATTGGGCGGTTGGTGGCTCCATTCCTCTTATCAAAGCTTCGGTGATTTGGAACGCAAAGCGACCGCATTACGCAGCGCGGGCGAAGAATTGAACCGCTATGCCACAGGCGCGCAGGCGAGCAGCGATGCCAGTGTCGCTGGCTTCCAGAATTACGGGAAAGAAGAATTGTCCGCCCGCATCATATCGGCCAAGGGCGAACAGGCGGCGCTTGCCAAAAAATGCGGTAGTGATTTGGGGCCGCTGCTCGTCCAAGGCGTCGGCGGGGTCATCGAAAACCGCAAAGCCTGTTTCAGAAGCGCGCTCCTCACCCGCGAAATTGCGAGTTTAACCGCGTTGCACGATAGCCTTGATGCGCGCCGCGCGGGTGAGACGGTCGCCGATGCGCTCACCCGCCATGCCGCAGAGCTTAATGCCGCGTCGGACAAGCTCGCACAGGCGGGAACAAGGCTGGATGCGCTGGCGGGCGATTATGTGCCCGACCTTTTGCAGGCCCCCGAAATACAGCGCCAAACGACGATCGTGCGCGAACAAAAAGCGGTGGTGGACGGGGCCAAGCGCAATGTCGCCATTCTTGTCGCGACGAACGGTGCGCTTGATCGCGCGCGCCAAGCCGCCGCAAATGCGGTGGACCGTTATAATGCGGAATATCGCGGACTGGTCGAAGGGCAGGAAAAAACGCTGAGCGATAATGCGCTCAAGAAAGTGTCGGCCTGGGCCAAGAGCAATAATGTCAATGGCGCGCTCAAGGCGGCAGCGATTGCGCTGCTTTTCATCATCATCAGCCCGTTCCTTATCCGGCTCTTTTGCTATCATATTCTCGCGCCCTTGGCCGAGCGCCGTCCGGCCATCCGGATTATCGCGCCCGCAACGCAAGTGCCACCGGTGCCCGATGCCACCGCTTCGCGCACATCAGTCAGTATCCGGCTGGAGGAGGGTGAAGAAATGTTGGTCCGCCAAGGCTATTTCCAGTCGGCCAGTCGCGCGAGCGCCGAGCGCACCCAATGGTTTCTCGATAGCAGCCACCCGATCATGAGCCTTGCGACCGGCCTGTCCTTCCTCACCCGCATCGGCGGAAGCGGGCAGGCGATTACCGTGTCGGCGATCCATGATCCCTTTGCCGAAGTTGCGGTGCTGAACCTACCCGAAGGCGCGGCCTGCGTCCTCCATCCGCGCGCGATTGCAGCGGTGGTCGAGCCGGTCGGCCGTCCGCTGCATATCGCCGCGCATTGGCGGCTTTTCTCGCTCCACGCATGGCTCACCGGCCAGTGGCGCTATTATGTGTTTCATGGGCCTGCGCGTCTGGTGCTTAAAGGCGGGCGCGGTGTGCGCGTCGAGCCGGTCGAACGGGGACGGATTTTTGCACAAAGCCAGCTTATCGGCTTTTCCGCCGACATTCCTTACGCAGTTGTGCGCACCGGCACTTTCTGGCCTTATTTTCTGGGCCGCGAGCCTTTACTCAAGGACAGGGTCGAAGGCGATCATGGCGTGCTGATTGTCGAAGAAGCGCCGCTCACTTCGCGCAAGGGCGAGATCAAGCGCGGCATCGAGGGGATGCTCGATGCCGGTATGAAACTGTTCGGAATGTGAAGGCTATCCGAGCGCCGCGAGCTTTTCTTCGGCCAAACGGTCCAGTTCCGCCCGGCTCTTTTTCTCCGCCGTGGTTTTGAGTTGCCCGCAAGCGGCATCAATATCCCGTCCGCGCGGTGTGCGCACAGGGGCCGAAATACCCGCTTCGAAAATGATATTCGAAAAGCTCCGCACCCGTTCCGGCGTGGATGTATCATAAGGCGCGCCGGGCCAAGGGTTGAACGGGATGAGGTTGACCTTGGCCGGTATCTTATATTGTTTGATAAGCCGCACCAGTTCATGCGCATGTTCATCGCTGTCATTCTTGTCCTTGAGCATCACATATTCAAAGGTGATGCGCCGCGCATTATTGGCGCGCGGATAATCGGCGCAGGCTTGCAGCAATTCCTCGATGCCATATTTGCGGTTGAGCGGGACAATCTCGTCGCGGATTTCCTTGGTCACCGCATGGAGCGATACCGCAAGGTTCACACCGATTTCTTCCGCTGCCCGCGCCATCATCGGCACGACCCCGCTGGTCGACAAGGTGATGCGGCGTTTCGACAATGACAGGCCTTCGCCATCCATCACGACCTTTAACGCATCGCGCACATTGTCGAAATTATAGAGCGGCTCGCCCATGCCCATCATCACGATATTGGTGAGGAGGCGGCCATCGGCGGTATAATGGCCGGCATTATCGTCGGCATCATCCTCGTCCGCGCTAGAGGCCATGCTGCCCTTGGGCCATTCACCCAGCGCATCGCGCGCAAGCATGACCTGTCCGACAATTTCGCCCGGGGTCAGATTGCGCACCAGCCGCATCGTGCCGGTATGGCAGAAACGGCAATTCAGGGTGCAGCCGACCTGACTTGATACGCACAGCGTCCCACGGTCGGCGTCCGGGATGAACACCATCTCGTAATCCTGCCCATCATCCGACCGCAGCAACCATTTGCGTGTGCCGTCCGAAGAGATTTGCGCTTCGACCACATCGGGCCGCCCGACGATGAAGCGTTCGGCAAGGAACGGCCGCTGCGCCTTGGCAATATCGGTCATCGCATCGAAATCGGTCACACCGCGATGGTAGATCCAGTGGAATAATTGTTTCGAGCGCAATTTCGCCTGCTTTGCATCGAGCCCCGCTCCGGCAAGCAGTTCACCGATCTGGGCGCGAGAAAGGCCGAGCAAGTCCGTGCGGCCATCGGCGCGCGGCGTAATCGCACGCGGCACGGGCACAGGATCAACAGGGCCGGGAATCGGCATCGAAAATGATTCATTTGTCTGCATGACGAGCGGTTTACCGCAAAATGGAGGAATCCGCTAGCTGTGACATTGTTGCCACTTCTTGGCGGAGGGCCGCAGAAATCCGTGGGGTCGCGTTACAGGCCATTTTACAAGATGAACGCCAGATAAACCGAAAATTCACAATCGGTTAAACGGGTCAGCACGATTGGGCGGGGGACACCGCAAGGGTCGAACGGGTGCAAACTCTGCTGCGCCCCTCGGTTCCAAGGCGGTGTAGTTAAACCAGAAATGGGGAATTACAGTGAAAAAGATTCTTATTGGCGCCCTTCTCGCAACCGCAACCGTTGCGACGCCGGCTATGGCTCAGAACACCGGTTTCACCGGCGCACATATTGAAGCGCTTGGCGGCTGGGATCAAAGCCGCGTTGACGCGGGCGAAGACCCGTTCGGCAACGACTATCGCGACCCGAAAGCTAATGGATTCGCTTATGGTTTGGGCGCAGGTTACGACTTTGATACGGGCGGCCTTGTCGTCGGTATTGAAGGCGAAATCATGGATTCGACCGCCAAGAAGTGCGTGGGTTCAGCCTCGCTCACCGAAGTATGCGCCAAGGCTGGCCGTGACCTTTATGTTGGTGGCCGTCTTGGCACTACGGTAGGTGCGTCGAAGAACACCCTGCTTTACGCTAAGGGTGGTTACACCGACGCCCGTTCGAAGGTGACGATCACCGAAACCGACGGTGACACGACCACGATTGACCGCTTTAGCGACAATGACGGCGGCTGGCGCGTGGGTGCCGGTGTTGAAACCAAGACCAGCAACAATCTGCTGCTCAAGGGCGAATATCGCTATTCGGATTATGGCGATGGCGTGAGCCGTCACCAGGTTCTGGGCGGCGTCGGCATCCGCTTCTAAGCGATGCTCACCGCTTAGCGAATAAGCAAAGGGAAGGCCGGATGCAAACATCCGGTCTTTCTTTTTGCGCGGTGCGTGAAACTTGACCCTAGCGCGCGCAACCCAAGGCGGCGGCATCAATCGCGCTTGCAGCACCGCGCAAGCGATAGGTATCGGCGACCAGGCCGCCCTTTTTGGCAGGCACGCTCACCGTCATGCTGGTCGCGGAACGTAGGGCCGAAATGATCGCGGCATCCATTTTGGCATCGGCAGCCCACGCATTGGGTCCGCCCGACACAAGCGCGAATTTCCGCTCGCCAACCGACAAGGTGACGGATGCGCCTTCGCGTTTCTCTTTGGACAGGCGAAAATAAAGCTGGCCCCTGACGGCGCGCGTTGGCCAATAGCCGACACTTGCATAAGCTTGCCAATCGCTGCCGCCCGTGCGCGCGGAAGGTTCTGCAATCGCATAGCAGCGGGCTGTACCCTCTTCGGTGCGAAATGCGCCCCAGCCGTCATAAATGCCCAGCGAGACTTTTGCGTCGGCGGCTACCGGCAGGCCCGCCAACAGGCAGAGCAACGGCAAAGCGGCAGTAGCTTTCATGCGGGGGAACAAGGTTGGATTGAAGGCGGTCATCACGGCTACCCTAATCGCTCGGCGCGATGCACGCAAAGCGCAAATATTGCCCCGTGCACCGCATTTATCTGCGACGAACCGAGCGGTGCCGAGGTTGACAATTGCCTGTCATTTTAGTGTGTTGCCCCTTGGTCCCGCAGAACGGGTCCGGATGACGGGAGCTTTGTTATTGCCTGATCCGAAACCTGATAGCGGCCCCGACGATGACAGCCCGCCAGCTCGGGATGATGCGCGGCTGGATCGTGCCAAAGTTGCTGGAGCGTTCAAGGATCTGGTCACGCCCGCCAATATCTTCCTACTCGCGCTGGTTATCCTCATTCTCCTGACCGGGCTTTTTGGCGGCTGGAACAACCTGTCAGAAAGCAAGCGCGCTTTGCCGATGGCCGAAGCGGGCACGGATTTGGAGGCCAATCCGTTCCGTATCCAAGTGCGCAAGGCGATGTGGTTTACCCATTTCCCGCAGATGTATGCGCTGAAACCGGGGCAGCGCGCGCTCGTTGTGCCGATGGATGTGACCAATATCAGCGACCATTATGTGTCGGTGCAAAAGCTGCAGGATGCGCTCCGGCTGGAAGGGTTGCAGTTGATCGACCGCGCAGAGCTTAAAGCGGTGCCGTCCGGCAAGGCTGCGCCATATATCGTGCGCGGCAGCGATGGTTTTGCCGAACAGACGTTACAGCCCGGCCTGACCGTGCGGCTGGGGGTTATCTGGGTGCAGGATGCCACAGTGCCGCTTCCGCAAAATCTGGATTTGAACCTGTTCAAGCAAAGCTATCGCAAATCCTCGCTTGACGGGTCGATGGGCTATTTTGACAGGCAACCAATCTATCATCTGCGTTTGCCGCTTTCGGAAATGAAGGTGCCGGGCTGATCGATGCAAAACTTGTCAAATCGGGGCTTATCGGTGCGGTGGCGCTGGCGGCGGGCGCTTATGTTGCGGCGCATATCCCCGATCCCGCCGATATTCGCGACGCGATGTTTGTGCATCCGGCGAAGATCGGCGAGCCGGTCGCGTTGCGCACCGGTCTTGTCAAACTTGTGCAGATTGACGCGAGCAACCGCATTTTTGTGCCCAAGGAAACGGCTTTCACGGGCGCGAATGTAGGCATCAGCCAGCACGGGATTTTTCTGGTCGTGACGCTTGATATTGAAGGACGGGATGCGCCTGCCGCCTTTGCGGATTTGAGCATCGAGGACCGCAAAGGCCGGACCTTTGGCGGCGCGCAAGCGATCGGCACCAATGCGTGCGGCAATGCACCACCGGGCTTGCCGGTGCGCTGCCAATTGATATTCGAGATGGACAAGGAGGCGCTCGAAGGCGCGCGGCTCAATATTCCCGCTTCTACGGCGCGCGGCGATGATATGGCGCAGGTCGACTTGGGGATTGATGCGGCAAAAGCAGCGACGCTCGCGCGCAACACACAATCCATCCGCATCGTGACGAGCGCACCAAGTTGGGGAGGGCCGCTATGACCGCGCCGATGATGCAAGAGCGCCGCCCGGCGTCCGGATGGTGGGCGCGCAACCGCTGGGCACTTGCCGCGCTGGTGCCGTTGGGCGCGCTCGCAGTGGCCGCATCCTCTTACCAATATGTGACGCTTTACAAGCCCAATGAATTTACGCGGGTCGAGAAAACAAGCGGGCCGACACTTGCGTATCGCGAGGATTTCAGGAGCAATCGCAAGGCTTACCAGCGCGCGGTGACGCTGCGCGTAACATCGTCAACATCACGCGCTATGCCGCCGAAACAAGCGGGCGCGAAGGGCGCGACCTTGTGGGAGGTCGAAATCCTGTTTTCTGCCAAATCGGATGTGCCGTTGGAAGGTTGTTCGCTGGCTTTGCTGGACGCTCAAGGGCGTGAATATGGGCTGTTACAGGCTGATTTTACCCCTGATATTACCGACCGGCCGATAAGCTGTGTGCCCGCAGGCGCGCCGGGGCCGCAGTTTGATTTTGTAGGCGATTTGAAACCCGCACAGGGAGCGGCTCGACCCGCAAGCTGGCCCGTCACCGCGCATTTTGCGATGCCCGAGGGGCGCAAACCTGCCTATGTGCGCATATCCTGGGCTAAGCCCAATGCGGCCTTGTTGCCGCTTCCCTGACCGTGATGTTTAGGCGCTAGGGTAGAGGGGGGGAGCGTTACGCCCGCTCCTTCGCAACCGTTTCGGCGGCCAGCACTTGATTGACCGCAGCGGCGGTCAGCGCCGAGAAAATCAGGAATAACAGCCCGCGCTCGACTAACGCGACATAAGGGTCGGTCGCCAATTGCCATAGACCCGGTTGGGGGCCAAGCAACGTGCGCGCGGTCCATGCCATCCCCGCTTTGACCAGATCGTCGGCGAGCGAAAAGAGGATGCAAAAGAAGATCATCGACACCAGCCCCGCTTCGGCGATTTCGCCGATGGCGTTGAGGCTGTCCTTGACGGGTGTGGTGACGGGTTCGAAAAGCTGCGCCACCGCACGGCGCAGCGGATCGGGAATATGGGCGAAACGCCGCGTCATCGCCTCATGCGACAAAGGATTGCGCGTGACGAGTTTGCTGCCGTAAATCATCGCTGCAATCGCAAGCCAGGCGACCGGAACGACCAATAGGTCTGCAAGATGCCCGATTGCGCTCCCCGCCCAAGCCAAGGTGTCGCCGAGAAAAGGCGGGAGGCCGCCAGCGCCGCCAGACGCGCCGCCTGTCGCATCGCCTGCAAGGCCATTCGCTCCCGTCACCTGTGCAAAAATCACCCTCGACATCGCCCAGTCGCGGATCGTGCCAAGCTGGGCCACAAAAGCGGTGCCGAGCGAAGCAATCCACAAGGTTTCGATATAGCCGCCGATCAGGCTCCAGCGCAGCGAGCGTTCGGCAAAACCGCCCGCCGCTATCAATTTGCGCGCGACCAAAGCGACCAGAACTATGCCGACCAGCACCGGCGTTGCAACCAGCGCGCGGCCATAATTGGCGGTCAGCGGGTCGTTAATCGCCTCGTCCAACGTGCTGCCGTAAATATAAAGGCGAATATCCTCCTTGAGGAAACCGAGCGCGGCATAAACGATGATGAACGGAATGAGACAACGCGCCGCCAGCGTCACATTGCTCTTGATTCGCTGCGTCCAGCTCTGGTCGGCAAAGCTGTTGCCGAACGCGGGCAGCGATTGGCCGATCACCCGAATCATGAATACAAGCGCGAGCAGGGTCGAAATCGGCGCGAGCGGCAGGATCAGCATCCCAGCAAGCGGGCTGGCTTTGGAGGCCAGCAACGCGAGCCATAAAAACCCCATCCGCGCCGCCGCACCCGCGAGGTAAAGCGCCACCAGTTGCGGCCAATGGCGCAATAATAAGCGCCCGGCTTGCACGATAATCGCCCCGCAATCGCGCAGTCCTTCGCCAAGCAAGGCGGGTATCGAGGAGGGGGCGTCCTGCGTTTTGGCCTGTGTTTCGGCCAGTGTTTCAGCCCGTGTTTCGGCCTGTGTTTCGGATTGTGCGGGCGTCAAATCGGCAAATCCTTCTGATAGTTAGGCAAAGAAAGTGCATGACGGCGCGCGCCTGTCAATGCTTTGCATAGGCTTTCGGGGTGAAGCGTTGCGCGATGCTGGCCCAAACCGGCTGTAAATCCTTGCCCGATAGTGGCTGCGTCCGCCAAATGGCTTGCGACCTTGTGGAATCCGGTTATGGAGAAATCGGGCCAAACCCATAAATGTAAGAATCGCCCGGACAGGGGCCAGCATATCCAGAGCGGGAAAGTGTAAATGAAAGCGACTATAGAACGCGCAACTTTGTTGAAGAGCCTCAGCCACGTTCAATCGGTGGTGGAGCGGCGCAACACCATTCCCATCCTGTCCAACGTCCTGATCGAAACCAATAGCGAAGGCACCATCAAATTGATGGCGACCGACCTTGACATCCAGATTGTCGAAACGGTGGCCGCGAAAGTGGAAACGGCAGGGACGACCACGGTATCGGCGCATTTATTGTTCGAAATTGCGCGCAAGTTGAAGGATGGCTCCGAAGTGCTGTTATCGGCGGCGGACGGCAAGATGCTGGTCCAGTCGGGCCGCTCCAACTTCAACCTGCCGACGCTCCCGCGCGACGATTTTCCGGTGATTGCCGAAGGCGAATTGCCGACCAATTTCGAACTGCCCGTGCAAACGCTGGTTGAAATTATCGACCGCACCCGCTTTGCGATTTCGACCGAAGAAACCCGCTATTATCTGAACGGCATTTTCCTGCATGTCGCCGATGATGCTGCCGGACCGGTGCTGAAGGCCGCTGCGACCGACGGCCACCGCCTTGCGCGCGTGACCTTCCCGCGCCCCGATGGTGCCGAAGGGATGCCGGACGTGATTATTCCGCGCAAATGTGTCGGTGAATTGCGCAAGCTGCTCGACGAAACCGAAGGCAATGTCGAAATTGCGCTGTCGCCGTCGAAAATCCGCTTCACATTGGGGAGCGCGATCCTCACCTCGAAGCTCATCGACGGGACCTTCCCCGACTATAACCGCGTCATTCCGACCGGCAATGACAAGCTGCTCAAGGTTGATCCCAAAAGCTTTATGGAAGGCGTGGATCGCGTCGCGACGATCGCCAGCGAAAAGACCCGCGCGGTCAAAATGGGCCTCGACAAGGACCGCGTGACGCTCTCTGTCACCAGCCCCGAAAATGGCACTGCCGCCGAAGAATTGGCCGCCGATTATGGATCGGACGGCATCGAAATCGGTTTCAATGCGCGCTATCTGCTCGACATATTGGGCCAAATTGAAGGCGATACCGTGGAACTGCACCTCGCCGACGCCGCCGCCCCGACGCTCATCAAGGAAAGCGACAAAAGCTCGGCGCTCTATGTGCTGATGCCGATGCGGGTGTAACCGCTTGCCCTCCCTGCGAGGGCAGTGCTGACAAAGAAACCGTTAGTCCTGAGCTTGTCGAAGGACGGCTATAAGTTTGCGCTGACACGGGTAGAAACCGTAACCTATGGCGGCTTTTTGCCCGAAAGGCTTATGGCTGCGCGTTATTTTGCGCCCGTCTCTTTACTGATTCAGCCATTCTCTCAGATACCCGATCACTACTTCTGGCTGTTCCAATGGGGGGAGGTGGCCGCAATGGTCGATCTGGTGAAGGGTCGATCCCTTGATGCCTTGATGGATGATCTGCGCCTGTTCGATGGGGGTCAGAATATCATCCTCGCCGACCAGCATTACCGTGGGGACGCCGATGGTGGCGAGCGTGGCGCGACTGTCGGGGCGGCTGATAATGGCTTCTTGCTGGCGCAGATAGGCTTCGCCACCGACCCGCTCGGCCATCGCCTTCACAACATTGCCGACCGGCCCGTCAACACGGTCGGGATGGACGAGTTTGGGGAGCAGGCTCCCTGCAACACCCAGAAATTTGCCTTCGCCGATTTGCGCCATGCCTGCGCGGCGGTTTGCGACGGCTTCGGGGCTGTCGGCCAGCGCGCTGGTGGCCATCAGCGCGAGCCTTTCAACGCGCTCCGGGGCTTGGCGCATAATTTCGAACGCGACATATCCGCCCATCGACAGCCCGACAAGGTTGAAGCGTTCGGGGGCGGCGGCAAGCGTGCGCGCGGCCATTGACTTGACGTTGTCGTCAAGCGTGAGATCGGCGACCATCGGCGCAGCAATCGCGCGCAACCCTTCCGTCACCCCGCGCCATAATTCGGCATCACAGATGAGGCCGGGCAGAAATACGGTGGGCGCGAGGCTCATTTTTTTGCCGCCGGTGCGGGCGTGGCAGCAGGCGTGGCTGTGGGCGTAGCGGGGGAGGCGGTGCCTGACGCCGCGCCGCTGCCGCTCACCCGCCACACAATGCCCGCCGTGTCGTCCGTGACGAGCAGCGCGCCATCCTTGGCAAGCTTCACATCGGTCGGGCGCCCGCGCGTGGTCTTGCTGTCCGCGCCGAGGAAACCGGTGAGCAGGTCCACCGGCGGCGCATTGAGCGGGCGGCCCTGTTCGTCAAACTTCACATAAACCACCTTATAGCCCGACAACGGCGAGCGGTTCCACGATCCGTGGAGCGCGACAATCGCGCCATTATTCCACGTGCTGCCAAGGCTCGACTGGTTGGCAAAGACAAGGCCCAAGGGCGCGACATGGGGACCAAGCGCATAGTCGGGGCGGCGCATATATTGGCGCAAATCTTCGGGCGCTTCATCAACGACGCGCGGGTCTTCATAACCGCCCCAATAATAATAGGGCCAGCCATAAGCAGTGCCGAATTCGGCGCGCGCGAGATAATCGGGGACGAGATCGGAGCCCAGCATATCGCGTTCATTGACCACCGCCCATAATTCGCCGCTCACCGGATGGAACGCCATGCCCACCGGATT
Source organism: Pseudonocardia sp. TMWB2A (assembly GCF_017312135.1). NCBI lineage: Bacteria > Bacillati > Actinomycetota > Actinomycetes > Pseudonocardiales > Pseudonocardiaceae > Pseudonocardia > Pseudonocardia sp. TMWB2A. Next base: position 2,919,130 of record NZ_QKQY01000001.1, read on the forward strand.
ACGCATCCCGATGGTCTGGATACGATAGCTATTGTCGGCAAGGTTCACCTCCAGCACGGCGGCGCGGTAATTTTCCGTGTCCATGCCATTTTCGCCGATATTGCTGTTCGAGCCGACCGACACATAAAGCAATTTGCCATCGGGTGAGGGCATGAGGTTGCGCGTCCAGTGCATATTGGGCGCGGTCGCGGGAAGGTTGATGATTTTCTTGGGCGCGGCGGTGATCGCCTCGTCGCCTTCCTTATAGGGATAGAAAATCAGCGCATCGGTATTGGCGACATAGAGCCGGTCGCCGATGAGCGCCATGCCATAAGGCGAGTTCAGGCCATTGGTGATGAACGGCTTTTTGATGTCGGCTTTGCCATCGCCATCGGTATCGCGCAGCAGCATGATGCGGTTGGCGGATGGGCCGGTCGCGCCCGCTTGCCCCATCAGCTTGGCCGCAATCCAGCCCTTGATGCCGCCGCCCTTATTGGCGGGGCCACGCGCTTCGGCGACAAGAACATCGCCATTGGGCAGCACGAGAATCCCGCGCGGATGGTCCAGCCCTTCGGCAAAGCGGTCGACATTAAGACCGGCGGCAACCGTCGGCTTTGCGCCTGCGGGCCAGCCGGTCGGCTTGGCGATGCCGACCGTCGGTATGCCTTCGGGGCGCGGGCTGCCAAGTTCGGGGCGTGTGCCCGTGACCTTGGCTTCGGGAAGCTGCGCCTTGTCGGGCCGCGTCAGATACCAACCGGCTCCGATCGCCAGCAACAACAGGATCAGCGTAAAATTACGAATATGTTTCCACATATCAGGAACGTCCCTTGGCGCGGTCAAAGAGCCATAATGCAAGCGCAACGACAATGCCGATGGCCAAACCTGCAAGGAGGCCAATGGTCGGTTGCCCCTGAAGGCCGCCAATCACGGTCCCTGCTATGGTCAGCATGGCGATGAAAAATCCGCCAGCCATAGACGGCGTGGTGGAGGTCGGGCGATGGTCATTGTGCATGGGCCAAGCGATGCCAGTTTTTATAGGCCGCGGAAAGGATTAAATCGGCAAATATGTGCAAGCGGGCTGCGCGCGTTTGCTATCCCTAATTTCGTGTTCACCTTCTTTCTAGCGCGAATTATTAGGCGAATCGCCGCTAGCAGGAGCGGGCCTTTCCTGTGCGCCGTACCAAAGCCGGTGGGTGCGGCGGGAGCAAGGGTGGGTGATTTGAGCGAATGAAGGACCATCCATGACGATGCCCTATCTGTCCGACCGCGACAGTTTCCACGATGCAACCGCGCTCATCGCCGAATTTGGCGAACATGCGAGCTTTGAAGCCGCCGCGCGCGCCGACCGCTACCGGGATCTGGGCAACCATCTTAATTTTTGCCGCTGGCGGCAGATAGAACGGCTGATCGTGCTGATGTCGATCGACGAATGGATCGGCACGGTTCACTAGCAGGGTTTAAAGGCTAAGCTTAACCCTGCAAACGCAGGCCTTCATATTCGGGCAGGCCGAGCATCAGGTTCATATTCTGGACACACGCGCCCGATGCGCCTTTGCCGAGATTATCGAGAATCGCAATCAGCCGCGCCTGCTCGCCGTGCGGGTCGCCGAAAATATGGAGGGAGAGGCCATCATCGGGGGTTGCGCCATCGCGGATCAGCAATTCATCGGGCGCAGCTGCGCTATCGACCACCACAAGGCTTTCGTCCGCATAATGGGCGGCGAGAGCAGCGCGCATAGCGGCGGCGTCGACCTTAGCGCCCATCACCGGCACTTCGATTAACATACCGCGAAAGGCGGGGATGACGGACGGCGCGAATAAGGGCGCGTGGGCGAGGCCTGCATGAACCTGCATTTCGGGCAAATGCTTGTGCGCAAGGCCCAAGCCATAGGTGCGGAATGCAATGTCGCTTTCATTATGGAAACGCTGGATAAGCCCTTTGCCGCCGCCCGAATAGCCGGACACCGCATTGACGCTGTAGCGCCCGTTGGCGGGCAATAAGCCTGCCGCGACCAAAGGCGCGACCAGTGCGAGAAAGCCGCTAGGGTAACAGCCCGGATTGCTGACAAAACGCGCATTGCCGATGGCCTCGCGCTGGCCTTTACGGAACTCCGCAAAGCCATAGGTCCAGCCCGGCGCAACACGGTGCGCAGACGACGCATCAATCACGCGCGTCTGGGGATTGTCGATCATCGCAACCGCTTCGATGGCGGCTTCATCGGGGAGGCACAATATGACGAGATCGGCGGCGTTCAAGGCTTCGCGGCGCTTGGCATCATCCTTGCGGTCCGCATCGGCCAGCGTGATGAGCGCAACATCGGTGCGCCCGCCCAGCCGCTCGGCAATTTCAATGCCGGTCGTGCCAGCGGCCCCATCAATGAAAATCTGCGCAGTCATGATATTATTCCCGAGTCCCTCATGGGGCTTTTTAACCGGCAAGCAGCCGCTTGCGTCCGATGATGGCGGGGCTATGGCCCTCGCTTTCGATGCGCGCAACCACATCGGCAAGCGCTTCTTTCACGACCTTGCCATAATGTTGGGTCGCGTGGAGCAGGATTTTATCGTCGATCATCACGCCGACATGGTCGGGAAAATAGAGGATGTCACCGCGTTGATAGGGCGCTGCAAGGTCGATGTCGCCGTTAAGGCCGCCAAGCTGCTGGTCGCTGTCGCGCGGGGCCGCAATCCCTGCGCGCGCGAGCATGGTCTGGATAAGGCCCGAACAATCAATGCCTTCATTGCTGCGCCCGCCCCATAGATAGGGCGTGTCGAACATCGCTTCGGCGGTGGCGACCGCATCATCGGCTTTGGTGTCGAGCGCGGCGATCGCATCGGCGGGAACGCTGCCCGCGTCGCCCAGTAATGCACCCACGGGCAGCGCGAGCGGTTGGCCATTCGCCCCTGTCACGCTCGCTGGCGCAATCAGGCGGAAGGCCGGTTCGACATAAGCGCCGAGCGTGTCTTGCGGGACATAGCCGACATAATGATCATGGAGACAATAGCCCCACGCCCAGCCACCGGTAATGTCAAGCAGGGCAAAGCCTTCACCGAACAGCAATTCGCTGACCATTTCGGAGTCGGCATCGGCTTTGGCGCGGACGGGCGTGCGCGCGACCACACAACTGCGTGCTACAGCTTTGGCATAATGCGGTGCAAAATGGCGGCTTGCCAGTGCGACGTCGGCAAGGTCGGGGCGGATCGCATCGACGCGCGGATCAAAGCTTTGCGAGCGGCCTTCCAGCCGGAATCTTTCCGTGGCAGCGCCTTCACCGTGGCGCGAGGGTTTCCCCATGCGCACGCTGCCGCCCTTGGCTGGTTGAGATGCTTCGCTCAAATTTTATGTCCGTTCGCTGCCATGACCCCGATATAAGCGATGCGCCTTAGCCTGAACTGTCCCTTTTGAGCAAGAGTATAGAGCATAGGGGCGTATCGGAGGCAGTGCGTCCGGTATTAGCGGGGAGGGCTATCAGCCTTTGGCATATTCTCCTTTCAGATACGTCCACATCGCCCGCATCCCCAACGCATCGCCGCCTTTGGGCCGTCCGGGTTTGGCAGCGGGACGCCAGGCGAAAGTGTCAAAGTGCAGCCATCGGGTGCCGTCTTCGACAAAGCGTTTGAGGAACAATGCGGCGGTAATCGCGCCGGCAAATCCGCCAGCGGGCGAATTGTCGATGTCCGCCATGTCGGTTTTGAGCATATCTTCATATCCGGCCCAGAGCGGCATATGCCACACCGGATCATCGACCTTATGCCCTACGCTGACCAAGGCTTCGCCCATACCTTCTGTATTGGCAAAGACCGGCGGTAAATCGGGGCCGAGCGCGACACGGGCCGCGCCGGTCAGCGTTGCAAAATCGACCACCAGTTCGGGTTTTTCCTCGCACGCGCGGGTCAGCGCATCGCCCAGCACAAGGCGGCCTTCGGCATCGGTATTATTGACCTCGACGGTCAGCCCCTTGCGGCTGGCCAGCACATCGCCGGGGCGCATCGCGTCGCCCGAAATCGCATTTTCGACCGCGCCGATGACAACATGGAGCCGCACCGGCAGCTTCATCGCCATGATGATATGTGCAAGACCGATGACATGGGCCGCGCCGCCCATATCCTTTTTCATCAGCAGCATCCCCGCCGCCGGTTTAATGTCCAGCCCGCCGCTGTCGAAACAGACGCCCTTGCCGACCAGCGCAATGCGCGGATGTTTGAGATTACCCCATTCCAGCTCGACAAGGCGGGGCGCGCGGGCTTTATCTGCGGCCTTGCCGACCGCATGGACCATCGGGAAGCCTTGGGCGAGCGCCTCGCCCTTGGTGATGTTGACCTTGGCGTCATGGCTTTTGGCGAGCTTTTCGGCGGCATGGGCGAGTTCCGCAGGCCCCATGTCGGACGCGGGTGTGTTGACAAGGTCACGCACCAGCGCAGTCGCTTCGGCGGCGGCCACCGCTTCGGCAATCCGCGCGACCTCGCCCGTCAGCAAAATCCGCGCGCCGGTGGGCTTTTCATCCTTTTTATAGCGGGTGTAGCGATATTGGCCGAGCATCCAGCCAAGGATCGCCGCGCCCGGCTCACGCCCTTCGAGGCGATAGGTTCCGGCGGGCAGGGTCTCGCCAAGCCGCGCAAGACACCAGCTGGAAAGCTGCCCGACATCGGCGACCGCAGACACCACCGCCCAATCTTCATCGCCATCGCCCGGAATAATCGCTTTTTCAAATCCGCCCGCTTGGAATTTCTGTGCCTCCAACTGGGCGCGGGTGCGGGTGGACTGGGCCTTGAACCAGTCCTCATAACCCGCTTTATCCACCAGATGGATGGTGCGGGCGGGCTGGCCGGTATCGGCGACGACAAGTTTGGAAAAATCGGTCATCTTACCATGCTAGCATTGTCGCGGGGGGCGAAAAAGCCCCTCACGAAAAGACCATCACCCCGTCATCGACCGGCTGGTGGCGCAAAATATAGCGGTCCTTGATATAATTCTGGTTGAGCTTCCACGGCTTTTTCGCGCCCTGTTTGGGCAAATAAGCGAGCGCCTTGGTGACATAGCCGGACGAAAAATCGAGCATCGGCTCCTCGCCAATATCTTCGCCCGCTTTGATGGTGGGGGTCGCGCTTTTGACACCCTTGGCATCCATCGCGTTCAGCACGCGGCAAATATATTCGGAGGTCAAATCCGCCTTCAGCGTCCAGCTTGCATTGGTATAGCCGAAAGTGATCGCAAAGTTGGGCACGCCCGAAAACATCACGCCCTTATAATTATAACGATGCGCGAAATCGACGCGCTCGCCATCGGTGTAGATGGCCGCGCCCCCTGCGACTTCCAGCTTGAGGCCGGTTGCGGTGACAATCACATCGGCGTCGATATGCTTGCCCGATTTGAGCTGGATGCCGCTCGCGTCAAACCGCTCGATATGGTCGGTGACAATATCGACTTTGCCGTCGCGGATCGCGGCGAACATATCCGAATCGGGCACCGCACAGACGCGCTGGTCCCACGGATTATAGCTGGGCGTGAAATGGCTCAAATCATGGCCCGGCAATTCTTTTTCGACCATGCCGATGAAGCGTTTCTTCATGCCTTCGGGATAGCGGCGCGCGAGGCGGAAAAAGGTCATGCCCATCAGCACATTTTTCCAGCGGGTGAGATTATAGGCGGTCTGGGCGGGGAGCCATTTGCGCAAGCTAATCGCCATGCCGTCCTCTGACGGGCGCGACACCATATAGGTGGGCGAACGCTGGAGCATGGTGACATGGCCCGCGCTCTTGGCCATTTCCGGGACGACCGTGACGGCGGTTGCGCCGGAGCCGATCACCACTACTTTCTTGCCCGTATAATCGAAATTATCGGGCCAGAATTGCGGGTGGATGATGGTGCCTGCAAAATCCTCGCGGCCCGCAAATTCGGCCTCAAGCCCTTCATTATAGCTATAATAGCCCGAACACATGAAAAGGAAGTTGCAGCGCAACTGGCGCTCGCCCCCGGCGGTGGCGACGGTCACGGTCCACATCTTGTCGGCGCTCGACCAGTCGGCGCGGACCATTTTGTGGCCGAACCGGATATGGTCGCGCACGCCATATTCGTCGGCGGTTTCGTTGACATAGGCAAGGATTGCAGGGCCATCGGCAATCGCCTTGCGGTCGGTCCAGGGTTTGAAATTATAGCCCAGTGTGAACATGTCGCTGTCTGACCGGATGCCGGGATAGCGGAACAGATCCCATGTCCCCCCGATCGCATCGCGCCCTTCAAGGATCGCATAGCTTTTCTGCGGGCTTTCTTTGGTGAGATGCACCGCAGCGCCGATGCCGGACAGACCGGCGCCGATAATCAGCACATCAAAAACATCACTATCATCGCGCACAGCGGCCTGTGCGGAATGACGCAATTCCGGGGTCGCGGGCATCGCATCGGCCATGAACATCATCTCCTGTTTTCCCGATACTACTTACACATTTGTCAATTGCAAATGATTTTACGAGTCCGGGCGGCAAGTCCGGACTTTGGCTTGCGTCCTCCGTCTTGCGCAGCATGGGACATTGCGGCAGATTGGCGCGCAGAGGGAAGAGGGAAAAATGCACAAGGACAAGAAACAGCGGGCGGCGATTTTGCTGGCAACGGCCTTGGTCGGGATGACGGCGGGCGGATGTTCTATTTCCGGAGCGGTAGACAAGCTGGTCAGCGCCGAGGACAAGGCTTTTGCGCTCGGCGTTGCCAAAGCCACCTGTGACGGCACGCTGGAACGCTATCAGCGCCAGATCGCCCCTCAATTGATGGAAGAATATCGCAAAAATAGCGAGAAATTGAAACCATTCTGTCCGACCGGCCCCGGCGAGGCGAAGTTGGTCGGGTTCCAGTTCAACACGCAAATGGTCAACGGGGCGACGGCCAAGACGCAGCAATTGGTGGTCATGACCCAAAGTCCGGGACGCTGGAGCCGCACGGTGATGCAGCGCATGTCGGCCAATGGCGGACCGCTTCTGCTCCATAATTTGACAATGAATTCCACGCCAGAAAAGCCCGCAGATCTAGTGCAGGCCGATCAATGGGACGCGATGGTTCCTTATTTACGCATCGCTCTGGTGATGTCGTTGCTGTTGTTGGTTGCGGGTGTATGGTGGCTGATCCGGCGGCATGACGGCAAGCGGAACGCGGGCGGTTAGGGGCGATGCCCCAACAAACTCCTCCCCTGCAAGGGGAGGTGGCGCGCGCGATAGCGCGTGACGGAGGGGTGAACCCCTCTCGATAGTGCGACACCCCTCCGTCATTTGCTGGCGCAAATGCCACCTCCCCTTGTCAGGGGAGGATGAAGGGTAGGTGCTGCTCCTCGTTTACCCCGCAATCACCCCGTATAGGTCATGCTCGTCGGCATCTTCGATGGTGACGGTGACGAAATCGCCTTGTTGCACGGGGCGGCCCTTGGCGGCGCCCGCTTGCTGCACATCGCGCAGGAACACATGGCCGTCAATTTCCGGCGCATCGGCTTCGGAGCGACCGGTCGCGCCATATTCGCCATCTGCGTCGGGTTCGCCCACTTCGTCGATAAGGACTTTCAAGCGCCGGCCGATTTTGGCTTCCAGCTTTGCCGCGCTGATCGCGGCGGTTTTTTCCATGATGCGCGCATAGCGTTCTTCCTTGACCGCTTCCGGCACCGCGCCGTCGAGCATATTGGCGGCGGCCCCTTCGACGGGTTCAAAGCGGAATGCGCCAACACGATCCAATTGCGCTTCGTCGAGCCAGTCGAGCAGATATTGGAAATCCTCTTCGGTTTCGCCCGGAAAGCCGACCACAAAGGTCGAGCGGATGGTCAAATCAGGGCAAATCTGCCGCCAGTTTTTGACACGCTCCAACACCTTGGCTTCATTGGCCGGGCGTTTCATGCGCTTTAACACCGAGGGCGCTGCGTGCTGGAAGGGAATGTCGAGATAAGGCGTCAAATGCCCTTCGGCCATCAGCGGGATGACCTGATCGACATGGGGGTAGGGGTAAACATAATGGAGCCGCACCCAAGGTTGATCGCCTTCGGGGGTGCGCAATTGGCCAAGCGCGCGGGCAAGGTCGGTCATATGGGTGCGGATCTCCTCACCCTTCCAGTTGCGCGTTTCGTGGCGCACATCGACGCCATAGGCCGATGTATCCTGCGAAATGACAAGCAATTCCTTGGTGCCTGCCGCGACGAGTTTTTCGCCTTCGCGCAACACCGCGTCGATGCGGCGGCTCACCAGATCGCCGCGGATCGACGGGATGATGCAGAAAGAGCAACGATGGTTGCAACCTTCCGAAATCTTCAAATAGCTATAATGGCGCGGGGTCAGCTTCAAACCGCCTTCGGGCACCAGATCGACAAAAGCGTCGGGCACGGGCGGCGAGGCTTCGTGAACGGCAGCAACGGTCGCTTCATAGCTTTGCGCGCCCGTAATCGCGAGGACATCGGGGAAGCGTGCCTTGATGACATCGGCTTCCTTGCCCATGCAACCGGTGACGATCACGCGGCCATTTTCGGCAATCGCCTCGCCAATCGCTTCAAGGCTTTCTTCCTTGGCGCTGTCCAGAAACCCGCAGGTATTGACCAGCACCACGTCCGCGCCCGCATAATCGGGGGACATTTGATAGCCGTCGGCGCGCAGCTTGGTAAGGATGCGCTCGCTGTCGACCAATGCCTTGGGACAGCCCAGCGAGACCATGCCCACCTTGGGCGGGAGCGGGAGTTTCTTCAATGTTTCGGAAGCCATGATGGCGCGGGCCTATACGCGCATTTTAGGTAAGAGTCACGCGGGGAGATTTGGGGGGTGGATGGAATAGCCCCTCCTCCTTCAGGAGTGAGCGAGATTATGCCCCCGGCATAATCTGAAACTGCCGGGGGCAGTTTCAAGCTCACTGGGCAACGGAGGCTTACGAATTTGAAGCGGAGCGAAAATTCTTAGTCGTAGTGGGGTGGGGGCTTGAGGTTTACGCAGTGGCAAGCGGACAACCCCCACCCCAACCCCTCCCCTGAAGGGGAGGAGCTTTTAAAACGGGAAGAAAATCGGGATAACCGCGACCGCCACCGCCCAGGTAATGAAGTTCAGCGGCAAGCCCACGCGCACGAAATCCATATAATTATAGCCGCCCATCTGGAACACCAGCACATTGGTCTGGTATCCGAAGGGTGTCGCAAAGGCGGCGCTGGCGGCCATCATGACGGCGATGAGGAAGGGGCGGGGGCTGACGCCTAACGCTTCGGCGAGCGCGACCGCAACCGGCGTGACCAGCACCGCGACCGTGGCGTTGGACAGCAATTCTGTGAGGAACAAGACCGCGCCATAAAGGATGATGAGCGCCATTAACGGGTGGAGGCCATCGAGCGCGCCGATTAGCGTCATGGTCGCGCTTTTGGCGAGTCCCGATTCTTCGAGCGCAATGCCCAGCACGACCATGCCCGCAATCAGGATTAATATGTCGGGGCGCAGGCCGCCATAGGCCTCATCGGCGCTGATGACCTTGAGGATGATAAGCAGCACCGCGCCTGCAAACGCACAGGCCGCAATCGGCGCGACGTTAAAGGTCGCCAGCAACACAACGGCGGCAAAAATGCCAATCGAGGTGAGTGCCTTCCACAATACCAAAGGTCGCGGCGTTGCGAATAGTTCGGGCGAACCAAGCTGCGCGGTGCGCTCATGGTCATGGAGGTGGCTGATGGCTTCGCTATAGCTTTGCGGTTCTGGCTCATCTTCGCGGATGCGGATGAGCTTGCCCGAAAAGAGGAACACATAGAGCGAGCCGGCCAGCGCGACGATGAGGCCCACCGGCGTAATTTCGAAAATGCCGAAGCGCGGCTGCCCTGCGACCACCGCCATGTCGTTGACGAGCAGGTTGGTCGAGGTGCCGAGCAAGGTGGTGCAGCCGAACAGCACGACCATATAGGATAAGGGCATGAGGAACCGCTTGGGCGACAGGTTGAGCGCCAGCGCAACGTCACGCACCACGGGCGCGGCCAGCACGACAATCGGCGTATTATTGAGGAAACTGCCCGCACTCGCGCACGCGCCCATCATGATCCAGATGCCGAGCGCACCGACTTTTTTGCATAGCTCCACACCCTTGCGGATGGCGGCGTCCAAAAGGCCCGACAATTCCATCGCATAGGCGATAACGAACAGCGCGGCGAGCGCGACAATGGCGGGGCTGGCAAAGGCGGCCTGTAATTCGACGGGGCGCACAACGCCGGTCATCAGCAGGACCGCAGCACCGCACAGCGCCACCACATCGGCGCGAATCTTGTCATGAATCAATGCGGCAATCACCGCAACGAGGACGACCAACGTGGTTATCTGCTCGAAAGTCATGACGATTCTGGACCCATAGCTTTCTTGTTTAGCGCGTGGCGTGCGATGATGCAAAATCATGCTATGCCTGTGTCATGGCCAATTTCATAGCGATTCGCGTAAAGGTCGGTAACGCATACCGGTTCGGTTTGTGCGGCGGGGCAGCGATGCTCTTGTTAGCAGGGTGTAAACCCGTGCCGTTAAACGAGCCTGCCAAAACGCCGGACAAGGATTACCGCCCCGCCATGACGCCGACGGTGCAGGATCTGGCGGTCGACCGTGCCCGTTTGCTGCGCGCTATGGCCGATGCGGCCAGCGCGGCAGCGAGTGGCACCGATGACAGCAGCGCGCAGGCGGCGCTGGAAGGACGGCAGTTCATCCTTAAAATGCCGATCGGGTGTGGCCCGCAAAGCAAAGAAGCGACTGGCTGGACTTATGATGCCGCGAGCCAGCGGCTGTTCCTTACCGCCAAGCCCGATATCGACTTGGCCGGGATGCAGGCCATCGGGCTGTTGCCCAAGCCGGATGCGGCGGACAAGGCGGGAGCGCCCGCTTCGGCTGGGGAGACCACCAAAGCGGCTGATACGCCGAAAGCCTCCGATAAAGTTGCGGACAAGGATAAGACGGCGGCGGAACGGCGACTTTCCGCCTCCGCTTTGGAGGTCGAGGCGGTCGATGGCTTCTGGGTGCCGCGCCCCTGGATGCTGGTCGATAGCTGTCCGGTGGTGACGGAAAGGCCTGCCGCTGTGCCGGAAGAAATGGCCGCCGATGATAAGAGCGCGGACAAAAACAAGGGTAAGGACAAGAGCGCAGTCCCCGAAACCGAGCCCGTCGCGGTGGCGACTGCACCCGTCCCCGCCTTTGGCATTGCGCATTTCTACACCGCGCGCGAGCCGCGCACCGGTCGGCGTGGGGGGCAGGCTTATACGATCACGCGGCGCATGACCGAAGGCGAACAATTTGATCCGGCCTCGCTGCGGCTCGTCATGCGCGGGCGCTTGGGGACCGGACCTTCGGGCAAGGTCATCCAATGCGCCATCCCCGATCCGGACCGGCATCCGCGCTGTATTATTTCAGCCACTTTTGACAGGGTGAGCTTTGAAAATGCAGACGGTTCCGTTATTTACGCCCAATGGGGCGGCGGCTGATGTAACTATCACGCAACCAATTGTTCCCCGAACCGTTGCAAACGGGATAATATGACAGATCGGGGACCAATTTATGACCATCACCAGCCGCCTGCTCGCCTGCACCGCTATCGGCCTTGTCGCCACGCCTGCTTGGGCGCAGGATAGCAGTCAAAGCGACACCGCGCCGCGCAAAAAATCGGACTATAATGTGATGATCGGCATTGGTCCCAAGACCAAGCCTTCCTACCCGGGCGCGGATGAAAACAAGATTATCCCGCTGCCGGTGGTCAATGTGTGGCGCGATAGCGAGCGGTTTCCCGTTTCGACCCCAGATGAAAATTTCGGCCTTGCGGTGATCGGCAAGCGCGGCCAGACCTCGTTCGGCCCCACCTTGGGCTTTGCCACCCAGCGCAAAGGCAAGGATGCTATCCAAGGCTTGTCCGATGTGAAATTCGGTATGGAGGCGGGCGCTTTTGCCGAAACCTATCTGGCCCCGATGTTCCGCCTGCGCGGCGAATTACGCCAAGGCATCGGCGCGCATAAGGCGCTCACCGGCGATGTCGCCGCCGACTTTGTGGTCCGCACAAGCGACGACAAGGTCACCGCCACCATCGGCCCGCGGATGCGTTGGGCGAGCGGCAAATATAACCGTGCTTTCTTCGGCGTCGATACCGCCGATGCGGCTGCCACCGGCCTCCCCTATTACCGCCCGCGCGGCGGGGTTTATGCCTATGGCGCGATGGCAGGTGCATATTATAATTTCAACCCGAGCTGGGGAATGTTCGGCTTTGCAGGCTATGACCGGCTGACCGGCGATGCCGCCAAAAGCCCGATCGTCACCCATATCGGCAGCCGCGACCAATATTCGGCAGGGATTGCAGTGACCTACCGGTTCAAAGTGAAGCGGTAGGGGGAGAGAGGGGGCTGGTCGCTCCGTTCCCGAGTTGTTGCTGTTATCGCGGTTATCACCATCTGCCCCGTCCCCAAATCCGTTAGTCCTGAGCCTGTCGAAGGACGGCTATCAGGATAGGGTGGTGTGATACTGAAAAGCGCCCTTCGACAAGCTCAGGGCTAACGGTTTTTGATGGGTTGATCGTTTTGCTCCCCTCGCTATGGCCATTATCCCGGTTACACCAACTGCCCCTTCCCCAAATCCGTTAGTCCTGAGCTTGTCGAAGGACGATTATCAGGGTTGGTTGGTGTGAGTCTTACCCCCGCCCTTCGACAAGCTCAGGGCTAACGGTTTTTTGTGGGGTGATTATTTATCGAAACAGGCTCAGGACTAGCGGGTAAAGAGGTGGTAGGTTCCTATATTTCAAACCCAACCTCACGCCTCACCCCCCACACCATCACACCCGCAATTCCGGATCCTGTCCCGGCACGATTTCGACAATCTTGTCCCCGGCTTGGAGCGCCTGTGCCTCGGCTTCCCAGAAACCGTAAGGGTTGCCGCCGCGATAGACGCGCACGCCCAATCCGCTTTTTATTGCGCTCATCGGCTTGCCGACTTCTGATGCATCGACCACGCGTTCATGCAGTTTGACGCGTCCTGTGACCGAACCCAGATCGGCCATATAGTCGGTAATATGTTCGCCTTCGACCGATCCGGCGAGGAGCAATCCGGCAAAATTGACCGGATTGATGACATTGGTTGCACCCGCCTGTCGTGCGAGCAATTCATTGTCGCGCGCGCGGATGACGACGCTGATCGGCACGGTCGGCGCCAAATGGCGCACGGTCAGCACCACAAGGATCGACGTATCATCGCGCCCGCTTGCGGCAATCACGCTGCGTGCATTGGCGATGCGGACATCTTCCAGATATTCATCGCGCGTGACATCGCCGCTCATCACCGTGCAGCCCAGATGGTGCGCACGCTGGAGCGCGTCTTCATCGCGGTCGATGATGACGATGCTGCGCGGATTGACGCCGCGTTCGATCAGTTCATGGACCGCTTCGCTGCCGGTTTCGCCGAACCCGCATACGACAATATGGTCCTGTAATGTTTTCTGGATCTTACCCATGCGCCATTTTTCCCATGTCCGCTTGATAACGAAATTATAAGCCGACCCCAAAAAGATCAGCACGACAAACACCCGGATCGGCGTCACGATGAGCGCGTCGAACAAGCGCGCGCGCGGCGTCACCGGGGCAATATCGCCATATCCCGTCGTGGTAATCGAGATCATGGTGAAATAGATGACATCTATGAAGCTGGTTTCGCCGTCATAGCTGTCGCGCAAGCCGTCGCGGTCGAGCCAATGGACCAGCACCGCAATGCTGACCAGCACCAGCACCGCCAGCACGCGCCAGGCAAGCTGGACCCATACCGGCGTCATCGACTTTTGCGACAAGGCGTGGAACGCGCGCGCGGGGCTGTCTTCGCTTATGCCGTCATTATCGGGTGCGCGTCCCGGCATCATAGTCCCCCCGTAACGCCCGTCATTGTGGCCCATGCTGTTCGTCAAGCACGTCATCGCGCGTGGTGATATTCCATGCCGCAACAAAGACGGCGGCTACCAGCGGACCGATGAGCACGCCGTTAAAGCCGAACAGGCTGATACCGCCCAAGGTCGTGACCAAAAGCAACCAGTCGGGAAGCCCGGTATCCTTGCCGACCAGCATCGGGCGCAGCACATTGTCGACCATGCTGATAACCCCGAAGCCCGCGACCAACAGGATAATCCCTTCGGTATAAGAGCCGGTCGCGAGCAGATAGATGGAGACGGGTAGCCAGATAATGCCGGTGCCGACCGCCGGGATGAGCGAGAACACGCCCATCAACACGCCCCATAACAAGGCTGCCTGTATCCCCAGCGCCCAGAAGATAACACCGCCCAACACGCCTTGCACGATTGCGACGATCAGGCTGCCTTTGATGGTGGCGCGCGCCATGCCCATAAATTTGTCGCTAATCTGCGATTTATGCTTGTCGGCGAGCGGCACCGCGCGGCGCAATTGCGCCATCAACCTGTCGCCGTCGCGCAGGAAGAAAAATACCAGATAGAGCATCACACTGATTTGCAGGAACATGCCGAGCGCGTTCGATCCAAAGGACACCAGCCGTCCGGCGAGTGTCTGGAAACTCCCTGCAATCATCGTGGACGCCGATTGCAGGCTTTCTTCGATGGTGCCCATGCCATTGCGTTGCAAAATGCCCTTGAACCAGCCGGGCATTGCATCATTGATGCTGTTGCCAATGGCCTGAATGTCGATTTCGCCGCGCTGCACCGAGGTGACAATATCGACCGCGTGATCGACCAATATCCCCATAATGCCGATGGCGGGCAAAATGATGATGGCAAGGATACCGATGGTGAAAAGCAGCGCATAAAGTGTGCGCCGCCGCGGCTTGTCATAGACGAGCTTGCGATAGGACGGCATCGCGACAATGGCGACAATCACCGCCCATAAAATAGCAGGATAGAAGGGCCAGCTAATCCAGATGAACGCGATGCTGACCACCGCCAGAAGCAGGATCATCGCCCAGCGGTCGCGTTCTTTCAATTCCATCGCCTGCCTCTTTATTTTCTTGTGGAGTTTCGCAACTCTACGCGCGAATGGCTTAGCGGTTTCCTGCAGGCTTATCGACCGCTATTTTTACGCACGGCCTTTATAAGGGGGGTGCGCGGACGAAATTTGGCTTATCGCCCGAACACATCGCGCAAGGCCGCGAGCGAGCCTTCATGGGTGAGGTCGAGATGGAGTGGGGTTACGGAAATATACCCATCGGCAATCGCTTCCAGATCGCTGTCATGCGCGGGCGTATGTTCGACCCCGTGAAGGCCGAACCAATAATAGCGGTAACCGCGCGGGTCGGTCCCTTCGACAATCGAACCGCGGCCATAATCATGGAAGCCCTGCCGCGCGACCTTGATGCCTTTGACCGCATCGGGATCGATGGCGGGGAAATTGATATTGACCAGCGTGCGAGGGGCAAAGGGCATATCGAGCAGCGGGCGCAGCACTTTTTCGCCCCAGCTCCGTGCGGCGGCAAAGGGAACATTGTCGCCCTGGCCTTCGCGCGAATAGACCTGGCTCAGCGCAATCGAACGGATGCCCGCAAGCGAGCCTTCCAGCGCCGCCGACACGGTGCCCGAATAGGTCACATCATCGCCCAGATTAGCGCCGCGATTGACGCCGGACAGGATGAGGTCGGGCTTTGCCTCCATCACCTTGCCGATGCCGAGCATGACCGCATCGGTCGGCGTGCCGGACACCGAATAATGCCGCTCGCCCATCTCGCCATGCTTGCGCACGCGCACGGGGCGCGACAGGGTCAGCGAATGGCCCGCGCCCGATTGTTCTTCGGCAGGCGCGACCACCCAAATGTCGTCGGACAGGCTGCGCGCAATCTCTTCCAGCACGCGCAAGCCCGGTGCATGGATGCCATCATCATTGGTGAGCAAAATACGCATGGGGCTTGGGCTTTCTATTCGGGAAAAATATGGCGTCAGGCGGGGGTCAGTGTGTCGATACCGCCCATATAAGACAAAAGTGCGGACGGCACGGTGACGCTGCCATCGGCTTGCTGGTAATTTTCAAGGATCGCCACCAAGGTGCGCCCGACCGCAAGGCCGGATCCGTTGAGCGTGTGGACAAATTGCGTCGCTTTTTCGCCTTCGGGGCGGAAGCGCGCGTTCATCCGGCGCGCTTGGAAATCTCCGCAATTGGAGCAGGAAGAAATTTCGCGATAGGCGTCCTGCCCCGGCAACCACACTTCAATATCATAGGTTTTGCGCGCAGTAAAACCCATATCGCCCGAACAGAGCAGCATTTTGCGGTAGGGCAGGTCCAGCTTCTGGAGGATCGCTTCGGCTGCGGCGGTCATGCGTTCATGTTCGGCGTCCGACTGGTCGGGGGTGGTGATCGACACCAGCTCGACCTTTTCAAACTGGTGCTGGCGGATATAGCCGCGCGTGTCGCGCCCCGCCGCCCCCGCTTCCGAGCGGAAACAGGGCGTGAGCGCGGTCATGCGGTCGGGGAGGGTGGTCGCATCCATGATGCTGTCGCGCACAATATTGGTGAGCGAGACTTCTGCTGTCGGGATGAGCCAGCGGCCATCGGTGGTCTGAAACAAATCTTCGGCAAATTTGGGAAGCTGGCCCGTGCCGAACACCGCTTCATCGCGCACCAGCAAGGGGACGGCGGTTTCGCTATAGCCCGCCTCTTGGGTTTGCGTATCGAGCATGAATTGGGCGAGCGCGCGCTGGAGTCGCGCCATTTGCCCCCGCAGCACGGTGAAACGTGCGCCCGACAGCTTGGCTCCCGCTTCAAAATCAAGGCCGAGTGCGGGGCCGAGATCGGCATGTTCTTTGGGCGTGAAATCAAAACTACGTGGCGTCCCCCATCGCGCGAGTTCGACATTGTCCGCCTCGTCCGCGCCTTGCGGCACATCGGCGGCGGGGATGTTGGGGAGGGCCGCAAGAAGGTCGTTCAACGCCTCGCCCAGCACGCGCTCCTTGTCGTCCAGTTCGGCAAGGCGGGTTTTCAAGGTTGCGACTTCGGCTTTGAGCGCGTCCGCTTTTTCCGCATCTTTCGCTGCCATAGCCGCGCCGATGGCTTTGGATGCTTCGTTGCGCCGCGCCTGCGCCTGCTGGTTTTCGGTGAGGACCGCGCGATAGTCGGCATCGAGCGCGACCAGTTTGGCCGCCTGCGGCTCCACTCCGCGCCGCGCAAGGCCTGCGTCAAAAGCGTCGGGATTTTCGCGAATGGATTTTATATCATGCATAATGGAATGCGCTATGCCGCTGGGGCGCGGTGGACGCAAGCGCAACCAGCAAAATGCATGGCCAATAGAGGCGGCCCCCTTACATAATTGAGAGAGGCGTTTGCCAGGATCAGAGCCGGTGGTCGATCCTGCGATTGATCGGCTCGACCGTGGCCGGCGCGTTGGGCGCTTGGTCGATGATGCGTGTGTGCGGGTGATGCTTGTCGAGATATTTTTTGATAATCTTCACATTCTTGCTGTTCGACTTGTAGAAAAAGTCGAACGCATCACCCACCGCCGGAACCGCGCCCAAGGCGGTATCAATCGCGATATGCCCCATCATGCGCCAGCGTTGCCATTTGGGCATCCCCAGATTTTTGGCTTCCCACACAATATAAGCGCCCATCGCGGCGGTAATGAAATCGCCAATGACCGGAATGAGGCCGACAATCGCGTCCAGCCCGATGCTCTGTTTGGTGCCGGGAATGGTGATGCTGCGTTCCAACAGCATTTCTAACGCCTCGACGCGGCGGCGGATCGACGCCGGATCCTTGGCCTGAAGCTGAAAAGCTTCTGCCATGCGATCATATTTCTCGGCATTTTTATCAGGGGTAACCGCCATGAAATTCTCACTCCCAGCACAGCGCGTTTATGACGCTTTTGTTTAGCTAGGTATGGTGGTCAGGCGATTCAATGGATGGCGCGCGCGCGGATTGGGTTTCAACGCATTACTGCGCGGCGATGTGACCGACCAGCGCAGCGGTTCGGCAAGCGGAATATAGCCGCCGGTTTCCATCAATATAGTCTCCGCCTCGCGCAGCAAAGCGGCTTTGGTCGCGGCATCTGGCGCGCGCATCGCTTCTTCGATCTTGGCGTCGGCGATGCTGTTGCACAGATTGCCGCGCGCGCAGGCAAGTTTGCGCACATACCAGAAAGGATCGCGCGACGGGGCAACCTCGTCGATGAGCCGCAAGTCGGCGGCGGAGGCGAACTTGACCTTTATCGCATCCAGTCCCACCACCCGCAAATCCGCGCGCAGGCTGGCGAACAAAAGGTCCGCGCCGGGGCCATCGGGGAGCGCGATGCGCAGCACCGGCTTGCGTTCCAGATCATCCGTTGCTGCGGCAATAATTGCGCGGGCATTGGCGATGCGGGCCGCTTCGTCGAGCGCGGCAAAGGCGGGAACGAGCGGCGCATAGGCCGGCTCCTGCTTGTCGAGAGGCGGGCGCAATGTCACCAGCGGCGTCCAGCTTGGCTCGCCCATCGCTTGCGTTAAAGCGGTGCGGCGGATCGCCATCGACAAAGCGCGGCGCACCTCGGCGCTTCCCAAAATGCCGTCATCATGGGTGATGAACAGGCCGAACATCCCTTCGGCGGGGTCAACGATGATGCGGTTATTGTCGATGCCGCTCGCGCTCAGCAACGGATAATCGGCAAAGCGGCCGCCGAGGATGACATCGGCTTCCTTATTCCTGTAGCGGGCGAGCGCCTGTGCGGCGCTGCGGGCGTGAAGATCCACGGGGCGGATCGCATCGCCTGCGGCTTGCGGCGCTTCTTCCGCATCCTCCGCTTTGGGGACGGCGAGCAGCAGCGCGCCTTTTTCAGGCGTTGCGCGCATCGGTCCCCATCCGCGCCCGTTGCGCAGCAAGGCCATATCCGGCTGGGCGAGAATTTCGAGGAGGTGCGGCAAGGGCTGGCGCAAGCGTATCTCGATCACCTGCGCGGTCATTGCGCGGATGGATTCCACCCCGCTAATCTCGCGCGCATAGCGGTTCTTGCTGCGCGGGCCGAATTGGGTGCGCAGCATGGCGGCGACCTGTCTGGTCGTCACTTGCGTGCCATCGGACCAATCCGCATCGCGCAGCCGGAAAATATAGCTAAGGCCATCATCGGTAACGACCCAGCGTTCGGCAAGGCCCGGCTCGATCTGCCCGTCGCCGTCAAACGATACCAGCCCTTGCGCGGTTGCCGACAGCAAAGCTTGCGCAACCGGCGAAGGGCGGCCTTGATCGGGGTTGCTCATCTTGAGATTGGTGCCGATGACCACGACACGCAAAGGGCCGTCATCGCTAAACAGGCCGCATCCGCCGACCATGCCCGTCGCGGCAAGGGCGAAAGCGAGCGGCAGGAGACGCGGGCGACGGGACATAAGGCTTGATGTAGCGGGGCTTGCCGGACGCGCCAACCCGTTAATGTGTTTTGATATGCGTCAAATCCTTGTCCGGCGCCTTATGCGAAGGGATTTGCGCGGGCAAACCATGCGCGCGGCGTTGAAGGGGGCATTATGCGGACGATTAGGCGGGTTTTTGCGGGGATAGCCTGTCTGGCTTTGGCCGCGCCGCTTTCGGCATGGGCAGCGCCCGCCTCTCCGCGCGCGGCGACGGTGCTGGAGGCGGCCAAGGCGTTGCAGCCCGGTCAATATATCTGGGCGCCCGATATTGCCCCGGACGGGCCGGTCCTTCTCATTGTCAGCCTCGCCAGCCAGCGCGCGACCCTTTACCGCAATGGCATCCCGATTGCGATTTCGACCATATCGAGCGGCAAGGACGGGCATGAAACCCCGACTGGCGTGTTCACCATCCTGCAGCGCCGCATCGACCATCGGTCCAACCTCTATAATAATGCGCCCATGCCTTATATGCAGCGGCTCACATGGAGCGGGGTTGCACTGCATGGCGGGGCCTTGCCGGGCTATCCCGCCTCGCATGGCTGTATCCGTTTGCCCCGGAAGTTTGCGCAGCTCCTCTATGGCGTGACCGCGCTCGGCATGACGGTGATTGTGACCCGCGACGCCGCCGTTCCCCATATTGCGCCCGACGCAAAGATGAAGCTTAAAGGCGGCGCGCTGCCCGAAGCGACCAATACAATGGCGTTCACGCCGCACTGGTCGCCCGAAAAAGCACCCGACGGCCCTGTCTCCATCGTCATCAGCACGCGCGACCGGCAGATGATGGTGCTGCGCAATGGTGTGGTGATCGGCGCAGGGCCGGTGGTGCTGGAAGATAAGATGGACGCAGCCTTACGCGGCACGACGCTATTTGTGTTGCGGGACGGGACAAAAGCAGGGGCAAATGCAGGGACACATAAATGGGTGCAGGTCGCCTTACCCGGTGCAATTGCGAGCGATGCGCCACTCGATCTTTTCCGTGGCGGCATCCGCCTTGACGATGCGTTGCGTGCCAAGGTCGAAAGCGTGCTGAAACCGGGGACGAGTGTCATTATCGCAGCGGATTCGCTCGATGCCGGTACGCTTGATGACAATCGCGTGCTGATGGAAGACGAAGAAGCAGCGCCGCCTAGCAATTAGGGGGCCGCTATCCCCTGTCTCATGATGATAGTGGTGCGGACGGCGGGACTTGAACCCGCATGAAGAATTCCTTCGACAGATTTTAAGTGGGACGAGACTACCGTAAGTATTTGAATAATGTAGCATTAATTTCCAATGGTCAAGAACTGTGTAAGGTTTTGTGTAAGTTTTCAACCTCAATCAATGGAATTTTTGGCTGCGGCGAAGCAATAATTCCCCTTCGTCCGGCTCCCCGTTGAGCAGGGATGTTTGCCTTCGAATACGCGAGATCATCAAGCAGGCTTGATCCGGGATGGGCGTGACCATCATCAACGGTGCCATGTCGCGCAATCGCGTCCACATGGGAGAGATTCTCGCTGGGGCAATGCGCGAGGGACAGCATCTGCCCCCCGCGCACGTTGCTTAATGGCGGCCCGATCCACCCTCGCCGTGACCGGCATGGTCAGCGCCGGTTTGCCCGGCCTGATCCTTGCAGCAGGCCATTTTGCCATGCTCGTCCTTCTTGCAGCAGCAGCATTCCTTTTCAGGGGCCGGTGCCGGAGCCGGATCGGCCGCGAAAGCGGCACTGGACATGGTGAGGGCAAGCAAGCCCAGGAGATACTTGGTTTTCATAATTTAAATCCTTTGAAATGTTGAAATGAGAGCGACGCGCTCGATGCGCGGCGGAGGGGTAGGAGGTTCGATCATTGAGCCTGCCAAGCGAGCGGCAGGCGGAATATCTGGCACTTGGACGAGCCAATATGCCGAAACATCGAACGCAACCGACTGAGCAGGTGACGCAATACAGTTGTGGCAGGCAAGCAACGCATCTTGTGATCGCCGCTGGTGTTTACCTTCGTCCTCACCGCTCATACCAATACAATCGGAAATGGCGGCGACCGATGATGCCGCAACGGGTTCCGCGCACAAAGGGGCTGCACGGAAAACAAGCGCAAACACCAGTAAGGACAGAGCAAACACTCTCATCGCACAGATCGCTTACGTCGAACGGGCCAGCGCATGATCAGCAGGATCGTGCCAGCGAGGCCCAAGATCAGCCCGCCGATGGCGACGGCCAGCAGCCACCAGGTGTTGAAGTCCTCGTGGTTCTTCCAGTCCATGATGTGCAGGCTCCAGAAGAAGTCGTAGAGCCGCCAGGTGCCGGTGCGAACGGCGTTGATTCTGCCGCTCTCCGCCGCAACGAAGACACTGGTGCGGTCGGTGTCGGCGAAGGCGATGCGCCAGGCTGGAAGCGCACCGCGATATTCGGGGCTTTCGGTGGTAACACGGCTCGGCTGTGATTTGGGCTTGTCTGCGCCCTTCCACGCAGCGCGCGCAATGCGGCTCGCCTGGACGGCATCGACGGACGGCAAAGCAGCGCCCGTGCGGGCGTCGAACAGGCGGACGCCCTTCGCGGTCGTGATTTCGGCAATCGCTCGCCCGTCAAGCATACGCAAGGTTACGGCTTCGACCGGCGCACCGGCCTGAGTGACCAGCATCGCTGGGGCAACCATCGGTGTGTTCGGCGGAACGGTTGCAATCGCCTCACGATCCACCAGATGTTCGCCGCGCACCTTGTCGATCGGCAGGAAGCTCATGATGACGCCGCTGGCGAACCAGATAAGGAGCTGCGCGCCGATCACCAGCGCCAGCCATTTGTGAACGCGGCTCGCGGCGAGGTGAACGCGCATGCGTCGCTTCATGCGCAGATGCTTTTGTCGTTGCTGTCGTTTCTGTTCACCGCCCCCTCCAGTCTACTACCTACGTCCGAGGATCGCTTCCATCTGCGCAATCTCTTCGCGCTGTGAACGAATGATGTTCGTGCACAGCGACGTGATCTCAGGATCGGTCAGCTTCGCTTGCTCACACATCAGCACCGCGCCTGAATGATGCGGGATCATCGACCGCAAAAACTGCGTGTCGCCGATAGTGGTCTGCGTGCGGATGAGTATAAAACTACCAAAAAAGACGATTAAAGAGACTGCAATCAGCGCACCGTTAACTGCTCTCGACGGAAACATGTGACGCATCGAAACGATCATCAGAAACACCATCGGCGCGACCATCATGAGCGTCATGTAGAACATATTCAGATTATTGTAGAAACTGGAAGTCCGATCGATCATCACGAACATCACGAGATACATGATCAGGCCACCGATCGCTGTCTGCAGCGCGAGGCTCCGGTAGCCACTGTTCATCGCCTGGGTGGCCTTGGCGTGGTTCTGCTGATCCATGATTTGTTCCCTTCGGTTTGCCCTCGTCCTAAAACCATAACCGGATACCGGCGACAAAATTGGTCACGCTCGCATCCTCCCCTGCGGCACGGGCGTAGCGCGCGGTGTCCCCGACCTTTCTCGACCATTCGACCCCGATGTAAGGCGCAAACTCCTTTCGCACCTCGTAACGCAGCCGCAGCCCCAATTCCATGTCGGTCAGTCCCGAACAGACGCCGATCGCGGGCATGTCCTGCGCCGACAGGTTGAACTCGGCGCGCGGCGTCAGGATCAGGCTTTGCGTGATGCGCTGGTCGTAGCTGCCCTCGGCGCGTGCGCGAACATCGCCCTTGTCGGAGAGGAAAAGCTGGCCTGTGAGGTGAAACCAGTAGGGCGCAACGCCCTCAATGCCGACGACTGCATATGTCCGTGAGGGATCGGGCCGGAAATCGTGCCGGACGCCAACATGGGCATTCCAGTAGGGTGCGATGGCGCGGGAGTATAGCGCCTGCACTTCGGCATCTTCGAGCGGTTGGCCGAATGTGCCTTCGCCCTCGCTCTTGACCAGAAACTTGTCGATGTCGCCGCCAAACCAGGCTTCGCCTTCCCAGCGGTAGCCGTCGCCACCTTTGCGCGCCTGATACTCGGCAAGGTCGAACAGGATCATCGAGCCGCTGAATGCGCCATGCTCGCGCCGCAAGGTGTCACGCGACCGCGCCATTTCGGCAGGATCGAATAAGGCATCGGCGGCGTGGTCCTCGGGCGGAGCGGGAGCTGGGGCGTTGCCGATTTCGGTGCCAGCAACTTCCGGCATGGCGCTCATGTCGTGACCGGCGTGCGGGTCGCTGGGTGCCGGGGCTTGTTGGGGTGTGTCTGTTGTCGCCGGTTCTTCCATTGCCGACATATCGTGTCCGGCATGGGGATCGTCGGGCTTTGGCTCCGGCGTGGGAGCTGGTGCCGGTGCAGCGACGGGCGGCGCCCTATGCCCTTCGTGCTGAGCCAGGGCGGGCGATGAAATCAGCAGCGCGGTGGTCGCGAGAAGAAAACGCTTCATGCCCCTTCCTCCTCGTGCCGGACAGTTACGACGCGGAACATGCCCGCGTGCATGTGCAGCAACATATGGCAGTGGAACGCCCAGTCGCCGAGGCCATCGGCGGTCAGATCGAACGACACCTTGCCGCCGGGCAGGACATTGACCGTATGCTTCATCGGGTGGTGGCCGGGATTGCCGGTCACGACCTCGAAGAAATGCCCATGCAGGTGGATTGGATGTGGCATCATCGTGTCGTTGATCAGGTTGACCCGCACCCGCTCGTTGTGGCGGAAGGCCAGCGGCTCAGCCTTATCGCTGAACTTCACTCCGTCGAACGACCACATATAGCGTTCCATGTTGGCGGTGAGATGCACGTCGATTTCGCGCGAGGGTGTTCGCTTATCCGGGTTGGGCGCGAGCGATTTGAGATCGCGGTAGGTCAGCACGCGATGATCGACGTTTTCGAGGCCGGTCGGACGTTCGCCGGTGCGGTCGACGGGCATTGGCGATAGCGTCGCCACACCCGGCCCCATTTTGACCTGCGGCGCAACCGACGGGTCGCGCATCTTCATAGAGCTGTGATCCATCCCCGCCATGTCTCCGCCCGTCGCGGAGTGATCCATGCCAGCCATGTCGCCCCCGGACATGTCCATTGCGCCCATATCGCCCATGCCCATGTCCTTCATGGTCAGGAGCGGGCGTTCGCGTAAGGGCGGAATAGCGGCAGCCATGCCGAGTTGCGGAGCAAGCGTTGCGCGGCAAAGCCCCGAGCGGTCGATGGCCTCGGCAATCAGTCCGTAGGCTTGGGCTTCGCGTGGTTGCACGATGACATCGTAGGTTTCGGCGATGCCGATCTGGAACTCGTCGGTTTCTACGGGCTGCACGTCCAGCCCATCCGCCGCCACGACTGTCATTGGCAGGCCCGGCAGCCGGACGTTGAAATTGGTCATCGCCGAGGCATTGATGATCCGCAGCCGCACCCGCTCGCCGGGGGTGAACAGGCCGGTCCAGTTCTCGCCCGTGCCATGCCCGTTGATCAGATATTGATAGGTCGAGCCGGTAACATCGGAGATGTCGGAGGGGTCCATGAGCATCCCGCCCCACATCACCCGCTCCTTAAGCGGCTGATCCTTACCTTGAAGCAAGCCGCCGAGCGTCTGTTTCTGGCGGTTGTAATACCCGCCCTGTGACTTGAGCTTGCGGTAGATCGTATGCGGGTGCGTGAAGCTCCAATCGGAAAGCACAATCACATGCTCGCGGTCATATGTGACCGGATCGACCCCAGCGGGATCAATCACGATCGCACCAAACATGCCCATCGGCTCCTGCATCCCGGAATGGCTATGATACCAATAGGTTCCGGCCTGCCTGACCGGGAACTCATAGGTGAAGGTCTGCCCCGGCTTGATGCCGGGAAAGCTGATACCCGGCACACCGTCCATCTGGAAGGGCAGGAGGATGCCGTGCCAGTGGATCGAGCTATCTTCGTTGAGAGTATTGGTGACGGCCAGTTTTACCGTCTGGCCTTCTTTCAACCTGATCACCGGGCCAGGAAGCGTGCCGTTGACCGTCACCGCATGACCGCTTCTGCCGCCTGTATTGAACATGGCGTGGCCGATGCTGAGAGCGATATACTCGCCCGAAAGCACCGCCGTCGGCGCGCGAAGTCCCGGTGTGCCGGAACGCGCCCAAGCCGGGAATAGCGGTGCCAGTGCGGCACCGGCACCAAGGGAAGCGGAAGTGCCAAGAAATGCGCGGCGATCTAGGATAGTCATGGCTTGGACGGATCACTCGTTTGGATTGTTTCTATCCAGTGATACGCAGCGCAGTCGCGCGCCCCTCAAACTTTTGCGTCAAGCCGTTCGGCAAGCTGTTTTCGCGCACGATAGAGACGGGTTTCGACGGTCTTTTCGGTCACGCCCAAGGCATCGGCGGCCTCGGTTTGCGAAAGCCCCTCGACCGCGCGCAGCACCAGGACTTGCCGCAAATTCTGGGGCAGGCTCGACATGGCTTTCGCGACTCTTGCCAGTTCCTCCCGGTCGCCTGCCTCGGCTTCCGGGGTCGGGGTCTCGCTTGCGACGTCGAAAGCGTCCTCGATGGGCCGTGCCTTGCGAAAAAAGGCGCGAACCGCCTGCCGCCGCGCCCAGTCGCGGCATTTGTTAAGCGCGATGCGCGATACCCAAAGCCGGAACGGACGTTCAGGATCGTAGCGTTTGAGCGCGGCGAAGGCGGAAACGAAGGTTTCTTGCGTCAGATCTAGCGCCTCATCGGCTTCACCGATGCTGCTGCGGATCAGCCGATAGACCGGCTCCTTATAGCGACGCAGGAATTCGCGGAACGCCGCCTGCCGCCCACCAAGCGCAAGCGCCGCCAGCTCGCCATCGCTGCAAAGAGTAAGGTCGAGGCTCACTTTCCCGGAGAAGGATGGGCTGCGTCGGTCAGCGCCTTGACCACGGTTCTGTCGAAGATGCTCGCCTGCTGAGGGTTGAGAACGGCCCGCATCGCGAAGAGGTGTTCAAGCACCTCCTTCTGCATTTCGCCCATGACATGATGGACGTGATCGACCGCCTCGGTGACTTTGGGGCCATAGCCACGCTCGGCCTCGATCGCCTCGGCAAGCCGCGCATTGGCTGCCCGCATTTCGAGTTCGAGTGCCTGCTTGCGGGTTGCGTGGCGGGCTTCCAATGCTTCGATCTTCGCTGCCTGTGCGGCATCGAGTTTGAGCCGGTCATGGAGCAAGGCATGGACTTCGCTTTCGCTCTTGCGCGGCGCATCCATGAATGTGCGGGCCGCAAAGACTCCGATGGCGGCTGCGGCAAAAGCAATGAGCGCGATTAGAAGAAGGCGTTTGGTCGATCCCATTAGCGCGGGTCCAGCAAGTCGGACGGTGCCAGCGCCGTTGTGGCGAAGGGCGACAGCGAAGGCGAGGCTTGCGCCGGCGCACTCGAAAGACTGCCCCCAGCAAAGCCAAGACCCAGCGCGACAAGCGCCGCTGCTGACAGGATACGCGAATTGGCCGCGCGCTCACGCTGCTCGGCAGACCAGGCTGCCAAGATCGCGTCATCGATCTGGCTCAATGCCGCCGGGGGCGCTGCTTCGCCCAGCCGTTTGAGCATGTCGTCCATAGTCATTTCCGATTCATTCGATGTTGTCGGGATTCTATACGCAAGGCGGCACAATCCCCCTCACAATTTTTGAGGGGTGTGAGGCGGCCGTGCGTATCACCATCGAACGCAACTTCATGGAGATTTCCGATGCGCCGCACTTTCATGCCTCTCATTCTCGCCGCTCTGGTCGCTGTTCCAGGCGTGGCCTTTGCTCATGCCTTGATGACCAACTCGACACCCACCGCCAATTCGACGGTGGCCGCTCCCGCTCGGATCGTGCTGCGCTTCAACGAGCGCCTGATCGGGTCCACGGTGAAAACCGAAGTCGTGATGACCGGAATGCCCGGCATGGCCGACCATGCCCCGATGCCGATCACGCACACTTCGCAGATGGCGCGCGATGGCAAGTCGATGACCTTGACGCCCAAGCGCGCACTGGCGCGCGGCACCTACCGCGTCACCTGGTCGGCGGCGGGTGCGGATACGCACCGGATGGGTAGCAATTTCAGCTTCACCGTGCGGTGAGACAATGGACAATCTGCCCGTCATCCTCATCCGCTTCGCGCTCTATGCCGATCTGATGGTGCTGGCGGGCATGACCGCATTTTCGCTCTACGCGCTTTCGGGCAAAGAGCGAACATCGGACATCCTCCCTCTGAAATGGCCTGCCTCCATCCTCGCGGCGCTGGGCTTCGTGTTGTCCGGCTTCGGTATGCTGGTGCTTGTCGCCGAAATGACGGGTTCGAGCGTTCGGACGGTCGATCTTGAAGTCCTGCGCGAGATCGCGGGCGAAAGTGCGATTGGAACAGCGTGGCTGGTGCGAATGGCAGCGACGGCGATTGCAGCGGCCGCCGCATTGGCGATCAACCGCAGTTCAGCGGCACGCTATATTCTCCTCGCATCGACTTCTTTGGCAATCGCGACGCTGGTATGGACTGGTCATGCGGGCGCAACCGAAGGATGGGCCGGAACCGCACACCGGCTGAGCGATATGGTTCATATGCTGGCATCGGCAGTCTGGATCGGCGGTATCGCTGCCTTTGGGTGGCTGCTGTTACGGCCTGTAACGGCACAGTCCGGCGCAAACTTGGCCGTTGCCCATCGCGCGCTTGATCGGTTTTCGCAGGTCGGCACCATAGCGGTTGCGGCGATCATCTTTACTGGCATCATCAATTGCCTCGCCATTGTCGGTTTCCCGCATTTCACGCGGCTGCCGCTCACCGATTACGGCAAACTGCTGATCTTCAAGCTGCTGCTGTTCGCCGCAATGCTGGCGCTCGCCGCGCTTAACCGCTGGCGGCTGACACCGGCGTTGGGCATAGGGGTCGATAACGACGACCCCAGCTTGGCAGTGGCTGGCCTCCGGCGAAGCCTGATCGCGGAAGGCAGCGCGGCGCTTACGATCCTCGCCCTCGTTGCCTGGCTCGGAACATTGGAACCTTTGGGCGTGACGGTATGAACGGGTCGCATCACGACCATGCCGGACGGGCGGCTACGGGAACGGCAACCGACCCGGTTTGCGGCATGAAGGTCGATCCGGCGACCACGCCCCATGTGGCAACCCACGCCGGGGTCCATCACTACTTTTGCAGCGCGGGTTGCCTCGCCAAGTTCAGCGCCGACCCCGACCGCTATATGGGCGATGCACCGAAACGCACCGAGCCGGTGCCGGAAGGCGCGATCTGGACCTGCCCAATGCACCCCGAAGTGCAACAATCGGGGCCGGGAAGTTGCCCGATCTGCGGCATGGCGCTGGAGCCGATGACGCCGACGCTCAGCGATGGGCCGTCGCCCGAATATGCCGACATGAAGCGGCGCTTCGTCATCGGCCTCATTCTCGCCTTGCCGGTCGTGGCGCTCGAAATGGGCGGACATCTGACCGGGCTGCGCCACATGCTTGACGGCGGAATAGCCAATCTCGTCCAGATGGCACTGGCGACACCCGTTGTCCTGTGGGCGGGCTGGCCGTTCTTCGAGCGCGGCTGGGCGTCGGTGAAGAGCCGCCACCTCAATATGTTCACGTTGATCGCAATGGGAACCGGGGTCGCCTGGGCCTATAGCGTGGCGGCGACGCTCGCACCCGGCATCTTTCCCGCTGCCTTCCGTGCGAACGACGGTTCGGTCGCGGTCTATTTCGAGGCGGCCGCGGTTATCACCGTCCTCGTCCTGTTGGGGCAACTGCTCGAACTGCGTGCCCGCGAGACGACGAGTGGGGCGATCCGCGCTTTGCTCGATCTATCGCCCAAACTTGCGCGCCGCGTCCGTGCCGATGGCAGTGACGAGGAAATCACGCTCGATTCTGTGCTGGTCGGCGATACGCTGCGGGTCCGTCCCGGCGAAAAGGTGCCGGTCGATGGCGTGGTGCTGGAAGGTCGCGGCACGGTCGATGAGTCGATGGTGACAGGCGAGTCCATGCCCGTGACCAAGGAGGCAGCGTCGAAGCTGATCGGCGGGACGATCAACCAGACCGGCGGGCTGGTGATGCGTGCGGAAAAGATCGGGCGCGATACGATGCTGGCGCGCATCGTCCAGATGGTCGCCGATGCCCAGCGCAGCCGCGCGCCGATCCAGCGGCTCGCCGATACAGTGTCGGGCTGGTTCGTGCCTGCGGTGATTGCTGTTGCAGTGATTGCTTTCGTCGTCTGGTCGCTTGTCGGGCCGTCTCCGGCGATGGGCTATGGTCTGATCGCTGCGGTTGCCGTGCTGATAATTGCCTGCCCCTGCGCCCTGGGTCTGGCGACCCCGATGTCGATCATGGTTGGGGTCGGACGTGGCGCACAGGCCGGAATTTTGATCAAGAATGCGGAAAGCCTCGAACGCATGGAGAAGGTCGATACGCTGGTGGTTGATAAGACCGGCACACTCACCGAAGGCAAGCCTGCGGTGGTGGCTATCGAAACTGCCGAAGGGTTCGACGGCCAGGAGGTTCTTCGCTTGGCCGCGAGCCTCGAACGCAGCAGCGAACACCCGCTGGCTCAGGCAGTGGTCCGGGAAGCCGAAGCAAGGGGCTTGTCTATCAGCGAACCGAGCGATGTGGATCAACCCGTAGGCAAGGGTATCACGGGCATTGTCGATGGTCGCCTGCTCGTGGCTGGCAACGCGAGGTTCTTGAGCGAGCAAGGCATCGCGACCGACGAACTTGCAGAACGTGCCGACCGACTGCGTAGCGAAGGCGCAACCGCAATTTTCCTTGGTATCGACGGGAAGGTTGCCGGTGCAATCGGCATCGCCGATCCGGTCAAGGCGACAACGCCCGATGCGCTTCTGGCGCTCGGCGAGGCGGGCATCCATGTTATCATGCTGACGGGCGACAACAGGGTTACGGCGGAAGCCATCGCCCGGCGGCTCGGAATTGCCGATGTCGAAGCCGATGTGCTGCCCGATCAGAAGAGCGCGATCGTCAAGCGCCTGCGCGACGAAGGGCGGATCGTGGCGATGGCGGGCGACGGAGTGAACGACGCGCCCGCGCTTGCGGCCGCAGATGTCGGCATCGCGATGGGCACTGGGACAGACGTGGCGATAGAAAGCGCAGGTATCACGCTGCTCAAGGGTGATTTGACCGGAATCGCCCGCGCCCGGTACCTCAGCCATGCGACAATGGCAAACATCCGGCAAAACCTGTTCTTCGCTTTCGCCTATAATGTCGCCGGGATTCCGGTGGCGGCGGGTGCGCTCTATCCGCTGTTCGGGCTGATGCTCTCGCCGATTATCGCGGCAGCGGCGATGGCGCTGTCGTCGGTCAGCGTGATCGGCAATTCGCTGCGACTGAGGACAGTAGTGCTTTGACAATCAACTTTGCGACCGTCCGGGCAGCTAAAGCTATAATTTGGGAAGCCGCCTGACGACCGTTGCCGATTGGATGATGGCCGTATCGGTTGCCGCGAACGGTAGGAAGCGATCAACGACAGCTTCAAGGGTTTGCACATCGCAAACCACCAGTTTCGCCAGAAAACAGTCTTCGCCTGTAATGTGATCCGCTTCGACAACCTCAGGTGTGTCGATAAGCATCTGCGCCACTCGTTTTACTTCACCGGGTCTGGCGTGCATTCGCACATAGGCGGCGATGCCAAGACCAAAGACTTTGGGATCGACCTGCACAGTAAATCCCCGGATTGCGCCCGCGTCTTCGAGCTTGTGTATCCGCTCGGTCACGCTGGGGCTGGACATTCCGATCTTGTCGGCAAGGTCGCGGATGGTCATTCGGCCGTCTTTGGTCAACGCCGTAATAATCTCTCGATCAATGGTATCGAGGCGCCGGGTTACATATCGGCTTCGGTTCATGGTTAGCCCCTAGCTGGATGACACCAGCGGGGCCTTGTGATTGCGAAGGCGAATGTCCGATTTCGCCTTATTTCTGTGAACTTGCCTCAAGAATCGACTGTCAGCGAACCCACCCAGCGACGCGATGAACCCAGTCCGCAGGATCAAGATTGAAGGTCAAAGGTCGTTAGCGGCTTAGATCGACAGGTCGAAACGTCCACAACGCCTTTCTGAATCCATAGCTGATCCATTTGTCCATTAGCTATAAATAGGTTGATAGTCGAACAGGGGATTCACTCCTGAAAACGACAATTCAGGAGAGTTGAAGGATGAAAGGCAAGTCACAGCCAAGAACAGTCGCCAGACGTGTCAGGAATAGTCTCTGATGGCCTATTCTGCGACAGCCTTGCTTGCTCTGGCGTCGCAGTGTGCGCCAAGCGTCGCACCCGAAACGGTGCTGGCCATAATACAGACCGAAAGCAGCGGCGAACCTTTCGCACTCAACGTCAACGGTGGGCGGCAACCGGCAAGGCAAAGCAACGCCGTCGATGCCGCCGCAACCGCCCGGCGATATGTCGCAGCCGGATATTCGGTCGATCTCGGACTCGGTCAAATCAACTCGCGCAACATGCGCTGGCTCGGTCTGACATGGGAAACGGTTTTCGACCCCTGCACCAATGTTGCCGCCTTGGCCCGTGTCCTCACCACCAACTACAATGCAGTGAAGACAGGACGCGATCCGCAATCCGCCCTTCGGGTCGCACTCTCGATGTATAACACGGGAAGCCAGACGCGCGGATTTCGGAATGGCTATGTTGCCAAGGTCGAGCGCAACGCGGGCGTTTATCAAATGGCCGCTCCCAGCGTGCCGCTGACCGCCACAGTCGCTGCATCCGCCCCCTTTGATCAACGCACGTTTCTGGCGGCAGCAAACGCGGTGACGGAACCGTTGCCAGTTCAAGTGCGCACCGCACCGCCACCAAGTTGGAACGTCTTTGAACGAGCCGCCTACGACCGCGAAACCCGATTCCTTGCCGAGAACGAAAGGCCCAGCATATGAATATCATCCTGAAAGCCGGGCGCAGCATTGTGGTGTGGCGCGAATCCTGTGCCGCGCGGTTCAACAGCCTTCCCAAGACAAGGCAAAGTGCAATCATCTGGAGCGTGGCGCTATTGGCGGCGATGGCGGTCACGCTCGCAAATCCTGATCCTGCCTACGCGCAAAATCTGGAGAGCTTCGCAAGCAAAGTGCGCGGTCTGCTTTCATCGACCCTGCTGCGCACGTTGGCGGTCATTGCCGTCATCGTCACCGGCCTGCTGTGGTTTACCGGACGTGCCTCAACGGCAGTGCTGGTCACCGTCATTATCGGCATTGCCATCGTGTTTTCGGCGGATGCCATCGTCGGCGCGATTGCGGGATAGCACAATGACCGACGACACCGAAATACTGACCAAAAACACGCTGTTCCTCGCAGTAACGCGCCCGGCACTATGGGCGGGCATTCCGATTGAGGCGGCGGTGTTGCTCCTCATCTCAAGCGCGTCGGTGCTAATTTGGAGCAATAGCCCCGTCTATGCCGCGTTGGTCGTGGCGTTTGGCTACTCAATCTCGCGGCTGATTGTCCGCCACGACGTCAATGCTTTCCGACTGCTGTTCCTGTGGGGCCGCACCAAAGCTGGCAACCGCAACCGGGCATTCTGGGGGGGAAGCAGCTATTCGCCGCTGCCGCTTGGGGGCTTGCGCCGCAAAGGCTTCGGGCGTCATGTCTAGGCTGCTTTCCTCCAGCAACGCAGTGCCACTAAGGGTTGCGCAGCGAGAGGCGACGCCCGAAAAATTCCTGCCCTATGCCCGCCACGTCAACGACGAGATGGTGGTGCTCGATTCCGGCGACATCATGCTGACCTTCGAGCTGCAAGGCCGCGCCTTTGAGACCGCCGATGTCCGCGACCTCAACGATTGGCATACCAAGCTAAACGGGATGCTACGCAATCTACACGACGAACGGTTGTCGATCTGGACGCATCTAATCAGGATTCGGGTGGATCAATATCCTGGCGGAGCATTCAAATCGGGCTTTGCTGCCGATCTCGACCGCGCCTATTTTGCCCGGATCAATCGGGAACGAATGTTCATCAACCGCTTCTTTGCGACGCTGGTGATCCGGCCTGCTGCCACTGGCGGCGACAAGATCATCCAGCTTTTCAAGCAAAAGGTCTCAGGCCAGCCCAAACAAGGCCCAATGCTCGACGAGTCCCTTGTCGAGCTGCTCGACGACAAGGCCCGCGATTTCGAGAAGTTGATGGCGCGCTGTGAACCTCGGCGCTGCGCGATATACGAGTATCGCGGCCTGATGTTTTCAGAGACGATGGAAGTGGCCGACATGGTGATGACAGGTCGCCACCACCGCGTTCCGATCGTGCGTGGCCATCTCGGCGGTGCGCTCTACCGCTCGCGAACCATCTTTGGCGCGGAAACTATCGAAGTCCGCGACGCCGATGCTTCCGCATTTGGCGGGATCTTCGGCATCCGAGAATATCCCGCTCAAACCACACCGCGCCAGTTCGAGGCGCTGTTGTCGGTCGATTTCGGGTTCGTGCTGACGCAGAGTTTCACATTCCTCGGGCGGGCCGCTGCGACCGAAAAGTTCCGGCTGCGCATGACGCAGATGGAAAATGCGGGCGACAGGGCCGTGAGCCAGGCCGATGCGCTTATTGATGCGGGCGATGATCTGATGTCGAACCGCTTCGTACTGGGCGATCATCATTTCACGCTCGCGGTCTATGCCGACAGCATGAAGCGCTTGCGCGATCATATGTCGGTCGCACGCGCGGCGCTTGCCGATACCGGCATGGTGGCAGCGCGCGAAGGTGCGGCGCTTGAAGCGGCCTATTGGTCACAGCTCGTCGGCAATTTCGCATGGCGCGCCCGGCCCGCACCGATCACCTCGCTCAACTTCGCAGCTTTCTCACCTTTCCATACGTTCCCGGCAGGCAGTGCCAGCGGCAATCATTGGGGAGATGCAATCGCCTTGCTGAAGACCAACGCTCGCAGCCCCTATTTCTTCAATTTCCACAAGGGCGATCTTGGCCATACGCTCATCATCGGGCCTTCTGGTGGCGGTAAGACCGTGCTGCTCAACTTCCTGATGGCGCAGACCGAGAAGACCGGCGCGCGGCAGATATTCATCGACAAGGATCGCGGCGCGCAAATCTTTGTGCAGGCAAGCGGCGGCACTTATCTCGCGCTCCATAACGGCGTCCCGACCGGTTTCTCTCCGCTCAAGGCGCTCGCCAATCGCGTAGAGGACAAGAGTTTCCTGTCGCTATTCATCCGCCAGCTTGTCCGCGCAGACGGCAAGCCAATATCGGTCCAGGAAGAACGACTGATTGAGGACGGCATCAACGCCGTGATGAAGCTTGACGTGGCCGATCGTTCGCTGAGTGCACTCCGCTCGATGCTTGGCATGAAGGATTCCAGCGGCGTCGGTGCGCGGCTCGAAAAATGGACGTCCGAGGGATCGCTTGGCTGGGTGTTCGACAATCCGGCAGACTCTATGACGCTCAATGCCCGGTTTATCGGCTTCGACATGACCGACTTTCTCGACAATGCCGACATTCGCACGCCGGTCATGCTGTATCTGTTTCACCGGATCGACCAACTCCTCACTGGCGAGCGGATGGTGATCTGCATCGACGAATTCTGGAAAGCACTCGGCGACGAGGCATTCCGCCGCTTCGCCCAGGACGGTCTCAAAACCTACCGCAAGCGCAACGCCGTGCTGGTGTTCGCCACGCAGTCGCCTGCCGATGCGCTCAAGAGCGACATAAGCCATTCGATCCTTGAACAAGTCGCCACCAAGATCATGCTGCCCAATCCGTTCGGAGCGCGGCGCGATTATGTCGAAGGGTTCGCGCTGTCCGAAGCCGAATACAAATTGGTGCGCGAAGAGCTTGCGCCCGAAAGCCACAAATTTCTGGTCAAGCAAGGCCATGACAGCGTGGTGGTCGAACTCGATCTTGCGGGGCTCGATGACGAACTGGCGGTCCTATCGGGCCGAGCGGAAACCACCGCCGTAGCCGACGAAGTCATTGCCGAAGTGGGAAATGATCCCGCTATCTGGCTTTCGATCTTCCATAAACGGAGGTGTCCAAGTTGACTTAAGAGAGAAAGGTACGACTATGAAATTAAGTATCAAAATGTTTTGTGCGACATTGGTATTGGCGACCCCGTTGCCCGTATATGCTCAGGGGATGCCTGTCCATGACAGTGCCAATCTCGTTCAGCAAATCAACGCCGTGCGGCAGGCACTCCAGATTGTCGCACAGGGCAAAGAGCAAATTGCGGAAGCGCAAAAACTTTATCAGGATTTGAATAAGCTGACGGATATTCCTCAGTTAGCGCAGCAACTCAAATCCGATGCCTTGCGCGAACTCGACATATCGGGCGGCTCACTTGAAGGCTTTGGTAACGGCAATCTCGATGTCGTTGGCGCGGGGCGTGCCAAGGCTGACACGGTGTATCGTGATTTGCTCAAACAATTGGGCCTATCCGGTTCGGAAACATCGCGCGCCGCCTTCGATCTCAACGCCCGCAATATCGGCATTCAGGCAGGGCTTGCCGAGAACATTGGCGCCGCTGTCACATCGCGAACGGAAGGCCTCGACCAACTCCGCACCCGGCTAACCACTGCTACGACCGCGAAGGAAGTCGGCGACCTGACTGCGCGGCTGCAACTCGAATCTGCCGCCATGCAGAACGATCAGCTCCGGTTGCAGGCGATAGCCTTGCAGCAGCAGGCTCAGGAACGTGCGCGCGCCGCAGAGGGAAAGGCAGCTCTTGCCCAAAAGCTCGACGCCGCAAGCCTTTATTACAAGGGCCAATAGTCATGCGCGTCGCCGCCCTTCTGACCGCAATGCTGGTTGCGGGGTGCGACCAGTCCGCCCCCCAATCGGCAATGCCAGCGCGAAGTTGGGAATATTATGTTGCGCACCCGGCCGAGATAGAGCCGATGCAGAAAATTTGCCGCTCATGGTCGGGATCAAACGCGCCGGCCGCATCGCAACCTGCTGTGGTGACAACCAATTGCCGCGCGGCTGCTTTCGCTAAATCGCAGCTCCAACTGACAAAGTGAACGCAACAAAAGGGAATTGAAGGCCGATATGGATTTCAGCGATCATGTTTTTACCACGATGTTTGAGGCGCTCAGCAACGCGCTTGCGGCGATCGTTGGCAAATATGCAGCGGTGATCGGTATTGTGTCGCCTGCGCTGCGTATCGGCATCGTGATCTATATTTCGCTGCTGGGCTACGCCATCATGCGCGGCGCGGTGCAATATCCGTTCCGCGAATATGCCTATCGCGGCTGCCAGCTCGCTTTCCTCTATTTTGCCGTCACCTCGCTCTACGGAACCCAGATTGGCATGTTTGCGCTGGGTGGTCTCCCTAGCCAGTTTGCCAGTGCGCTCGGCGGGGCCGACGCTGGCGGTCTCGGCGGGTTTTACGACAAGCTCGCTGGCACCGGCTTTGAAACCGCCAACACCATGCGCAAGATAGCTGCTGATTATCAGGAAACCCAAGGCACGCTGCCCGACATTGGCTATGCGGTCTTCGCAGGCTTCCTCGTGGTGCTCGTCATTATAGCCACGTTGCTCTGCGCTGCCATCGGCTTCGTTATCAGCGCGTTCGGTCTGTTCGCGCTGGCGTTGTTATCCGTGGTCGGTCCGCTTTTCGTGGCGGCTCTGCTCTTCGAGTCGACGCGAGGCTATTTCTTCGCTTGGCTGGGGGCGTGCATCAATTATCTGATGCTGATCGTGTTCGCGCTCGTGCTGACGTTGTTCCTCACCCAGACCGGCGACG
This sequence comes from Pseudonocardia sp. TMWB2A, assembly GCF_017312135.1. Taxonomy (NCBI): domain Bacteria; kingdom Bacillati; phylum Actinomycetota; class Actinomycetes; order Pseudonocardiales; family Pseudonocardiaceae; genus Pseudonocardia; species Pseudonocardia sp. TMWB2A. The sequence continues at coordinate 2,955,998 of NZ_QKQY01000001.1, forward strand.
CGATTATTGCCACTATCTCGGAAAATGACGAGATCGGCATGGCAGCGATCAAGGCACTGGCCTTTTATGCACTCGGCTTCTTCTTTTTCCTGCAAATTCCGATGCTGGCCGCCTCGCTGGGTGGTGGCGGGCCTGCGCTCGCCAACCAATTTGCGTCGGCCATCGCAGCGGCAGGCGGTTTCGTCGCCGGACGCGGTGCCACGGGCGCACAGGCGACCAGCCGCGCCATTGAACGCGGATTCGCGCGCGGAATTGCCCGGATGCGCACGTCCGGTTCGGTTAGCCGTGGGATAACATAAGGGGATAGAGTCATGCGTAAGACATTTGTGAGCATATTGGTCGGAATGGCGCTCGTTACGCCAACCGACATTCTCTTAGCGGAACCAAAATCGCCGAAGCTAGCCAAGTGCAACGGCAAGCAGCGCCGCCCGGCTAACCCCTATGGCTCCATCCTGCCGACGGTCGATCCTGCGACGGGAACATCGACGCCATCCAATCAGCAACAGAGCCAGGGACGCGAACGCAATGGCGTCGATGTATTCCCGGAGAAAGCGCCCACAACCTCCAATCCCGTGAAACCAGAGGCCAAGCCTGCCACGCAAGTCCCGCCAATCAGCAGTGCAAGTCCTCCAACCTCCTATCGGAGCTGCTGAGCATCATGGCGAGTGGCGTAACCAACGGGCAAGACCTCAAAGCTTATTTTGCCGAAGCCGCAAGCTGGGATCATGACCGGCTGATCGCGGCCAATCGCTCGAAAAGGTTGGCGTGGACAATTGCAGCCATAGCCAGCGGCCTTGCGATAACCGGCGTTGCTGCTGTCGCAATGCTGACCCCGCTCAAGACCGTCGCGCCTTATGTCATCATGGTCGATAAGGCGACCGGCGCGAGTGAGATTACCTCGTCAATGACGGGCGATAAGCAAATCACCTACAACGAGGCCGTCGCCAAATATTTTCTCGCCGATTATGTCCGCAACCGAGAGGGTTGGATTCCGCAGGCACGCCAGGAATTTTTCGACGGTGTGCTGGCGATGTCATCGCGCGACGAACAGGCGCGGTGGACGGCGTTCTACAGCAAGGACAATCCCAAATCGCCGCAATCGGTATTCACCGATCTCGACACGGTGTTCGTTGCGATCAAGTCGGTGACCTTTGTTTCAAAGAACGTCGCGCAGGTGCGCTTCACCAAGACGCTCCAGCGGGGCGCCTCTGCGACCGACACACCGGCCATTGCCACCATAACCTATGACACCACCGACACCCCGACGACCGAACAGCAGCGGTTCAAAAACCCGCTTGGGCTGGAAGTGCAAAGCTACCGCGCCGATCTGGAGGTGACGCAATGAATGCAAGATACCATATAGCAGCGATCGCGACGTTGTTCGCGGCCAACCCGGCACTCGCCAGCGAAACACCGCGTCCGACCGCGCAAGACAGCCGTATCCGTGAAGTGGTTTACAGCGATGCCCAAGTTTACCGCGTAGTCGGTGTTTTCCGCTCTGCAACCCAGATTGTGTTTTCGCTGGGTGAGCGCGTCGAGCATGTCGCGCTTGGCGACACCGTATCGTGGGAAGTGGCCCCTGCTGAAAATTCGCTGTTCATCAAACCGCGTGAATTGGCGGGTGCGACCAATCTGATTGTCATCACCCGCTCGAATACAGGAAGCCGGACTTACACGTTCGAGCTGTCGGCGCGGCGAGGAGGCATTGGTCCCCGCGCGGTCGATACCTTCTTCAAAGTCGTGTTCCGCTATCCGCGTGAAGAAGCTGCCGCTGCACAAGCGGCGGCAACGCAGGCGGCTTACACTCAGGCCATCGCGCTGCAATCGGGGGCAATCCGCTCCGCGCTTGATCTGGCCGTTCTCGAAGGCAAGCGAAACCTCCAATATAGCGTGCAGGGATCATCGGCGATCCAGCCTTCTGAAATCACCGACAACGGGCAGTTCACGGCGCTGCGCTTCCCGAACCAGCGCGAACTTCCCGCTTTCTTCGCGGTCAATCCCGATGGCAGCGAGAGCATCGTCCCGTTCGATGTCCGCGACGAATTTGTCGTGATTCACGGGGTGTTCGCCCAGCTCCGCTTGCGGCGCGGCAAGGAAGTGCTGTGCGTCTTCAACGAAGCGAAGGATTTCTATGGACGCGATCCCAAGACCGGCACGGCGTCCAGCATCGTCGAACGCACGTCAGGCACAGATGACGGGGAGACAAAGTGATGGCGGATACCACAACAGCCAACCCAGTCCAAGGAAGGACCGCTGTCGATCAGACGCCCGATCCCGACGAAATCGACCGCGCTCCCGCGACCGAACGCGCGAGCAAGATGCTCTCAATGCCCGGCACGACGATGGACCCGAAAAAGATGATCGGCTTTGCCGCCGCCGCAGGCGCCATCATGTTCACGGTGCTGGCGCTTGGAACGGGCCTGACCGGCAATGCGGAGTTACCGCCCGTAAAACCCAAGCCCGCACTCGAACCGGCACAATATGATCCAAATACCGTCATCGCCCCGACGCTGGCCGGGGCAGCGACCGATCCCAATGCGCCGATACCTTTGGGCGGGCCAATCGTCCCCGCCATTGGTGCGCAAGCCACGGCGTCACCGATGCCGTCATCCGGCGCACCCCAGTCCCGTCAACCATCACAAGCTGAGGTGCTGCGCGAAGCAGCACGCCGGTCATCGTTGATTGCTTATGGCGGCGAGAGGGGGAACGGAATGCCAAGCCCGATTTATGGCGATGCGCGAGGTCCATTCAATGCGGGAGGCGCTGCCGCGCGGGAGCCGACCAGTCTCGACACTCTCCGGCGCGCTTCGGTAATTGGACAGACGCAGGCCCGCCCGCTTCCTGACCGCAATTTTTTGATTACAGCGGGGAGCTTTATCCCGTGCGTGCTGCAATCTGCGATGGATTCCAGCCAGCCCGGCTATGTGAGCTGTATCATCCCGCGCAATGTCTATTCGGACAATGGCCGCGTCGTGCTGATGGAAAAAGGCACAAAGATCGTCGGTGAGTATCAGGGCGGCCTCAATCGCGGACAATACCGGCTGTTCGTGCTGTGGACCCGCGCGGTCACGCCGCGCGGTATTGCGATTGATGTCGGATCGCCTGCAACCGATGCGCTGGGACGCGGCGGCATGGATGGGCGCGTGGACAATTTCTTCTGGCAGCGGTTCGGCACCGCGCTGCTGTTCAGCCTGGTCGACGATGCGGCGACGGTCGGCTCGGAAGCGATAGGAAACAGCGCATCCAATACCACCCGCGTTCCGTCCGATGCTGCCTCAACGATTCTGCAACAGAACTCACAGATCAAACCGGTGCTGCGCAAAAATCAGGGCGAGGATGTCGGAATCACCGTGGCGCAGGACTTCGACTTTTCGACCGTTTACGGCCTTGCGCTCAAATAATGGCCGCGCCGGGGAAAAACACGGCGGTTCTCGATAGCGTGACGGCACCTTTGCGCAAATATCTCGATGACGCGAGCGTCACCGAACTGGTCATCAACTTACCGCAAGAAGTTGGCATCGAACGGCACGGCTGCTGGACTTGGGAGAACGAGCCATCGCTCGATTTCAAGAATCTGATGGCGCTGGCTACTGCCGCTGCCGCGTTCACTTCGCAGGACGTCACTCGCGAAAACCCAATCGTCTCGACCGTCTTTCCGACCGGCGAACGGGTGCAGATCGTCGTGCCGCCTGTCGTTCCCGACGAAACCGTGTCGATAACTGTGCGAAAACCATCAAGCGTGACAATGACACTAGCCGATTTCGAGGCTGCGGGCTTGTTTAGGGACACACGGATCGCCGAAAAAAAGGTCAGCCCGCAAGAGCTGGAATTGCTCGCGTTGCTGCGCGCCGGTCGTCATGTCGAATTCTTCGACCGCGCGGTCAAGGCACGGCTGAATATCCTGATTTCAGGGGCAACGGGATCGGGCAAGACCACGCTGTCGAAGGGCTTGATCCAGCTTATACCGTCCCAAGAACGGCTGCTGACAATCGAGGACACGCGCGAACTGGTCGTCAGTCAAAAGAATGTCGTCCACATGCTCTATGCCAAAGACGGCCAAGGCACCGCCAATGTTACAGCCAAGCATTTGCTCGAAAGCGCGCTCAGGATGCGTCCCGACCGTATCTTGCTCCAAGAACTGCGCGACGGAACGGCGTTCTTCTATCTGCGCAATGTGAACTCGGGTCATCCCGGTTCGATCACCACAATTCATGCCGATTCCGCCGAACTGGCGTTCGAGCAACTGACTTTGCTGGTCAAGGAAAGCGAAGGCGGCTCCGATCTGGCACGCGACGACATCCGCGCGCTGCTCAAAATGCTGGTCGATGTCGTGGTGCAAACAAAAAAAGAGGGCGGCGAATTTCGGGTGACGGAGATCTATTATGACCCAGAGGGCAGGCACGCCGTCTGACGGCGGGGCGGTACGATTGTTGATCGGAATCCCGCTGGGGACATTGCTTGCTCTTGCCATCGCAAGCATGATCGGATGGCTGATCCTTGGTCTGCCGGTTGCTGCCTATGACCCGATCAAGATGCCCGCGTTCGTTTGGTATTATCGCGGCGATCCCCAAGTGGTACGCGCAATGGCGGGCGGATTGGCAGGTGGCGTCACGTTGCTTGCCGGCCTCATCTATGCCTTGTGGGCGCGAGGAGCGCCGCTCCACGGGGCCGCCCGCTTTGCCAACGAGCGCGAGATCAAGCGCCACGGCTTTCGCGCCGCCGTTGGAATCGTTCTTGGCCGCAAGCGCGGGCGGTTCCTGACCTTCGGCGGTAGCGAGCATGTCATTGTCGAAGCCCCCACGCGCTCGGGTAAAGGCACCGGCATCGTCATTCCGAACTTGTTGACCTGGCAAGGCTCGGTCGTCGTTCTCGATGTGAAGCGCGAGAATTATGACGCGAGCGCGGGATTTCGCGCGCATTACGGGCAGCAAGTTTTCCTGTTCAACCCGACCGACCGCGAGGGCCGCACCGCCCGCTACAACCCCCTTGCCTATATCGACCGCACCGACCCCGACGATATCATTATCGAACTGCAAAAAATCGCCACGATGCTGTTCGTCGCACCCGAACACGGCGAAGCCTTTTGGGCTAATGGTGCGCGCACAGGATTTGCAGGTGTCGGGGCCTGGCTTGCAGAAACGAGTGACGAGCCGCTCACAATGGGCGCGATCTACCGCCATTTGACCGAAGGCGACGCCCGGGCCTTCTTCAAGACAGAACTGGCCAATCCGCGATTAAACCTGTCGACCAGTTGCCGGACTGCGCTTTCCGACTTTGCAGGCGGCTCGGACAACAGCTTTGCCGACATCAAGAAGACGATCACCAACGTGCTGGGTCTTTGGCTCAATCCGTTGGTCGATGCGGCGACGGCAACAAGCGACTTCGACCTTCGCCAACTTCGTTCCCGCCCGATGTCGGTCTATCTCGGCGTGTCACCCGATGAACTCGACCGGATTGCGCCGCTCTACAATCTGCTGTTCCAGCAACTCATCGACCTCAATGTGCGCGCGTTGCCAGATGAAAACTCGGCCGTGCCTGTTCTGGTCATTCTTGATGAATTTGCCCGGCTCGGGCGGGCATCGGTTATCGCCAGCGCCTTTTCCTATGTTGCGGGCTACGGGATCAGGCTCCTGCCGGTCATCCAGTCACGCTCACAGTTGCGCGGTGTTTATGGCGAGCATGTCGCCGATGAAATTGTTGCCAATTGCGGGGTCGAAGTTGCGTTCACGCCCAAGGAGCTGCGCGTGGCCAACGACCTGTCGGAGCGTATCGGCTATGTCGGACAGGAAAGTGTCACGAAATCGCTGACGATCAACGGGCTGCTCGCCAACCGCTCAAAATCCATATCAGAGCAACGCCGCGCGTTGATGCTGCCGCAGGAACTTATGCAGTTTCCACCCAACAAATTGATCCTGTTGCGCGGTGGCATCCCGCCGATCGTAGGACGCAAGATCGCCTATTTCAGGAATCGTTTCTTCAAGGCCCGCGCGTTTCCGCCACCTCCCGTACCGGCAATCCCAAAACCGTCCATCTATGCCGGTTCAGCGCCAGCGTTCCGCGACATGACAGACGACGAGGCCGCCGGAAAATTCACTCGACCTATGAATCAAGAGGATGTTTTCACCAAAGATTGCCCAAGTCAGATGGCCGATCTGGTGACCATAAACCACAACGGCGAAGTGACCGGAATACTCGACGAAGGAGACGAATATGCCTGAAGAACAAGAAGGCAGTGGCCCTTGGGGGAGAAGCCGTGATGCAAAACCTAAGCCGGTCACGCCAAAGCCGACACCAGCCAAGCCAAAGCGCAAAGCCGAGACACCAACGCTCACCGATGATCTCACCGGCAAATTCCTCCGCGTCGGCAACAAGCTCTACCGGACCTCGGACGATACAAAGCCGATTGTCCGGCTCGAACCAGACCGGCTCAAGACCAGCAACATCGACGCGCTTCCCGATATATTGCGGATAGCCAAGGCCAATGGTTGGACGTCCGTGAGGGTCAATGGCGGCGATACATTCAAAAAAGCAGCCTTTCTCGCTGCTGCCGCACAAGGGCTGACGGTCGAGAATTACACGCCGTCAAAAGTCGCTCAAGCCGAGGCTGACCGCTTGCAAGCGCGGGTTGCAGAACGCGAGAAACGCCGCGAAGCCAAAAACGCTACGAGCAAATCACGCCAACCGCCTGACGCAGCAGTAACGCTCAAAGCTCTATCGGAACGGTTCCTCAATCAGACCCATGAGCAAAACGCCCGCGATCCCGATTTGCGTCGCGCCCAGAGTCTTGTCGCTCAAACCATCTCAATCACACGCGCGAAATATCCTGATGATCCGCTCAAGGCGTCAAAGGAAGTCGAGGGCAAACGCCAAGAGGTCGCGCTCCGTATTGCAAGCGGGGACAAGATTGCAGCCATCCAATTGCGTAATCAGCAGGCGCAGCGCGTCCGGGAAATCACCCAGGATCAGGCGTTGAGCCGTGAGGGGCGGAACCGTTAAAGCTGCTGTAGTAATCTGAAAACCGGCTGCGGGTGCTGTGGTCAGTGCCTGGTATCGCACATCGCATGGTTGCCCAAAGCCTCGATCACGCGACAATCCGCCGCAACCCCGCCCCGGCAGCGTCCGACAATGCGTGCAAGTTCGTCGCGCAAGGCTTCAAGCTGCGCTATCTTCGCTTCCACCTGCACAAGATGGCTCGTTGCAATGCGGTCGGCCTCCATGCAGTCGCGGTCAGGATGATCCGATAGGTCGAGCAGGGAGCGGATCTCTTGGATGGTGAAACCCAGCTCGCGGGAATGCCGGACAAAGGCGAGGCGCGCGCGGTGTGGCTCGCCGTAACTCCGATAGTTTGCGGCGGTTCGATCCGGCGCGGGCAACAGCCCGATTCGCTCATAATAGCGGACGGTTTCGATGTTGGTGCCGGTCGCTTTCGATAGCTCGCCGATTTTCATGTCTTGACCCTGTAGTTGCTACAGGGTGCATATAGGAGAACGACTCGAAGAAACCAAGGAGTTCGGCATATGGCCGATCAATGCTGTGCAAGTGCTTGCGGTAGCGAAACTACCCTCAACGACGCCCGTTGGCGGCGCGTGTTGTGGATCGCGCTTGGCCTTAACGCCGCGATGTTCATCGTCGAAGGCGTCGCGGGCTATTTCGCAGGCTCACGCGCCCTGCAAGCCGACGCGCTCGACTTTTTGGGTGATGCCGCGAACTATGCAATCAGTCTAAGCGTTGCCGGAATGGCACTGGCATGGCGGGCAAAGACCGCGATGGTCAAAGGCATCACCATACTGTCATTCGGCCTCGGGGTGCTGGTGTGGGCGATCTGGGGCTTGTTTCACGGCAGCAACCCTGCGCCCTACGCAATGAGCGCGGTCGGCACGCTGGCACTGGTTGTCAATTTCGGCGTCGCGTTGATGCTCTACCGATACCGCACCGGGGACGCGAACATGCGCTCGGTTTGGATTTGCTCGCGCAACGACGCGATCAACAATTGTCTGGTTATCGGCGCGGGAGCCGCGGTGCTGTGGACGGGCAGCGGCTTGCCTGACTTGATCGTGGCGTTGGTGATGGCGATCCTCGGGATCAGCGGCGGTTGGCAAATCATCCGGCAGGCGCGGTTGGAACTGGCGAATGATAATGTAGTTTTGGAGGCAGCGGGATGAAGGTCGCTTTATCCACCAATATCGACCTGCCACCCGATGAAGTATGGCGGCGCGTGCAGACCCCTGAACTGCTCATGCACATCGCCGCACCGCTCGTGCGCTTTCACATGGTCAATCCGGCCCATGCCTCGAATTTTGGCGAGCAAGAGCGGTTCTTGGTTGACCTGACGCTTTTTGGCGTTCTGCCTTTCGGAAAGCAGTGGATCGTGCCGACAGTGCATATGGATGATGCCGCAATATGGCCAAAGAAGTTACGCGATAACGGCTACAGCGCCTTGATAACGACGTGGGATCATTGGATCACCGTTGAGCCCGAAGGCGAACGCGGAACGCGATACCGCGACGAAGTGGAGGTTAAAGCCGGACTGCTGACACCCTTCGTCTGGCTCTTTGCGCAAGTTTTCTATCGCCATCGCCAGCGCCACTGGCGTGCCTTGGCCGAGCGCACTTCGGGATGTTCACAGCCATGACCGTAACCTTGGAAATTGCCTACGCCAACGAGATCGCGGCCTATCGTGACGCGCGCACCGCGAACGAGAAGCAACGCGCTTGGCACCATCTCGAACGAGCGCATATCCTCGGGCAGTCGCGGTTTGGCCTGCATATCCATTCCCATCTCCAAATGCTCGGTTTTGCGGTTGCGCTCAGGGACGGGCGGGAAATATTCGGCCAACTCGGACGGCTCGCACTTGCGCCGCTGGGCAATCTCACTGGACGGCTTCCCATTGGCAACACGGGTCGCGCGCATGTCAGCGCGTTCATGCCAATGGAAATTCCCGAAGAATTGCAACGGCAAATAAAAGATGCAGGAGCCGAAAATTGATTGTTCGTTTATGTGTGTCGTGTTAACCGCGCGGTAATGGTTAAAGCCGTAATCGCCTTTTTGATGATTTCGATGCTGCTGTTCGGCAGCGTCGGCGTTCCTGCGCTCGCCGATGCCGGAAGCGCCGGTCATGCTGTCGAGATTGTCGATCTCGACTGTCACGCCGAAGAAAAAAGCGATGCTAGTCAAGACGAGAACTCTTCAAAGGCCCCTGCGGGCCATGTTGACCATCACCACTGTTCGGTCGCGGTTCCTCAATCTGTGAACGACGTTGCTGCAACCATTATTTACACAGGCAACCAGTTTGCCCTGCCGGCCATTCGCGGAATGATTTCGCATAAGGCTGCTCCCCCGATCCAGCCTCCTTCTGCCTGACATCCGCCGCGCGCGGGGCTTTGCCCCTGCGTGTCCGCAATGTCGGTCAGGAGTTTATTCATGTCATTACGAATCCGTCGCCTGCTGCTGGCAGGGACGCTGCTATTTTCATCCGGTCCGCTCTGGGCCGAACCGATCACGCTCCCCGATGCCTTGCGGCAAGGGCTGGAAGCCTCGCCGCGCGTCAGTCAGGCAAAGGCAAAAGCCGATGCCGCCGAGGCGCGCGCACGGCAGGCTGGGGTCTCGCCGAATCCCGAACTCAGTCTTGAGGTAGAGAATTTCGCCGGTAGCGGTGCGTTTCAGGGGCTACGTAGCACCGAGACGACGCTTGCTCTCAGCCAGCGGATAGAGCTTGGCGGCAAACGCAGCGCCCGTGTTGAAGTCGCGCGGGCCGAGCGTGATTTTGCGTTCTTGTCTTACAAGTCGGCGCTGGCCGATCTCGAACGCGATATTCGTTATGCCCATGCCAATTTGCGGTCCGCCGAAGATCGCGCAGTGCTGGCGCGAAACAATGTCACTGCATCGGACGAGCTGCTGCGCACAGCGAAAGTGCTGGTCGAAGTGGGCCGAGATCCGCCGCTCCGCGAATTGCGCGCACAGGCACAATTGGCGGAGGCGAAAGCCGAACAGGCGCGCACCTTTGGCGAGCTTCTCGTGGCACGGCAGCATCTGGCAACGCTGATCGGAAGCGCGGATAGCGAACCGACGGCAACCATTATGAGCGAAGATGCGCCGCCGACTTTGCCGCCCGATACGGAAACGCTCGATGTCCAACTGGCCTTTGCAGAACGCGGCGCAGCACTGGCCCGTGTGCGGCTCGCCCGCGCCGATGCGGTGCCTGACATTACCGGAAGCGCCGGAGTTCGGCGCTTTGGCGAAGGCCGCGAAACCGCGTTCGTCGCTGGCATCTCGATCCCGCTCCCCGTGCGTGATCGCAATCGCGGCAATATCGACGCGGCACAGTCGGACAGTCTTGCGGCAGAATCGGGATTGGCGCTCGCTCGTCTCGATGCAAACCGGGCGCGCTATGAAGCGCGGATGCTGCTCGGGGCGGCCGAAATGCGGTATGAGGCGCTCGCCGGTCCGGGCATCGCCCAGGCCGAAGAAGCGCTGCGGCTCGCACGGCTTGGCTACAACGCGGGCAAGTTTTCGCTACTCGAACTGCTCGATGCGCAAACCACTCTGACCCAGGCCAAACTCAACCTCATCGAAGCGCGGCTTGATCGTGCGCGGGCGCTTGCAGCGCTGATCCGCGCCAACGCGCAATAAGGAACAACTTCATGGAAACCGAAACCAATCGCAACAAACTTATCGCAGGCGCGGCCATCGCAGCCCTCGTCCTTGGCGGCGGCGGCGTGATGCTTGGACGCACATTATTCGCGCCCTCAACCACTGCCGTTGCCGAAGCCGAACATGCCGAAGAAAAAGAGGAAGAAGGTCATGTCGAGGGCCAAATCCTGATGGATGAATCCCGCGCCAAGGCTGCTGGCATTGTCACCGAAGCTTTGCAAGCGGGGGGCTTGGGTGCCGAAATATTGGCACAGGGCGTCGTTGCTTCCACACCCGATGGCGAGGCGGTTTTGACAGCCCGTGCCGATGGGGCCGTTGTTCGCATTAACCGCCAATTGGGCGATTTCGTCCGCGCCGGTGAAGCAATCGCCGTTATGGAAAGCCGAGATGCCGCCTCGATTGCGTCAGAACGCAGTTCGGCATCGGCCAATCTGGCGCTGGCGCGTTCGACCTATGCGCGCGAGAAGAAACTTTTCGATGCCAAGGTCACAGCACGTCAGGATTTGGAAGGTGCCGCAGCCGCATTAGCGCAAGCCGAAGCCGAAGCCCGGCGCTCGCAGTCGGCGGCGTCGGCGGCAAAAGTCTCCGGTGATGGCCGCACATTGGGCGTGGTCAGTCTGATTTCGGGCCGCGTGACAAAGGCCGACGCGAAACTCGGTTCCTATGTGCTGGCAGGGACCGAACTTTTCCGCGTGTCTGATCCCAATCGCATTCAGATTAACGCATCGGTGCTGGCCGCCGATGCCCGCCGCGTAAAACCCGGTGACACGGCGATTATCGAATTGCTCGGCGGCGAAACCGTCACCGCAACAGTTCGGTCGGCAACGCCAAGTCTCGATCCCGATAGCAAGACCGCAACCATCGTGCTGACGCCGCAAGGCATCGGCGGGCTAACACCGGGCCAAGGCCTGCGCGTGCGCATCACGCCGCGCGGGGGTGGCGATACAGCGCGGATCGCGCTGCCCGATGAGGCGGTACAGACCGTTGAAGGCAAGGAAGTCGTGTTCGTCAAAACCGCCAAGGGTTTTCAAGCGACTACCGTTGTCACTGGCACGCGCGGCGGTGGTCGCATCGAGATAGTCGAAGGCTTGGCAGCCGGTGCCGTCGTCGTCACCAAGGGCGCTTTCCTGCTCAAAGCCGAACTTGGCAAGGGCGAGGCGGAGCATTGATATGATCGAGAAACTCCTTGATGCGTCGATCCGCTTTCGCTGGGGCGTTGTCGTCGCTACACTGATCGTTGCGGCCTTTGGTATTATGCAACTATTGAAGCTGCCGATCGATGCTGTTCCTGATATCACCAACAAACAAGTTCAAATCAATACCGTAGCGCCCGCGCTGGGGCCGCTCGATATGGAGCGGCTCGTGACCTTCCCGGTCGAAACCGCAATGGCGGGGATTCCGGGACTGGAAAGCTCGCGCTCGATTTCGCGCAACGGATTCAGTCAGGTCACTGTTGTATTTGACGAAGGTGCCGATCTGTATTTCGCGCGCCAGCAGGTAGCCGAGCGACTGACGCAGGCTTCGGAAAATCTTCCCGAAGGTGTGGAGCCGCAGATGGGGCCGGTGACCACCGGTCTTGGTGAAGTGTTGATGTATGTTGTTGAGTATGAACCAGCCGGAACCAAGGCCAACCCAAAGATTGCGGGCAAAGAGGGCTTTCAGCCTGATGGCTCGTACCTGACGCCTGACGGCGAGTTATTGACCGATGAGGTGTCAAAGCTCGCCTATTTGCGCACGGTACAGGACTGGGTAATCCGGCCCCAACTCAGGACGGTACAAGGCGTCGCGGGCATCGACGGTATCGGCGGGTATGAAAAACAGTTCGTGGTCGAACCCGATCCAGCAAAGCTTGCAACTTATAGCATTTCATTCTCCGAACTCGCCAATGCGCTGGAGAAAGCCAATATCTCGGTCGGCGCGAATTTTGTTGAGCGTGGTGGCGAGGCCTTTCTGGTCAAGGCCGATGGACGTATCCGCACATTAGACGAGATTGGCCGGGCGACTGTTGCCACACGCGGAGGCGTCGCCGTGGCAGTGCGCGACGTTGCCAAGGTTCGCGTCGGTGGCGATTTGCGCACTGGAGCTGCGTCCGAGAATGGCAAAGAGGTCGTCGTCGGCACTGCGCTAATGATTGCCGGCGGGAACAGCCGGATTGTTGCCGAAGCGGTAGGCGAACGGCTGAGTGAGGTCGCCAAATCGATGCCGCAAGGGATCAAAATAAAAACGGTGCTCGACCGCTCAAAACTGGTCAATGCGACGATCTGGACGGTCGAAAAGAACCTGCTCGAAGGTGCATTGTTGGTTATAGCGGTTCTGTTTTGGTTGCTGGGTAACATCCGCGCTGCGATCATTGCTACGCTGGTAATTCCATTTTCCTTTCTAATGATGGCAATGGGAATGAATGCCACCGGCACATCGGGCAATCTGATGAGCCTGGGTGCGCTGGATTTCGGCCTGATCGTCGATGGCTCTATTATCATCATCGAGAACTGTTTGCGGCGCCTAGCCGAGCGACAGCATCTCGAAGGGCGCGTTCTGGATTTGAACGAGCGGTTGCACGAGGTATTCGTAGCCTCGCGCGAGATGGTCAAGCCCACCATCTACGGGCAGGCGATCATCTTCCTCGTCTTCGCGCCGCTGCTCACGTTCACCGGCGTCGAAGGCAAGATGTTCTCGCCGATGGCAATCACCGTCATGCTGGCGCTGGCTGGTGCATTCATCCTCTCGCTGACCTTCGTCCCGGCCATGGTCGCACTGCTCATTCGCGGCGAAGTGTCTGAAAAGGAAGTAAAGGCGGTTGCCTTTGTCAAGGATCGCTACGCGCCTATTCTAGGTAAGGCAATCTCACGGCCTTGGCCCTGGATCGGCGCTGGTGTCGGGACATTGGTGCTGGCGGCATTGGCATTCACGATGCTGGGGCGCGAGTTCATCCCGCAACTCGACGAAGGCGACATAGCGCTGCAAGGCATCCGCATTCCTTCGACCTCGCTCCAACAATCGCTCACCTTGCAGCGGCAAATTGAGAAGGTCGCCGTTTCGCTGCCTGAAGTCGCTTATATGTTTTCGAAAACCGGGACGGCGGAAGTCGGTACCGACCCGATGCCGCCCAATATTTCGGACTCATTCATCATCCTGAAGCCCAAGGACGAATGGCCCGCAGGGGTTACTACTAAACAGCAGGTGGTTGAAAGGCTCGAAGCCAAGCTCAAACCTATGGTTGGCAGCGCATTCGAGATCAGTCAGCCCATCGAGCTCAGGTTTAACGAGCTGATCGCCGGGGTGCGCGGTGATGTAGCAATCAAACTCTACGGTGATGACCTTGATGTGATGAACGCAGTGGGCGGCAAAGTTGCTGCTGTTCTGAATACAGTAAAAGGGGCGGCAGACGTCAAGGTCGAACAAACCGAGGGTTTCCCGCAGCTCGACATCAAATTCGACCGTGACGCCATCGCACGCTATGGCCTGACCTTGCAGGACGTGACCGACACCGTAGCCGCCGCCCTTGGTGGGCGCGCTGCGGGGATCGTGTTTGAGGGTGACCGGCGCTTTGATATTGTTGTTCGCTTGCCCAACACAGGCCGGAACGATCTGGCCGCAGTGGGGGCATTGCCTGTAATGTTGCCACAGGAAGGCACATCGGTTCCTCTAAATGCCGTCGCGAGCCTCAGCTTTTCCGAAGGCCTCAATCAGATCAGCCGCGAAAACGGACAACGCCGCGTCGTCGTTCAGGCCAATGTGCGCGGCAACGATCTCGGCAGCTTCATTGCCGAGGCGCAAAGCAAGGTCGGCACACAAGTTCAACTGCCACCGGGCAGTTCGATCGAATGGGGCGGGCAGTTCGAAAATCTGCAAGCCGCATCGCAGCGTCTTTCGATCATCGTGCCTTTGATCCTTGCGCTAATTTTCGGCATCCTGTTCGTCGGATTGAAGGGCTGGCGCCCTGCGGCGGCGATCTACGCAGCCGTTCCGCTTGCGCTAGCAGGCGGCATTATTGCCTTGTTCCTGACAGGGCAGAATTTCTCGGTGTCCGCCGCTGTTGGCATGATGGCGGTTTCGGGCGTGGCGGTGCTCAACGGGCTTGTCATGATGACCACGATCAACGAACTCATCGAGAAGGGCTTAGCGTTACCCGACGCGATCAAGCAGGGCGCGTTGTTGCGTTTCCGACCGGTTTTGATGACCGCCACAGTTGCATCGCTCGGGTTTGTGCCGATGGCACTTGCGTCCGGGCAAGGTGCCGAGGTGCAGAAGCCGTTGGCCATCGTGGTTATCGGCGGGCTGATTACCTCGACGATTCTGACGTTGTTCGTGTTGCCTGCGATCAGTCACCTGCTGCTGCGCGGACGGCACAAGAAGCACGTCCCGGGCGATTACAGCGACGTATCGACGCTTGGCGAGCCGATCTTGGATAAATAGGGAGACGGACAATGACGCAGTCAACAGCCCAACAAGCGATGCTTTGCCCAACCTGCCGTGTCCCGCTTTCGATGGCGGAGCGACAGGGCGTGGAGATCGATTTTTGCCCGCAGTGTCGCGGTGTCTGGCTCGATCGAGGAGAACTCGACAAGATCATCGAGCGATCCGAACGCGCCGACGCATCGGTTCCAAAGCCCGCTGTGGCGCTTCGGTCCGATAGCGGCGAGCGCGGTTATGACGAGGTTCGCCGGTCGGGGCATCACGGTGGAAAGCGTCGCAAGAGCTTCTTAGCCGAATTGTTCGACTGATCGGCTCACGATTAACTGAAGGAGAGTGTGCATGGTGTCAGGACACGGTGAGGCCGAACAAGGGCATGAGGAAAACGACGGCCATGCACACGGAGTGGGAGAGAGCACCGGCCTGCGCATCTTCCTGTTTGCCTGCGCCGTCGCGGCGATCGCCTATACTGTGTCTTGGTTCTGGCCAGAATGGTCCCGCTGGGCCTACGGAGTGGGCGCAGCGATTTCGGTCGCGCCCTTTGCCAAGACGGCCTTTACAAAGGCGCTGAAAGGCCGTCCGTTCAGCATTGAAACGCTGGTGACCATTGCGGTTCTGGGAGCAATCCCAATCGATGCCGGGGCGGAGGCCGTTGTTGTTGTCGCGCTCTTTTCGCTGGGCGAACTGCTGGAAGGCTTTGCTGCCGCTCGCGCGCGTTCGGGCCTGAGCGCGCTCGCAAAGTTGCTTCCGTCTAAGGCCGTGATTGAGGTTGATGGCGAACGGCGCACCGTCGATGTCACCACGCTTGCAATTGGCTCGATCATGCTGGTGTCCGCAGGAGACCGCATTGCCGCAGACGGTCGGATCATAGACGGTCGCTCCGAAATCAACGAAGCCGCGATCACCGGCGAATCGCGCCCGGTTGAAAAGACCGTTGCCGCCGATGTCTTCGCCGGATCGATCAACGGCGATGGCACATTGAAGGTCGAAGTCACCAAAGACGCGTCCAACAGTGTCGTCGCGCGGATCGGTGAACTCGTCGCACAGGCGCAGGCCAGCACCGCGCCAACTGCGCGCTTCATCGACAATTTCAGCAGCTGGTACACGCCCGCTGCGATCATTCTGGCGACGTTGATTGCGTTGGTTCCACCGCTGGCGTTTGGTGGGGAATGGGCGACCTGGACCTATCGTGCGCTGACCGTCTTGCTGATCGCATGTCCTTGCGCGCTGGTTTTGTCCACGCCCGCCGCCATCGCGACGGGCATCGCGACGGCGGCCCGCAGCGGGATCTTGATCAAGAGCGGCGAGGCCCTGGAAATGGTGGCGAAAATCGGCATCGCCGCCTTTGACAAGACCGGAACCTTGACGCGCGGGCATCCGGTTGTCACCGATGTTGCGGGCGAACGCACGCTTGAACTGGCAGCCGCCATCGAAACGGGATTGACCCATCCCGTCGCCAAAGCGATCGTGACGGAAGCGGAACGACTAAAAATAGCCCTGCCGAAGGCCAGCGATGTTACGATCCGCCAGGGCGAGGGCGCGATTGGTTGGGTGGACGGCAAACAAGTGGCGCTGTTCAGTCCGCGCGCGGCGGGCGAACTCGACAAGGACGTTGCCGCCAGTATCGACGCTCTGGAACGAGCCGGTAAGACGATTGCAGTGCTCCTCGTGGACGGAAAATATCAGGGGCACATCGCGGTGCGTGACGAAGCGCGCGATGACGCGCGGCCTGCGGTCGCCGCGCTGAATGCGCTGGGCATTCGTTCGCTGATGCTCAGCGGCGATAACCAACGCACGGCAAGCGCGGTGGCGCAGGGGCTGGGGATGGACGCCGAGGGCGAGTTGATGCCCGCTGACAAGCTCAAGCGCATCGAAGCGCTCAAGGCCGAAGCACCCGTTTTGATGGTAGGTGACGGCGTGAATGATGCCCCCGCGCTCGCCACCGCTTCGCTGGGCCTTGCCATGGGCGGCGGCACCGATGTCGCCATTGAAACGGCTGATATCGGGCTATTGAAGGATCGCCTCTGGGGCGTGCCCGATGCGATCCGGCTGGCTCGCAAGACCCGCAGCACGATTCTGACCAATATCGTCATCGCGGTTGGACTGAAATTGGTCTTTTTAGTCTTGGCAGTATTCGGCATCACCAATTTGTGGACAGCAATCATTGCCGATACCGGTGCCACAATTCTTGTAACTATCAATGCGCTCCTATTGTTCTGGACGTTCAAACCTGCAGAAGACGAAAGCACTTCTGCATCGGCCACGGAGGTCTGAAATGGGTGCAGGACATAATCACGCCGATCAAGGGCATGGATCTGTTGGCCACAGTCATACCGACGGAGCCAACACGCGCAGCTTGGCGATTGCGCTTAGCCTTACCGGCAGCTTTCTTGTCGCAGAACTTGTTGGCGCATATTGGTTCAACAGCCTCGCGTTGCTGTCCGATGCCGCTCACATGTTCACTGATGCCGCCGCACTCGCCATTGCGCTCGTCGCTGTGCGGATTGGACAGCGGTCCGCAGATGCACAGCGTACCTATGGCTATCGCCGCTTCGAAATATTAGCCGCAGCATTCAACGCGGTGCTGCTGTTCGTAGTCGCGGGCTATGTGCTGTATGAGGGTATCTCTCGTTTCTTCGACCCGCAACCGGTGGAATCCATCGGTATGCTGGCGGTTGCCAGCCTCGGACTTGTTGTAAACCTCATCGCCATGCGGGTCTTGGCGGGCGGCAAAGAAACCAGCCTAAATATGAAAGGAGCCTATCTCGAAGTCTGGGCTGACATGCTCGGTTCTTTGGGCGTCATTGGAGCGGCGATCGCCATCTGGCTGACTGGTAAAACCTGGATCGACCCTATCGTCGCCATCGCTATCGGCCTTTGGGTGCTTCCCCGGACCTGGACTCTGTTGCGCGACACGACCCACATCCTGCTGCAAGGCGTCCCGCGCGGAATGGATCTGGATGCGATCCGCGCTGCCATTGGTGCCGTGCCAGGCGTGGCGGGCGTCCACGATCTCCACGTCTGGTCGATTGCAGGGGATGATGCCAGCCTGACCGCGCATATCGCCATTGCATCCGGGCATGATCAAACAGCGGTTCGCACGGCAGTGGCCGAACTGCTCGAAGCACAATTCAAAATACATCACTCAACGCTTCAAACCGAAACCGAGCCGTGCGGCGATGAAGAGGCGCTGCACGCATGAAAGGAGAATTTGAAATGGACCGAAAGTTCAAACCTGCGTTCATCGCACTCGCCGCGACACTGGCTCTGTCAGCCTGTCAATCAGGTGAGAAAAGCCCGAACGAAGCCGGTGGCGGGCAAAAAGGCGTCAATGCAGCGAATCCGCATGACGGCCACACGATGAAGGCCGGTGCTGAACTGCCCGCCGAGGCTTCCGACGCAACGAAGGCCTATTCGGCGGCAATGGACAAGATGCACAAGCGGATGGCGATCGCCTATACAAACGATGCTGATCGCGATTTCATGGCGGGAATGATTCCGCATCATGATGGTGCCATCGAGATGGCCCGGATTGCACTGAAGCATGGCAAAGACCCCGAAGTCCGCAAGTTGGCCGAAGATGTGATTGCCACTCAGGAAGCCGAAATTAAACAGATGCAGGCTTGGCTTGATCGGACGGAGAATGCAAAATGAGCCATGATCCTTCCTTGAAATCGGGGCAGTGACTTATCTGCTCATCAAAGCGGTGTTGTCTGCCATCATAATTGTAGCGGTGTCGGAAATTGCACGCCGCAGTGCAGGGTTTGGCGCGCTGATTGCGTCGCTACCGCTCATCTCGGTGCTGGGCATGATCTGGCTGTGGCGTGACACAGGTGATCCCGTGCGTATGGCTGATCATGCACTGGCGACCTTTTGGTTTGTCTTGCCCAGCCTGCCCATGTTTCTGGTGATCCCGTTGCTCTTGAAGCGCGGCTTGGGATTCTGGCCCGCGTTGGGTATCGGCTGTATCGTGACGATCCTTCTCTATCTGATGATGGTCGCAATGCTCTCTCGGTTCGGTGTGCGTCTGTGAATGTAACGAAGCTACCTCTTGCGCGTGTGTTCTATCGGCGGCGCGCGCTGTTCTGATTGCTGCTTCGCCGCCGCGATAGTCTCGGAGTAGCGCGCAGCGAATATCTCTGGAGTGGAGATCATGTCAGGATGCTTGGCGAGAAATGCCCGAACGTCGCTGGCAAGCGCCTTGTCTTCGGCTTGCCCCGTCGCATCCAACGCCGTCGCCGCCTTGCCGTAAGCCTCACGTATCTCCTGCCAGCGAGTCTTGCCTTTGCCGATAAAGGCCGGAAACTCGGCCCCGCCACGTGCGAAGGTAAGTGCCTGTTCGCTGGTGCGGCGGTCTGAGTCGGTCATTACGTGGCTTGCCCCGCCTGCCAAGCGGGCGCGAAGTTTGACCAACGCCATGCTCGACCCAGCAATCCCTTGTCCGCGCGCACGTCTCGGCGTTGCTTCGGCAGCCACCCCCCGCGAGCGCAGCTCACGGGCAAAGCGCTCGCGGAAGCGATTGAGCTGAACCGGGCGCGGATTGAACCTTGTGCGATCCAGCCCCTCGGCCTGCACTGTTAGATGGACATGGGGGCGCGGCGTATCGGTATGGAGCGCCAGAACATAATCGTGATTATCGCTCAGCTCGGCATGAGCCAGCGCGCGGACGGCTCCCAACACTTTGTCAGGGTCGGTGCCTTCGGGCATCGAGAAGATCAGTGACACCGACGACACCGTAGGCCGCGACCGCCATTGGAGCGTGTCGCTCCACTCCGCCGCGCGCTCGGCAACGTCTTCCTTGGTTGTCAGGATTTCGCCGTCGCGGGTTTCTATGTCCACTTCGCCCTTGCGCCCGATATACTCAAGATGGGCTTTGACGTGGACCCCGCCCCGCTGGCGACCCGTGACCTTCACCACCACCTCGGGCGCTTTGCGAACGATCCGCGCCAGCTTGGCCCGTGCCGTCGGGCCATTGGCAACACCGTAACTGGCATAGAGCGGGACGCGCGGCGTGCTGGCAGGGTCATGGATATAGCGCACCCGAAACGCCGGGCGGGTTGCTTCCCACAAGGCTGATTCCAAGCCCATCAATCCGCTACGGTCCAATAGCTCGCATCGCCGCGCATGGCTTCGCCAACGGCTGTCACCTGCTCGGAGATTTCCATCCGCATGTCGGCGATGCGCCGCAGCTCGGGTTCGATCTGTTTGTCGCCGGTTTCCAGCATCGACGCATTGGCGGCTTTCATCGCCTGATTGAGATTGCGGCCGATGCGCAGCAACTGCATTCTGATCGGCGCAAGTTCAGCCAACAGCCCGTCATCAACCCGCGATTTCAGCGCGAGGTGGCGGCGCACCAAGGCCTTGATCCAACCCGCGCGATCAGTCGAACGCTGCGCCGCCCGAACCTCGATCACGGCGATCTCGACATCGGTAAATCGCAGCGAAACACGATTGCGCGCGACTCCATCGGGGCGGTCAATGAAGGGACGATCTGCGATCTCCCGCACCGTCTGTTCGATCATCTGCCGCAACATTGCACTTCGTCCGCCACGACCGACTGCGAAGCTGTCGAACGCCGCGAGCGCATCGGCGTCAAGCCGAATGGTGAGCGTCGCGCTGTTCGATAGTGGATTTGTCGCCATCAATCATGCCCGGTGAAACGTCAGTGAAACAGGGGCAATGTAAGACAACACGCGCCGCTAGGCATATCCTGCATTAAAGACAAATCAGACAAACCCCCTAAGACAAGCGCACCCAAAGCGGCTTTCTACTTCTGACAATAAGGAGCTTTGGGTGCGCTTGGGGGTTTGAGGTTTCAGGCTGGATGTGAAGCCCCGCTTCCCATGCGGACCGAAGATCGCCGGACGATTTCTTGTTGACGGCTGGCGGTCGCGCTCCCCCATTCGGCGATCTCGCCAAGTGTGCGACCGCAGCCGGTGCAGACGCTGGCGCTACGATCCAGCGCGCAAATTTCTTTGCATGGAGAAGGCGGATGTCTTGTCAATTGCCCGGCGACTGTGGCGACGGTTCTGAAACTGGCTGGGCAAAGAGCTGACCACCGATGCTCGCCGCAAGCAACGCGCCAAGCAATTGCGAGACGATGAACATCGGCGCGTCGGCTGGCGCGATCCCGGAAAAACTGTTTGTCATGCTCCGCGCAATCGTGATCGCCGGGTTGGCAAAGCTGGTCGATGAGGTGAACCAGTAGGCAGCGGCGATGTAGAGCGCGACGCTGGCCGGTGTCCATTGCGGACGATGACGCGCCGTTCCGATGATGGTGAGGATTAGGCCAAACGTGGCGATGGCCTCTCCCGTCCATTGGCCAATACCGGTCCGCGCCTTCATCGATGTTTGCAGGACGGGCAGATCGAACATGACGTGTGTGGCCCATGCACCGAGAATGCCGAAGCCGATCTGGACAAGGACGTAGGGCAGTACGTCGCGCCAACCCAGTTCGCGCCGCACCGCCATGACAAGGCTAACCGCCGGATTGAAGTGCGCGCCCGAAATTGGCCCCAGCATCGTAATCAGGACGAGCAGCATGGCGGCAGTCGCCATCGTGTTGCCCAGCAAGGCGACTGCGACATTCCCGCCCGCCAGTTTCTCCGCCATGATGCCCGAACCGATAACGGCTGCGAACAGCATCGCTGAACCAAGAGCTTCGGCAAGCAGGCGACTCGATAGCGGTGCTGTCACTGGCCGCTGGCCGCTATCGCTGCAAGATGCGCGGCCCCAGCAGGCGGGCGGCCTTCCGACTTCCGTTCGGAGTATCGGTCGGTGAGATAGTCACTCCGGTCGCGTGTCAGCAGGGTGAACTTGACCAGTTCCTCCATCACATCGACCACGCGTTCATAGAGCGGTCCCGGTTTCATCCGTCCGTCTTCGTCAAACTCGGTATAGGCTTTGGGGACGCTCGATTGGTTGGGGATGGTAATCATCCGCATCCACCGCCCGAGCAAGCGCAGCGTATTGACCGCGTTGAACGATTGGCTCCCGCCCGATACCTGCATCACGGCTAGGGTGCGACCTTGGGTCGGGCGCACGCCGCCTTCTTCCAGAGGCAGCCAGTCGATCTGGGATTTTATGATCCCGGTGATCGCGCCGTGGCGTTCGGGCGAACACCAGACCTGGCCCTCTGACCAGAGAGACAAGGCGCGCAATTCGGCGACCTTGGGATGATCGCTCGCTACGCTGTCAGGCAGCGGCAAACCGGCAGGATCATAAACCTGCGTTTCGCAGCCCATCGCGCGTAAAAGCCGTTCGGCTTCGAGCGTAAGGAGCTTACTGAAGGATCGCTCGCGGAGCGACCCGTAGAGCAGCAAGATACGTGGCGGGTGCGATGCGACCTGCGTTATGCCGAGGGCAGATGCTGTCGGGGTGTCGAAAAACGCGCCTACAACATTGGGCAGGTCGTTCATGCGTGAATGACCTCACCGTCTTCTTTGGTGAAATCGCTGCCCAATCCCACAGGCAAAATCTCAAGCACCAATTCTGACGGGCGGCATAAACGAACACCAAACGGCGTTTCGACGAGTGGGCGATTGATCAATATCGGATGGGTCATCATCGCGTCGATCAGTGCGTCATCGCTGAGAGTGGTATCGCCAAGGCCGAGTTCCTGAAACGGCGTCCCTTTCTCGCGCAACAGCGCGCGCGGCGAAATCCCGGCAGCCGCGATCAACTGTGTCAGTTTTGCCCGGTCGGGCGGCGTATTCAGATATTCCACAACAATCGGTTCGGCACCCGTCGCCCGGATCATGGCTAGAGTATTGCGCGACGTCCCGCACGCTGGATTGTGATAGATTACAATATCGCTGCTCATGGGGCATTCCTATTAGTTCGCTGGGTTGAAATTTCGAGACCGCAAATGGTGTCGGCCATACAGGGCGCGCCGCCGCAGCAATTTTCCGTGAGGTAGCCAACAAGAGCGGTCATCGCGGCATAGTCGGCGGTGTAGATCAGCGAGCGGCTTCGTCGCTCCTGCTGGATCAGCCCCGCACGAGTCAGATGGGCCAAGTGAAATGAAAGCGAGCTGTTGGGCAAGTTCACGGTTTCAGCAATCGCTCCTGCCGCGATGCCATCTGATCCGGCCTGCACAAGCAAACGAAATACCGCCAACCGGTTTTCGTGCGCCAAAGCGCCAAGGGCTAATACCGCTCTGTCTGCTTCAATTTCATCTGTCATAAGCCCGACTCATATTTCGAGATTTATCGAATTAGAGTCGGGAGAAATTTCGGTCAACGATATTTCCAGTATTGTCGAATTGATGCACAACAAAGCCCCGCCCGGCAGATGCCGGGCGGGGCGTAGGCGCGTTGGTCAGTTGCCGTTTGAGGTGCGGGCGCGTGACCAGATCAGGTTGAAGGTTTTGCCATCTTCGTCGGTGAAAAGGCTGGCGAAGATCGGTGCGTTAAAGCTGGGATCGTCGAGCTTGATCGAGAGATAGTCGCGGCCTTCCTTGCTGGTCTTGGTCCAAGCTGCACCGATTTCGGCCTTCGCCACGAACACCCGATGCGACGGAGCATTTTCATTTTCGCTTGCTTCCTCGGCGACGATGGTGACGTTCTTCTTCTGCAAGCTCATCGTGACGATTTCGCCGGTGTAGTTGGTGTCGCCGGACTTTTTGAATGTGCCGATATTTGCCATGATTCAGTTCCTTGTGTTGGTCGAACCCCGCGCTCATTCGCGGCCTCGATGGCTGGTTAAAGGCAGGGGCTTGCCCTGCTGCACGCACTCAGGGTCCCATTCGGCAAGCCGAATGGGTGGTGGGCCGTAACGCAGTGGAGGACGGTGCAGACCGGGGTTTCTTGCTTCCGCGAGGAATGGGCGTAGCCCAGGGGAAGAAACTTCGGGCCAGCCGTTGCAGCAAAGGGCAAGAGGCGCAGCCGTCCGCTGCCAACCAAAGCCATTGACGAGGCCGTGGGTGAGCGCGGTTCTGGCAATCGGTCGCAAGGATATTTGGCAAATGTGGATGCGCTCGTTCAATGTCGGGGCGATTGACGCAATCCGCCAAACTGCCAGCATGGGCTTGCCGAACCTGAACGCACAGTCTGCCGGTGATCGACGAGGATGCACCATCGCAGCGAAGCTCGTGGCTGATGCCAATCGGAAAGCTGGCCTACCACCGCAGCACAGGCCGCGAACCATCCGGCCATAATGACGACCGGCCATGCGCCGATCTGCCAGATTGTTCGCTGGCGGCGACTGGTATCACCTCATCTGCTCTGGTTGTCGCCTAACCGGACTGCGGCTGACAACGCAGCCAACCCCGTCCGGCATTGCCGGTCGGGGCTTTGTGGCGCTCGGAACGAAAACAGGAGCGGGCGGCGTAAAGCCGCCCGCTCACCCGTCACGCGGCAAGCCGCTGCTCATCCATGTCCTCAATCGCTTCGGCTTCGTCGGCATCGCCGCCCTCGACCGCCTCCGCCGCAACGGCGGCGGGGTCAGGGTCAAGCGGGACTTCCGGTTCCGCCAGCCATGCCGCACGGCTGGCGGCGGCAACCGTCGCTACGCCGCCGCGCTGCGTATAAGCCGATGGCGGGAACGCCATCCAGCGCGGCACCCATTGCTCGACCTTAATGCGGTCGTTGCTGCCGGTCAGATAGTCATTGATGACAGACTTGATCGTCTTGCCCTTTTCCGTGGCATGGGCGTCGGCCACCGTATCGCCGCCAACATCGCGCAACACTTCGGTCAAAACCTCGCGGTCGCGGACAAGGCCATAAAAGGCATCATCCGCCACCCAATAGTCGGCCATCTTGACGCCAAGGTGAAGGCCGATGGTTTCGATAAGGCCGGTTCCGCTGGCCAGCGTCTCGGCCATAACGACGCCCAGAACCTCCATGACAACCGCGTCGGGCAATTCCAGCAAGCGCAGGAACAGTCCGCTCACGCCGTTCCTCGGTTCATGGTCCAAAGTGACGCTTGGCTCATCGGGGTCAAAACCCAACACGCCAAGCACTGCGCGGCGGCGCTCGTCGAAGCGGGCTTCGGCAACGCTGGTTTCGATGCTTTCGGTAATCGCTTCGTTGCGCGACCGCTGGCTTTGGACGTCCACCCGCCACAGCGGCGAACCGCAAATGGCGTGGGCAACCATGACGCGCAGCGCCGTGCCGGTATTGGCGGCAAGCGCCGACCGCACCGCCGCATGGCGGTGCAAGTCAACATAGCTGTTCATGGCTGCGGTGATTTCGGGGCGGCTGGCCTTGGTTGTCGCATCGGGCGCTTCGCCTTTGGCGATGCGCTTTGCTTCGCGCTCGGTCAGATAGCCTTCGTGAAACGCCACCTCACCATTGTGGGCAATGGTCACATAGACCCGCCCGCCTTTGCGCTTCGGCGTGGCCGCGAACTCGTAGCGATGGAAGTATTGCCCATCGGGCAAAACGATAACATCGCTCCAGCCATCGGCGATATAGGCAGCCTTGCGTTCCTCAATGGCCGCGCGCTGCGCGTCCTCGAACTCGCGCAAATCTCCAAAATAACCTTCCTTCTCGAACAGGTCTTTGACGATACGGCCCTGATAGGTTTCAAGGTCGAACAGCGCGACACTGGTTGATATGGACGCCCCGCCGAACAGCCACGCTTTCAACTGGTGGCCTTTGGGGATGGACGATTGTGGGTCGTCATAGAGCGCCAGCCATGTTTTCTGCTGCGCCTTGGTCGCCAGCGTCAGATGGCGAACGCTTGTCGCGTCGATCTCCTCGGCGCGGTAAAGCTGGCGGATGCGCGGAAGCAAATTGCCAAGCGCCAAGATGCGCTTGACGGTCAGTTCGGGCATCCCGAACGTCATGGAGATTTCGTCGGGCGTCCGGCCTTCCTTGACCAACCGCGTGAACGACTCCCACTGCGTCACCTCGTCGGGCGCAAGCCGCGCAAGGTTTTCGATCAACGAGGCTTCAAGGGCGGCGGCATCGTCGCCCGCCTCCATGATGGCGCAGGGCAGTGGCTCGGCAACGCCGATTTCGGTCGCCACGGTCTGCGCGGCGAGGAAGCGGCGGCTTCCTGCCACAATCTCGAATGTGGTGTCGCTGCCATTGGGCCGCACCAACAGCGGCATGATAATGCCCCGTGCGCGAATGGATGGCAGAATACCGCTAATGTCGGGCGGCTTCTTGCCGCTCCGCATATTCGCGGGAGAGATTGAAAGCCGGTCAAGGGCGATATGGTCAAGTTTCATGTCACTTACTCCGATGGGTGGCCCCATCCTCGGGGCATCTTGGGGGGCGGTGAGGATGGGGCCGGTTGTCCGCACGTTCGGGGGTGAACGTGCGGGTTCTGCCGCAACCTTGGGGTCAAGGTGGCGGAAGCTCTGAAAGTTCGCTGGCGCGGGCGACGGCTGCGGCTTCCAGCCGCGCCTCGTCCTCGGTGATGCTGCCGCACAAACGGGCGGCGTCTGCGTAAACGGTCAGCGGGAAGCGCCCTTCAAAACAAAGGTCGCGCTCGATGGTGAGGCCCAATGGCAGCGACACCGCCGCAATTTCCGACAGGCTGGCCGAACCCATTTCGGGGCAACCGAAACCAAGGTCGCAAAGCCCAAATAATATGTCGCCGTCCTCGTCCAGTTCGGAAAACAGCCAAGTGCCCGCGCCAACTGGCGAGAAAAATTTGACGACTGGCACATGATCGCCACGGCTCTGGCCGTTGGCAATCAGGCGGGCGCGCTGGCCTTGGGTAAGCAAAAGCATGGGGATTCCTCCGTCAAAACATCTCGATCTGGTTGCGGGCGTTGGTGTCGAACAGGCCATGATCGGCGGGACGCTGCGCTTTGCGCGGCTCCAGCGGCGCATTGGCGCGCATGGCGAGACGGTCGCGGGGCGTGATCGGCGCAACGCCGTAAACAAGCGTCTGCTCACCGATTGGGGTCTGCTCGGACGCAAGATGCGGCGCGGCGCTCATGCCGCGCGCGCCAAGGTGGATTCGCTTTCCCGAACGAAGGCCATCAGAAAATCCGCTGCCTTGCTGGCTTGCGATGCCGCCTTGAAAATGGCGCGATTGTCGGCGCGCAGGACAGTAAGCCAAGAGCCGAGATAATCGGCATGGCGGACGGTGGGGACTATACCAAGCGCCGCGCAGAGATAGGCCGATGCCAGTTCGGCGCACAATTCCTCGCGGGCATAGAGCGCGGAACCGAACCGGCCCGACTGGTCACGCGCCAGCCGCTCCTTGCTTCCCGTCCAGTGGCCAAGTTCGTGCAAGGCCGTCCGGTAAAAGTCGATCTGGTGGGCAAAGGCCGGTTGCGGCGGCATCTGCACATAATCGTCGCCGACACTATAGAACGCCCTTGCGCCACCAATGCGAAAATCCGCACCCGTCGCCGCGATAAGCACCTCGGCGCTCTCGTTCTGCTCACGCTCGGGCAATGGCGTCGGGTCGGCAGTCAGTCGTTCCGGCAAGCCGTCACACTGCGCGGCATTGAACACAACAAAGCGTTTGAGGAACGGAATCGAGCGGGGTTCGCCTTCTGGCGTATCGCCGCCCTCGCGGCCATCCTCGGGGGTGAAGCGGTCGGCGTAGAATATCGTATGCCCGCGCTCTCCCTTGCGAACGCATCCGCCAGCGGCCAGCGCCTGACGAAAGGTCAACCAATCCTGCGAATGGTAGCAGCCCTCAATGACCGCGCCCCACAGAATGAGAACATTAACGCCCGAATAGGGACGCCCCGAAACCGCGTTGCGCGGGAGTCCCGGCACTGCCGCCGCCGAACTCCAAGGCTGCGCCCAAGGAAAACAACCCGCCTCAAGCTGGGCGATGATCTTCGCCGTCACCTCGTCATAAAGCGAAACGCGCGGGCTATCGCTCCCGCGCTCGGCGCGCAGCGCCGCCTTACCCTTGCCGCCAAAACCACGTTTCCGATTGCCAACCGCCATCACAGCCTCCTCGCCTCAAAAACCACACCGACCCCGGAGAGGGGGGTGGGCGGCAAAGAGCGACCAAGAGGCCCGGCGCGATCAGGCGCACCTGTAAGGCTGTAACAGAGTGAAAGACCCGGCTTGCGGGTTGCGCCTGAGCGCGGCGGGCCTAGCCGGAAGCGCCGCCCATCCCCCTCTTCGGGGACGGCCACAAAAACGCCGGCGCACCCGCGCCGTCCAAAAAATCAGTCGAATATCATTGAAAGAATATCGCCGCGCAGCGGCCGAACAGAAACGGCACCCTTGCACAAAACGACGCCAGCCGGACGTCCTGCGCGCGGGCCTGTGGGCCAGCGGGCGTCCGGCCAGGAGAGAGGCAAGAGCGCCTGTGGGTCAGCACAAAGACTCCGCACCCTCAAGGAGCGCGCAGCGCGGGAAAGAGTGCGACCTTAGAAAATCCCGCTCATTTTCCGCGGGGCGTTGCGGGGTGTCCCCGCAGAAGGGGTCCGGCGAAACCGCGCAGCGGGTTTGGCGGCAGGGGAAGGCTTTCCCCATCGGACCAATCATCATTCTACTTCGAACTCTGAAATCTTGCCCAATATCCGTCGCGGTGCAAATCCGCTGGCTTATTTCATGAAACTATGATTAAATGATTTCATGAAAATTGATTCCAAAAGTCCTGATAGCGAAGAACACCTCCAAATTCAGGTGCCGAGCGAGACAAAATACGACCTGCGTCTGAAGGCGCTCAATGGCCGGGAATCAATCAGGATGGTGGTGCTTAAGGCGCTTCAAGCTTATGGGGTGGACGTCCCAATCGACGCTATTTGCGACCGCAGAAAGAGGCATTGATGGCCGACAGCTTTATACCGCTCACTATTGATGAATATGCGCGTCAGGCTGCGCTGACAGATCAGCGAAAGGGGAAACACGCGCTAAGCTTTTCGATGCTGGGTGTTTTTGGCGAAGCAGGAAGCCTGCTTAGCGAGGTCAAAAAGAAGCAGCGTGATAAGGCTTCTTATTTGGGCTACGCTGAAGCTGTATCGGAAGAGCTAGGCGACGTACTGTGGTATCTGGCATCTATCGCACGCCGCAGCGGCATTCCCCTCAGTACGATCGCTGCTAATGCTATGGATGCAACACGTCTAAGCAATGCAGCAGATGATAGCTTGACGTTTCATGCGATGCAGCCCGCTCACATACCCATGACGACCGAGCCGTCGGCGCAGTTCGAGCATAGACTTTTGGCGCTCGCCGGCCAGATCGGATTGTTAGTCAACGAATATCAATCTGGCGCTCTCAAAGGGCAGGCCAAAATGCTGGCGTGCCTGACGCTCGTGATGCGTCAATTAATTCAGGCAGCAAATGACTCGGGTGCGACACTTGAAGCAGCAGCCATCAAGAACCAGCACAAAATTTTTGATCGCTGGCCCCGCGACCGAACATTTCCAGAGCCGTTCGATGCTTCAATGGATACCGAGGAGCAACTGCCTCGACGCATGACCATTGACGTGTTTGAGCGCTCAGTTCGCAAACAGGTTTACGTGTTCCAGAAATCGAGCGGCGTCTTTGTTGGCGACAGATTGACCGATAACGCCGTTGAACCCGACGATTACCGGTTTCATGATGTCTTTCATTATGCGCATGTCGCAGTTTTGGGTTGGTCACCGGTGGTACGCGCGCTGCTACGGTTGAAACGAAAGAGCGTTCCGAAGCTGGACGACGCTGAGGACGGCGCGCGTGCCATCCTCATTGAGGAAGGCGTCACGTCATGGATATTCGGCCAAGCACAGCAGCTCAATTTCTTTGAGGGAGTAAAACGAGGCGGAGTTCCGCTGGACATGCTGAAGCATATTCGCCAGTTCGTCACCGGTTACGAATCAGAACGCTGCCCACTGTGGCTCTGGGAGGATGCCATCCTTCAAGGCTATGCGGCGTTCCGATTTCTCCAGAAGCATCGTCGTGGTCGGGTCTTTATCGATTTTCCTAATCGACGGCTCCGCATTAAGGAATTGCCATTATGACGCCCAAGCATTTTGTTGCTCAGCTTGCGGAGTTTAGCGCGCCATCGGTGTTCAACCCTTGGGGAGAACGATGCAGCGTTCATGACCGCCCGGATGCAGCGGCAAAGCGCCGGAACAATCTGACACACATGCTCGAAGCTGTTCTCGAATCTAAGGCAGAAACCATTTGGATCGCGCGGGACCTTGGTTATCGCGGCGGACGGCGGACGGGCGTCCCCTTAACAGATGAAATCCATTTGGATCATGCAGGCGCGCTGATGGGCGGCCTTTCATTTGAACGCGCTACGCAAGGCCCGGTCGTAGCAGAGAGGACGGCGGCGGTGATATGGCGCGTACTGACTCAGATTGATCAACCGGTGATGCTTTGGAATGTATTTCCGTTCCATCCACACGAGGCGCACGACCCGCTTTCCAATCGCTGTCATACTCGGTCTGAACGTATTGCAACCTGGTCGCTACTCCAATCGCTCATACAGATGCTTCGTCCGCGCCAGATTGTGGCGATCGGCAGGGATGCGCAAATGGCGCTCGGCGAGCTTGGTATTCCGACGAGCGCTGCAAGACACCCAAGCTACGGCGGCCAAACTGAATTTATGGCCACGATGTATGCGCTGTACGGCATCGAAGACAAACCACGGAAGGACGAACTCGCCCTCCCATTGGAAACATTTCACGATACGGCCAGCACTTTCGCGTTTGCTTGATCGCATTGTTGCAACAGACCGGCAATGTCAGCGCGAGTAGCATTTGCGCCTCCGTTTCGCGGTTGATCGATCTGTGCGTGTGTTGAAACAACGGTTAGCGGCCCGACAGCGATACCGCTTTCCTTACCGATAAAACTCATCAGCCTACCGAGACCGATAAGATTACCAAGCAATTTTTCGATGTAGAAGTGGTTGCGATAGAAGGCTGTCATCCCGATCTGGCGCTGGGTGCCCTTTCCAATGACTTTAAGACTCGCAAAACTAAGACATTGACCACCATAAGGCGATTTATCCACATCGCGGGTGGGATCAAAGATACTGATCTCGAATTTGTTCAGCGCGCGCACATTCGGGTCGCGAATGCGTTCGACAATGTTCCAAAGCTGGTTGAAATCAGTACCATCTTTTTGAGGCATCTGCATCATGCGTTCAAAATAGTAACCAGACCAGTTGTCGGATCGTCGGGGCAGCCGCGGCATAATGTTATCGCGGAACCGATTAAAAAAATCAGGTACTCCAAAGCGAGTATAGAGGCTGGCTGGAAAAATCGTGTTGGAGACGGTCTCTATCGGCTTCTGATCCCAAGCTAATAGAAACTTGTCATGAGCCGCGACAACAGGGTCGGCCAGACTTGCCCGCGCAGTGGGATCGGTAACGTCAATGATGACATTATAAGCGTGATGTCCAGATTGCATATCGACATGACGCACGGCTTCACGCCAGGCGGAAACACAATCAGGTTGTGACGGGATCGGTAAATACATCGACATCCTCCAGAAGACTGGCAGTGGCGAACAAGCGAGGTGTCAGGAACCTCTCGGTCAGCCAAGCATAACCATTGATACCCCAAGCCTGACCCCAGCTGTTGCGAACCAAAACTATTGTTGATCCGTTGAATTTGCCATGCCCTACGGCAATTATAGCATGACGGAGCGCTGGATCGGGGATCTCCCCATGTGCAGGATCGACAATGCCGTTGATCGTGGGGGCATAAAACGACGGAGAGAGAGTCGTCAGCAAGATAACCGGTTCATTCTGATCGAGCTTGGCGATTATATCCGTCAGTGCGTCAGCACCAGCTGATCCGCCGCGCCTAAAAATTGGCGCTATGCCCGTCGGTGGAACCCAGTCGTCATGGTTAGATGGCAGATCGGTCAAATACGGCCAGCCTTCCTCAGCTGGTTGGCCGTCGTGCCTGAGTGCTTCAAGGATTGATCCTAATGTCGCGCCTTGCAGAGGCGAGCTATTTGATCGCCGTTGCGCGTGATAGAAGGCAAATTCGCATGATAGCGGCACCCAATCGGCACGAAGCCCGGCGTGCGCATCGCTGGCCGCGAACGCCAGACAAGTAGGACGCTCGCCTTGGTCACGCGCAGGCCCGAACAATGGCCGAAGGTCGGTCTCGATTGAAAACATGACTGTCTTATGCGGCTTCTAGCAATCGACGGCGTTCGGCGCGCGAAAAGCCCTCTTCTTCGGGACCGGTCAGGTCAAAATCAAGCGCGAGCTGGGATAGGGCTGGCGAGGGTTGCCAAGGACGAAATTCTTCGATCAATAAATGCCCACGCGCGGCAATCTCGGGGGCAGCCGTAACTTGTCGCACGACAGGGCTGCCGATCTCTTTCGCGTCGATTTCTTGCCTTACGTCTCTAACGATCGCAAAGCCGCTGGCCACAAGTTGGTCGAAATTCCAAATATATCCTCCGTTGCTGTGTTCAGTCAGTCGAAGGACGAACAAATCATTGCGGCTGCCGTCGATCCGCGTTCCTTCGTCCCGCTCGGTTAAAAGCCATACATCCCGGTGATAGTCCGACGGGCTAAAATCCATAAGAAGAGTGCTTTTGAGCAGGCGGGGCGCTGTTTGGCGCAAGCTCTGCATATCTGCGAATGCAATAAGCTCATATCGAACGAGCGTCCGACACGTCGCTTCATAGCTCGCCCCCATCCGGAGGGAAAGCTGATAGACAATTTCAGGACGACGTAGGTCTGCAATTTGCCACCCTTGCCTAGAGCAATGTGCAAGAATGAGCCATTTTGGCATCATGAAAGCAACCGCAAAAGCATCTGCTTCTGCTTCCTCAAAATGGCCGGTAGGTTCGGGAGAGGTCGGCATTCGGCGTAGTATGGAATCATCGTCCAAGCTTGGTTGGTGATCGAGTGAAAAGTGACCAAGTTCGTGCGCCGCTGTAAAGCGTTGTATGCTCATTGAGCGCTCTGTAGTTACCAATATTCCCGGAATGGGTTCGTTGAGAAACGCACCCAGCAATCCGTGGAGCGGACGAAGCAACAAAGGTAGATCGAGAGAAGCGATTGCGCCGAAGACATCCACCGCCCCAGCGCGACTTTCGATGAGTGCACGGGTTCCTAATGTTCGGTGGAGTCGCCCCGCCGCCATCGCCCCGGTCCTAACGGCGCCTGCATAGTCGGTTGCCATTGGTCAGCTTTGCCCCGTTGTTGTTCGGGTTCGAAGATATTCGGCAAACCGGCTCAATTCTTTACGATCGGGAGCGGACAAGTCCGCTACACGGCGCGCGAGATGCGCGACGTCAGCCGGTAGCGATGCAGATGCCTCATCCTCACCAGTGAAATAGCCCACTGACTGGCGGTATAATCTTGCAAGGTGGGTCAACTCGATTGCTTCGACACGGCGCTGCCCATTCTCTATATCCGTAAGCGCTGTGCGCGGGATTTTAAGATAAGACGCCACTTCGTCCTGTTTGAGACCAAGATATTTCCGCGCTTCTCGCAGCCGGTCGCCAAGCAGCTTGCGTTCCATATCATCACTATCAGGACGGGTTGCCAAATTGCTCATTTCTTTGCTCCTTGTTTGCGAAGCCATGCCTTTTCGATCTTGGGGATCATATTCTTCAGGGCCGCTTCAACAGAATTGTAGCCCCCCATCTGGACAATGCTTTCCTTAAGCTGAAAACCAACGATCGCATCCAGAACACAAAGTGCGTCAACAATCGTTAGCGAATCCATCGGAACAGCGGCTTTAACGGCATCTGCCGGAGCCGATGGCAAAGTTATACCGCGAACCTGCGCTTCAGACTGCGCAACGTCCATTAGCTCATGCGTCAATGCGTCTAACACTTCCTTCATGGGAAAGGATTTTACGATGGGCGCTGGAGGTGCAAGAGTGGCCATATGATCTCCGCATGATTCGACTACATGATTCATGTTTAATGTCGGAATATCCGACATGCAACAACTTTCGCAGATCCAGAAAGTAGTATCTCCAAAGTTTGCAACTAATGTTTCCATTTGCCTAGCGACGTCCACCGCCGATTCAGCCTTGCCTGACCAACTTCATAGAAGCGCCAAATGGTAACGGGCGTAGCGCCGTTCACCAGTGCGGATCAGGACACCCTTCTCGACAAGATCGGCCAAATCACGGGTCGCGGTGGCTAGGCTGGCATCTGTGATCGTCCGGTAATTCCCGGCGCTCAATCCGCCTGTAAAGCCATCCGGCCCTTCGCGGAACAAGCGAAGCAGCGCCTTTTCCTGCCGCTCATTGATTTGCCCCCGCAAGCGATCAAGCAACCGCGTCTTGTCGATCAGGAAGCGGATGCGGGTGATCGTCCGCGCCTGCGCCTCGATGACAATATCGGCAAACCATGTCAGCCAGGCGTCGATGTCGTTGCTCTGGCTACCAAGCTGGAGCGCGGCATAATAGGCTTTGC
Organism: Pseudonocardia sp. TMWB2A; assembly: GCF_017312135.1. Lineage (NCBI taxonomy): Bacteria > Bacillati > Actinomycetota > Actinomycetes > Pseudonocardiales > Pseudonocardiaceae > Pseudonocardia > Pseudonocardia sp. TMWB2A. The sequence continues at coordinate 2,990,320 of NZ_QKQY01000001.1, forward strand.
GGTGATGATGGATCGTTTCCGCGAGCGCCGTCAGCGTCGGGGCCGCGAGGTTTTGCGCCAAAGCTTTTTCAGCAATCGCGCGCCCGATACGGCCATTGCCATCCTCGAAGGGATGGATGCTCTCGAACCACAGGTGCGAGATGGCCGCACGGGTGATCGCCGGAAGCGGATTCGGTGATGACGGCGCGCTATCGTTGCACCACGCGATGAAGCGGGCCATTTCCGCAGGAACGGACTCCGACGGCGGTGCCTCGAAATGCACACGCGGTGCGTGAAGCGCGCCGGATACGATCTGCATCGCATCTTCATGGCTACGGTAGCGCCCGACATCGACAATATCGCGCCGCCCGTTCATCAACATCGCGTGCCACGCGAACAGGGTCTGGTCGTCAAGCGGCGCAGCATGGTTGCGATATACATCGGCCATCAATTCAGCGGCCCCAGCTTCTGCCGCACTGGCGCGGCGCTGGTCGGTGGCAAAGCCCAGATGTCGCGCGAGCGACGACTGGACGCTGGCGCGGTCGAGGATTTCTCCCTCGATGGCGGAGCTATCGACAACTTCTTGTGAAATCAGTTCGATGGTCAAGCCATCGCGGGCATCGACGTCGAGGTGGTGCAGCGAACCGATAACGACGCCCGAACCTCTCAGGAATTGCTCTTCGGACGCGCGAATGCGTTCCGCGTCGAAGCGAAAGTCAGGCCAATCGGGAAGCTGCCAATTCCAGCGCATGATGGATAAGATGCCTTTCTATCAATCACGATATAGCATGATTATGATTGATTAAGCGATAGCCAATCAATCATCAGGGGGATGACGCTTCACGGTGCTGTTTGCGGCGATGGCCGAATCCCGTCCGGAATTCCTGCGGCCACCATGACAATGCCGTTCGATTGTCATTTCGCGGAAGCGGGGTGCGGCCCGTCCGGGCCACGACACCCCGCTGGTGCATGACCCTGCCACCGTTCGGCGGCGCAAACTGGTCATGCCGAAGGGGGCTGGTGCGGACGGGGGGACTTGAACCCCCAAGGGCAATGCCCGACGGATTTTCTTACCCGCTACGGTTTTCACCGCCGCCCGCCACCCTCGAATCAGGAGCGCGCGTTTGGAGTCTGGACTATCCCTTCACCGTGCCACGGCAAGCCGTGGGTTAGGTGCTGCCCGTCTAGTCTCTACACCTTCCGCAAGGCTTTCGCTCTGCGGCTTGGCTCGGGATTGCCAGTTCAAAGGTTTCCCCGAATTTGAGCAGTTCTGCATCGCGGGTTTCCCCGCGAGCACTCAAGATTTGTCTAAGTCCGTTGCGTCTACCGATTTCGCCACGTCCGCATTTCCAAGGCTGCCTATAGAGGGGCAATGAATCTTAGCCAAGCTAGATAATGGTCAGGCATCGTCGCGCGATGTTGATTTTTTCAATGACTTTGGCCGTGCCTTGCGAACATTTACGGCTGAAGCGTCAATAGTGTTCGTCAAATGGCGGGCGTAATGTTTCTCGATCATCTCGACACTGGTGCGGCAATTCTTGGCAACCTGATAGATGTCGGCTCCTTCGAGCAAACGAAGGCAGATGTAAGTATGCCGCAGACTGTAGCAGGTGCGGACATGACCATCGCGGTCGAACTTCAGGTTGAGTTCGTCGAGCAGCGTATTCATTAAGTCGCGAGGCGTCTTTCCGAAAATCTTATCGGTTGGCTTGAGTCCTTTGCGCTTGGAAATGCGCTCGAAAGGTAGGATCGCGCCGGGCATCGACTTGCAAAAGCCGACCCCGCGCTTGCCGCGCACCTCGATCTCAAGGATGCGTTCGCCAGTCGACTCGTCGTTCACGATCTTGACGTCACGCAATTCAAGTCGTGCGGACTCATCGGGGCGAAGCCCGGTGTTGCCCATGAACAGAACATAGTCGTGAAAATTCTCGCACACCTCACGCCAGCGCGGCTTGGGCGGGTTTTTCGTCCGCTCGCGCGTTGCCTCATAAAGCATCTTATATTCTTCGGGCGAAAACCATGCGCGATGTTCGAGCTTTCCCGACGTCTTGTAAGGCGCTGACATATCGGGGATCGCTGTAATCCAGCCTTTGCGGTTGGCAGTTTTCAAAATCTGCCGCAGCGTGACGATCTCGTGGTGCAACGTGGAGCGAGCGGGCTTCTTGGGCTTGCCGGTTTTGGGATCAAGCCGCGACGTTTGGCGGTGGACTCGATATTCTTGCACCTTACCGGCCGTAATTTCTTGAATCGGGGTGTCGCTAAAGAACGGTGCCAGGTGAAGGCGGATTATTTCTGACTTCGACTCGACGTAGTCTGCATTGCGCTCGCCAAGCGTGATGACCTCGAACTCATCGGTGAACGCTTTGGCAGCGTCAGCAAAACTTGGACCGCTCGCTGCGCGCCGACGGCGTCCATCGAAGGCTAGGCCGGGTTCGGCAAGGGGAGGCTGAGCGGGGTCGTTCACTAATGAAGCGCCACCGCGACGGCGCTGGCGATCCTCGACGCACCGTTCCATATACCAGTCGCGAGCGAAGTCTTTCGCGGCGGCGAGGCTCTCTTCCTTCGTGGTCTGCCGGTGATTGCGGCTGCCGAGGTAGGTCGCGCACTGCCAGAATCGACTGTTCTCACGCTTGTAAACGTGAAGAGCGCCATCCATCAAAACATGACTCTCGGTTGGCACTTTGAAAACTCCAAACTGTGTAAGACATGTGTAAGTCTTTTTTGGAGTCTCGTCCTTGCTCAAACCATTGGTTTTATTGAGTTTTTGGCTTAGAAAAATAGGTAAAAGGCGATTTTAAGTCTGCTGCGTCTACCATTTCGCCACGTCCGCACGTGTAAGAATGCCCGCCAAAGCCCAATCATCGGGCAAGGTCAAGGCTTGTTATGGGCAAGCAAGGATTTTCGGCTGTCCAAGGGAGGGGGAAGGGGCGTGAAAGGCGCTGCCGGTCTTTATGTGCGGCGCCATATAAAAATCCGGCGGTAGGGCGCTACGCAATGTTGCGAAGGCCCTACCGCCGGATTTTTCTGAACTTGTTTTTAAAAAAGAGTCTTACGAAAGTTTATGGGTACATGTGATTAATGAACATTAAGGCGTTCGCGCATTTCCTTACCCGGTTTGAAATAAGGCACGCGCTTGGCCGCGACGTTAACCGCTTCGCCGGTGCGCGGGTTGCGCCCGACACGTGCGCCGCGCGCACGGGTGGAAAAGGCCCCGAAACCCCGAAGTTCAACCCGGCCACCTGCGGCGAGTTGCTCCACCATTTCTTCAAAGAAAATATCGACAATATGTTCTACTTCCGCGAGCTTGAGGCCCGGGTTTGCGTCAGCCAGTTTTTGAACCAATTCAGATCGAATCATTAGAATCGCCCTCTTGCCGTCGTCCCCTGCCGGACAAAAGTCAGCAAGTTCAAACGATTGTTATGTTTTAAGCCCCACGCCAGTATTTATATTTCTGGCGAGCGTCTGTTATCGCAAGGTTTTGTGCCGCATTTCTTGACAGAAATCAAATTTTACAAGCGTCCGTGCGATTTTCCCGGGGCGCTTTAGCGAAGTGTTTGAGGGCAATAAAAAAAGGCCCGCCCGGATGATCCCGGACGGGCCTTTTCTACCCTGAATTGAGGGAGGTCAAGTCTAGTGATTTGACGTTTTTTTACAATTAGTCCTTCTTGGCCTTCAACGCTTCGCCAAGAATGTCGCCGAGCGAAGCGCCCGAATCCGACGAACCATATTGGGCGACCGCCTGCTTTTCTTCGGCGATCTGCATGGCCTTGACGGAGAAGTTGGGCTTCTTCGAACGGTCGAAACCGATGACCATTGCGTCGAGCTTCTGACCAACCTGGAAGCGGTCGGGACGCTGCTCGTCACGGTCGCGGCCAAGGTCGGCGCGCTTGATGAAGCCGGTCGCGCCATCGTCGCCCGCCTGAACTTCAAGGCCGCCATCGCGGACTTCAAGCACGGTCACGGTGACGACTTGGTTCTTGCTGAGGTTCGACGAAGCCGAAACACCACCAGCAGCCGGCGCACCCTTTTCAAGCTGCTTCATGCCGAGCGAGATGCGCTCCTTGTCGGGGTCGATGTCGAGAACGATTGCCTTCACAACCTCGCCCTTGCGGTGCAGGTTGAGTGCGTCTTCGCCCGAAATACCCCAAGCGATGTCCGACATATGGACCATGCCGTCGACATCGTTGTCAAGGCCGATGAACAGACCGAATTCGGTCGCATTCTTGACTTCGCCTTCGACTTCCGAACCGATCGGGTGAGCAGCGGCGAACGCTTCCCACGGATTGTTCTGCGCTTGCTTGAGGCCAAGCGAGATACGACGCTTTTCGGCATCGACTTCGAGGACCACAACATCGACTTCCTGGCTGGTCGACACGATCTTGCCGGGGTGGACATTCTTTTTGGTCCAGGACATTTCCGAAACGTGGACAAGGCCTTCGATGCCCGGTTCCAGTTCGACGAATGCGCCATATTCGGTGATGTTGGTGATGCGGCCCGAAAGCTTCGCGCCCACCGGATATTTGGCTTCCAGACCTTCCCACGGATCCGATTCCAACTGCTTCATGCCAAGGCTGATGCGCTGGGTGTCCTTGTTGATGCGGATGATCTGCACCTTCACCGTGTCGCCAATGTTGATCATTTCCGACGGGTGGTTGATGCGCTTGTAGCTCAGATCGGTGACGTGGAGGAGGCCGTCAATGCCGCCAAGGTCAACGAACGCACCATAATCGGTGATATTCTTGACAACGCCTTCGATGATCTGGCCTTCAGCGAGGTTCTGGATGAGGCCCGAACGCTGTTCTGCGCGGGTTTCTTCGAGGATCGCACGACGCGATACTACGATGTTGCCGCGGCGACGGTCCATCTTCAAAATCTGGAACGGCTGGGCAATGTCCATGAGCGGGGTCACGTCGCGCACGGGGCGGATGTCGACCTGGCTGCCGGGAAGGAACGCCACAGCGCCGCCAAGGTCAACGGTGAAGCCGCCCTTGACGCGACCGAAGATAACGCCGTCAACGCGCGCATTTTCGGTGAATTCTGATTCGAGCTTGTCCCAAGCGGCTTCGCGGCGCGCGCGGTCGCGCGACAGCATCGCTTCGCCATTGGCATTTTCAACGCGGTCGACATAGACTTCGACTTCGTCACCGACATTGAGATCGGCTTTCTGGCCGGGCGCTGCGAATTCGCGAAGCGCCACGCGGCCTTCCGACTTCAGGCCTACGTCGATGACCGCATGGTCATTTTCGATTGCGGTAACGGTGCCTTTTACGACGCGGCCTTCAAAGCCGCCATCTTCGCCACCGAGAGATTCATTGAGCATTGCCGCGAAATCGTCGCGGCTCGGAGTTGCCGTAGTGGCCATGGTTAGAGTTTCCTTACACTGTTTTTCCGGCCAAGCGGTTGGGTCCGCTGGTCTTATTTGGCCAGACTGCCATACAGGCCTCATGCCCGTACAGCATCCCGCGCGACCGCTCGATTCGCCAAGACCTTAGGAAAAAGCAAAAGGGCGCGACGGAGCAAAGTCCTTCGCGCCTGACAGCTTTATTGCTGACGGCTTATCCTAGTCTCGACAAGCCGGATGGCCTGCTGGACGGCCGCGTCTATAGTTAAATCGCTCGTATCTAGCAAGAGCGCATCGTCGGCGGGGCGCAAGGGTGCGTCGGCGCGGTTCATATCGCGTTCGTCGCGCGCTTCCAATTCTTTCTGGTAAGCGAGGATGGCGGCCTCGTCCGGATTGGCAAGAAATTCCTTGATACGCCGTTCCGCGCGCACGCGGGCGGACGCAGTTACATAAAGCTTGGCATCGGCTTGGGGCGCAATGACCGTGCCGATGTCGCGCCCGTCAAGGATCGCACCGCCCGGCTGGTTGGCAAAGCTGCGTTGGCGCTCAAGCAGGGCCGCACGCACCGCCGGATGGACCGACGCCTTCGACGCCGCATCACCCGCTTCGGCGGTGCGCAGCATAGAATCGGCCAATAGGTCATCCTCAAACACACAGGCCGCAAGCGCATCCGCCGCATTGGCCGGATCGCCATGATGGCGCAGCACTTGAACGCCGACAGCGCGATAAAGGAGGCCGGTGTCGAGCAAGGGCAGGCCATAATGGTCTGCCAATGCCTTGGCGATTGTGCCTTTGCCTGATGCGGCGGGGCCATCAACGGCGATAATCATACGGGCATCTCCGGTTCGGGCGCGCCAAGGCTGGCGAGTAGATCGGTGAATGTCGGGAAGCTGGTCTGCACCGGGGCCATATCATCAATCGCAACGCCATTTTCGCTGACCAGTCCGGCAATGGCAAAGCTCATCGCAATGCGGTGGTCCAATCTGGCCGCAATCGGCCCGCCGCCGATGAGAGGCTTGCCGCCGGTGCCGTCGATGATGAGGCCGTCTTCTGTTTCCTCGACCGTCGCCCCGATGGCGCGCAAGCCTTCGGCCATGGTGGTGAGGCGGTCCGATTCTTTGACGCGCAACTCCTCCAACCCTCGCGTCACGGTGCGCCCTTCTGCAAGGGCTGCGGCGATGAACAAAGCGGGGAATTCGTCAATCATCGACGGGGCGATATCGGCGAGAACCTCTATGCCTTTAAGCTGGCTCGCGCGCACATGGAGGTCGGCGACCGGCTCCCCGCCCACCTCGCGTTCATTGCTATAGACAATGTCGCCGCCCATCGCCTGTAAAACGCCGAACAGGCCGTCGCGGGTCGGGTTGATGCCGACATTTTCGATTATGACGTCCGACCCCGGCACCAGCAACGCCGCGACCACCGGAAAAGCGGCGGACGAAGGATCGCCCGGCACGATAATCTGTTGCGGCTTTAACTCCGCTTCGCCGCGCACATGGATATGGCGCGCGCCATCGACCTCTTCGACCCATAATTCCGCACCGAACCCGCGCAGCATCCGCTCGCTATGGTCGCGCGTCGGGACGGGTTCGATGACGGTGGTGATGCCGGGCGTGTTCAATCCGGCGAGCAAAACCGCCGATTTCACCTGCGCCGATGCGACCGGCAGGCGGTAGCTTAAAGGGACGGCAGGACACAGCCCGCGCACCATCAACGGCAACGTCCCACCGGGCGACGCGCTTATATCCGCGCCCATATCGGCCAGCGGCGTCATCACACGGCCCATCGGACGTTTGGACAGGCTGGCGTCTCCGGTGAAGGTGACCGTAATCGGGTGGCTTGCGACCAGCCCCATAAGGAGCCGCGTCGAGGTGCCGCTATTGCCCATATCCAGCGCGGTTTCGGGTTGGAGCAGCCCGCCAACGCCCACGCCGTCGATGGTCCAGCTTCCTTCTCCATGCCGCTTGATAGTCGCGCCCATCGCGCGCATCGCATCGGCCGTCGCCAACACATCTTCGCCTTCCAGCAAGCCTTCGACCCGGCTCGTCCCCACCGCGAGCGCCGCCAACATCAGCGCGCGGTGCGAAATCGACTTGTCGCCCGGCACCCGCACCTGGCCTTTTAACGGGCTGGCTTTGTGGAAGCGGGCGGGGCGGGCAGGGGCATCGGACATGGGTGCAATAGACTTTTCAGTTAAATATGACAGAATCTGTGCCGCGGCTTTTGACAGCGGCACGATGTTCTGGCAAGGCGCACGCCGATTATGTCGGTACGGAGTCTCCGCGCCACATATTTTTGCAGAATTTATGAAGGAATAGAGGCGCACTATGGTGAAGCCAGAATGGGGCACAAAGCGGACCTGCCCGAAATGCGCAACGCGCTTTTACGACCTTGGCAAGGATGACCCGGTTGTCTGCATCAACTGCAACAATCAATGGGTGCCCGAAGCCGTGCTGAAATCGAAACAGCCTTTGCCGTTCGAAGAAGTGCAGAAACAGGCCCCCGAAAAGCAGGATGATGCCGATCTGGATACGGATCTGGACATTGACGCCGACGTCGATGACGGTGAAATCTCGCCCGACAATGACGTGGATCTTGGCGGCGACGATGATTTGGGCGTCGACGCTGGCGGCGACGAAGACGACGAAAATTAAGGTAAGGGCAGGGCGGTAAACTTGCCGCTTCACATTGCCGGATAAAGAAAAGCCCGTTGCCGGTGGTCGGTGGCGGGCTTTTTTGTGTTGTTGTGGAAAACGCAACATCAAGCCCCTCCTCCTTCAGGGGAGGGGTTGGGGTGGGGTCTATCGGTTAGCCCTGCGCCAGACGGACAGACCCCACCCCAACCCCTCCCCTAAAGGGGAGGGGCTTATCCATTATCCCCCACCCAACCCCGCTATCCGCGCGAGCAAATCCGCCGCTTGTTCCTTCCGGCAAATCAGCAGATCGGGGAGATACACATCCTTCTCGTTATACACCAACGGCCCACCGTCCAGCCGTGAGGTATGCAACCCGAACGCCTGCGCCACCGCAACCGGCGCACAATTATCCCATTCATATTGCCCGCCGGAGTGGAGATAAATATCAGCTTCGCCGCGGATAATCGCCATCGCCTTGGCACCAGCCGACCCCATAGGCACCAGCTCTGCGCCAATTTGCGCAGCAATCGCGGTCGCCTCTTTGGCAGGGCGCGAGCGGCTCACGACCATCCGCAGCGGTTTGGGCGCAGGGGGGAGCGGGTGCGGTTGGTCCGAACGCAGCACGAGGCCCAATCCCGGCAATCCGACTGCGCCAACACGCGCAACGCCGTCTATTGCTAGCCCGATATGCACCGCCCAGTCGCTGCGCCCTTCGCCATATTCGCGCGTGCCGTCAACGGGGTCGAGAATCCACACACGGTTTTTGGTAAGCCGCGCGTCGGTGTCCTTACATTCCTCCGAAAGCAGCCCGTCATCGGGGCGGTGTTCTTGAAGCGCATGGACGAGAAATTGGTTCGCGGTCGCATCCCCGGCATCACCCAAAGCCTTGCCCGCCAAACTGCCCGACGCGCGCAGATCGAGCAAGATCTTGCCCGCCGTTTCCGCCAGATGCGCGGCCAGTTCAGCGTCGGTCATGGCTTTAATTATCCCCCAGCAAGCGGTTGACGATCATGTCCGCGGCTTCATCGGGCGTGATGCGCGATGTGTCTACATGGATTTCCGCTTGGGTCGGTGCTTCATACGGGCTGTCGATGCCGGTAAAGTTCTTAAGCTCGCCAGCACGCGCCTTTTTATAAAGCCCTTTCACATCGCGTGCCTCGGCAACCGCAAGCGGTGTGTCGATAAACACCTCCAGAAATTCGCCTTCGGGAAGAAGCGCACGCACCATTTCGCGTTCTGCGCGGAAGGGCGAGATAAAGGCGGTAATCACGATCAGCCCCGCATCGGCCATCAGCTTCGCAACTTCGCCCACGCGGCGGATATTTTCAATCCGGTCCGCTTCGGTAAAGCCCAAATCCTTGGTGAGGCCATGCCGCACATTATCGCCGTCGAGCAGAAATGTATGGCGGTTCATCCGGTGCAATTTCTTTTCAACGAGATTGGCGATGGTCGATTTGCCCGACCCCGATAGACCCGTGAACCACAGCACCGCAGGCTTTTGGTTTTTAAGCGCCGCATGGGCTTCGCGGCCAATATCGACCGCTTGCCAATGGACATTTTGTGCGCGCCGGAGCGAGAAATGCAGCATCCCCGCCGCCACGGTCGCATTGGTCATCTTGTCGATGAGGATGAAGCCGCCGAGCGTGCGGTTATCCGCATAGGCTTCAAACACAATTTTCTTGTCGGTGGTGATTTCGGCAACGCCAATCGCGTTCAAATCGAGCGTTTTTGCTGCCAGATGCTCCATCGAATTAACGTTGATGCTATATTTGGGCGTCTGCACTGTGGCCGACACCATTTGCGTGCCGATCTTGAGCCAATAGCCGCGCCCGACATGGAGCGGGGCGTCGTTCATCCACACAATCGTCGCTTCAAACTGGTCGGCAACCTGTGGCGGTGTATCGGCAGCGGCCAGCACATCGCCGCGCGAACAGTCAATTTCATCGGTTAGGCAGAGCGTCACCGATTGTCCCGCGCGCGCGACCTCCAAATCGCCGTCCAAGGTAACGATGCGGCTGATATGGCTGGTTTTGCCCGAAGGGAGGGCGCGCACCGCATCGCCCTTGCGGATCGAGCCGCTTGCGATGAGGCCCGAAAAACCCCGGAAATCAAGATTGGGCCGGTTGACCCATTGCACCGGCATCCGGAACGGTTTGGCGGCATCGACCGCGCTATTGACCTCGACTGTCTCCAGATGGCCGATCAGGCTCGGCCCGTCATACCAAGGGGTATTGGCCGACAGCGCGGTAATATTATCGCCCTTGAAGCCGGAAATCGGAAGTGCGGTGAAGCTGGTGATACCGATGGATTTGGCGAAATCGGCATATTCGGACACAATCGTATCGAATATCTCCTGACTATAGCCAACCAAGTCCATCTTGTTGACCGCCAGCACCAGATTGCGGATGCCGATGAGGTGCGCGAGATAGCTATGCCGCCGCGTTTGGGTGAGAATTCCCTTGCGTGCATCGACAAGGATGACGGCCAAATCGGCGGTCGACGCGCCCGTTATCATATTGCGTGTATATTGCTCATGCCCCGGCGTATCGGCGACGATGAATTTACGCTTTTCGGTCGCGAAGAAACGGTACGCGACGTCAATCGTAATGCCCTGCTCGCGCTCGGCGGCGAGGCCGTCAACCAGCAGCGCAAAGTCGATATCCTGCCCCTGTGTGCCGACCCGTTTACTATCGGATTCGAGCGCAGCAAGCTGGTCTTCAAAGATCATCTTTGAATCATAAAGTAATCGTCCGATCAGCGTGGATTTGCCATCATCAACGGAGCCACAGGTGATGAAGCGCAGCATGGTTTTGTTTTGATGCTGGTCGAGATAGGCGTCGATATCCTCGGCGATGAGGGCGTCGGTGATGTAATTCCCCTCGCTTGCGGATTGGCGCAACGCGTCCCCCTCCCGCTTGCGGGAGGGGCTAGGGGAGGGCCTGTCAGATTGGAGCGCCCCGTTTTTTATAACAGGCCCTCCCCCGACCCCTCCTGCAAGCGGGAGGGGAGAGGTCACCGCATCGGGCATTTTTGCTTCACGACCCATCAGAAATACCCTTCCTGCTTCTTCTTCTCCATGCCGGAACCGCCTGCATCCTTATCAATCGCACGGCCCTGCCGTTCGGATGTGGTGGTGAGCAAGGTTTCCTGGATTACATCGGGCAAAGTCTTAGCCCGGCTTTCGACCGCGCCCGTCAGCGGATAACAGCCCAATGTGCGGAACCGGATCGAGCGTATCACCGGCATTTCGCCATCCTTCAACGGGAAGCGTTCGTCATCGACCATCAGCAGCATTCCGTCACGCTCGACCGTGGGGCGTTCTTCGGCGAAATAGAGCGGGACAATCGGGATAGTGTTGAGGTGGATATATTGCCACACATCCAATTCGGTCCAATTGCTGATCGGAAAGACGCGGATGCTTTCGCCCTTATTTTTGCGGGCATTGTAAAGATTCCACAATTCGGGGCGCTGATGTTTGGGATCCCAGCCATGACTGGCGGTGCGGAAGGAAAAGATGCGCTCCTTGGCGCGGCTCTTTTCCTCATCGCGCCGCGCGCCGCCAAAGGCTGCGTCAAAACCATAATGGTCGAGCGCCTGTTTCAGCCCTTCGGTTTTCCACATATCGGTGTGGAGCGCGCCATGATCGAACGGGTTAATGCCTTGGGCGAGCGCGTCGGGATTTTGATAGACGAGCAATTCCATCCCGCTTTCCTGCGCCATACGATCGCGCAAGCGATACATTTCCTGAAATTTCCACGTCGTATCGACATGGAGCAAAGGGAAGGGCGGGGGCGAGGGGTAGAAAGCCTTGCGCGCCAGATGCAGCATCACCGCGCTGTCCTTGCCGACCGAATAGAGCATCACGGGGCGTTCCGCTTCGGCCACCACTTCGCGCATGATGTGGATGGCTTCGGCTTCGAGCCGTTCGAGATGGGTGAGGCGGTCAGCGGGGAGGGACGTAGCCGAAGCGGCGGCGGTTGAGGACATGAGTGGACTTTCTATTTCCGCGCGTGCGGTGACCCGTGTGATGCCCAGCAGGCCTTGACCAAACTACTCCCATATGGGAGCAAAGCGTGATGGCGCTGACCTCCACCGACGAACGCGATCTGCTCGTGCCGCTCTACGGGAGCATTACCGACGCTGCGCTTTGGCCTGAATTTGCGGGTAAATTGCGCGCGCGGTTGGGGGGCGAGCGACTGGCGTTGCTCAGTCAGGCGAGCGATGTGGCGGGGCCGCCGCGCCAGCATATCAGCGCCGCATGGGGCGCGGCGAATAGCGGCCCGCTCGATATAGAAGCGCTGAGCGCGGCGGGCCTCATCCCTTACGCCTCCTTGCGCCCAGCACGCGTCTATGCGCTCGAAGAAATGCTGGTGCGCAATAATCAAGATATTGATAAACAACAGAAAAAACTGTTGAAAGAACAAGGCTTTACCTTCGCCCGCTTCGTCCGGATTGCGGGAAAGTCGCAGACTTTGTGGGTGATCGCTGTGCATGATGATCGCGATTTTTCCGGCGCGGACAGCGCGCTGCTTTCCGCCCTCGCGCCGCACATCGCGGTCGCGCTCGATGCAATCCATGCGCGCGAAATGCTCGATTTGCGGGCCGCCATTGCTGAAGAGGCGCTCGGCTTGCTCGGTATCCGCCAGATCGCGCTAACCCGCGACGGCGATCTGCTTTTTGCCGCCGCCGTCCCCGCGCGTCCGGGCGAAGAATGGGCCAAAGCCGCCGCCGCGCTGTCCGGTGCGTCCGCTGAAGAACGCCGCATCCTTCTAAGCGCCGATGCGCAGCAACAGCCCGCCATGCTTCGTCCCGCGCCGCCACTCGCTCCGCTGCTGTCCTCGCCCGCTGCCGCAACGCTGAGCCTGCGCACCGACGCCCCGAAAAACCCGCAAAACAGCGCCAAAGCGATTGCCGCCTTGTTCGGCCTGTCGCCGCGCGAAGCTGCGCTGACAGAGGCGATATGTCGCGGCTTGTCGATCATCGAAGCGGGGGCATCGCTGCGCCTCACGCCCGAAACCGCGCGCAATTATAGCAAGCGGATTTACGCCAAAACCGGCGCGCGCGGTCAGGCCGATCTGGTGCGGATGGTGCTGAACAGCCTCGCGCCGTTAGCCTGATTTACGCGAAGTGCGCTTTTTAAAAACTCACATCAACGCCAAGCCGCACCGAACGCGGGCGTAGCGGCGTCAGATAGCCCGCGCTCCCCGGCACAAAGGGCGTGCCAAGCGCAAAGCGGTTGCCGCGCGAATCGAACAAATTGGTGACAGTGAGCGACAGGCCGCGCCGTTCATTGCCCAGCCGCGCGGCAAGACCGGTGTCGATATAATCGCCTTGGCCTTCGCCCAGCACCGGCCCGATGCCGAGCCGCGACGGCCCGATATAATTGGCCCAGCCGCGGACGCGGAAATCTTCATCGCCAAGGAAGGTTGCATAGCTCACCGACCCGCGCACCGCATGGCTTGCAACATTGGGGATCCGCCCCAAACGCGCGATGGGCGAGATGGTGACGGACGGGCTGTCATTCATAATATAGCCGCCAAAGCGCACCGCCGACATATCGAGCGTCGGTGAAATATGGGTCACGCGGCTTTTATTATACACCGCGCCCAGTTCGAGCGAGAGGCCCTTGAGCGGGCGTAGCGCCAGCGCGCCGGAAATGCTCGTAATCTTGCCATCGCCGATATTGGCGGTGGTCGGAAAGCCGTTGGCATCGACAAAATCCGCCTGAATATCGCGCCAGCGGCTGTGCGATACCGACAGCACCGCATCAAAGGGCGTTTCGCCCTTGCGCCCGAAACGCACGCCGGCTTCCAGCGTCTTCACATGATCGTTGCGGAAATGCTGGACAAAATTGCCGTTGATCGACAGCCCGCCGGGGCGGAAGCCCTCCTGATAGCGCGTATAAAGCGTCACATTTTCGGTCAGATTGGCAAGTAAGGAAACGGAAGGAAGGAAATCCTCCTCGGTGCGCTTGGCGGTAATCGCGCGGCCTGTGGTTGCAGCCAGCGGCGTCACATCCTCGCCCTTGCCGCCCAGCCGCGCATGGGTATAGCGCAGCCCGGCGGTCGCGACGAGGTTGCGCAACAGCTCGACCGTCACTTCGCCATAGCCGGTGATTTCGGTAATCCGGTTGGTGACGCCGGTGATCGCATAGCGTTCAACTTCATAACCATAAGCGCGGGTCTGGCGTGTATCATTGTCGATAAAGCTCGCCCCGATGACCCAGCCCAGTCCGTCGCGATAGGGGCGCGACAGCCGGTTTTCGCTTGCAATCATGCGCGTATCATTATGCTGGTCGAACGCGCGCGGCATATCCTCGCTCATGCTCGCATCGAACCGTTCGGACAAATGGTGGTCGACAAAGGCGTTGGACGATTGAAAATGCAGCTCGTCCCAGTCTTTCGACACGACCAAAGTGGCCGCGCCATAGCGTGCGCTTGCGCCCTGTTCGACCAGACTGCGGCGGGTGAGGGGCGGCGCGTTGCGGTCGGTATATTGCGCATCGTCGGCCTTGATACGCTGGTAGATGCCGCCAAGGTCAACCGTCCAATTTTCCCCCGCATCAAGCCGCAATGTGCCGCGCCCGCCCCGGATAGTGGTGCGGTTGACGTCGCTCTGGCCCAAGAGCGGATTGTCGATATAGCCGCCCTCGCTAATCGAATAGCCGACAAGGCGGAGCGCATGGCCGTCATCGCCCAAGGGGATATTGGCGGTCATCGCTATATCGCCGCCGGGGTCGCCATGCTGGGTGAGCGATACGCCCGCAGAGGCGGTCAGGCTGACGGCGCGCGGGTTGGGTGCATTGGGCATCATACGGATGATGCCGCCCATCGAGCCTGCGCCATAAAGCGTGCCTTGCGGCCCTTCGAGAACTTCGACCCGCTCCATATCATAGAGGCGCAAATCGGGGTCGGGCGCATTATAGCTCATGCGGATATCGCCCAGATATTGGCCAACGGTCGCCTGGGTGGGACCGGTGAAGCTGGAATCGGCAATGCCGCGGATGAACAGCTTGTTGCGCCCCGATCCCAGATGCGTTGACGATACGGTCGCCATCCGCGACAGGATGCTTTCGGTACCGCGCTCGCCACCAAACGCCAAATCGCCGCCATCCAACAGGGTGGCGACTCCGGCATATTTTGCATAGGGCGTCTGGATCTTGCTCGCCGTCACGACAATGTCGGGTGCGGGCGGCAATTCGGGGATTGGTGCAGGCGGCGCTTGCGCTGGCGGCGGCGCAGAGCTTTGCGGAGGCCTTGCTTGCGGGCGGACAGCAGGCGCTTTGGGCGGCCGCCGTTCGATGCGCCAGCTTGTGGCGCTGACCCGCACCGCGCGCGCATCGGTGCCTGCGAGCATCCGCGCCAAGGCTTGTTCTGCCTCCATCGTGCCGCGCACCGGTTTGACGCGGATTTGCCATAGCCGTGCATCCGCAACGCTGATGCTGACGCCTGCCTGTCGTCCGAGGAGCGGCAAGCTCTGGATCAATGTGCCGCGCGGCACATTGATGCTGCGCGGCTCGGCATGGGCCATGCCGGGAAACGCCCATAAGAACAGCATCAGCAAAATGGGTAAGCGCCGCGTCATCTTATTGTGCCAGCACCCATCCATCGGCTTGCTTGTCGGCGCGCAGGCCGGCAAGCGCGGCCAAATCATCCACCGCTTGCGCTTTATTGGCGCCCACCAGTAGCGCGCCGTGGAACGGGCGGGCGGCAACCGCAGGCGCGATGCTGACCTTGATGCCCGCCGTGCGCGTCAAATCGGCCGCGACTTCGGATAAAGGCGCGCCGCTGTAGAAAAGCTGGCCCGTGCGCCATCCGCCGACGCCGCTTATGTCAATATCGGAGACAATAGGCTTGCCATTGACCTTGACCCTCAAAGCGCGCCCGGCATCAAGCCGGACATTTTCGCTGGCGGGATTATAAAGGACAATCCCTTCCGACACCGCGACATTAAGGCCGTCCTTGCGCTGGATGACGTTAAAGGCGGTGCCCATATCGACCAGTTTTGCGCCCGCCGTATCGACCGTGAACGGATCGCCGTCGCGGTGGATGACATGGAACATCGCCTCGCCGCTTTCGAGTTTCGCATAGCGCGGGCGGTCCTTGTCGAGTTCAACTACCGACCCGCCATTAATGTCGATGCGCGACCCGTCGGCGAGCGTGATGCTTTGATGTTCGCCCGCGCGCGTTTCGATGCGCGTCACATCATTGCCGAACATCGACAGGCCGATTACGCCCACCAGCGCCGCCGCCATCGCGCCGCCAATCCATGCACGGCGGCTGACGAAGCGGGTTGCGGGTGGTGTCTCGTAGGGCGCTTCATCAGCAGCTACGTGCGGCATAGGGACGGGAAGTGTTTCAAACTCTGCATCCATCATCGCCATGCGGTCATAAGCGTCGGCATGGGCGGCATCTGCTTCCAGCCAGTCGGTAAACGCCTCCCACGCATCAAAGGCGGGGTCGCGCTGGCGGATGACCCAGTCAATCGCCTGGGTTTCAGCGGCGGGAAGGGGCATCGGCTCACGCATCGCCCTGCTCCCGCAAGGTAGCCAAGGCCGCATAAACTTTGCGCAAATCGGCTTCGACTGTGCTCAAACTGACACCCATAAGAGCCGCAATATCGCGTTGCGTGCGTCCTTCAAGGCGAAACTGGCGAAAAATGCTGGCAGCGCGCGGGCCGGTCGCGTCAATCGCTGCATCGGTTGCGGCCAATTCCTCGCGTGAAATCAGGCGCTGTTCGCTGGACGGTTGGCTATAGGGCGCGACCGCTTCACCCCAAGCCTGTTCGCGCTTGGCCGCTGCTTGCACCGAACGGTAACGGTCGAGCATCAGATTATTGGCCGCGCGATAGAGATAGGGGAGCGGCTGGCTCACCGGCCCTGTAGCGGTGGAAGAGAGCCGCAACCATAATTCCTGGAACAAATCTTCGGCCATGTCACCCGCGCCGCGCGCTTCCAGAAAGCGGATGAGCTGGTCGCGGTGGGCAAGCAGCAATGCTGCCATGCCGCCTTGCGCAACGGCAGGCCGTCTATCCTCGATGCTCATATATCGTTCGCTTCGGCCTGTATCTAATCCAGTCCGGATGCAGCGCGTCGTGACTCGCGCATCCTGTGGCCCCCCGGCGGCGACGATATATAGCGGACCATAGCCAACACGCAACATTGGCGTGATTGGCAAGGTCGGGCTTGGAGGCCGGGTAAAGGCGCGGGCGACACGAATAATCTGTTCCAGTTCTTATTAACAAAAAGGGCAAGGAGGAAGGTGGGGGATGAGGGGGGAGATACCTTCCTCCTTGCCAGCAAAATCGGGCTGATGCGTTATAGCCCGATCCGCAAGCTTGCACGTAAAGCCAGTGCGATATGGCTTTGCTGTTCTTCTGCCGACAATTCGCCGCCGATCTGGAAGCCGGAATTGCCCGCAACCGCGCGCAATTTGCCGACCCAGCCGCTCGTGCGTTCTGCCGGTGTCAGGGTGAAGGGGGTGCCGTCCTTGAATACAGCCGTGGTCGCGCCAAGCGCTCCGCCGACTATCTGGCGGCGACCGCCTTCCAGTTCAAAACGATACCAGCCGTCATATTGGTCGATGCCGCCAAAATCGAGACCGACTGCGACGGTGCCGGATACGGCCAGCTCGTCGCTGTCGCGGCCCGATACGGTGAGATCGAGCGCATCGCCGCCACCGGTTTCGGTATAGCCGTCTTCCTTGAGCTTGTAATAATCGACCGCAAGCACCGGACGGACCGACAAATTACCCGACATAAAATCGTGGCTGACCGCGCCTGACGCTGACCATAAGGTGCCGTCCCAATCGGCGGTCATGGTCTTTTCAACCTTGGTCTTGTTGATTTCGCCGGAGAAATAGCGCGTGCCGTCAAAGCCGATCTTTGCGCCCGAAACGCGCGCATAAGCGAGCCAATTGTCGCTGCGCAAACGCCAGTAACCGGCCAGTTCCCAATGGTTGGAGCGCACTTCATTGGCATTGCTGCCATTGCCGTCCTTGCCGTTCATATAGCCGATAGACACACCGAAATTACCGATGCCGGTCTTGCGTTCGCCGCCCATCGTCACGCCCCAGCCGCTCACATCATAGCTTGCGGTATCGCCAAGGCTCTTGGACGTGCCCCAAGCGGCTTGGGCCACCCAATAGCCCCAATTGCCTTCATCCTTGAACGGCCCCTTGGGGTCGCCAAGGAAGCGGGCGAGCGTGCGCGACCCGGAGGTGACGGTTTCAAACACGCCGCCTTCATGTTCGGGCAGCATTTGCTGGAGTTGGTTGCGGAATTGGTCGCCATCATTGATGGCAAGGAACACATCCTCGACCATCTTGTCTTTCGAAAAGGCCGCGTAAGCCGCGTTAAACGCCGAAGATTCCGAACGGTTGAGACCCAGTTCGGTCGTGTCTTTACGCGCAACGTCGACGATGATCTGGTTGGCGTTGGAACTCAGGGTGCCTTTATAAAGGAAGGGGAGAAGCGTGGTCGAGGCGGTGAGGTTGTTCGCGCCCGTCAGCGATCCTGCGGTGATAACCACATGCTTGCCTTCGGCGTTGGCAATATTGGACAGTTGGATCGCAAGCTTGGAATCAGTGTCAAAGCTCGCTGCGCCGCTGACTTCAATGCCGGTCATATTGGTGCCGCCGACGGTGACGCCGATAATGCCTTTATTATTGACCGTGAGCGAGGCGATTTTGGCCGGGCCGACCACATCGAAAACGCCGCCCGATGCGGTAACCGCCAGACCTTGTGCATTGGCGAGGCTGCCCGAAAAGACCGAACTGCCACCAATCGTCATCACATCTGTGCCGCCGCCAAAATCGACGGAGCCTTTGAAGGCGGAGGTGCCGCTCAATGCCATCGTGTCATTGCCCGACCCGAAATTGGCCTTGCCGGTGTAGATCGCATCACCCGACAGGTTGAGCCGGTTGTCGCCTGCGCCAAAGCTGCTGGTGCCGTCCATCGTGCCATCGGCAATGTCGAACACGTCATTGCCCGCGCCAAAGCGCACATCGCCGACAATTTTGGGAGCGGTGACGCCCGATGCGACCGCGGTTTGCTTGACGGTTGCGCCATTGGCATTGGCGCTCAAATCAATCGCGACATTGCGGTCGGACGTTGCAAGCGCGCCGCTTGCGGTAATCGCGCCGCTATTTTCGACAAGGTCAACCGTTCCCGACTTGTCGAGAATGGCGATAGCTGTGCCATCCTTGTCCGCCGCCTTGGCGTTGATCGTGCCGCTGTTGCGCAACGTATCGACCGATCCGCCCGCTTCGACAAGGATAGCGGTGCTGATGGCGCCCGCCGTGCCGCCGCCGGTCGCTTCTACCGTACCAGCGTTGCGGATTTCCGGTGTGGTGGCGTTCGCGCCGATGCGGATGGCGGTGGCCGACGCATCCTTGGACGATGCGCGCACCGAACCGGCGGCACCGATGCCGATACCGCCATCAATCGTGACCGCGCCGCCAAGCCCGCCAACCTGAAGCCCGTTGCCATTGACCCCCGTATAAAGACCTGCACCTTGGATGCCGCCGTCAATCACGACGCCAAAGCCGGTGCCAGTGCCTGCCACCGCGCCGATGGTGATGTCTTGGTCGGCCGACCCGATGCGCACCGCAGGCGCTTCGCCAAAGGAGCGGACCAGTGCCGACCCTTCCTTGGCGTCCTCGATACCGTCCTTATCGGCATCCTTATCGGTCTCGCTGGTATTTTTGGGCGGGACCGCAAAGATGATGCCGCCGGTCACATTGCCTTCGACCGACAAAGCGGGGCCGCCTTGAAGAAGGTCATCGGCGTCAAGCTTGGACGGATCGGTCGGGACGGTCGTGTAACGATAGCCGGTCGAGGTCAGATTGCCCTGGATTTCCAGCGCACCGTTAATATTGCCTTCCAGCCGCGCTGCCGTTGCATCAAGGCCTTGCGCGGTAATCGTGCCGGCCAGCCGGACATTGCCGGTCACATCCTTAAGGCCCACGCCTAGCGCGCGGTCGCCAAGCACGCTCACCGTGCCGTCATTGACGAATTTGCCGGTGAGCGGGCCGCCCAACAGGATGCCCGCCGAATTATTGCCTTCGACCACAATCGAGCCGCTATTGGTGATATTGCCGGTAAACGCGCCGCCGGTTGAAATGCCGACGCGGTTTGACCCGACCGCAAAGGGACCATCAAGGTCGCCATCCTTGTCGGCGTCGGTCGGCTCATAGCTTTCATTGACGATAATCTTGCCGCTCGCGGCATTGGTGATGCCGCCGGTCACGCCCGCATTGGCATGGATGCCGGTCGCGCCATCGACATTGCCGAATTCGATTGTGCCTTCGTTGACAATCTTGTGATTGCTGTCGACTGTCACCGCCGTCCCCGATGCCGGTTTGACCGAGCCGGTCGAACTGATCTTCACATCATCGGCTGCACCATTATTGGCGGTCGATGTTTTGACCGGCGCGGTGACGGCGGTGCTGATCGTGGTTTCGGCAAAAGCGGGGGTGGCTATGACCGCAATCAAGCAGGTCGAAGCAAGCAAAGTCGTACGCATCAAATTCCTCATATGATTTTTTGGGCGGACAAAATGGTCCCTGGATAATCACAAGACGGAGCCGTGCGGCGATGGCCTTGGCGCGAAAGTCATTTTTTTGACAAAGTGTTTAGAGAAGGCGGGGCGGGCGGACACGGCGCGGGCAAAAGCGGTGATATTGCGGGAGCGCAAAGGCGCACGCGACTTTATGACGATGCGTAATATTTTCTCTTGATACCGGCGCGTCCCTGACCTAAAGGCTGCGCTTCCTGCGGAGCGTCGAGACCAGCGGCGCTCCCTATAAGGGGCCTTAGCTCAGCTGGTAGAGCGCTACACTGGCAGTGTAGAGGTCAGGGGTTCGACTCCCCTAGGCTCCACCATTTTTCCTTCTGTTATAGATAATTACGACGCGCTTTGTGGTGCCTTACTGCATGGCGCGCATGACGTCGGGGGTGATGTCCATCGCATTGTTCCAGCCATAAGTGGCGTCGCGTTCGACGATGAGGCTGCATTTCTTCGCCGTCACCACCGATGTTAGCGCCTGCGCGAGCCTTTGTTCGCGGCTTGCGCGCGCTTTGGCGGCTTCGCTTGCGATGAGCGCGGTCTGGCGGGTGCGGGTCGCTACCGCTGTGCGCTGGTCTGTATCTATATCGGCCATGCGCTGCGCATAATCGGCCGGGGCCAATTTGCCCTGAAGCATGGCGAGTTGCCCGCGCCGGGTCGTAAAGCCTGCCTCCTGCTGCGCTGCGGCCGTTGCCAGCGCCCGTTCGGCAGCGGCAATGCGCGCTTCGATGGCACGGCTGGCGGCGGACGCGGTCAGCGCCTCTTTTTTGGCGAGCAAACAAATACCGGGGAGCGCAGGCCCGAAAGCAGGCCCGCTGCTCCCCGAAGTTTGTGCCGCGACATGGGACGCGGCGCTAGCGGCGATGAAAAGTGCTGCAAGACCGATACAGGCCATGCTGCCGGACTTCATCGCCGCACGGGAGAATGTCATGGATTATTGCGCTCCGGCTACGCGGTCTGCGCAGGCCTGATCCTGCCAAACCAACTGCTGCACTTCGACAGTGCGCGCCTTATCGGGGCGGTGAAAACGGATTTCGACGCGGCAGCGTTGCCGCTCGGTCCCGTTACCGGTCGGAAAGAACAGCACATAATTCCACTTGCGCGAAATGCCTGCGTCAAAATGCGGCGGACCGATGAGCGTATAGATGCTATCCTTATCGACGCCCGGCACAATCATTCGCACATCGGCGGGGTTAACGGTCACGCCGCGTTTCTTCATCGTGCGCTCCGTTTCTTCGAACAGCGCAGGATTGACCTGGGCTTGATAGGTCGGAAGCACAGTCATGCTGTCGGCACTTTCCGCCAGCGCCCCGCTTGCCAGCACCCCTGTCGAAAGGGCGCTGGCCAGAAGGGCCGATACAATCATAGTCATTTTCATAAAATCATCCTTTCCTTCGCCGCCCGTCAGAACTGGTAACCGACGCCGACATTGGCCCCGGCCCGTCCGCGGGTGTTGTAGGTTGCGCCTGCCTTGACGATGATGCGGCCATCATCCGACACGCGCGACCCGCCGATGGCAAAGGCGGTCTGGCCGTCATAATAGCCGACCCCGCCCGCAATCATGCCCTTGCCCGGCTCATAGGCTTGCGGCAGTCCGGCAGCGGCGAGCGCCCCGGCCGTCCCCGCATTGGCATCGCGGCGGGCGCTGCCAAGGTCATATTCCAGCATCATGATCCGGCTGTCGGTATAGCTGTTGGCGCGGGCCACAGCATCGTTCATCCCGGCATTAAGCTGGGCAACATTGACCGCATCGGTCGGCGCGGTTCCGGCTGCGACATTATGCAACTGGATGGCATCGCCGCCGGGGTTGAAGGTCACGGATGTGTGGCCTTCGTCATATTGCACCGAATTTTGCGCTGCCATGCTGGCGGCATAAAGCTGCGATCCGTTGACCGCATCGGTCGAGGTGGCGTTGACCGCCCCTGCGCCGACATTGGTGACGACATTGCCGCCCATATCGACCGTCTGGCCCGCGCCCACCGTCAAGCCGCCATTGGCCGTGACCATGCCGGAGAAGGTCGGATTATCGACCACCGCAACCTGCAACTCATTGCCCTGCAAGGTCACTTGCGTGTTCGACCCTTGCGTCACATTGAGCGTGCCGTTGGTGGCGATATTGCTCGCTGCACCGCCATTGGCCTGGATATTCCAGCCCGCATTGGCGGTCGCGTTGATCGCGTTGATCGCGCTGTTGACGTCCGTATAGCTGGTGCCACCGACATTGAGGTCGGTCGTCACCTGACCCGTTACAGGGTCATAGCTGCTATTGCCGCCCAGCCCCGACGCCACGCTTTCGCCCAGCGTATCGGTGCGGTTCGACAGGTCGGTGACCTGCTGGTTGGTCTGGTTAAGCTGCGCCACATTGACCGCATCGGTGTCATTCACTCCAGCCGCGACATTGGTGATTGTATTGCCGCCATTGTCGAGCCCGTTACCGGTCAGCGATACTGGACCATTGGCGCCGCCGCTTACCGTGACGCCATCATTGTCCATCACCGTATTGCCGGTGGTGACGCTGGTGACGTTGAGGTCGGGATTGACCGCAAGCTGCACTTCGGTGCCATTTTGCGTCGCGACAATATTGTCGCCTGCCGTGATGGTGTGGGTGGCGCCGGGGGCAACATTGGCAAGGCTGCTGCCGTGGACTATGCCGCTACCGACCGCGCCGGTGGTGACATTCCAGCCTGCCGAAGCCTGTGTGCTGACAGCGTTGAGGGCCGAGTTCACATCGCTATAATTAGTGCCGCCCACGCTGAGGCCAGTCGTCACCTGACCCGTTACCGGATCATAGCTCGACGTGCCGCCAAGGCCCGACGCGACGCTATTGCCCAGCGCATTGGTCTGGTTGTTGCCAGCAATCAGCGCATCGCCGACATTATTATAGGTGCCGGTCGAGGTCACATAGGAAGGCGCGCCGAGCGTGCCGTCCGCATTGACCACCGAACCGCCGCCCAGCGCATTGGCAAGGCTTTGCTGGTTGGCATGGATTTGCGAGCCATTGACCGCCTGCATCGACGTTGCATCGATGGTGCCGGGGGCGAGATTGTCGATGGTGGTGCCGTCAACGCCCGCAAGCGTTGCCTTGCTATAATCGACCTCGCCCGGATCAACCACGCCGTCGCCGTCCAGATCGGTCCAGTCATATTTGACCGCGCGTTCATCGGCATTGGTGCCCGCGGTTGTAGCCGCGGCAAGCTGGCTGACATTGACCGCGTCTGTATCGTTCACACCGGCTGCGACATTGGTGATAACATTGCCGCCATTGTTCAGGCCATTATTGGTCAGCGACACCGGGCCATTGGCTCCGCCATTTACAGTAACACCATCATTATTCATCACCGTGTTACCCGTGGTCACGCTGGTGATTTTAAGGTTCGGATTGACCGCAAATTCCAGATCCGTGCCGTCTTGGGTAATAATCATATTATTACCCGCTGTGATGCCCAGATTTTCGCCCGGCTCCACGGTGTAGTCGCCAAGCGTCGCTACCGACTCACCCGTGCCGCTCGCATCGGTGGTCACCGTCCATCCCGCGCCAGCCTGTGCGCCGACGGCATTCAGCGCCGAGTTCACATCGCTATAATTGACCCCGCCCACGGTAAGCGCGGTGGTGAGCTGGCCCGTCGTCTGATCATAGCTCGACGTGCCGCCAAGGCCGGACGCCACGCTATTACCCAGCAGGTTAATCTGGTTATTGCTCGCAATCAGCGCGTCACCGACATTATTATAGGTGCCGGTCGAGGTGACATAAGAAGGCGCGGTATAGAGATTGGTTGCCGGATCATAAGCTGCCCCGCCGCCAAGCGCGGCTGTATTGCCTTGCGCCTGAAGGATGGCATCTTCCACCGCATCATTGGTCGCGGCAAGCTGTGACCCGTTAATCGCATCGGTCGAGCTTGCCGACACGCGCCCTGCCGCCACATTGGTGACGGTGCGCTCGGCGCCCACCGCGCCGACGCTCACGGTCGAAAGCGGGTTGGTGCCTGCATAATTATAAGTGATGCCCGCAATCGTGCCAGAGGCCGTACCAACCGCCAAATCCGTCACCGACCCGGCACCAAGCGCCACATCGCCAACGCTTGCCTTGGCGGTAGCATCTTTGCCGATAGCCACCGCTGTATCCTGATTGGCGAGGCTGTTTTGTCCCAGCGCAATGACATCATTTGCCGTCGTTGTTTCGGCTGAGTTCGGGTCATTGGGGTCTATTTGGACCCCGGCTTGGGTGCCGACAAGGATGTTGTTATTGCCAGCGTTGGCCGCGCCAGCCATATAACCCATCGCAACATTCTGATTGCCATTGGTGCCGATACCGGCCTGAAACCCGATAGCACTATTATCGTTTCCGTTTGTAACGGCCCCGGCAGAATAACCGAGTGCTGCGTTGCGATCACCGGTTACGTCGATGTTTGCAGCATAACCCAAACCGGCGTTCATATTACCCGATAAGCTGGAACCCGCCAATACGCCGACCGACGCATTGTTTGATCCGTTTGTGTTCGCGCCAGCTGCTTGCCCCACAGACAAATTATAGTCGCCGATCACCGCTTGGCCAGCAGACCCGCCTAATGCCAAATTTGCGTTACCGGTAACGCCACGGCCTGAACCAATACCAAAGGCGGAATTAAGGTCGCCGACGCTGGA
Organism: Pseudonocardia sp. TMWB2A; assembly: GCF_017312135.1. Classification (NCBI taxonomy): domain Bacteria; kingdom Bacillati; phylum Actinomycetota; class Actinomycetes; order Pseudonocardiales; family Pseudonocardiaceae; genus Pseudonocardia; species Pseudonocardia sp. TMWB2A. The sequence goes on from NZ_QKQY01000001.1 coordinate 3,015,482, forward strand.
TATTCCTGAATTGGATCCGACATAGGTATTGAATAAACCCGAAGATTGCATCCCCGCACCAAGGCCCACCGATACGCCGTCACCATTGGCAAGAGAAAGAGCGCCGATAGCGATCCCGCCTTGATTACTTACGGCATCGCTGCTGATGGCGACACCGACCGAGCTATTCGCGGTAGCTCTGGCGCCTATCGCAATCGCCTCCTGTGCGCCCGCTGCCGTCGATGTGTTGACGCCGATAGCGATGCTGTCGCGGCCCAAAGCGCCATCATTATTATAGTTTGCGCCCTGCACACCGCCGTCATTGATGCTGACATAATGGGTTTGTCCGGCGAGCATTTGTTGCTGCACCTGATAAAGCTGGGTGCCGTTGACCGCATCGGTCGAACCGTCCGCGACATTGCCTTGTGCGACATTGGTGATTTTGGTGCCGTTGGTGACGCCGCCATCGGTCGATGCCACACCGCCCAGTGTTACGCTGGTCTTGTCCGGATCGTCATATTGCACCGAATTGTCGGCGGCGGCCGCCGCTTCATCGAGCGCCGCATTGGTGGCGGCAAGCTGTGACCCGTTCACCGCATCGGTCGAGGTCGCATCGACCCGGCCCGCAGCAAGGTTGGTGATCGTGCGCTCTTCCCCGGCTTTGCCGATGCTGACGGTCGAAAGCGGGACGCTGCCCGCATAATTATAGGTGGTGCCTGCAATCGTGCCGCTGGCGGTGCCGATCACCGTATCAGCGAGAGCGTTCGCGCCTAAAGCGACGCTGTTGGCAAGCGTTGCATTGGCAAGGCTGCCAATTGCCATCGCATTGTCGCCGCCCACCTGCGTTTCGCGACCGAGTGCGATGCTGTCCGATACAGTGAGCCTTGCGCTGGAGGAGAAGTCCGGTTGACCATCGGACGCGACGGTTACGCGCGTTAATGTGCCTGCATGGTCGCCAAGCGCGATATTATATGAGCCGGTCACATTGGCGCCCGCAGCCGTGCCGCTTGCGACATTATAGCTGCCTTGGATGCCGCTCCCGGCATAATAGCCGTTGGCGGTATTCTGCCGACCCTGGACGTTGATGCCCGATTGGCCGCCAAAGGAGATATTGTCAAAGCCCGTGACATTGCTGCCCGCTTCCCACCCGACGGTGGTATTGCGGCTGCCGGAAACGACATTGCCCGATCGTGTGCCGATGGCGGTATTATTCATCCCGTTTACAAGGCTTATAATGCCGTGAACATTGCGCCCCGCCTGATATCCCAAAGCGGTATTATTGACCCCTTTGATGGTTTGGCCGGATTGGGCACCAACGGCCGTGTTGGTGTTGCCGTCGACATTGGTGCCTGCATTATCGCCGATAGCGACGCGCGAAGTGCCCGCATTGGTCGCCCCGCCGCCTGCATTCTGGCCGACAGAAACAGTCCCGTTGGTGAGAGCCTGTGCGCCATTGCCGACGGCGACCGCGCCCGCCCCGTCATTGGGGCCTCTGCCTGCGCGGGCATTATTACCGATGGCGACGGTGCGCGCGCCAAGGGCTTTTGCCGTATCGCCCACCGCAACCGCGCTGACGCCCGTGGCCTCGCTGTCGGTGCCGATGGCGATGCTGTCGCTTTGTCCGGTTGCTTTCGCATTTTTACCGACCGCAATCGCGCCGTCCCCGGTCGCCTGCGCCCCGGCACCGCAGATGACCTGCACACCCGATGCAAGCGCGGCGGCAGCCTGTTGTGACGCGATAGGCGCACCGGTTGCAGCGTCGGCGCATACAACATCTTCGGTCTGCGCCTGTGCAGGGTTGGCGCTCATGGCAAGGGCCGCAATGACAATGAGGCTGGCCCCGCCCAGCTTGGAAACCATTTTCAAATCGCGGCGCGTTGCACGATGCGTAGGCGAACTATGTCGAGTAACCATAATAACCTCTCCAGAAAAGCGAGAATCACTTAAATATTCATTTTGTAAATATATAAGTTGCCGTTACATTACTGGAGAATATCTTGAAATTAGGGCAAAGGTAACTTTGAGAAAATTGGTGTAAACTTTACTAAAGCTTACACTATATTTGTAGTAAAATGTGTAACTGTTGGAAAAATAGAGATTTATTATATAAAATTTTGAAATTATATAAAATGTTATTTTATGATTATTATAATTTAATTCAATGATTTAACCATGCACCCATAATAAGAATAGATGTAAAGCGGGCTTGGATAAGCGCATGGCTTCCAAGAACAGCACCTATCAAGCGTGTAACACGGCTGCGCTTATGGCCCGTCACCAGCTTGCATTTTATAAGGGGAGATGTGCGGGGAGGCGCGGCAAGATGCAGGCCGCGTATCGCGACAAATAGGCGGCGGGGCTTACTGCTCCGGCGTGGGGGTAGCAGGGGCCGCTGTGGCACTATCGCCGCCCAACGCGCGGAACAGAGCGATGCGCGATTGGGCGAGCAGGAGGCGGGTGCCGATTTCGCTGCGGCGTGCGCTATAGAGGCTGCGCTGGGCGTCGAGATTGTCGAGAAAGCTTTCAATGCCGCCCCGGTAGCGCGCGGCGGCGAGATTGGCTGAATCTTGCGCCGCATCGGTATTGGCGGCGGCGGCGCGTACACGCTCGGCGATGGTGCCTTGGACAGCCAGCGTATCGGCAATGTCGCGAAACGCAGTCTGGATTGCGCGTTCATAACCGGCAAGCGCGGCATCGCGCTGCGCTTCGCTCACCGCAACGCCTGCACGCCTGCCGCCAAAATCGAAGATGGACGCGCTCACATTTGCGCCCGCCGAATAGTTGAACGCGCCGCTTTTGAACAAGCCGCCCAGCGCATCGCTTGCCAGTCCCAACAGGCCGGTGAGCGATATGGAGGGGAACATCCGCGCGCGCGCAACGCCAATATCGGCATTGGCGGCGCGCAATTGATATTCGGCCTCGATAATATCGGGGCGGCGCAGCAATATGTCCGAACTGGTGCCTGCGGGAAGCGCGACAATGGCGGGCGTCACTTCAGCAAGGCTGGCGGGGAGCAAGGCGCGGTCAAAATCGGACCCGACCAGCAGCCGGACGAGATTTTCATCCTGCGCCAACGCAGTGCGTTGCTGGGCAATCGCATCCTCTGCGGTCGCCAATATCTGTTCTGCTTGGCGCAGGTCCGAGCGCGGGGCAATGCCGCCTTGCAATCGCGCGCGGGTGAGAGTGACGCTTTCGCGCGCATTTTTCGCGGTATCTTCGGCAATGGCCAAAAGGTCGCGGTCCGCGCCATAGGTCGCCCAAGCGGCGGCAAGATCGGCAATCATCGCGAGGCGCACGGTGCGCGCGGCGGCTTCGGTCGAAAGCGCGCGGTCGCGGTCGGCGGCATTGGCGTTGGCAAGCTTGCCGAAGAGGTCCAGCTCAAAAGCGGAAACACCGCCGCGTACGGAAAAATCGCCGCTGCTATCCGATCCGGTGCCGGAAATCCCTGCGCCGCCTGTCACGCCAAGGTCGGGAAATTGCGCCGCGCGGCTGATGCGCGCTTGTGCCTTTGCGGCAGCGACATTGGCATAAGCGACTTTGAGGTCGCGATTATTGGCGAGCGCCTGTTCGACCAGATTTTGCAAGCGCGGGTCGGTGAACACGCTCTTATAGGATAATATCGGGAGCGCGGCCTCGCTCTGTTTCAGATAGGCATCGCCGACCGGCCAGCTTTCCGGCACCGGCGGGGCAGGCAGCACCGTTTTGGGCGCCATCGAACAGCCTGCGAGCATTAGGGCAGGGGCAAGCAGCAAAAGCGGCTTCACGGTCATGCTATGGCCTCTCCAGTCTCGCCAGTGTCGGCGCTATCGCCCCGCTTCTTGCCGAACCGTTGACGCAGCGCCGCCACTCCGTCGCGCACTCCGCGCCGCACCAGCACGAAGAAAAGCGGGATGAAGAAAATCGCGAGCAGGGTCGCGGTCAGCATCCCGCCAATCACCGATGTGCCGATGGCAACGCGGCTGTTCGCGCCCGCCCCGCTCGCCAGCGCCAAGGGCAGCACGCCAAAGATGAACGCAAAGCTGGTCATCAAAATCGGGCGCAAGCGGATACGCGCGGCAGAAATCGCGGCTTCGATAACCCGCTTGCCTTTCTTTTCCTCTTGTTCTGCAAATTCGATCATCAGGATCGCGTTTTTCGCCGCCAGTCCCATCGTGGTGAGCAGGCCGATCTGGAGATAGACGTCATTTTCCAGCCCGCGCAGATTGACCGCAAACACCGCGCCGACCAGCCCCAACGGAATGACCAGCATCACCGCAAAGGGGATCGACCAGCTTTCATAAAGCGCTGCTAGACAGAGAAATACGACGAGCAGCGACAGGCCATAGAGCAAGGGCGCTTGGCCCGATGACAGGCGTTGCTGGTAGGAGGAGCCCGCCCAAGCGACGCTGGTGCCGGGGATTTGGGCTGCCATCGCTTCCATTTCGTCCATCGCATCACCCGAACTCACGCCCGGCGCGGGTTGGCCGGAAATTTCAAAGGCGGGGACGCCCTGGAAGCGCGAGGTGGTGCTGGGCGTCGTGGCCCAACTAATGCTGGAAAAGGCGGAAAAGGGCGACATGCCGCCATCGGACGAGCGCACATACCATTGGCCCAGATCTTCGGGCTTTGAGCGGAACGGCGCATCGCCTTGGACATAGACGCGCTTGACGCGGCCCTTGTCGAGGAAATCATTCACATACCGCCCGCCCCATGCGGTCGAGAGCGTGGAATTCACATCACTATCACTGAGGCCATAAGCCGAAAGCCGCTGTGTATCGATGTCGATTTTGAGCGAGGCCAAGTCCGGCAAATCGCTTAACCGCACGTTGGAAAGCCGCGGATTGGCATTGGCCATGTCGACCAACTTGTCGCGCGCGGCGACAAAATCTTCGCGGCTCATCCCGCTGCGGTTCTGCAATTCCATCGTGAAGCCCGAAGAATCGCCAAGGCCGCGCACTGCGCCCGGCACCAGCGCGAACACTTGGGCATCGCGCAGCCCGCGCGTGGCCTCGCGGATACGTTCGGCAATCGCGTCGGCGGTATTTTCCTTGCCGGGCCGCTCGTCCCAATCGACCAGATTGAGGAAGCCTTGGCCGGTATTCTGCCCCGACGCATTGCCGCCGCCGCCACCGGCCATAAGGAACAGCGCACCGATATTGGCCTTTTCATGGGTTAGCAGAAATTTTTCGATTTCGTTGCGCACTTCCAAAGTGCGCGCCTGTGTTGCGCCGGTGGGGAGGCGGAACTGGACCGATACGCGGCCCTGATCCTCATTGGGCAAAAAGCCGGTGGGGAGCCGCAGAAAGAGGAAGGCGAGCAGGCCAAGCAGCACCGCATAAATGGCAAGGAAGATCCATTTGCGGTCGACCACATACGCGACATTGTCGGCATAGCGGTTGACCGTGCGGTCAAAGCGGGTGTTGAACCAGATTTTCGCGCGCTCCCCCCATTGCTTGACGCGCGGGAAGCGGCTTTTGCCTTGCGTCCCATGATTGGATTTGAGCAAGGTCGAAGTGAGCGCGGGGCTTAAAATCAGCGCGACCAGCACCGACAGCGCCATCGCCGACACGATGGTGATCGAAAATTGCCGGTAAATCACGCCGGTCGATCCGCCGAAAAAGGCCATGGGCAGGAATACCGCCGACAAGACCAGCGCAATCGCGATCAGCGCGACCTGCAATTCCTTCATCGACTGGATGGTTGCCTCGCGCGGCGACATGCCGGGATTTTCCTCCATCAACCGCTCGACATTTTCGACGACAACAATCGCGTCATCGACGAGGAGGCCGATGGCCAGCACCAGCCCGAACAGGGTCAGCGTATTGATGCTGAACCCGGCTATATAAAATATCGCAAAGGTGCCGAGCAGCACGACCGGCACCGCAATGGTCGGGATGAGCGTCGCGCGCCAGCTTTGCAGGAACACGAACATCACCACAATCACGAGCAAAATCGCTTCAAACAGCGCCTTTTGCACCTCGCTCACCGACAATTTGATGAAGGCGGTCGAATCATTGGCATAGGTGTAGCTGAGCCCATCGGGGAAATCGGCGGCCAGCCCCTCCAGCCGCGCCTTGACCAGATCGGCGGTCTTGAGCGCATCGGCGCCCGGCGACAGCGAAATCAGCATCCCCGCGCCGGGATGCCCGTTGACGCGGCTGATATTGCTGTAATTTTCCGCGCCAATTTCGACGCGCGCAATATCTTTAATCCGCACCGACGAGCCATCGGACAGGGTTTTTAAAATGATATTTTCAAACTGTTCGACCGTCTGCATCCGCGATTGCGCGGTGACGGTGGCGTTCAAAAGCTGGCCTTCGGGGGCAGGGGTGCCGCCGACTTCGCCCGCCGCGACTTCGCTATTCTGCGCGCTGATGGCAGACACCACATCGCCCGGCATGAGCGAGACAGCGGCGAGCTTTTGCGGATTGAGCCAGATGCGCATCGCGTGCGGTGCGCCGAACACATTGACATCGCCCACGCCATCAACGCGCGAGAGCGGGTCTTGCACATTGGAGGTCAGAAAATCAGACACATCCTGATTGGAGCGCGTGTCGGTCGTGTCATAAACCGCGACCAGCAAGAGTGAGTCCGAATTCGACTTGGTCACGCGCACGCCTTGGCTTTGCACCTGTTGCGGCATCCGCGACACCGCCGACTGGATCGCGTTTTGCACCTGCACCTGCGCAATGTCGGGGTCGGTGCCTTTGGCGAAAATCGCGGTAATCCCCGCCGACCCGCGCGAGGAGGATTGCGAGCTGAAATAGAGCAGGCCGTCAATGCCCGAAAGCTGCTGCTCCAAAATCTGCGTCACGCTATTTTCGATCGTTTCGGCAGACGCGCCGGGATAGGAAGCGCGGATATTAATCTGCGTCGGCGCAATGTCGGGATATTGTTCGATGGGGAGCGCGCGCAACGCGCCCAGCCCGCCCAGCATGACGATAATCGCCAGCACCCATGCAAAAATCGGACGCTCGATGAAGATGCGGGACATGGGCTTATTTATCCGATGCTTTGGCAGTGTTTGCCGGTGCGCCGACCCGTTGCGGGCTGCTTGCCGGAACCGCCTTGATATTCGCCCCCTGTTTCAAAGTGCCGAGCCCCTGCGTAATCACGCGCTCGCCCGGTTTAAGCCCGTCGGTTACCACCCAATTGGTCCCGACCGTGCGCTCGGCATTAATTTTGCGCCGCACCGCCTTATTGTCGCTGCCCGCCAGATAGACAAAGGCCGACCCGTCAAAATCGCGCAGCACCGCCGATTGCGGCACAAGGATAGCGGCGGGATTAATCGCCTGATCGAACAAGGCGGTCACGAACATGCCGGGCAGCAACATCCCCTTGGGATTGGGGAAACGCGCGCGCAGGGTCACTGTGCCGGTCTGTTCATTGACCGTCATTTCCGAAAATTCGACCGTGCCGGTAAAGCCGTAATCGCTGCCATCATCCAGTTTGAGCCGCACGGCAGTGCTGCCTTGGCCGACCCCGCCGCTCGCGAGCGATTGGCGCAGCCGCGTCAGTTCCGCGCTTGATTGCTGCATATCGACATAGATGGGGTCGGTGCGCTCGATGACCGCGAGCGCATTGGCCTGATTGGCGCTGACCAGCGCGCCGGGGGTGGCGAGCGAGCGGCCGATGCGCCCGCTGATCGGCGCGGATATGGTAGTGTAGCGCAAGTTGATCTGCGCGGTTTTGAGCGCGGCGGCATTTTGCGCGACCGCCGCGCGGGCCACGCGGGCCTGTGCGCGCGCATCGGTATAATCCTGTTCGGCGACTGCCTGCATTTCGGCGAGCGGTTTCAGCCGTTGCGCCTTTTCGTCTGCGGCCTGCGCGCTCGCATTGGCGCTCGCCAGATTGGCGTTGGCTTGCTCGGCGGCTGCGCGATAGAGGCTGGCGTCGATTTCATATAAAGGCTGGCCCGCGCGCACATAGCTGCCTTGGGTGAACAGCCGCTTGCGGATGAGGCCATTGACCTGCGGACGCACTTCGCTGGTTTCGAACGCGACCGTGCGGCCGCCCAAAGTGGTGGTGATCGGCACCGCTTGTTCGGCGACGATGATATAGCCGACCTGCGCGGGGCCACCTTGTTTCTGGTTCGCGTCGCCTTGAGCCGAACAGGCGCTGAGTGAAACGGCAACCATTGGAATAATAAGGAAAAATGGTTGCATACGTTTATGCAGCATAAAGGAAAAACTCGCAACTGTTCAAACGTCCGCGGGCAATAGCTCGCGTCCGGCCAACGTGAATTCTCCCCGTCCGACGCTATAAATCACTTGTTTACAAATGCAACCTGTGGGCGACGCTTCTACCGCTCCTGCATGTTCCATAAAATTCTGTCCTACGCCGCACCGCCGTCCCACTCTTCGGAGGCGGAACAACAATATGTCGCGGGATAATCTGCGGCGAAAGGAGTGTGTCATATGGTAAAACGGGCGCGCAAAAAAGGAGGCGCATATCTATATATGGTAGCTGGAAGGGCGGAAAAAAATTGCCGATTTGCCCGAACTTTGCGAAGCTAAGAGGGTATTTTTGGCTGAAATGCGGGATTTTAATGATGGCGCCCTTCGCATCACAATATCTTGTGTCGCAAGGGGCCATTCTCGGTCGGCCCGCCGCGAAATCATCTATCAAGCGGGGGTGACTTTATCGTCCCGACAGGCCACATCAGGGAAATGACGAGCGGAATTTTCGGGCATGAGTGATTTGAAATTCACCGGATTTGGCGGCATCACCCTTGCCGCCGACAGTTTTGGCGATGAAGATGCGCCTGCGGTGTTGCTGCTCCATGCCGGCACCCATACGCGCGCTATGTGGACCGATGTGGCCGAAGAATTGGCCCGCGCAGGCCGCCGCGTCATCAATCTCGACCAGCGCGGGCATGGCGAAAGCGAACGGCCTGCCGATGGCCGCTATGATTTTGACGCCTATGTCGCCGATCTGCGCATGGTGCTAGGGGCGATGGCCTCGCGCCCCGTAATTGTGGCCGCGTCGGTGTCAGGCTGGGTCGCCTTGGCCGCGCTCGAAGAGGATGGAGCCAATCTTGCGACCGGTCTTGTCGTGGTCGACGCGCTGCCGCTCGATGATGCGAGCATTGCAACACTTACCGCGCGGATTGAAGCGCAATCGGGGCAGGCGGCGGACCGGCTCGACTGGGATCCGGCGTTCCTCAAGGATATGGATCTGGACCTTGTCCGCGCCCATGTGATGCGCGCCGCGCCGACGCTCAAATTGCCTTTGCTGTTCATCAGGGGGGCCGAGTCCAAATTCACCACCCACGGGGCGGCGGAAAAATTTGTCGATCTTCTCCCCGACAATGAATTTGTCGAAATAGAAGGGGCGGGGCATATGGTCGCCGCCGACCGGCCCGAAGAATTTAACGGCGCGCTGCTCGATTTTCTGGAGCGCCGCGTGCCGCGCGTCACCCCCGAATTCCGCACAGGGTCGGACGCGCGCACCTTGCGTGATGCGCTCGGCTGTTTTGCGACCGGCGTGACGATTGTCACGACCTATGATGGCGACGGCAATCCGGTGGGGCTGACCGCGAACAGCTTCACCTCGGTATCGCTCGACCCGCCATTGCTGTTGGTATGCATCGCCAATGGAGCATCGAGCCTGCCTGCGCTGCGCGACAATGAATATTTCGCGGTCAATGTGCTGCAAATCGGCCAGCAGCCCGCCTCCGACCGCTTTGCGCGGCGCGGCGAGGACCGGTTTGGTGAAACCCCTTGGACGCATGGCGAGTTCGGTTCGCCCGTCCTCACCGGCTCGCTCACCAGCTTTGAATGTAAGCGCCACGAAATGCACGATGGCGGCGACCATGTGATTTTGGTGGGGCAGGTTCTGAAAGCGCAGTTTGAACCGCGCCGCGACCCTTTGCTCTATTTCCGGGGCAAATATCGCCGTCTCCATTTCACCTGACGGGCATTGCATCTGAGCCAGCCTGTCGGAACCAGCCTGTCGGAACCAGCCTGTCGGAACCCTTGCCCGCCCAAGCGGTTGAAAAGGAAATTATTCAGGAGTTTTGATGATGGATGTGACCAATAATGAAGCCAAAAGCCGCTATGAAATGGAAGTTGATGGCCACACCGCTTTTGCCGCTTATGTGCGTCAAGGCGACGTGTGGGATTTCAACCATACGGTGGTGCCGCCCGAATTGGGCGGGCGCGGCATCGGCTCGAAACTGGTCGCGGGCGCGCTCGCCGATGTGAAGGCGCAAGGCGGCAAAATTATCCCGACCTGTTCCTTTGTCGCCGGCTATGTCGAAAAACATCCCGACGCGGCAGAGATAGCCTGACGGTTAGCGGGAGGCGGCCTCAATGCGCGGGCTTGGCCTCATCCACTTTTTCGACCCAATGCGGGTAGAAAGCCGGTTCGCGATAGGACCAGCCGGGCGCGGTCGCCGCCGCCTCGCTGATCGACTGGAGCAGTTCGCGCCGTTTTTCGGGGTGGAGGTGTGGCAGCGCCGCTGCGGCACAAAAAGCGGCGGGGAGCCAAGGCCGTGCTGCGGCTCCGAGCAGCCGTTCGTAAAGGAAGCGATACGCCCCGAAACTGCCCAACCGGTTCTGCCCCAGATCAAAAGCCGACAAGGTAATGAGCGGAGCCATAAAGGGTTCGATCGCGGCCAGTCCGCTATCTTCGGGAATGATGTCGCGCAAATCGTTGAGGCGGCGGTAGATTTTCGCCTGCACGCGGATATTGGTCGCCTCCACCTCGTCGCGCGACCACAGGGCCAGCGCATCATCGCGCTCCAGCCCGACATCAAGCGAGCGGCGGATATAGCGTTGGGTGGCGGGCGGAAAACTCGCAAATTCGCGCATTTCGGCGAGGGCGAAATCTCCGTTGGCGGGTTTGGAACCGATAGTCATCGCGTGGCCTCCAATCCTGCGGGCGACGCTCGGGGCTATCTATGGTGCGAACAATATCGCCGCTTTAGGTCCATAAGCCCCCGCCCACAGTCCTGTTATGCGTGGCCCATGGTTAACAAGTCGTTATCGGGTGATGCAACTCCTGTTCACCAGTTGCGGCTTGCAAGGGCTTTACCCTGTGTCTAGGGAGCAACAGTTTTCTGCGATTTTGGCGCAATTTGGCAAATGGAAAGCAAATAATGACCTCCCCCGCCACCCCCGTTATTTCCGCAACCGGCCTGTTTACACCGCCCGAGAGCATTTCGAACGAAGAATTGGTCGAAAGCTTCAACCGCTTTGTGGACGCCCATAATAGCGCCAATGCCGACGCGATTGCTGCGGGTACAATAGAGGCGCTCCAGCCCAGCTCGGTCGAATTTATTGAAAAGGCGAGCGGCATCCAATCGCGCTATGTGATGAGCAAGGCGCCGATTTTGGACCCCGCCATCATGTGTCCGCGCATCCGCGCGCGCAGCAATGACGAACTGAGCATCCTCGCGGAAATCGGCGTGGCGGCGGCACGCGATGCGCTTGCCAAGGCGGGACGCGACGCGGCGGACGTTGATGCGGTGATCGTCGCTTGCTCGAATATGGAGCGGCCCTATCCGGCGATTGCGGTCGAAATACAGGCTGCACTCGGTATCGAGGAGGGCTTCGGCTTCGACATGAATGTCGCTTGCTCGTCCGCGACCTTCGGCATCCAGACCGCCGCCGATTATGTCCGTGCGGGCAATGCCAAATCGGTGCTGGTCATCAATCCGGAAATTTGTTCGGGGCACCTCAATTGGCGCGACCGCGACAGCCATTTCATCTTCGGCGATGTGGCAACCGCCATTTTGGTTGAAGATAAAGCGATCGCGCCGCCTCAACATTGGGACATTTTGGGCACAAAGCTCAAAACGCAATTTTCCAATAATATCCGCAACAATTTCGGCTTTCTGAACCGCGCTTATGAAGGCGCGCCAGACGCATCGGATAATGGCACCAAGGATGACCGCCTGTTCGTGCAGGAGGGCCGTAAAGTGTTCAAGGAAGTGGTGCCGATGGTCGCGCAAATGATCGTGGACCAGATGGAGCGGCTGGAATTGCAGCCCGACGATATGCGCCGCTTATGGCTGCATCAGGCCAATACCGGCATGAACCGCCTAATCGCCCAGCGCGTGTTGGGTCATGAAGCAAGCGCCGACGAAAGCCCGACGGTGCTGGACACTTATGCGAATACCTCGTCGGCCGGTTCAATCATCGCTTTCCACCTCCATAATGCGGACTTGGCAAGCGGCGACACCGGCGTGATTTGCTCGTTCGGTGCAGGCTATTCGGCTGGCACGGTTTTCGTGCGCAAGGTGGGGTGATGCCTTAACCCATCCCGTAAACGAGCGAACTGGTTAATGCCCCCCGGCATCAACCGAAACTGCTGGGGGCAGTTTCGCGTTCGCTGGGCAACGGAGCCTTAGGAATTTGAAGCGGAGCGAAAATTCTTAGGCGAAGTCGGGGAGGGCTTGGTTTACGCTACACTTTCGGCGAGGCATCCCGGTTTAACAGTCCCACCCCCGACCCCTCCCGCAAGCGGGAGGGGAGAGTGGCCTTGTCATCCTCGCTTATCCGACCACTCTTCGCGCCCCCGCCAACCTTCTCCGCCCGTTCCTGCGCCTTGGCAGCAGCCGTATCGGGCCGCGCTTGTTCCTTGGTGGTTTCGGGCGTTTCCTTGATGATGCCATCGCTTGGCATATTATGTCTCCTTCCCGTCTCCAACGGGCAGGCATCAAGCGGGTTCCGTGGCGGGAAAGGGCATTAGCCTTGCGGATTACCGTCCGCGTCGCGATCCTTGTTCATGCCGATCAGTTTCGGGCCTTGCTTCTGGATCATGCCTTCGATCATCCCGCCCATCATGCCGAGCATACCGGGGAGCTGCACGGTAATCAGCACCGCACGGTCCTCGACATCCAGCGTCGCGTTGACATTCTGGCCCATCGCATTGATTGCGAGCGCCATGCGGTCCTCGCTCGGCCAGCTAGGCTCGACGGTCGCGCCCGCGGGCAGATGCTTGCCAAGACCGCCAATGCGCTCTTGCATCCGCTGCCGCACTTCTTCTTTGGGCAGATTATGGGCAACGGGAACAGTAACGGTCCGCATAATATCGTTTATCCTGTGATGCTTGTAGTGATGCCTGTGGTGGTGGATATGGTTCAGGCTTGGGGCGGAAGGGCCGGGGCAGGTTCGACGCCTGCTTTGACCAGTTCGCCCCCCAACCGTCCGGTCAGCCAGTAAAACCACATTTTGAAATCCGCCGCCAAGGACCAGAGCGGATAGGTGAAGGTTGCGGGGCGGTTCTTTTCCACCCCGAAATGGCCGACCCATGCAAAGAAATAGCCCGCCACGGGAACCGCCCACAGCCAGCTAAACTGGCGCGTCACAATAGAATAAAGTGCGAGTGCGACCACCAGCGACGTGCCGATATAATGGAGCATGCGCGTCGCGGGCTTGCGATGCTCGGTCAGATAATAGGGCCAGAATTCGGCAAAACTCTTGATCGGGCGCTCGGCCATGATTTGATCCTCTCCGCTATGGCGGCTTTCCCGCAGGATATAAGCGACAAGGGGGCGGGGCAAGCGGAGAATCGGCGGAAAAAGCGGGCGCGTTGCGATGGGGGAGCGCCTGCCCCTATTGCCGTAACGGCGGTTGCGCCTGATTTGCTACAAATTTTTCCGCTTTACCGTCGGTGTCGGGGAAGGGCGGGAAGGATGAAGGGTTCACGCGGAGGCGCAGAGGGCGCGGAGGTTCGGCAGTGTTGCCAGACAATCCTTGCTTAAATTTTCGAGAAATGGCTGGGGCGGGAGGATTCGAACCTCCGCATGCCGGTACCAAAAACCGGTGCCTTACCGCTTGGCTACGCCCCAACGCGCAGGCTTTGGAATTTATGACCCAAAGCCGGTGAAGCGCGCCCTATAAGGCCGTGCTTTGAATATGGGAAGGGGGAAAACCAGAAATTTTGGCTTATCCCCCTTATGCCTCACCCGCTTGGCCTTAAACCCCTGCGACAGTGCGGACCCAGCCATAAGGGTCGGGCAAAGTGCCGCGCTGGATGCCGGTGAGCTTTTCGCGCAGCTTGACGGTGAGCTGCCCCGGACCACCGGCCCCGATGGTGAAATTATGGTGTTTCCCACGCACTTCGCCAACCGGCGTTACCACCGCCGCCGTCCCGCAGGCAAAGGCTTCGACCAGCTTGCCGCTCTTGGCATCAGCCTCCCATTGGTCGATGGCATAGGCTTCTTCCGACACGGAAATGCCTTCATCGCGCGCAAGCTGCATGATCGAATCGCGCGTAATGCCGGGGAGGATGGTGCCCAAAGGCGGGGTAATCATCCGGCCATCATCGAACAGGAAGAACAGGTTCATGCCGCCCAGTTCGTCAATCCAGCGATGCTCCTTGGCATCAAGGAACACGACCTGATCGCATCCTTGGGCGATGGCTTCGGATTGCGGCAACAGGCTTGCCGCATAATTGCCGCCGCATTTGGCAGCACCCGTGCCGCCCGGCCCCGCGCGCGAATAATCTTCGCTTACCCAGATTTTGACCGCAGGCGCACCGCTTTTGAAATAGGCACCGGCGGGCGAGACGATGACGATGTAGAGATATTCCTTGGCAGGGCGCACACCTAGAAACGCTTCGCTCGCGAACATGAAGGGGCGCAGATAAAGCGAGCCGCCTTCGACCGACGGCATCCAATCCTTGTCGGTGCGGACGATTTCGTCAATCGAAGCGAGGAATAATTCTTCCGGTAGCGCGGGCATGGCCAGCCGCGCTGCCGAACGGTTGAACCGCAGCGCATTTTGTTCGGGGCGGAACAGGGCGATTTGGCCATCGGCGTGGCGATAGGCCTTCATCCCTTCAAAAATTTCCTGTGCATAATGGAGGACCGCGGTGGCCGGATCGAGCGGGATCGCCTTGCGCGGGCCGATAGTCGGGCTGTGCCAGCCGCCCCACGGGCCGTCATGGCCTTCGGTATAGCGGATCGTCACCATATGGTCGGTAAAGACCGAACCAAAGCCCGGATTTTCGATCATCGCCGCGCGCGTGACCGCATCGACCGGATGGGGATGGGGTTCAACGATAAATTCGGGCGCGGATGTCATGACTATACCTTTGCGGCAGGGGAGGGGTAGAAGAACCCCTTGCCAAAGCAACCGCGTCCGCGCAAGAGACGCTACAGCATGGCTGACCCGAATAATCCCGCGCATAGCATGACCGCCTCGGCGCTTTTCCTGCGCGAAGCCGAAGTCCGGCGCGGGATCGAGCTGCTCTATTTCGGCCATAGCCACCTTGTCCGCGCGCTCGATGATATGCTTGCCAAAGAAGGGTTGGGCCGCGCCCACCAGCGCGCGCTCTATTTTGTCGCGCGCAAGCCCGGCCTTGTGATTTCCGATTTGCTGGCATTGCTTGGCATTACCAAGCAATCGCTGTCGCGGGTCATCAAGGAGTTGGAAGCCAAAGGCCTCATCACCATGCGCACCGGACGCAATGACCGGCGGCAAAAGGAAGTGCGGCTGACCGAGGAAGGCACGGCGCTTGAAGCGCGGCTCTTTGCCGAAATGCGCGCGCGTATGGCGGCGGCTTATGGCGATGCAGGGCAGGATGCGGTGACGGGCTTCTGGCGCGTATGCGAAGGGCTGGTGCCGCCCGCAGAGCGCCGCCGCATCGCCGATTTGCAAAGCGGGTGAGGGGCTTATGAAAGCGCGAGGCAGGCCGGTGGAGACTAAGGCGGGCACCCTGGACCAATATCTGACGGCAATGCCGCCATCCTGGGCGGTCAAGCTCATCCTGCTGGTCGCGGGCGGATTGTCGGCGCTTGGCATGGCCCCTCTATTCTGGTGGCCGCTGACGCTTATCGGCCTTGTCCTGTTGCTCCTATATCTGGAAAGTATCCGCACGGGACGTAGTGCTTTTCTCTATGGCTGGCTGTTCGGTGTCGGGCATTTTGCTGTGGGCCTTAACTGGATTGCCAAAAGCTTTACCTATCAGGCTGCGATGCCCGCCTGGCTCGGCTGGATAGCGGTGGTTTTGCTGTCGCTCTTCATGGCCTGTTATATCGGTTTTGCGAGCCTGCTCGCATGGCGCATCGGGCATAAAAAGCCGGTCGCGCTGGTGGTTGCGCTCGCGGGAAGCTGGACCTTGTTCGAATGGTTGCGCGCGACATTGTTCACCGGTTTTGCGTGGAATCCGCTGTCCGAAGTGGCGCTGCCGATGGGCATTGCGGGCGCGGCGGCATCGTTCGGCACCTATGGACTGAGCGCGATTGTGGTGCTGGTCGCGGGCGCGCTTTGGCTGCTCCTGTCGCGGCGCTGGATCGCGGGGTTGGTGTTGCTTGCTTATCCGGCCTTGGTGCTGGTGGGGGGCTGGGCAGCGCTCCCGTCGCCCGATGCGCCGCCCAGCGGTCCCAAGGTCACGCTGGTCCAGCCCAATGTGGGGCAGGAGGATAAGTGGGAGGGCAATGAGACCGATGCCAATTTCGCCAAACTCGCTAACCAGACCTTGCCCAAGGATAGCACGCCGCGCCTCATTTTGTGGACCGAAGCGTCTATCCCCGACTATCTCGAAACCGGCTATCCGGCGGATTATTACCGCCAGTCTCCTGACGAGACGCGGAGGAAGATTACTGCGTTGATGAACCCGCAAGACATCATCTTGCTCGGTGCGCTCAAAATTGATTTCAACACCGCCGGAGCGCCGGTGGGCGCGCGCAACAGCATCTTCATGATGGACGCAAATGCAGAGCTTCATAACCGGTATGACAAAAGCCATTTGCTGCCCTTTGGTGAATATCTGCCGCTGCGTTCGCTCCTGACGCCGCTCGGCCTGTCGCGGCTTGCGCCGGGCGATCTGGATTTCCAGCCGGGCGCCGGGCCTGCCACCATCGACACCGGACGCTTTGGCAAGGTCGGCCTCGTCATCTGCTATGAGCTGATTTTTTCCGGCCAAGTGGTCGATAAAGCCAATCGCCCCGCCTTTATCTTTTCGCCCTCCAATGACGCATGGTTCGGCGCGTGGGGGCCGCCGCAACATCATGCCCAAGCCCGCCTGCGCGCGATCGAGGAGGGGCTGCCTTTCGTCCGCGTGACGCCCACGGGCATCAGCAGCATCATCGACGCTGACGGAAAGGTGGTGGCCTCCATCCCGCAAGGCGAGGCCGGACGCATTGACGCGGCTATACCGGCCGCCAAAGCCCCGACCTTCTTCGCCCGTTACGGCAATGCCATATCCGTGGCATTGGGCCTGATACTTATTCTTGTGGGCTTGGCCCTTGCCCGCAGGCCCCGTTCCGGCTAAAGGGCCTCCCAAGATATAAAGATTTCTTTATACGCTTTTCCTTAAACCCGCAGATACAGCAAAGACTGGACCAACCATGCGCGAACATTTTCTGTTTACCTCCGAATCCGTTTCCGAAGGCCATCCCGACAAGGTCGCCGACCAGATCAGCGACGCGATTGTCGATCTTTTCCTGTCGAAAGACCCCGAAGCGCGCGTGGCGTGCGAAACCTTGACCACCACCAACCGCGTCGTTCTGGCCGGGGAAATCCGCTGTAAGGGCGTGTTTGAAAATGGCGCGTGGGTCGATGGTGCACTTGCCGAAATCGAAAAGGCCGTACGCGATACGGTCAAGGAAATCGGCTATGAACAAAGCGGTTTCCACTGGGAAAATCTGGAGTTTTCCAACCATCTCCACGCCCAGTCGGAACATATCGCGCAAGGCGTTGACGAAAGCGGCAACAAGGATGAAGGCGCGGGCGATCAGGGCATCATGTTCGGCTATGCGTCGGACGAAACCCCCGACCTCATGCCTGCAACCTTGCATTACAGCCACAAAATCCTCGAACGTCTTGCCGCCGACCGCCATTCGGGCGCAGCGCCGTTTCTGGAACCGGACGCCAAGAGCCAGGTGACGCTTGAATATGTGGACGAAAAGCCGGTGCGCGCGAAAGCCGTAGTGGTCTCCACCCAGCATGGCGCGGATTTTTCGGACGCGGACGGCCAAGCCAAGATCACCGATTATGTGAAAGGCGTTGTCGAGGATGTGCTTCCCGACGGCTGGTTCGACGACAAGACCGAACTTTATGTGAACCCCACGGGCTGCTTTGAAATCGGTGGCCCCGATGGCGATGCGGGCCTGACCGGCCGCAAGATTATCGTCGACACTTATGGCGGCGCAGCCCCGCATGGCGGCGGTGCCTTTTCGGGGAAAGACCCGACCAAGGTGGACCGTTCGGCGGCGTATGTGAGCCGCTATCTTGCCAAGAATATCGTTGCTGCCGGCCTTGCGCGCCGCTGCACCATCCAGTTGAGCTATGCCATCGGCGTTGCCGAACCGCTTTCGCTCTATGTCGATACGCACGACACTGGCACGGTTTCGGAACGTAAGCTGGAAGATGTGTTGCCGACCTTGGTGAAACTCACGCCCAAGGGCATCCGCACGCATCTGGGCCTCAACAAGCCCATCTATAAAAAGACCGCGGCTTACGGCCATTTCGGACGCCAGCCCGAAGGCGATCTGTTCCCGTGGGAAAAGACTGACCTTACCGATAAGCTGAAAGCAGCGTTCGCGTAAAAGCACAGCTTGCAATCAGACGCCTAGCTTCATAGCCTCTCCCCTGAAATTCAGGGGAGGGGTTTATGGCTGGATTCGGAGTGAAAGCGGGCGCGGCGCTTACGGCGCTGCTGATGGCATCTGGTGGTGTCACCGCACCCGCAGCCGCACAACAGGCCCTCAACGTCAAACCCGGCAAAAGCTGGCGGCATGGCCATAGCGGCATCACGCTTCCGGCCACATTGGCAGGCATCGCCAGTAGCAGCGCAAAAAGCTATGCCAATGACCAGCTTGATGTCAGCATGAGCTATGAGCCGGAAGGCACTAGCGATTTTCTCAGCGTCTATATTTACCGCAATACCAATGGCGGCGTACCGGTCTGGTTCGCGCAGGCGCAATGGGCGATTGAGCATCGTGATGTATACGGTAGAGTTTCGCCCACCACGCCCCAAGCCTTTGTGCCTCCGCGACAGACCAATGCCAGCGGGCTCAAGGCCGTTTATGCGCTCGACGAATCGCGTGGGATTAAAAGCACCGGCATCGCCTTGCTTCCGGTCGGCGACTGGTATGTGAAACTGCGGCTCTCCTCGAAAGGCAAAAATGCGCAAGAGGTGTCGGCCATGCTCGACCGTGCGCTGGCAGAAATTTCGTGGCCGTCGAAAATCGCCAATGCACCTGTTGCAACGCCGGTTATTCCATGCGCGACACCGCTGACATTTGATGCGACGGTCAAGGATGTCCCGAAGGAACATGCGAATATTTTTCTGGCGCCGATGAGCGGTATGATCCTGCGCGGCCTCAAAGCGGAAAAAACGGACAAATCTGACAATCTGCCTCCGGTGCAAAGCTGGTGCCGCGAGCGCGAATTCGAGCAGAATCAGACCATGTATCGGCCCAGTGATGCGACCGACCGTTATCTGGTGGCGCTGGGAGATAATGGCAATGCGGTATGGGTTGCCCCGGACGATGCGAACGGAATTTTCGTGCAAAAGGAAAAATCTCCGGCACCTCCGCCGCCTTATTCTGTCTCCATGATTTTGGCAGACAAGACCATCTATTATGTTTCACAGGACCGCATGCCCTCCTATGAGCATGTGGTCAAACTTATCAACGGCGATCGTTCTACCGTGACGATGCCGACATGGGGTAAATCCAAAACTATCCAGGTCAATTCGAACGCACTTTAAGGTTTTACACTGAAAAAACGGAACTTTACGTCTCTTCGGCTGTCTTATTGAACAGGAGCAGGCCGGTAGATCTCCGCACATGTTTGCGGCAACACTGGTCAGGGGCAAAAAACAGAGCGTAGAGGAGTTTCGCCATGCCCTTATTCCCGTTTAGGCCCTCGCGTCGATTGATGATCCTGCCGCTGGTGGCCGCCACCGCGCTGGTTACAGGCTGTGCCTCGACCGGCCTTTATGGCTATAACGACGGCTATGATGATGGCGGATACGGCTATTATGACCGGGGCTATTATGACCGTTATGGCCGTTATGATTATAATAATCCCGACCCGCGCGACGGGCGCTATTATGCCGATAAATATTATCGCAACGACCGCCGTTATCGCGAGCGGCGTTTGCGGAGCGACGACCGCATCTATCGCGGACGTAACGGCCAATATTATTGCCGCCGGTCGGACGGATCGACCGGGCTTATTGTGGGCGGCATAGCGGGTGGTGCGCTGGGCAATGTGATCGCGCCGGGCGATTCCAAGACGCTCGGCACGATTATCGGCGCGATTGGCGGTGCGGTCGCAGGCCGCGAAATTGATCGCGGCAGCAGCGATGATGTGCGCTGCCGGTAAGCGCCGGGCCTAGCGTCCGACCCTAGCTTGCCGCGCGGATGAGGCGGTTGCGGCCCGCATTTTTGGCGGCATAAAGTGCCATATCCGCGCGGGTGAGCAGGCTGTAAAGACTGTCGCGTTCGCGCGCGATGGCAAGGCCGAAGCTTGCGGTAATGCGCGCAACGCCTGCGGGGGTGATGACCGGAAGCGCGGCAAGGCGCGCACGCATTGCTTCGATTTCCGCTTCGATTTTGCGCCAATGCTGCGCATCCCATGCGCCGGTTGCAGGGATGAGCAGCGCAAATTCTTCGCCGCCCAACCGCGCGACTAAGGTGCCGGACGGGGCTTCCTGCACTAAAATCCGCGCAATATGCTGGAGTGCGACATCGCCCGCCGCATGGCCCATCGTGTCGTTGATCGCCTTAAAATAGTCTATGTCGACCATCACCAGCATATGCGAAAAGGCATGGATTGGCTCGGTATCGGCAAATTCCATGAAAGCGCGGCGGTTGAGCAGGCCGGTAAGGCCGTCCTGCCGCGCAATATGGCGCAGGCTTTCATTGGCGCGGACCAGCTTCATATTGAGCCAAGCGCAATAGCCATAAGCCGCAGGCGCAACGCATAAGGGGATGACCGTCGCGGCGATCATTGCGTCGCTATAATCGGCTTCGGATTGCACGACAAAGCTCATATGCGTGGCCGCAAGCGAGGCGGCGACCGAGGCAAAGACCACTAGTAAGCCGATAAGAATCAACCGGATTTTGAGTTTGCGCTTGCTCTCTTCCATGACCTAGCCAGTTAAGCGCAAGATACTTACCAAAATGTTAACCATGCGGTGACGAGAGATGCGGGGGGCATCTCAAAAGGTGAGGAAAGTCAACAAGCAAGCGCGGAGCCTATGTCGGCTATCCCCGGCGGGACTCGCATATGGACAGCCCTAAGGCTTACCCATGTAAAATGCAGTGCAAGCATTTGTTTCCGCTATGCCGCGTCGGGCTTGCACGGTATAGACGGGCAACCGCCTTTATCGTCCGGACCGGCGAAGGGGGCGGGGATCATCGAATTTTGAGGAGTTTTCTTCTATGCGTATGCTCATTCTTCCGGTTGTTGCCGCATTGGCGCTCACCGCTTGCGGCAAAAAGGCCGAAACCCCGGCAGACCCGACCGCTGCTACCGTTCCTGCGGCCAATGAAAATGCAACCGGCACAGTGGCACCGGCAGCGCCTGCTGCAACCGGCACGCCGACCGTCACCAACTGGGCGGGCCGTTATGTCGGCAAGACCCCGGCGGGCGACGCAACGCTCGTGTTGAAGGATGACGGCAGCTATGACCTCAGCACCGCCGCTGCAGGCCAGCCCGCCAACAAGGTTTCGGGCAAGATCGGTTGGGCCGCTGACGGCAAGACCGTGGTGCTGGATGCCGCTGGCGGCAACTTGCAGGCGACCATCGTGGACGGCGGCATGAACGTCCTCGACGCTACCGGTAAGCCCTATGCGGGTGAAGATGCAAAGAATTTCGTTCTGCGCAAGCGTTAAGATTAGCCGCTGAAAGGCGGAAAAAAAAGAGCGGCGTTTCCGAATGAGGAAGCGCCGCTTTTTTTGGGGGGGGAGATGCTGCGCCACCAATCTCCCCTCCCTTTAGGGAGGGGTTGGGGGAGGGGCTGTCAGCATTAGCCAGCGAAGGTTGGCTTAAACCAAAGCCCTCCCCGACTCCGACTAAGAATTGTCGCTTCGCTCCAATTCCTAAGTCTCCGTTGCCCCTCCCGTAAACGGAGGGGATATTCCTCCTCACTCTGCCGCAGGTTCGCTCTTCGGCTTGGCATCACCACCCGCCTTACCTTTTTTCGCCGCGGCTTTTTTGCCGACGGCTTTGGGCGGGGCGGGGGTGAGTTCGAAGGCCAGTTCCTTGCCATGCTCGCCATCTTTCAGATGGACCAGCACTTCGCCGCCATTCACCAGCTTGCCGAACAGCAATTCCTCCGCGAGCGGCTGTTTGATCTTCTCTTGGATGAGGCGGCCCATCGGACGCGCGCCATAGAGTTTGTCATAGCCTTTCTCGGTGAGCCAGCCGCGTGCGGCATCGTCCAGACGGATATGCACATTGCGGTCGGCAAGCTGCAATTCCAGTTGCAGGATGAACTTATCGACCACCCGTGCAACCACTTCGGTCGGGAGATAAGCGAACGGCACAATCGCATCCAAGCGGTTGCGGAATTCCGGCGTGAACAGCTTTTTGACAGCATCTTCCTGAACATCTTCGCGCGTCATGGTGCCAAAGCCGATGCTTTCGCGCGCCATGTCGGACGCGCCCGCATTGGTGGTCATGATGAGGATGACGTTGCGGAAATCAACAGTCTTGCCGTGATGGTCGGTCAGCTTGCCATTATCCATCACCTGCAACAAAATGTTGAACAGGTCAGGATGCGCCTTTTCCACTTCATCAAGCAGCAACACGCAATGCGGGTTCTGGTCAACCGCGTCGGTGAGCAAACCGCCCTGATCATAGCCGACATAGCCCGGGGGCGCGCCGATGAGGCGGCTCACCGAATGGCGCTCCATATATTCGGACATATCGAACCGCTGCATCGGGATGCCGAGGATTGACGCAAGCTGCTTGGCAACCTCCGTCTTGCCGACGCCGGTGGGACCGGAGAAGAGATAATTGCCGATCGGTTTGTCGGGATCGCGAAGCCCCGCACGCGACAATTTGATCGCGCTCGCAAGCTTTTCAATCGCCACATTCTGCCCGAACACCACGCGCTTCAAATCGCGCTCCAGATGCTCCAGCACCGCCTTGTCGTCGCTCGACACGGTTTTGGGCGGGATGCGCGCCATCGTCGCGATCACCTGTTCGATTTCCTTGGGCGTGATGGTTTTCTTGCGGCGCGAGGGCGGCACGAGCATCTGCATCGCGCCGACTTCGTCAATCACATCAATCGCCTTGTCAGGCAATTTGCGGTCATTGATGTAGCGCGAGGAAAGCTCGACCGCCGCCTTGATCGCATCGGCGGTATATTTGACCTTATGATGGTTTTCGAACGCCGAACGAAGCCCTTGGATGATGCGGATGCTATCCTCGATATTCGGCTCGATCACGTCAATTTTCTGGAAGCGGCGCAGCAATGCGCGGTCCTTTTCAAAATGATTGCGAAACTCTTTATAGGTGGTCGAACCGATGCAACGGATCGTGCCGCCCGACAAAGCGGGTTTCAGCAAATTGGACGCATCCATCGCCCCGCCGCTGGTCGCGCCCGCGCCGATAACCGTATGGATTTCGTCGATGAACAGGATCGCATCGGGCATTTTTTCAAGCTCGTTGACGACCGCCTTCAACCGTTCTTCAAAATCGCCGCGATAGCGCGTGCCCGCAAGCAATGCGCCCATATCGAGCGAGTAGATGACGGCGGGTTTCAGCACATCCGGCACATCGCCTTCGATAATCTTGCGCGCCAAGCCTTCGGCAATTGCGGTTTTACCGACGCCCGGTTCACCCACATAAAGCGGGTTATTCTTGGAACGGCGGCACAGGATCTGCACCGTGCGGTCCACTTCCGCCGAGCGCCCGATCAGCGGGTCGACCTTGCCGTTTTCGGCCTTTTCGTTGAGGTTCACCGTATAAAGGTCGAGCGCGCTTTCCTTCTTGGCCTTGCCTTCGCCCTTTGCGTCGGCAGCGTCGCCCGATTGTTCTTCTTCCGGTTGCGGCTGGCCCATGCTGCCCTTACCGACGCCATGCGACAAATAGCTGACCGCATCGAGGCGGCTCATATCCTGTTGTTGCAGGAAATAGACGGCGTGGCTTTCTTTCTCGCTGAACAAGGCGACCAGCACATTCGCGCCCGTCACCTCATCCTTGCCCGACGATTGGACATGGAGGATCGCGCGTTGCACCACGCGCTGCAATCCCATGCCCGGCATCGGATCCTCGCCGCCCGATACGCGCATCGAATCCAGCTCGGTATCGACATAATGGGTGACAGTATCGCGCAGCTCGCCCAGTTCCACACCGCAAGCCTGCATGACTTCGGCGGCGTCTTCATCGTCTATCAGCGCGAGCAGCAAATGTTCGAGCGTCGCATATTCATGGCGACGGTCGGACGCGAACTGGAGCGCATTGTGCAAGGTTTTGTCGAGGCTTTCCGAAAAGGACGGCATATAGATATTTTCTCCATCTACCGGGCGGCGCTCATGGATAAGGAAGCCACCCCGGCGTTGATACTATGTCGTGTCGCCATTGCGGTTCATCAAGGGGGCAAATGGCGGCGCTTGCGAAAGCGCCATGCCGGTCAGCCTCCCTTTTTGAACAAAGCGTCAGCGCTTGCCTTATGGTTGGCGGCAAAAGCGATGCGCGCTTCGGTGCGCGCGATTTCGGCTTTCAGCACCAGGATGCGCGCGTGCAGCTCATCGACCGATAGCGGGTCCAGATTTTCCCGCTCCAGTTCCCCCAGCGTGTCGCTTTTGCGCCGTGGCAAATTCTCGTCAAAATCCATATCAGGGTTGTTGACCCGTTGAGCCACACTGTCAATAAGGGCAATTAAGGTTAACGCGAAAGATTTTCAGGCGACGGGAATATGGAAGTGCCTGAAAAATATCGGAACTATATGGGGGGTTGAATGAATTTGCCTGACGCAATGCGTGCGATAACTATCTGTGAACCGGGCGGCCCGGATGTGTTGGCGCTGGCAACATGCGCCATTCCTGAGCCCGGCGAGGGCGAAGTCCTCATCAAAGTGGGTGCAGCGGGCGTCAATCGCCCCGATGTGATGCAGCGGCGCGGGCTTTATCCGGCCCCCGAAGGCGCGTCGCCTATACCGGGGCTGGAGATTTCCGGAACCGTGGTGGCGCTCGGTCGCGCGGTGCCCGACCATCTGCTCGGTCAGCCGGTATGCGCGCTGGTGACGGGCGGGGGCTATGCCGAATATTGCGTTGCGCCGGTGGTGCAATGCCTCCCCGTGCCAGCCGCGCTTTCGATGGTCGAAGCCGCCGCGCTCCCCGAAACCCTGTTCACCGTGTGGACCAATGTGTTCGAGCGCGCTTATGCGGTTGAAGGCGATGTGCTGCTCGTTCATGGCGGCACCAGCGGGATCGGCACAATGGCGATTGCGCTTGGCAAGCTGTTTGACCTCACTGTGATCGTTACCTGCGGGTCGGACGAAAAATGTGCGCGCGCGCTCGAATTGGGGGCGGCCCATGCGATCAATTACAACACACAAGATTTTGTCGAAGAAGTGCTGCGCCTCACCGACGGCAAGGGCTGTCAGGCGGTGCTGGACATGATCGGCGGCGATTATGTGCCGCGCAATATGCAATGCCTTGCCGAAGATGGCCGCCATGTGACGATTGCGGTGCAAAAGGGGCTGAAGGCAGAGGTCAGCCTGGTCGATATTATGCGGCGGCGTTTGACCCTGACCGGATCGACGCTACGCGCCCGTTCGGTCGCGTTCAAGGGCATGGTCGCGGATGAAATCCACTCGACCGTGTGGCCCCATGTCGAAGCAGGCCATTTGCGCCCCGTTATCGACAGCATCTACCCGCTCGATCGCGCCAATGAAGCCCATGCGCGCATGGAATCAAGCGCCCATGTCGGCAAGATTGTCCTTCAGGTGGAGCCGGGCCAAGGGGAGCCTGACAGTGCCGCGTGACACGCTCGTCAAATATGGGGCGATTGTGATTTTTGCGGTCGTCAATCTGCTCGTAACCTTCACCCCCGTCATCGCCCCGCCTGACGGCCAGACGGCGATGAACGCCAATTTATATAAGGGCGCCAGTCTGGTGCTGGGCCTCATCGTCCTGTGGCTCGCGGTGCGGCAGAACCGCTATTTGCTGCTGGTGGGCTTCGCGATGCTGCAACTCTTCGCGTTCAGCCGGTTTAGCGCGACATTGAATGGCAGCGGGTTGGGATAGGGGGATAACGATCTTGGAAACCCACCCTCGGTCCCGCCCGTAATCCCGGCAATCCCACCCCTCGTCATTCCCGCGAAAGCGGGAATCCATCTCCGGACTTTGAAATTGCAAGGTCCGTTGCGTTGTGCGGATAAGGAATCAGATGGATTCCCGCTTTCGCGGGAATGACGGGAGAAGGAAAAGGACAGGATTATTGCCGCCTGCCTCCTTTTCCCCTCATGCCTTAAAACGAAATCCCCACCGTGCCGAACACACCGGCCTTGGCGACATTCTTGCCTGACGGGCTATAGAGCGCCTTATCGGTATCGACATAAGTCACGCCAAAACTCAGGCTTTTCCACACATAGGTCGCGCCGATGCTCCAGTCGGTATAGCTGTTGCCGATCGTCAAATAGGACGGGCCGATGCTATGCCCGACATGCGCGTTGACCGTGACCGGTGTAGTGGGAATACCCGCAGACAGGTCGGCGGCGAGGTAGAGATTATCTTCCTTGCCATGCCCGACCGACAGCGCGTTTTGTTTGGGGGCATAAGCGATGCTCGCTTTGGCATTGACCGGCCCTAGCGTATGCGACAGCGCGGCATAGGTTTCGATGAAATCGGTATTGAGGCCGGGGGTGATTTTCTCCGCGCCGGGATAGACATAATAGATCGCGCCGACATCGAGCGTGGTGCCGCCCAAATCCTTTTTATAGCCGAGCGTGAGGTCAATCTCCTGATCCGCGCCGCCCGCGACATAATCGTCGATGGTCGAACCCCATATACCGCCATAAAGGCCGGACTGGTGGGTGACGGTGATCCCGCCCTGCACCGCGAAATCCTTGTCGGTTTGCGACACGCCGCGGAAACGATAGTCGGACGTAACAGTCGCGCTGCCCGACACGCTGACGGCGGCGGGCGGGTCGGTATCCTGCGCAAAGGCAGGCGCGGCGGTAAATAAAGCGGAGGCGGCCAACAGGCCGGGCAAGATGGAACGCATAAATATCCCCTTTAGGTTCGGGTTGGTATCCGGTTCCGCCTGCGCGTCACGGCCGGGCCTTTCATCGTCGGAATATCGCAATACCGCACAGCCCTGTACCTGACATGACCCAAGCTGCCCGATTTTGTTGCGCTGCACAATAGGGAAAATTTGGGGTGAGGGGGCGTTAGTTCTGGGGGAGCGGTCTCGATGTATATGCCCCTCCTCTTTAGGGGAGGGGCAACGGAGACTTAGGAATTTGAAGCGACAGCGAAAATTCTTAGTCGCAGTGGGGTGGGGGCTAGCGGTTAGCTCTGTGCTATACGGACAGCCCCCACCCCAACCCCTCCCCTGAAGGGGAGGGGCTAATAGTGCAACCCCTCTCGCAAGCGGGAGGGCTTTTTATGCAGCCCCCGCCATTTCCAACTTCTCCGCAGCTTCCATCCAGCGCGCTTCGGTCTCTTCCATCGCTTTGGTGAGTTCGCCATGTTTGCGCGCGAGGTCCGACATGGTCAGCTTTGCTAGCGCGGGCGTTGCCGCTTTGGGGTCGAACATCGCCAAATCCACCGCGCTGCGCTCCTTGGTGAGTTTGGCGAGTTCATCCTCGGCCTGCTTCACCGCCTTGCGCAAATCAGCCTGCTTGGCGCGGGCTTCGGCAGCGGCCTTGCGGTCCTCTTTCTTGTTGGTCGCCTTATGTGCAGCTGGAGCCTCTTCGCGCGGCTCATCCGTGATTACAGCTTTGGGGGGATTTTTACCCAGGATAAGGTCGGTATAGTCATCGAGACTGCCGCCAAATTCCTGCGCGGTGCCGCCATCGACCAGCACAAGCCGGTCGGCGACCAGTTCGATCATATGGCGGTCATGGCTGACAATCACCACCGCGCCGTCATAGGCATTGAGCGCTTGGACCAACGCCTCGCGCGCATCGACATCAAGGTGGTTGGTCGGCTCGTCGAGAATGAGCAAATGCGGCGCATCGCGGGTGATGAGCGCCAGCGCCAGCCGCGCGCGTTCGCCGCCCGACAGCTTGCCCACCAACGTCGTCGCCTTGTCGCCCGAAAAGCCGAAGCGGCCAAGCTGCGCGCGCACTGCGCCCGGCGTCGCGCCCTTCATCTGGCGGGTCATATGTTCGAGCGGGGTATCGCTCCCGTCCAGTTCTTCGACCTGATATTGGGTGAAATAGCCGACCTTCATCTTGCCTGAAGAGGCCATCGCGCCTTCCATCGGCGTCAATTGCGCGGCGAGCAACCGCGCGAGCGTGGTCTTGCCGTTACCGTTGCGCCCCAACAGTGCGATGCGGTCATCGGGGTCAACGCGCAGGTTCAATCGCTTGAGGATCGGCGTCTCCGAATAACCGACACTCGCCAGATCGAGCGTGATCAGCGGCGGGCGCAATTCGCTGGGATCGGGAAAGTCGAATGACAGGCTGGGGTCTTCGACCATCGCCACAATCGGCTGCATCTTGGCGAGCGCCTTGGCGCGCGATTGGGCTTGCTTGGCGGTTGAAGCGCGGGCGCTATTGCGCGCAATATAGTCCTGCAACTTGGCGCGCTGGGCGTCTTGGGCAGCCTTGGCCGCCGCAAGCTGCGCGGCGCGTTCGGCGCGTTGCCGTTCAAACGCATCATAGCCGCCCGCATAAAGCGTGACCTTGCCGCCCTCCAGATGGAGGATATGGTCAACCACATTGTTGAGCAAGTCGCGCTCATGGCTGATGACCACCATCATCGCTGGGTAATTTTTGAGGAAATTTTCCAGCCACAAGGTCGCTTCCAGATCCAGATGGTTGGAAGGCTCGTCGAGCAGTAGCAAATCGGGTTCGGAAAAAAGCAATGCGGCTAGTGCCACGCGCATTTTCCACCCGCCCGAAAAACTGTCGAGCGGGCGCTGCTGCATTTCTTCGTCAAAGCCCAACCCCACCAAAATCCGCGCCGCACGGGCCGGGGCAGTATAAGCGTCAATCGCAATCAACCGCTCGTGAATATCGCCAAGCTGGTCAGGGTCGGTGCAAATGTCGGCGTCGGCCATGAGCGAAGCGCGCTCGGTATCGGCGGCGAGCACGGTTTCAAACGGCGTCGCGGTGCCCGCGGGGGCTTCCTGCGCAATATAGCCGATGCGCGTCTTGCGCGGCATTTCGAGCGCGCCATCATCGGCTTCCAAAAGCCCGATCATCACCTTCATCAAAGTGGACTTGCCCGCGCCATTGCGCCCGATCAGTCCGACGCGCGATTTAGGCGGCAAGGCGGCCGTCGCCTTATCCAATATGGTCCGCCCGCCAAGGCGCACAGTGATGGCATTGATATTGAGCATGGGACGCGGACTTTGTGAAACCGGTTGAAGGAAGGGGTGGGTCGGGGTGCGCCCTTAGCACGCTCCCCGAAAAATGCCACTGGTTCCGATATCCGGGTCCAATGCACGCGGCGCGCTGCACATACCGCCCGCAGGAACTTCTCCCACGCGAAACCGTAATCTTCTGGGTGGAAGGAGGCAAGTATGGCCGCGGCGGCACCTGTCACCAATGACGCATTGAAACAGTTGGCGCGCGATGTGTTACAACGGGCGAGTGCGGCCAAATTGCGCATATCGACCGCCGAAAGCTGCACCGGCGGCCTGATCGCTGCCTATCTCACCGAAATCGAAGGCTGCTCGCACATGGTGGATGGCGCGGTGATTTGTTATTCCGACGCGGCCAAAGTGAAGTTGCTCGGCCTCTCGCCCGACCTCATCGCGAGCGAAGGCGCGGTAAGCGCAGCTGTCGCCAAAGCGATGGTCGCCCATATCCGCGAAAAATCCGGCAGCGATCTGCTGCTCTCCATCACCGGTTATGCGGGTGATGCAGGCCCGGATGACGAAGCGGGGCTCGTGCATTTTGCCGTCATGACGGCCGACGGCCCCGTCACCCATGTCGCGCGCCACTATGGCGATATTGGCCGCGAGGCGACCCGCGCGCGCTGTCTTGAAGATGCGTTCCGAATGATGCTCAAGGAAATGGAGGACGCATAGTGGCAGAAACGCTCGCTGCTGACGTCCCTGACGGGCTGGAGACGCATAATGAGCGTCGCTTGCCGACATGGAGCGGCATCCTCATTTTGGGCGCGATTGTAGCGACCGGCGCGAGCGGACTTTTGGGCGGCGCTCCGTCACCCGAAATTACAATCGACAGCGCCGCCGCCAAGCTTGCCGTGAAAACGCCGCATATCTTGCGCAACGGCACTTTGTTTGAAACCCGAATCCGCATCACCGCCCATCACGGTATCGCGCGGCCAGTGGTCAAAATTTCCGAAACTTTGTGGCAAGACACGACAATCAATTCCTTCATTCCCGCCCCGTCCGAAGAGACGGTAGAGCCGGAAGGATGGGCATTTACGCTCGCGCCCCTTGAAGCGGGGCAAAGCGTAACGCTTCATATTGACGGACAGAATAACCCGCCGCTTGTCGGCACGAATGAAGGACGCATCAGCCTTTATGATGGCGACGCGCACCTTGTCGCCCTGCCTCTTTCAGTCCGGATATTGCCCTGATGGATATTGTCCTGCGCGCGGGCGTGATGTTTGCCATCCTTTATTGCGTCATCCGCTTGATGGGCAAAAGAGAGCTGGCGCAATTGACGCCCTTTGAACTGGTTACGCTGATGGTGTTGGGCGATCTCGCACAACAGGCGGTCACCCATAGCGACACCAGCCTCACCGGCGGCCTGCTCGCAATTGCGACCTTCGCATTTCTGGCGAGTGCGCTGAGCTGGATCACATTCAAATCCCGCCGCGCCGAAAAATTGCTCGACGGCACCCCGCAAGTCATCGTCCGTAACGGGCAATTATTGAAAGAAAATCTGAAACGCGACCGCGTCACCGTGGCTGAGGTCGAATCCCAGATGCGCCTCGCAGGCATCAGCCGCATCGACCAGATCGCCTATGCCATCATCGAACCCCAAGGCCCGATCAGCTTCATCCGCAAGGATGGGGATGAACTAAATGCCGGTCATGATCCCACCGTGACGTGAGAAGGTGTAGATGCCGCCTAGAAAAATAGAAAATTGACGAGAATGAGGCACACCGACGCGCTCACCCAAAAATGACTCCGCCGCCAAACTCTATTATTACCACCGTTAGACAGCCGACGCCTTATCCAAAATGGCCCTCCCACCAAGGCGCACAGTGATGGCTGATATTGAGCATAAGCGTATTTCGGATGCGTTTCGTCATATAAGGCAAGGGTTGCGCGCGCCCTTAGGATGGTTGGCGCAAAACGCCACATAATGTAGCGGTTCAAACGTCGCTTATTCCCATATATTGTCAGAAATTATGCGCCGTTCAGGATGCGGACAACGTTGATCTGCGCGCCCTGCGCGCGACACAGTTACACGGCACAGGAACCCGACCGGCTCACAATCGTAATCTAATGGCTAGGGAGGCCGGAATATAATGCAGTTCAATGCCGGCCTGATATTAATGATACCGCTTATGCTGGCATCCTGTCAGTTCATGCCGGAACGCTCAGATACACGAAAATCCCAAATATTTATCCAGCGTGTTACCGAACCAAATTATCCGGCTCCTGATACCATTATAAAAGGGCGGTTTCAGGTGCAGGGTGATTGCTTGGTGTTTGAAACATATGAGGGTGTTTTCCGTGCAGTGATGCCGCGCGCTACGCGCTTTGTGGGGCCTGATACACTTGCCCTTCCTGACGGAACAAGGTGGGTATTGGGTACAGAAGTAACGGTTAAAGGCGGGGAGGGGGATTATGACACCGCAAGCATAATTTCTTCCTCTTGCCCGTCAAAAGCAGCAATCATCAGCGGGGAAGGCACTGCATAATGAGACATATACTGACGACAGCCTTTTTCAGTTTGTGCGTCTTGGTGTCGGGTTGCACCACAATGCCCGTGCAGGGCTCAAAGGCGTCGATTAATCTACTTACCAACCCTTTTGACACACCTAAAAACAGGCCTGATGTGTTGCTGACTGCTGGGGTGCAAGGGACATTGATCGTACAAGACGGATGTATATTCCTCAGTCATAATGGCGGAATGATTGCGCCTGTGTGGCCGGTTGGCTCGACTATTGCTCAAGACCCTGTTGCTGTTCGTATCATTATGCCGAACAATCGCGGGGTTGCTGTGGTTGGTCAAACAGTCCGGTTAAGTGGCGGCGTAATATCCTCTCAAGATGTTGAGCGTCAAAACGGACGGGATGCCCAATGTGCGGGCAAATATTTTGCTGTTTCCAGAGTGGAGGATTGAAAAAATCCTTGTTGCAGACCGGTGGCAGCGAAAGTCTGCGTTGGCGCGCCCCCACCCCAAACTGTAACAATAGCCTGCCATAGGCCGCCGCATACGCTGAAGCATGGGCATGAGCGGGGTGAGTATGGACGGTTTGATGCGGTTGGCGTTCGATAAGGGCGCGGCGGTGAAGGGTTGGGACGCGGATGGCGCGGGCTTTCCGCCTTTCCGGATTCCGGAGGTTATTCCGGAAAAGCGGCTCCGATACCGCACCATCTTCATTTCGGATATCCATCTCGGCACGCGCGGTTGCAATGCCGAACTGCTGATCGACTTCCTCGACCATGTCGATTGCGAAACGCTCTATCTGGTCGGCGACATTATTGACGGCTGGCGGCTCAAAAAGAGACATTATTGGCCCGCTAGCCATAATGATGTGGTGTGGCGCGTGCTGAAACGGGCCAAGCGCGGCGAGCGGGTCGTCTATATTCCCGGCAATCATGACGAGATGTTGCGGCCCTTTTGCGGGATGGATTTTGGCGGCGTCGAAATCCGCCATCATGCGGTGCATGATACCGCCGACGGGCGGCGCTTGCTGGTGCTGCATGGCGATGAATTTGACGCGGTGATGCTCGCGCACCGCTGGCTCGCCTTTGTCGGCGACGCGGCCTACACCGCGCTGATGCGGCTTAATGTCGTCATCAACCGTGTGCGGCGCTGGATGAATTTGCCTTATTGGTCGCTCTCCAAAATCGCCAAGCATAAGGTCAAAAACGCGGTCGAATTTATCGGCCAGTTCGAAGAATTGGTCGCCAAAGCGGCGGGCCAACGCGGCGTCGATGGCGTGGTGTGCGGGCATATCCACACCGCCGAAATGCGCGATATATCGGGCGTTGCTTATTATAATGACGGCGATTGGGTCGAAGGCTGCACCGCCTTGGTCGAACATGAAGATGGCCGCATGGAAATCCTCCACTGGCCCGAAGAAATGGCGAAACGCAAAGCCGAAGAAACGCGCGCCGCCGAGCAGGCCGGACAAGATGTTTCGGTCGCAACGGCGGCGTGAGGCGGCGATTATAAGCCAGCGCATCGCAGGCACCCCCGTCTCCCCTTGTGGGAGAAGGATAGGGAGGCTTGGCGCGAATGCGCCTAGCCGGACTTGGAAGAGGGGTGGGCGATTGCCATTGCAATCGCGCGAGCCTGCGGCTCGCTTACCCCTCACCCAGCTCCAACTAAACTCACTTCGTTCGTTAAGTCTGCGCATCCCGTGTTTGGCGCTAAGGGTAAACCACGCCCCGCATGGTTTAGAAATTGCCGGGGGCAATTTCGGCCCTCATCCCCAAACACGCCCACAAGGGGAGAGGGGAAGGGGCATTTATATCCCACGTCTCCATGCGTCTCACCTCCACACATCCCCCCTCGTCATTGCGAGCCGCGGAGCGGCGCGGCAATCCAGAGCCAAGGCGCGCAACACTGGATTGCTTCGTCGGCTTTGCCTCCTCGCAATGACGGAGGGTGGGTTTATCGCACTGAAAGTCGAAGGACGTCCTCATGACTTTGCTCAATAAAGCTTCATCCACAATTTCCCCCCACGACCGGCCAATGCGCATCCTCATCGTCTCCGACGCATGGGAGCCGCAGGTGAATGGCGTGGTGCGCACGCTTCAGGCGGTGCGCGCGGAGCTGGTGGCGATGGGGCACACGGTCGGCATGATTACGCCCGACCAGTATCGCTCGATGCCGTGCCCGACTTATCCGGAAATCCGGCTCGCCATGACGCGGCCCAAGACGGTCGGGGAGCGGATCAAGGCGTTCCAGCCTGACGCCATCCATTTGTCGACCGAAGGGCCGTTATGCCTTGCCGCGCGGCGCTGGTGTCTGGTGAACCGCGTGCCGTTCACCACCGCCTATCACACCCAATTTCCCGACTATGTCGCCAAGCGCACCGGTTTGCCCGCGCGCGCAATCTGGCCCTATATCCGCTGGTTTCATGGGCCTGCGCAGGCGGTCCTCGCTTCGACCCCGCAGATCCGCGAAGAATTGCGCGCGCAAGGCATTACCCATCTCGCCCATTGGGGTCGCGGCGTCGATATGACGCTGTTCCGCCCCGATGGTCCCAAGCATCCGGCGGTACTGGCGGCGATTGCGGCACGGGCCGGGGAGGGCGAGCAGGTAGGCGAAGAATTGGCCCCGCAATTGACCCCCGCGTCGCCCCCCGAAACCGCCGCTTACCCCGTGCAGCTCTATGTCGGGCGCGTCGCGGTGGAGAAAAATATCGAGGCTTTTTTGAAGCTCCCGAAAATTGGTATTAAATTGGTAGTAGGCGACGGCCCCGCGCGCGCCGCTCTCGAAGCCCGCTACCCCGATGTGTTGTTCCTTGGCGCATTGTCCGGAGAAGAACTTGCCGCCGCCTACCGCAGCGCACAAGTCTTTGTATTTCCAAGTTTAACAGACACATTCGGGCTTGTCATGGTCGAAGCTTTGGCGAGCGGTGTCCCCGTTGCGGCCTACCCCGTCACCGGCCCCACCGACGTCCTCGGCCCCCTCACAAAAGCGTTGCACAACGACCTCGAAAAATCGCTGGAATTCGCGCTTTTGATCGATCCCGCGGCGTGCATCGCCCATGCCCGCAACTTTAGCTGGAGGGCCAGCGCCGAACAATTTCTGGAAGCGCTAGCCCCCATCCCCAGCCTTTCGCTTGCGTAACCCCTTTAAAGGCGCTACGAACTGCGCTCTACAGGCCGCTCCCGCGTGGGGCGGCCCTTTTATTTTATTCTTACGGAGAAGAGACCATGTCTCAACCGCTCATGCCCCATGCGACCGCCACCTGGCTGGTTGACAATACTGCGCTTTCTTTTGAACAAATCGCCGAATTCTGCGGCCTTCATATCCTTGAAGTGCAGGCGATTGCGGACGAAACCGCGGGCACCAAACATACCGGCCGCGACCCTGTGCGCGCGCAAGAACTGACGATGGAAGAAATCGAAAAGGGTCAGGCGGACTCCGATTATCGTCTCAAAATGTCGAAGGGACCGGAGCAGGTCCGTCGCACCAAAGGCCCGCGCTATACGCCGGTTTCCAAGCGTCAGGATAAGCCCGACGGCATTGCCTGGCTGATCCGCAACCATCCCGAAATTTCGGATGGCGCGATCGGCAAGCTTATCGGCACGACCCGCAACACGATCACCGCGATCCGCGAGCGCAGCCACTGGAACATCGCCAACATCGTGCCGAAAGATCCGGTAACGCTGGGCCTGACCTCGCAGCGCGAACTGGACGCTGTGGTTGCGAAGGCCGCGAAAAAGGCGGGGCTTGAAGCGCCGACCGATGCGCGTCTTGCCGGGGACCGCGAAGCGCTCATCGAAGAATTGCGCGCCGAGCGTGAAGCGGCGGCCAAGGCGGCAGACGAGGCACTTGCTGCCGAAGCCGACCCGTTCCGGGCACCCGGCCACGACGTTTAATCGCCTGCCATGCGCTCCCCCGACGCTTCGCTCACCGGCGATGACGGTTTTCTGGAAACCGAAGATCGGGGGCTAACCTATCCTTGGGGTGCCCGCACGCCAGAGGTGGGCGAGCTTATTGCGATTGCAGACGGGATCGGCTGGGTCCGCATCCCGATGCCGGGATCGCTCGGTCATATCAACTGCTGGGTGATTGACGACGCGCCAAGCGGTGCGCTCACCATCGTCGATAGCGGCATCCGTCTGCCCGATTGCCGCGCAGCGTGGGAGGCTTTGTTTGCAGGGCCGCTGGAAGGCCGCAAGGTTACGCGGTTGATCGCCACCCATATGCATCCCGACCATATCGGATTAATGGGGTGGCTTGCCGAACGCGACGGTGCGCCGCTGCATATGACGCGGCAGGAATGGCTCACCGCCAAATTCGTGATTGCCGACGTGCAGGAAGCGGTGCCTGCGGCGGTCCTAGATTTCCGCCGCGCGGCGGGCTGGACCGAAGAACAGGTTGCCGAAAGCGCTAAAGAAGGCTGGGGCCGACTGCGCCACGTCATCCACCATATGCCGCATGGCTATGTACGGATGGAAGAGGGCGAGATTTTGCCGCTGGGTGACGGGCAGTCTTGGCGCGTGGTGGTCGGGTCGGGCCATAGCCCCGAACATGCCTGCCTTTATAATGAAGCTGCCAATATCCTCATTTCCGGCGACCAGATTTTGCCCAAGATCAGCTCGAACGTGTCCTTGGGAGCGAGTGAGCCGATGGCCAATCCGCTTGGCGATTGGCTGGCGTCAATAGACAAGCTGCTGGGCGTTTTGCCCGAAGATGTGCTGGTGCTGCCTGCGCATGGCGAACCGTTTCGCGGCGCGCATGAGCGGTTGAAGGCGCTTAAAACCGAGCATCTTGAGCGGCTGGATGCGCTTGTTGTCCATTGCGCCGAAGCGCCGCGCACGGCGGTGGATTGCTTCCCCATCCTGTTCAACCGCGTGATTGGCGACAGCCATCGCGGGCTTGCAACCGGTGAAGCTCTGGCGCATTTGCGCTATCTGGAAGTGGCGGGCCGTGTCACCAGCGCCATGCGGGACGGCGTAACATGGTGGCAAGTCGCTTAATTTTCGGCTGCTTAATTTTCGACCGCTTAATTTTCAGCGGTGCGCGGATGCCGCACACGC
Organism: Pseudonocardia sp. TMWB2A; assembly: GCF_017312135.1. Classification (NCBI taxonomy): domain Bacteria; kingdom Bacillati; phylum Actinomycetota; class Actinomycetes; order Pseudonocardiales; family Pseudonocardiaceae; genus Pseudonocardia; species Pseudonocardia sp. TMWB2A. Next base: position 3,052,408 of record NZ_QKQY01000001.1, read on the forward strand.
CAATCCGCAGGCCGTTCGAATGGCCCGCGCCATATTCCGCGCTCGGCCCGCGCCGCTTCGGCCTCTTCGCGTAGATAGGGGCCGCCGTCATTATAGCGGCTGTCAGTGGTTTCCGCGCCCGATACCGCCATACCGCGCCGGACCATTTCGCGGCCTATGTCGGCAACCCCCTCGACCGAACAGGATGCAACCGCGCGCTGATAGGCATCGCGCGCGGCGACCACACATTGCAAAGCATGATTGGCGATGATTGTCTCCAACGCCGTGCGCGCTTCCTTGCCGCACGCCCATGCTGCGCCTTTTTCATCGGTGCAGGATTGGCGATATTCTGGGGCATCAATGCCGGAAATGCGGATGGTTTGCCGCACCGACCCTTGGCGCAAAACTATGCTGTCGCCGTCGACCACGGTGATGCTGTCGCCTTGACGGGAGCGGATATGCTCTGCCGTGCGGTCCTGCCAGCGCCAGACCAGAAGGAGCAGGGCGAGCAACAGGCCCACCAGCAGGATTTGCCGCGTCCAATACCATAAGCGCGCCACGAAACGCCGGACTTTATATTTGAGGACATAGGCTTCCATCAGCGACCGTTTAAGGCGGCGCGCGCGGGCTGCCAAGAGCTGGACGGGAAACGCTAGGCTAAATGTAAAAAGCTTTATTCTTATCCATTATGGATGGAAATCGGACAGGATTTTTGCGCTCAATATTTGACATGAATGTCAGTTATTTGTGGATGGAATTAAGAGACTTCCTATGTTTGCCCTATGTCGTCGCCTAGTCATTCCCTCCATATCGGACCAAGCCCTCTTTCCGGTTTCCTCCGCTTTGGTCAATAAATCGCGCGAACCATAGTAGATAGATTGAGGGTGAGAGCAAAATGACGCATGAAGATGCCGGGCGCTCGCGCGCAACCTATTGGACCAAGGTACGGATCATGCGGGAAGAGGGACAAATTCCGGTCGAGGATGACCGCGCGGCGCTGGATTATGCGTATAGCGGTGCCGAGCGCACTGTGATCATTACAAGGGGCGATACAGAGGCCAGTCGTTGGGAACGTTTGTGGCCGCCGCAAACCTTCTATCTACTCAACATTGTTGATCCCGATAAAGCCGCTGCGGTTCTCGACCGGATCAGCGGGCTCGATCTGGTATGGGTCGAGCTTGAAGATAATCCGGCACCCGATGCCTTGGTGGCGCGGTTGCAACTGATGACTGCGCGCGGGAGCATCCGGCTGGTGTGGGTCGCGCATGGCGCGGCGCTTGATCAAGGTTATGCCGCTTTTGATGACGACCATGTCACATTACTTTCCAGACCAGACGATAGGGAACGTACCGTAACCGCTGCCATTATGGGGTCGCGCCATAAATTTGCGCTGCATGACAGCAAGAATGAGTCGGAAGCCGCGCAAATCCATAAGCTCACCGAAGAAGTGAATCGCATTGCGAAAACACTCGCGCAAATGGCGGAACGGCGTGGGGGAGCGGATGCGAACGGGCTTCCCGACGCGCAGGACAATCCCGACAATAAATTGCGCTCCCCGGCAACCAGCTATGTTGCCGAACCGCCTTTGTCGGGCAATGGCTTTGGCGCAAGTGCGGCGCCTGCACCCGGTGTCACGGCTGACGATGTGCGGCAGGTTATCCGGATCCGCCGGATGCGCGACCAGTTTTTCCCGCCCGAAATCTTTGCCGGTCCGGCTTGGGATATGCTGCTCGACCTCATGGCCGCGCGGCTTTCGGGCGCCAATGTTTCGGTGTCGAGCCTGTGTATCGCATCGGCAGTCCCTGCAACCACCGCGCTGCGCTGGATTCGCACGATGACCGATGCAGGGCTGTTCGTCCGCCATGCCGATCCCGATGACGGGCGGCGCGTATATATCGGCCTTTCCGACGAGGCCGCAGCGGGCATGATGCGCTATTTTATTGCCATCAAAGGGCGGACCAGTTTTTCGGATTAAGGGCTGCCGGGGTAAGAACCTTCCGTGAACAAAGTTCGGGAATTCTGCGGGACTCTCAGTTACGAACGTTTCTCATTGGTTCTTTTCGTTTAGGTGAAAAGCCTATTGACAACCCTTCAAAATGCTAGCTATTGCGCGGCTTCCACGGAAATGGGCGATTAGCTCAGTTGGTAGAGCATCTCGTTTACACCGAGAGGGTCGGCAGTTCGAGCCTGTCATCGCCCACCATTTCCCCCTTTACGAAAATCCTTGATCTTTTACTTTTTCCGACACTCGCGGACCTTGTGCTGATGTGGTGTGATGGTCAGAAAATGATCAGACTCCAATTGATCTGCCTGCCTCTCCCCAAGCACGCAAAATCTGGTCAGAGCCTATAGCCGCTGAACGCATTTTTTTGGGTGAGTATGAGAATAGGCTACGGTAGTCCGCTCAAGGGTAAGGATATCTACTTGGTGCAAAATCATGCGCTTATCCCGTCGGGCGACTCGCCATTTTCAACAGTGCTCAAATGTAAATTTCTGTCCGGTTTTTACAACCGAAACATGTTTGTGACGCAGCCCAAATTATCGAAATAAACTATTAAATTCAATATCCTATATAGTTGTAAACACGACAATGTTGACAAGGCGATAGGCCCAAGCGTATTTTACAAGCCTAGCAAATAAGAAATTAACTTTGGGTCGCCCCGTTACTTTGCTGATGAGGGCATCAACATGTTTAAGCGACCTGCGATTTTGCTATCCCTGCTATGCGTCATGACCTCTGCGCCCGTTGCGGCGTCCGATATGGTTTATACGCCCAACAATCCGTCCTTTGGTGGTAACCCGTTTAATTCGGCCCATCTTTTGGGCATTGCGAACAGCATCAACAAATATAAAGATCCCAATGCGGTCAACAGCCAGGACCCGGCGCAACAATTTTTGCGCACGTTGCAAAGTCGGCTGCTGTCATCGCTTGCGACCCAGATTACGGACCTGATCTTCGGCCCCAATGCTCAGGAATCCGGCACCATCCGTTTTGGCGATCAGATGATCGAATTTGTCCGGAGCCTCGATTCCGTGACGCTCATCATCACCAATCTGGCGGATGGCACCACTACAGAAATCGTCGTTCCGCTGCTGCAAGCCAGCACCGGCGGATAATCACGGTCGCGCTGAAAGGGAGTTGGGGGCATGAATAGTCCACAGATGTTGAAATGCGCGACGGCATTGCTTGGAGCAGCGTCGATGAGCTTGGCGGGATGCGCCGCCCATAATCAGGCGGTATGGGAACCGCCCAAGATGTTGAAACCTTCCCCCGCGCTGGAGCAATTAACCTCGCTCCCTTCGCCGGGACAGCGGGTTCCGGTAGCGGTCTATGGCTTTACCGACCAGACCGGTCAGTTCAAAAGTTCCGAAAATACGCAATCCCTTTCCCGCGCGGTGACGCAAGGGGCGACCTCGATCCTCATCAAGGCTTTGCAGGATTCGGGGCAACGGAGCTGGTTTCAGGTGATCGAGCGCGAACGGCTCGACAATGTGCTGCGCGAACGGGCGGTGATCCGCGAAATGCGCGCCAATTATCTGGGCGAAAAAAAGGTCAACCCTAACGCGCTCCCGCCCTTGCTGTTTGCAGGCATCCTGCTGGAAGGCGGGATTATCGGTTATGACAGCAATACCAAATCGGGCGGCGTGGGCGCGCGTTTTCTGGGGATTGGGGCGCATACCCAATATCGCGAAGATACTATCACCCTGTTCCTGCGCGCGGTCAGCGTCAAGACCGGCGAGGTGCTGGCCAATGTGAGCGTGCGCAAGACGATTGCGTCGGTTTCGGCGGGCGCAGATGCGTTCCGCTATGTCGCCTTCAAGGACCTGCTCGAAGCCGAAGCAGGCTTTGCCTATAATGAGCCGGACGAATTGGCGCTCCAGCACGCGATTGAAAAAGCGGTCCATTCGCTCATCATGGAAGGCGCGGTGCAAAATCTGTGGTGCTTCAATACCACCGATGAATATGCCCAAGGCATGATCCGCACCTATCTTGCCGAACGCGACAGCGTGAAAGGCGAGAAGGTGGTTATGCCAACAGCTCCGTGGAGCCCGTCGTGCCAGAAAAATGTCGCGCGGGCGCAAGCTGCACCCTTGCCGGTGCCGCCGACACAGGCGCCTGTGGCCATTGCTGCGGCGCTGCAACCGATTGCAGCGCCTGCGCACTCCGCCCCCGCTGCCACACCCCGGGCGGTGGTATTGAACGGTCCGGTTACGAAACCCGCACCGCAAGCTGATATACCGGTCGAGAAAAAACCTGTGGCATCCAGCCCTGCCCAAGTGACGGTCGTGGCCAAGCCCCAGCCGATACTGGTTCAGCCAGCAGCCTCCCAGCCGAAGCCGGTCGCGCCGCTCGTCCCGCCGCTCGCGCCGGGGAAAGCTTCGGCACCGGTAACGCCGGTGGCTGTTCCGCCTTCGTCCGATGGCGCGCGCCCTGCGGCGCAATCTGCGGGTAAGGACAAACCGATCGAACCTGAAAACACGGGCGCAACGCCGCTCGCCAATCAGTGAGGGCAATAGAAAAAGGGAAAGGATTAAGAGGGCTCACCAACATTCGCGTGATTGGCATCAGAAAATGTTGGTGAGCCGGACCGATCAGGATTGTGACATCATAACCGGCACGGATAAAATATCCGCAAGCGGCAAAATAGCATGGCGTTCCGCCCTTGGCAATCAAGCCAGATACGCAGGGACAAGGCCAAGCCGCACTGCACCGTTCCGCACCATGACTGCGCTCTCCTGACCATCAATATGCCGGGCAGTATCGGGGGAATTTTTGCCGTCCTGTGACGGTTTCAAAATCCTCCCGCGCCAACCGGCCAACAGACCCCCGCTGGCTGACGGGTCTTTTTAGACCATCAGCCGCCGCCCCTTCCGGTCACTTCCGTACCGTCGGCCGGAAGGGGATCGCGGGGAGTCCAATATGTCGCAGAAGGCGCCGGATTAATACGCATCGGCCGGCCTTTCATAACCGAGATGCGGATGATGAAGAGCGGTGGGCTTTTCCACCTCAAGTTATGAAACAGGAGAATATCATGAAGAAATATCTGTTAGCGTCGATCGCAGCTATCGCCATCGCCGCCCCTGCTGCTGCCAATAACAGCAACAGCACTGTTACCCAATCGGGCAATGTCAATGCGGCGCAGGTCGACCAGACCGGTGCTACAATGGGCGGGGATTCGCTCATCGACCAGTCGGGCGACAATAATATCGCCAATGTCAAACAGGTCGATGATGCGGGCGTGTGGGGCAGCGCGCCTGTCAATGATTCCACCATCCTGCAATCGGGTGACAATAATGAAGCCTATGTGGATCAGGGCAGTGAATCGCCCTTCTTCACCATGAACAGCTCGATGATCGACCAGTCGGGTAACAACAACTATGCGGATGTGACGCAGCGCGATGATGGGCAGACGTCCACCATCTGGCAACCGTCGGACAATAACCGTGCGGTTGTGTCGCAGGGCGTGGCCGGCAGCGGTGACACGACCTACGAAAATAGCAGCTATATCGAACAGCTCGATATGGGTTCGCATGATGCTTATGTGGACCAGTCGGGCCGCTTGAATGACAGCTATATCAGCCAGTCGGGCGAAGACCATCGCGCATGGGTGCTGCAATCGGGCAACCGCAACATCTCGACCGTGTACCAGAGCGGCTACCAGCAGGAAGTTGATGTCAACCAGTCGGGCGATGACAATGAATCCTATGTCGACCAGAGCGGCGATTTCCAGGATGCGATCATCAACCAGTCGGGTGACAATAACTATTCCGAGCTGTTCCAGTCGAACTGGAACAACTGGGCGGACATCACCCAGTCGGGCAACAACAACTTTTCGGGCGTTTACCAGTCGGGTGCGGATAACTCCGCAACCGTCACCCAGATGTCCAACAACAATATGTCCTCGATTACGCAGAGCGGGAACAGCAATACCGCAAGCGTAGCGCAATAAGAACGGGCGGAGCGGGTGGCTTTGCCGTCCATCCGCTCCTCCTTTCGTCACGAACTGAACCTGAAAGCGCCGGAAATTTTTCCGCATCGTCCGGATGCTTTCTACCACAGGATGCGGGGCAAAAATGCGGCCGGATTTTGCCGCACATAACAGGAGAAATGTCATGAAAAAATGTCTGTTGGCGTCCATCGCCGCCATAGCGATTGCAGCCCCTGCTGCTGCCAATAACAGCACGAGCACGGTCAACCAGTCGGGTAATGTCAACGCGGCGCAAGTCGACCAGACCGGGGCTAATACGGGCGGGGATTCGCTCATTGACCAGTCTGGCGATGACAATATCGCCAATGTGAAACAGGCCGATGACGGTGCGGGCAGCGCACCGATCAATGAATCGACCATTTTGCAGTCGGGCAACAGCAACGAAGCCTATGTCGATCAGGACAGCGAAACCTTCCCGATCTTTTCCAACCTGTCCTATGTCGAACAGACGGGGGATGATAACTATGCGGACGTGACGCAGCGCGATGACGGCCAATGGTCGACCATAATCCAGTCGTCGGACGATAACCGTGCGGTTGTTTCGCAAGGTCTTGCCGGAAGCGGTGACACGACCTTCTGGAACAGCAGCTATATCGAACAGATGGATAGCGGCTCGCACGATGCCTATGTCGAACAAACCGGTGCGTTGAACGACAGCATCATCATGCAGGCCGATTATGACCACCGCGCCTGGATCCTTCAGGGCGGCGATGGCAATGGCTCGGAAGCCTATCAGAGCGGCTATCAGCAGGAGCTGGATGTCAGCCAGTCGGGTGACAATAACTACAGCTATGCCGAGCAAAGCGGTGTGTTCCAGGATGCTTTTGTCAACCAGTCGGGCGACAATAACTATTCCGAACTGCTCCAGTCCAACTTCGACAATTTTGCCGATATTACCCAATCGGGCAATGGCAATGCGTCGGGCGTCTATCAGACCGGTCTCGTGAACACCGCCTTCGTTACCCAATTGTCGAACAACAACCTGTCGGTTGTGGCGCAGTCGGGCAACTTTAACGGTGCAACTGTAGCACAATAATATCGCTGGAAAGGAGCGGGCCTGTCTCCCCGCAGATCCGCTCCTTCCTCTTTTATTTTCTCGTTTTACGAAAAGGGCTTTGTCATGAAACGGCCTCCCGGAATTCCATCCCTGATACAGGCTTTGCTGGTGAGCGCACCGCTTTTGCTTGCGGCCCCGGTGGCGGCGCAATCGTCCAATGCGACTATCAGCCAGATCGGCAACGGATCAACCCTCGCAACCGACCAGTCGCAAGCGGCTGGCGCGACCATTTTGGTCGAACAGATTGGCGATGCGATGCGCGCAAATATCGTCCAGCGCGACGGCGCGCATAAGGCAACAGTGCGGATGCAAGGCGAAGAACAAAGCGTTGAAGCCGTGCAGGCCGGTTCCGGTCTCAACCGGATCGAGGTTGATGTAGCGGGCGGTTTTAACATGGTGAGCGCCGACCAATTTGCCGAAGCGGGCGGCTCGAACGTCGCGTTGCTATCGCAAAATGGCATAGGCAATCGCGCGCTGATTTCCCAGCAGGCAGCGGTCGGGCAAAATTACCTGTCGCTTGCGCAAAATGGCAATGATAATGTTGCGGCGTTGTCGCAAAATGGCGGCGATAACCAGATGGATTTGACCCAAAATGGCGATGCCAACACGGCCAACCTGACGCAAGACGGGGTTGGCTTGATCCTTGGCATCATCCAGAATGGCGGCGCGTCCACGACCGTTACGCAAACCGGTCCGGGCGGCGGAGGCGGATGAAGGCTATGACGGCTTGGAATGGATTTGAATGTGGCGCGTGCGCGCGCATCGGCGCATTGCTGTTTGTCATAGCGGCGGCATCGCCCGCTGCGCTGGCGCAAGCGCCGGGCGGGCAAGTTGCGCAAATAGCGCCGCCCGCCTCCAACCGCCAAGCCGTTATGATCGAACAAATCCAGCCGCCGGGGCGGCATCCCCCGACCAAGGTGGAAGCGGTGCCGCATCGGCCCGTCGCGTCCAAGGAAGCGGCCACCACCTTGCAGCTCCCGCCCGACCTTGCATCGGTGTCGGATGATCCGGATCAGGAAACCGGGCTGACCTCGCCCGATACCGTCGCGCCCAACCTGTTCGGCGATGTGGTGCGGGCTTGGCACGTCATCCGCAATCGCGGGCAACAGCCGACGCCCGAACTTATCGCGCGCGAAATCGGGCCGGACGCGCTCACCGCCTTTTTGAACCAATATCCCAATGGCGTTGCGATGATTACCGCGCAGGAACCACCCGCTGCGCCAACGCCGCCCGATCTGCCGCCGGACATTGTGCCGGGGCGGGACAATTAAGTGCGCGGACGGAAAGGAAAGGATGATGCCCCTCTCTTCATTTCCCTTGGGGTTAATACTCGCCTTGGCAACCGGAAATGCGGATTATTCCACAGGCAGCCCTCCCGAAATGTCCGCTGCTGATACGACCGGAAAAAGCATGGAGGCCAAGGAAATCGGCCCCTTTGCGGTGCATAAAACACAGCACGGCTCTATGGTCGAATTAACCCTGACCGTCGCGCGTCCGCTCTCGCGGAATTACCGCTACGACCTGGTCATTTCCGGCACATCCAATGTCCGCAATGCAGGCCGTGTCGGACCTTCCGCCCGAATCGGGGCGACCTTGTGCCGCTATGCCTTTTCCGCCGGGCGCGCATGGCATGGAACTGTCACAATTACCGACGATGCGGGGCGCACCGAAACTTTGCGCCTTTGAATAATGGCACCGGACGGCGTAGGTCAACGCCCTGTTTTCGCACTCTTTCACCACTATTTTCCCTGTGTCACGGGATTGTCACATTACGGTGACAGCTAACCGGATGTCCGTTACATATTGGTATTAGCGGCGAATAGGGATGTACGGATGCCAAAAGGCCCCTTTTTCATAGCGATAATATCGGCGGTCGGCATGGCGGTCGCGGGCGCAGAACTTTGGTTGGTCGCCGCGATTCTTTTGCTGTGGTTCGGCAGCCTGTGGCTTATCGGCACGTCGGGCGAAACCGAACAGGATGCCTATGTCCCGACGCATGATGTGACCGACATTGCTGCCGCGTTTCTGGAGCCAGTGGACGCGCCTTTATTGCTGGTGGACGCGAACCGCATCGTCTCCGCCAATGAAACCGCGCGTCTGGAACTGGGCGCGCATGTAGTGGGGCAGGATGTGCGCGTGGCGCTGCGCCATCCGGCAGCGGTCGCCTTGCTCAATGCCGAGCCTCAGGGGCGCGACAATGGCGTGCAGGCAACGCTCATCCAAGGGCTGACCAGTTCGCGCAGCCTGTTTGAAATGCGGGTGCGCTCGATTGATGCGCGCTACCGCCTGATCCAGCTTACCGACCGCTCGCGCGAGGCCGATATTTCGCGCGCGCACACCGATTTTGTCGCCAATGCGAGCCATGAGCTGCGCACGCCGCTTGCCTCGATTATCGGCTATGTCGAAACCCTGCGCGATGATGACGGGCGGGTGGACGTGGCGAAGCGCAACCGCTTCCTTGACACGGTGCTGCGCGAAGCCCAGCGGATGCGCTCGCTGGTCGAAGATTTAATGTCACTGTCGCGCATCGAAGCGGAAAAGCATCAGGTGCCCGCCGACAAAATCGACCTGTCCTCGACCGCGCAAGCCATCGCCAAGGATGTGGCGGCGGTGCATGGCGACCATCGCATCCGCTTCAACATTGAAACTCCGCACAGCTTTGTGCTTGGCGACCATGCGCAGATTGACCAGCTTATCCGAAACCTTGTCGATAATGGCCTCAAATATGGAGCGCCGGACGAGGCGGTCACGGTTTCGGTGCAGCCGGTGGGGGATTCGGTCATGCTGATTGTGCAGGACAAGGGCGCGGGCATCGAGCCCGACCATCTGCCGCACCTCACCCGTCGTTTCTATCGCACCGATCCGGGCCGCAGTCAGGCCGCAGGCGGTACGGGACTCGGCCTCGCCATCGTCAAACATATTGTCGAACGCCATCGCGGCACATTGGATATCACCAGTGTGGTGAACGAGGGGACTTGCGTTTCTGTGCGGTTTCCTGCGCTTCACGAAGCTTTATGACAGCTTTGTCACGGAAGTGTCACACAAGTGCGGCAATGGCGCGTCACTACTGGAAACAAGCCCAACAGGAGCTTCTCATGATTCGTTCCAAAACTATCGTTGCCGCACTGGTTGCCTCTGTTTCGCTTGCTGCTTGTGGCAGCGGCGGTAGCGGCGGGGCTGGCGCATCGCGTGACCAGATCCGCGCTGTGGGATCGTCGACCGTATTTCCTTTTTCCAAAGCCGTTGCTGAGGCGCTGACCAAGACCGACCCGACCATCAAATCGGCGATTATTGAATCGACCGGTACGGGCGCGGGTATGAAGCTTTTTCTGCGCAGGCGTTGGTGTCGCCCATCCCGATGTGGTCAACGCATCACGCCAGATCAAAAAATCGGAATTTGAAGATTGCGTCAAAAATGGCGTCAAGGATGTGGTGGAAATTCAGGTCGGTCTGGACGGTATCGCACTCGCCGAAGCAAGCAGCGGCCCGTCGATGAAGCTGACGCTGGTTGATGTGTATAAGGCGCTTGCGGCCAATCCGTTCGGCAAGCCCAACACCGCCAAAAATTGGAATGATGTGAACCCGGCGCTGCCGAACCTTCCGATCCTCGTTTATGGCCCGCCCGCAACCAGCGGCACGCGCGATGCTCTGGCGGAACTCATCCTCACCAAAGGCTGCGACACCGACGCCGCAACCAAGGCGCTAAAGGAAAGCGACAAGGATAAGCACGCAGCAATCTGCACCGATGTGCGCACCGATGGCGCTTATGTAGAATCGGGTGAAAATGACAATTTGATCGTCCAGAAGATCGTCGCCAACCCCAAAGCCATCGGCATTTTCGGCTATTCCTTCCTCGAAGAAAATCCGGACAAGCTCAAAGGGATTCCGATGGACGGCGTGCAGCCGACCTATGAAACGATTTCGGACTTCACCTATCCCGGCGCGCGTCCGCTCTACATTTATGTGAAGGCGGCGCACCTTAATGCGATCAAGGGCCTTAAGGAATTTGCTGCGGAATATGCCAAGGCTTGGGGACCGGACGGCTATCTCAAGAAACAGGGCATGGTGATTTCGCCGGAAGATGTGCGCAAAGCCAATGCGGAGATTGTTGCGTCGATGAAACCGATGGATGGCTCGGCTCTGAAATAAGCTGCAAAACCGATGATGATGTCATTCCGGTTAGAGGGGTAAACGCGTGTCGCCTGCCATATTTTTCCTGCTGGTTGCCGGTCTGGGGCTGGTGGCCTGGATCGCCGGGCGCTCGCGTGCCCGGTTGTTCCGGAAAGGCGCACGCGGGGCCGTCCACTCGCTTCCGGCCTATCATGGCTGGTATGCGGCATTGTGGGCGGTCATCCCTGCGGCGGTGTTTGCGATTGTGTGGATGAACCTGTCGCAATCCTTGGTGTTCCAGGCGGTGCTAGCCGATCCGGCAGCGGCGCAACTGCCCGCAATGGATATGGAGCGCAACGCCATCCTCGCCGAAGCGCGCAGCGTCGCGATGACCGGGGCGGGCGCGTTTAATCCGCTCGCCAACCAGCTTGCCGCGCCTTTCCGCGAAGCGATGCGCTTTTACGGCATTATCGGCGCGGTTGTGACCTTGATTATCGGCTTTGCGGGCGGTGCGTTCGGCTATTTGCGCCTGCGTCCGGATTTCAAGGCGCGCACGCAGGTTGAAAAAGTCGTGATGATGACACTGTTGTTGGCATCGCTTGTCGCGATCCTGACGACGGTGGGCATCATCGCCTCGCTTCTGTTTGAAACCGGTCGCTTCTTTACGATGGTTTCGCCGATAGATTTCCTGTTCGGCACCCACTGGGCGCCCAACCCGATGGCCGCGCCGACGGCGGATGCAGGCAAGGATTTCGGTGCGCTCCCGCTCTTTTGGGGCACCATCTTCATCGGCGCGATTATCGCGATGATTGTCGCTATCCCGCTGGGGCTGATGAGCGCCATTTATCTCACCCAATATGCATCGCCCCCAAGTGCGGTAAATGGGTGAAGCCGCTGCTCGAAATTCTCGCTGGTATTTCCGACCGTGGTTTACGGCTATTTCGCCGCGCTTACCGTCCGCGCCCAAAATCCGCGACTTTGCGGTGATGATGGGGATGTCCAACCCTTCGACCGAAAGCGCCTTGGCGGCGGGTCTGGTGATGGGCATCATGATTATCCCGTTCGTGTCGTCGATGGCCGATGACAGTATTGCGGCGGTCCCGCAAGCCATGCGCGACGGCTCGCTCGCAATGGGCGCGACCACATCGGAAACCATCCGCAAAGTGTTGGTTCCCGCCGCGCTCCCCGGCATTGTTGCGGGCGTGATGCTCGCCATAAGCCGCGCAATCGGCGAAACCATGATTGTCGTGATGGCGGCAGGGGCTGCGGCCAATCTATCGGCCAATCCGTTTGACAGCATGACCACGGTGACATTCCAGATCGTCGCGATGCTGACGGGCGAGGGAGTTTCGACCATCCCGCAACGCTCTCCGCCTTCGCGCTCGGCATGGTGCTGTTCATCGTGACGCTGATCCTGAACATCATCGCGCTGCGTGTCGTAAAAAGGTTCCGCGAAGCTTATGAATGAGGTTGCTCTTCCTGTGAACGATACGCGTATCCCCACCGATTGGGCCGGTCCTGCTATGACGGCGCGGCGGCGCAAACGCCATGCGGCAGAGCGCCGGTTCCGGCTGTTCGGCTTGGGCGCGATCCTTGTGTCGGCCTTGTTCCTTGCCTTCCTGCTTGTCACCATGACCTCGAACGGCATTGGCGGTTTCCAGCGCAGCGAAATGGTTGTGCCGATGGACTTCAAAGCCTTGGGCCTCACGATTTCGGAAGACCAGATCCGCTCGCCCGATGCCGCACAGGCCTTGGCAGCGGCCGGACTTGAGGAAGCGGTCAATATTTCCGCGATGCAGGCGGTTGGCCCCGAAGGCGGGCGCATTTGTCGCAATCGGCCTGGACCGAAGTGCGCGATGCGGGTGATTGCCAAGCCGTCGCTGCTTCACGAAAAAACCAGCTTTGACCTGTCGGTGTCCGACGATCTGGCCGCTGCAACGCGCGGTGAAGGCACGCAGGAAATGCGCGCTCTGGCCGGGCAGCTTGAACAGAAAGGCGCGCTCAGCTCCAATTTCGACCTCGGTTTTCTGACGCGCTCCGACGCGACAGATCCGGGGCAAGTGGGCATTTGGGGCGCGCTTAAAGGCTCGATCCTGACGATGCTCGTCACCTTGCTGCTCGCCTTTCCGGTGGGGGTGCTGGCGGCCGTTTATCTGGAAGAATATGCGGCCAAGAACCGCTGGACCGACTTGATTGAAGTGTCGATCAACAATCTGGCGGCGGTGCCGTCGATTATCTTCGGTCTGTTGGGTTTGGCAGTATTCCTGACCTTCATGGGACTGCCGCGTTCAGCGCCGCTCGTTGGCGGTATGACGCTTGCGCTGATGACCATGCCGGTCATCGTTATCAGTGGCCGCAATGCCATCAAGGCGGTGCCGCCGTCGATCCGCGATGCGGCGCTGGCTATGGGCGCAAGTCCGGTGCAGGTGGTGTTCCAGCACGTTCTGCCGCTTGCGCTGCCCGGTATTTTGACCGGCACGATTATCGGCATGGCACGCGCGCTGGGTGAAACCGCTCCGCTCCTGATGATCGGGATGCGCGCCTTTGTCGCGACGCCGCCCGATAGTCTGACCGCGCCGTCGAGCGTATTGCCGGTGCAGATTTTCCTTTGGTCCGATGAAGTGAGCCGCGGTTTTGTCGAGCGCACCTCGGCGGCCATCATCGTGTTGCTGCTGTTCCTGCTCGTCATGAACGGCCTCGCAATCTATCTCCGCAACAAATTTGAGCAACGCTGGTAAGGCGCGTCCATTATGGCTTCTGTTTCCCCTCTCCCGACCAACAATGCCCCCAAGATGACGGCGCGTGACGTGTCGATCTTCTATGGCCCCAAACAGGCCATCGATAAGGTGTCGATTGACATCCCGAACGAATTTGTGACCGCTTTCATTGGTCCGTCGGGCTGTGGTAAATCGACCTTCCTGCGGTCGTTGAACCGCATGAATGACACCATCCCGTCCTGTCGCGTCGAAGGGCAGATCGAACTGGATGGCGAAGATATTTACAAAAGCGGCATGGACGTTGTGCAATTGCGCGCGCGGGTCGGCATGGTGTTCCAAAAGCCCAACCCGTTCCCCAAAACCATCTTTGAAAATATCGCTTATGGCCCGCGCATCCACGGCCTTACCGATAGCAAGAGCGAGCTGGAGGGGCATGGTCGAAGCGGCGCTGGTCAAGGCCGGCCTGTGGGACGAGGTTAAAGACCGTCTGAATGACAGCGGCACCGCTTTGTCAGGCG
>NZ_QKQY01000017.1:0-1267 GCF_017312135.1 Pseudonocardia sp. TMWB2A
TGCGGAACTACTATTCCGATAAATAAAATGGGTCCCAAAAACGCAGTGACAGAGGCAGAAAGCAGGGAAGAAGCGACAATTATAAGGATTTTTAATGCATTCAAATTCACCCCTAAACTTTGTGCGTAACTTGTTCCCAAAGCATTTCCAATCAACGGTTTGATGGTTTTAAAACTTAAAAATAAACCCATCAAAATGATAATCGTTAAAATATAAATCTGATTTCTCGAAACTGAATTATTCGCACCGAAACTCCACAAAATATAGTTTTTCAAACTTTGATTATCGGCGTAAAACTGCAATATCGAAACAATCGCTCCCGCTAAAGCCGAAACCAAAAATCCGAAAATGATGAGAAAACTTTTATCTTGAAACCGATTTGAAAATGCCAATAAAACCAACATCAAAAGCAAACTTCCCACAATCGCGGAAATACTCAGAAAAACTGTTCTGCAAAAATTCGGGAAAAATAAGATTCTGCGAAAAGAAAATGTAAAAAGCGACACTCAAACTTGCGACTGAAGTAATTCCCAAAACCGAAGGTCCCGCCAAAGGATTCTGAAAATATTCCTGCAACAAAAATCCCGAAGTCGGAATGGAAATTCCCGCCAAAAGCATCACGAGAACCCGATTAATACGAAGTTCTGCAATTTGTGAGTTTTGGGTTTCAGAAAAAAAATCAGAGAAATTTAATTTTAGGAAACCAATGTTCAAATTCACAAAAATCGACGCTATTATTCCGATAATTAAAACTGAACAAATGGTTTTAAAGGAGTTTCTTACAGACTTCACAGATTTACGCAGATGAATATATTTTTCTTAAGTTTTTTATCAATTTGAAGATTTTCAAATGTTCGAAAATCTGTGGAATTTGTGTTCTTTTTATTTAAAAGAATTCAACTTCTCGCTCAACATTTCCGCGCTCATCATTCCTACCGTTTCGTCAGTTTTATCTCCTTTTCTCATAAAAGTAAACGGAATTGAACCACCGTCCCATTGTTTAAAATTCGCAGGAAAAAATTCAGGAGTCAGTTTTGTTCCATCCACCAGAACTATGTTTTTTGAAAGGTTATTTTCTTCTGCAAACGCTTTTACTTTGGTGCTCCAATCCGCTTTTTCATCCAAACTTACAAAAGTAAATTTCACAGGTTGGGATTTTAATTCATTCATTTTTTCTTTAAAATGCGGAATTTCACGCATACATGGACCGCACCAGGTCGCGAAAAAATTGGTGACATATAAAGTGTCGCTGCTCTGCTTTGCCAAG
>NZ_QKQY01000016.1:0-955 GCF_017312135.1 Pseudonocardia sp. TMWB2A
CTAGAATGGATGCAACCGCACTGCTTTATCACCACGGAAAAATCAAGAAAATCATTGTGAGCGGCGAGAAAAGCAAAGGTTACGACGAACCTTTTGCCATGAAAAATTATTTGGTTTACCAAGAAGGTGTTCCCGAAAACATTATCACAGAGGATCCTAAAGGTTTTAAAACCCAAGCAAGCATCAACAACTGCAAAAATATTTACAAACAGAATAACGTGATTATTGTTTCACAGGGATTTCACAATTTGCGCGCGCTTTTTTATGCGAGAAACAACGACATGAATGCGCTCGGTTTCGATGCGCAGGATGTTTTGAGCAATCAGAGTTATTACCGAAATCAGTCGCGGGAATTTTTTGCGAGAGTTCTTGCGGTGGTTTATTACGTTTTTGGAATCGAGAGAAAAGGGTAGTTTCCACCGCAAAAGTGACAAAAGCGATCTACATCAATGATTTTTTGGATTTAAGTTGGAAAAGGAGAAGTTTGCCTTCTTTTGAATTTTCTTATCACCAAAATTTCTTTTGATTCTTTTGCGGTGAAAAATTTATAAACGTAATAAAATCATCCTTTATTTATTCCGAAAATTCATACAAAATCCTATATTTGTAAAAACAAATTTTATGCTCGTCATCGGAATTGCAGGCGGAACTGGTTCAGGAAAAACCACGGTGGTCAACAAAATTCTTCAGCAATTGAATGTAGAAGGAGTGAATGTTCTTTCCCAGGATAATTATTATCATGATAATCAACATCTTACACTCTCAGAAAGAGAGCAGCTGAATTACGACCATCCAAAATCCATCGATTTTGACTTGTTGATTAAGCATGTGAAAATGTTGAAAAATAATGAGACGATTGAGCAGCCGCTTTATTCTTTTGTGACGCATTCCAGAACGGGAGATTTTGTTTCAGTGGAGCCGAAAAATGTTTTGATTGTGGAGGGAATTTTGGTTC
>NZ_QKQY01000015.1:0-1858 GCF_017312135.1 Pseudonocardia sp. TMWB2A
ATGATGATGCGTTTGCGGATTTCGGACGTGGCTGGGAATTCAGCAAGTCACGCGTTGAAATGATTTCGCCACGTTCGCTTCCGTTGTATGCGTTGCCGAAAGCGTGGACGCCCGGAACGAATGGCGTTGTCGAAGGCGATGCGATTGCGGTGTCGTTGAAGACCAAGGACGATCTCGCGAAACAAAAAGGCAAGCTGCGTGGCAAGATTGTCTTCCTCAGCGATCTGCGCGACTACAAGCCTGGCTTGGAACCGGACCTGAAGCGTTACGACGAAGCAGGATTGGCCGCGTTGCAGACGTTTGCGATTCCGAAGCCACGCAGCGATGACATGGCGAAGCGTCGCGAAGATTTCCGCAAGTCGCAGCAGTTTGCCCGCGAGTTGAATCAGTTCCTGGTCGATGAAGGTGTTTTGGCAACGGTGTCGATCAGTGGTTGGGACAACGGCATCATCCGTGTTGGCGGTGGTGGTTCACGTCGCGCCGGTGAATCCGCAGGGGTCGCAGAGTTTGCAATGATCGCCGAGCACTACAACCAAGTCATGCGTGCATTGAAGCGCAAGGAAACGGTTCGTATTCGCGCAGAAGCGGATTCGCGTTTCACTTCGGACTCGAACGATGCGGGTTACAACACGTTGGCGGAAATTCCCGGATCATCTAAAGCAGACGAAATCGTCATGCTAGGCGCACACTTGGATTCATGGCATACGGGAACGGGTGCTGCAGATAACGCAGCCGGCGTCGCTGTCATGATGGAAGCGATGCGCATCCTCAAGGCGATTGGTGTGAAGCCAAAGCGCACGATTCGCGTTGCATTGTGGGGTGGAGAAGAGCAGGGACTGATTGGCTCGCAAGATTACGTCGCGCGCACCTTCGCAGATTACCCAACGTCGATGGCGGAAGAAGACTCAGTGTTCCCGCGCTCCTTGCGTCCGCGCACCGGCCCACTGCAACGCAAGCCTGCCTACGATAAGTTCTCGGTGTACTTCAACATGGACAACGGCTCCGGCAAAATCCGTGGCATCTACGCCCAGGAGAATCTGGCTGCGACGCCTATTTTTGAAGCATGGTTGAAGCCTTTCAACGATATCGGTGCAACGACCGTTGTTTCGCGCAACACCGGTTCAACGGACCATATCGCATTTGATCGTGTCGGTCTGCCGGGCTTCCAATTCGTGCAGGACGGTTTGGATTACTTCACCAACGTGCACCACAGCAATCTCGACACGTATGATCACGCGTCGGAAGATGACATGAAGCAGGCGTCGGCAGTGATTGCTTCGTTCGTGTACCACGCGGCGATGCGGGATGAAAAAATGCCACGCAAGGCTTTGCTCGAAGAGCAATAAGCCGCGTGGCGAGTTCAAGTATGAGTTAGAGGAGTGAGTCGGCAACTTCCGACAATCTCGCAATGAAAACGGGGCGCCATTGGCGCCCCGTGCTTTTACTCAATCGTCTAACTCTAACTAGTTTTACGGCGTCGCATTCATCGCGCGGCAATCCTTCATCACGATCTTGTCCGACGGCGTATCCACACCATTCACCTTCTCGACAACGTGTTGGTAAACGAATACATCCGCCTTCGAGAGGTTCACTTCATCATCGCCCTTCAGCATGTAAGTGCCGTCATCCCACACGTCGCCCTTGCGTGGCAACTTCAATTCAACGCCTTTCAACGACATTGAGGCCGTTGACGACGACATATCCGAGACGCCGGCATAGCGGACGTTGAGATCGCCGCCTTGGTCGCATTCGTACGTCACGTTCAACGTGTTCATCATGCCGCCGGAACCGGCAGGCTCGGGCATCGAACCAGTTGAGGCGGGTGTTGGTTCGCCGCTGACTGGCGCTGGATCGGCGG
>NZ_QKQY01000014.1:0-1318 GCF_017312135.1 Pseudonocardia sp. TMWB2A
TCGCACTTACGAAGTCGACGCTTCCCGAAGAAATTCAGGACGTTGTCGACCGTCGAAACAACCGCGTCGAAGCGGCGTGGGAACACTACCGCCGCTGCCCTCAAAATATCCGCGAAACAGGCGACTACCGCGCGTCTGTCTTGCGTGACCTGCGCGCTGTTCGGCAGACCGGTGTTGCGATCATTCCGTCACGTGAAATTGTCGCTGAAGCGGAGTGCGAAAAAGGCAACGCATTGTCGGTCGCAACGATCGCGCGCTGGGAAAAGGAAGTGGTCGGTCAACACGCCGCTCACTGGCCGGCATTGTTGGTGCCGAAGTACCTCGGACGCACTGCAAAAGCCGACATCGAACCGATGGCGTGGGAGATCTTCAAAGCAGACTATCTCCGCCTCGAAAAACCAACGGCGAGCGCATGCTATTTCCGCCTCAAGCGCATCGCTGCTGAGAAGGGCTGGACAATCCCGTCTTTGAAGACGTTTGAACGCCGTTTAAGCACGCTTCCACGCAACGTCGTGGTCTACAAACGTGACGGTGAAAAGGCACTGATGCAGATGGTGCCGTCGATTCGCCGTGACCGCTCCGATATGCATGCGATGGAAGTGGTCAACGCCGACGGCCATAAGTTCGACGTCTTCGTGAAGTGGCCAGATGGCACGGTCGAGCGTCCGATCCTGCTGGGCATTCAAGATTTCATGAGCGCGAAGATCCTCGCGTACCGCGTTGCCAGCAGCGAATCCGCGCATTTGGTCCAGCTTGCATTCCGCGACATGGTGGAACGCTATGGCATTCCTCGCCGGGTGCTGTTGGACAACGGTCGCGCCTTCGCCGCCAAGGTCAACACCGGTGGAACGCCGAACCGATTCCGTTACACGGTTTCGGAGGATGAAGTGCAAGGCTTGATCGTCCGCATGGGCTGCGAAGTCAGCTGGGCAACGCCGTACCACGGCCAAGCGAAGCCGATTGAACGCGCATGGCGTGACCTTTGCGAAACCGTCGCGAAGTCACCGGCATTTGCGGGCGCGTACACGGGCAACAAGCCTGACGCGAAGCCAGAAAACTACGCATCACACGCCGTTCCGCTCGACGAGTTCATCGAGGTTTTGAACCGCGAAGTCGCCTTGCACAACGCACGCCCAGGTCGCCGTTCAACCGTCGCCAATGGACGCAGTTTCGACGAGGTTTTTGCGGAGAGTTACGCGAAGTCGCCGATCACCAAGGCAACCAACGCACAGCTGGCAGACCTGTTGCTTTCGGCACGCCTGCGCAAGCTCGACAGCAAGACGGGCATGCTCTCGCTGGAAGGCAACCGCTACTGGTG
>NZ_QKQY01000013.1:0-1723 GCF_017312135.1 Pseudonocardia sp. TMWB2A
CATCGTCGCAGATGAGCCAATTTCTTGGCGGCAAGTACAAGGGTGACAACGAAGGCACTGCGCAAGTTCTTCAGCGCTGGCTCAACGCCTACGACGAGCGCAACCAAACGCAAGGTCTGCCGTCCGCGCCGACGTGGATTGAAACGCCAACCTCGCGCCGCATTCTCAGCGGTCTGCGCTACGCGCAGATGGCAAACGACATTGTCCTGATCTACGGCGGTGCCGGTGTCGGTAAGACGCAAACCATCGCGCATTACGGATACATTGCACCAAACGTGTGGCACATCGAAGTGACGCCTGCGACTGCAACGGTTCGCGGCGTGCTGGAAGAGATTGCAAACGTGCTTGGCATCAAGGAATACATTCGCGTCGGCGCATCACTGCATCGCGTTTGTCTCAACGCAGTCCGCAACAGCAATGGCCTGCTGGTGGTCGACGAAGCACAGCACCTGACCGTTGCGGCGTTGGATCAAATCCGCGCGTTCAACGACCAAGGCAACATCGGCATCGTGTTGTCAGGCAACGAACGCGTTGACGCGCGCATGCGTGGCGGTGCGCAGGAAATGTGGCTCGACCGCCTGCGCAGTCGCGTTGGCAAGCGTGTCCACATCGCCCGTTCATTGCCGACCGATTCCGATGCGTTGATGCACGGCTGGGGAATTGCGGACGCCGAGTGCCTGGACAAGGGTCGCAAGATTGCCGCAAAGCCGGGCGGTCTTCGACTGTTGACGAAGTCCCTGCGCCTCGGTGCCACGTTCGCTGCCGCTGAAGGTCGCAAGCTTTGCTGCGAAGACCTGCAACGCGCCGCCACTGACTTGGACATCCTGTGATGAAGACGATCGACAACACGCTCATCGTCCAGTGACGCCGAATATTGCTTGATGCTGGTGCGCAAGTCACCCGGCATCACGGTCGCTGACATCGCTGCGCAAATGGGATTGACGCGCGGAAAAGTCAGCATGCACCTGGGCAACCTGCGCTCACGCGGCAAAGTTGTTCCTGCTGGCAAGCAAGGTCGTCTCGTGCGCTGGGCGACGCCGGAGCTGGTAGCTGTCAAAACGGACTCCTCGCTCACGCCACGCGCATTGCTGTCGCTTCTTCATACCTGTATTCGCGCGGAGGCGACGCCGCGTGCGCGCATCCGTGACCGCGACTACATCCCACTCCCTGTCAAGGAATGTCACGCATGAAGTTTGAGAACGTCCAATCGCTTCTGGCGCAAAACCAGCAAGCCATGATCGAGGCCGAGGCCACGCTGACGCAACTGCACCGCGAAGTCGAAGCGGATGACGACGCGAGCATCAATGCCGCAGAACTGGAGCTCGCCGTCGACTGCCTCTATGAGGCGGCACGGCATATCGCATGTGTACGACGTCGTATCAATGCACGCGGAGGTGCGTAATGAACGCCATTGATCCGCTCCATCCTGACCGTGTGCTCGGCTTGTTGCAGGACCGGCATATCGGCGCTGCCAATGGCGCAACCGTCACCCTGTTGGCGCTGGAACTTCTCGGTAATCACAGCCTTGGAGCGGAGCGTCAGATTCGCGCGGTGATTTTGCATTTGCGTCTGCGGGGTTATTCAATTTGCGCAACGCCACGTGACGGCTATTTCATCGCCTCGAATGCAGGTGAACTCGACGAAACGTGCGAGTTCCTCTACCACCGCGCCATGACCTCACTCATGCAAATTTCCGCTATGCGCAACGTCGCATTGCCTGACC
>NZ_QKQY01000009.1:0-870 GCF_017312135.1 Pseudonocardia sp. TMWB2A
CCCAGACGCTCGTTCAAATCCTCGAAGTGCAGGAAGCCGCTCTCATCGAGACGGCTACAACGATGAGGACGCGTTCAAAATCGCGCGAAAAAACAACGCTGGCGCTCGCAGAATACATGGGTGGTCGCTCACTCTACATCCCACGTGGTGACGCGCTTAAAATCGCGATTCGTGACGCCGAAATCTTCCGCGTCGCCAACCGCCGCAACATCCGCCAATTGTCACGCCGCCACAACGTGTCAGAGCGTCACATCTGGCGGATCCTCAACCGCCAGCAACGCTTGCACGTCCGCAAGCTTCAACCCGACCTGTTCAACAAACCCGAATGACCTATGATTCAATGATTGTCTCGCCGTTACATTCACACTGAGAAAGGGGTAAGTCATGAAGTTTCAAAACTCAATCCGCTATAGCGATCGCTACTTTGTTGCTACTCACTGCATGTTCTAATTCCGCCGAGAAGAAGGCATTTGGTTGGTGTAAGGCCGCGATCCTGTACACTGCCAAAAAATCCAACGGCGGCTGAAGTTCCGTACCGCAAGCCGTCACTGACCAACTACGATGGCGTTCCGACCTATACTTTTCTCTGGCCGCTTGGTGAAGGCAAACTACGTCTTCAAATGGTTACGGTGCGATGATTGATAAACCTGCCGAGTGCACGGTAAAGCGTGGCGCACCGGAATTCCACTACTTGGGCTTTGGGCTCAACACGCTGATCGACTTTAGCCGAGGCAAAAACGAACTTCCGTTTCTAGAACGAGAGATTCGCGAAGGGGCATGTTAAAACCAACTGACACGCGTCACTCTCGACAGAATCCTGTCTGAAACAAACTGAGTCCTGAACTGGGGCTCTCGCGAACACTTCAAATG
>NZ_QKQY01000003.1:0-15835 GCF_017312135.1 Pseudonocardia sp. TMWB2A
TGGTGCAGGGCCGCGACCACCTCGCCGTGCGAGTGCCGCTCATGCTGCGTGACGGCTCACGGGAGATCCGCACCACTCCGTGTGCGATCGCACGGGCTCTGCCGGTCGTCGTCACCATGCGCCCGGACGACTCCTTCTCCGACATCATCACGGCAGTCGCCTCGCAGGCACGTGAGATGCGCCGGCACTCCGCCATCGAGGATCACGAGCTGGCCAGGTTGTGGACAGGTCATGAGTCGTCCTACCTCTCCCTGCCCACGATCAACATCAAGCTCTTCCAGGCCTCCCTGGACTTCGGGGGACAGGAGGCTCGTTCGGAATCGATCAATCCAGGACCGACGGGTCTACTCGACCTGTCCGTCCACGGCACCCCGGCACGGGGGCTCCGGCTGGACCTGTCGGCCGTTCCCCGCTCGTCTCCACGGAGGA
The DNA here is from genome assembly GCF_017312135.1 of Pseudonocardia sp. TMWB2A. Taxonomy (NCBI): domain Bacteria; kingdom Bacillati; phylum Actinomycetota; class Actinomycetes; order Pseudonocardiales; family Pseudonocardiaceae; genus Pseudonocardia; species Pseudonocardia sp. TMWB2A. The sequence goes on from NZ_QKQY01000003.1 coordinate 430, forward strand.
GTCCCACCGCCACGCCGTCGCCTTCGCGTCCTTCCTCGACACGGTGACCGACGGCCCCGATGCCGTGGCCGTCAGCCGGTTGGCTGCCAGGGCGCTCCCGTACGACCCGTCGACGGACATCGGTGTGTGGTCGGTGGGTGCTGGGGTTGTGGTGGGGGATGTGACGGTTGATTCGTTGTTGTGTGAGCAGGTGGTGCGGTCTCCGGGGGCGGTTGCTGTTGTTGATGATGTGGATGGGGGTGAGTTGTCGTATGGGGTTTTTGATTCGCGGGTGAATGCGTTGGCGCAGTTGCTGGTGGATCGTGGTGTGTCGGTGGGGGACCGGGTGGCGGTGGTGTTGCCGCGTGGTGTTGATCTGGTTGTGGCGTTGTGTGCGGTGTTGCGTGCGGGTGCGGCGTATGTTCCGGTGGATCCGGAGTATCCGGGTGAGCGTGTCGCGGCGATTGTGGAGGATTCTGCTGCGGGCGTTGTTGTTGTTGATGGGGATGTTGCTGGTGTTCATCGGGATGTTTTCGGTGGGGCTGGTGCGGTTGTCGTGGTGGTGGATGAGGAGTCTGTCCGGGGGTGTGTGGTTGCGGGGCGGTCGGCGCGCCCGGTGCTGTCTCGTCCGGTGACGTCGGCTGATTCTGCGTATGTGATTTTCACGTCGGGGACGACGGGTCGTCCCAAGGGTGTTGTGTTGTCGCACGGGGCGGTGGTGAACCGGCTGTTGTGGGGGCGTGACGCGTTGGGGTATTCGTCGGCGGATCGGGTGTTGTTGAAGACTCCGGCGACGTTCGATGTTTCGGTTCCGGAGTTCTTCCTGCCGTTGGTCGTGGGTGCGACGATTGTTGTCGCGGTCGACAAGTTGCATGGTGATCCGGAGTATGTTGCGCGGGTGCTGCGGGATCGTGAGATCACCAGTGTGCATTTTGTTCCGTCGATGTTGCAGGTGTTCCTGGATTCGGGTGTCGGTCCTGGTCGGTTCCCGTCGGTTCGTATCGTGTCGTTCACTGGTGAGGCGCTTCCGGTGGGGGCTGCTGTGCGGGCGCGGGAGGTGTTCGGTGGGGCGCAGTTGTTCAATCTGTACGGTCCTACCGAGGCTGCGGTCGAGATTACTAGTTACGATGTTTCGGAGTTGGTCGACGGTGCGGAGTCGACTCCGATCGGTGTTCCGATCGCTAATTCGTTCGTGCGGGTTCTGGATGGGTGGTTGCGTCCGGTTCCGGTGGGTGTGGCGGGTGAGTTGTATCTGGGTGGGGTTCAGCTTGCTGACGGGTATGCGGGGCGGGCGGGTCTGACTGCTTCCCGGTTCGTTGCCGATCCTTTTGCGGGTGTCGGTGGCCGGTTGTATCGGACGGGGGATGTGGTTCGGTGGAACCGGCGGGGTGAGTTGGAGTACCTGGGTCGTTCCGATGACCAGGTGAAGGTGCGCGGGTTCCGGATCGAGTTGGACGAGATCCGGTCTGTGTTGGAACGTCATGAGTCGGTGTCGGGTGCGGCTGTGGTGGTTCGGGAGCATCCTGCGGGTGGGACGTTCCTTGCGGCGTATGTCGTCGTGGTCGACGGCGTGGTCGAGGGTGTCGATGATTCGGTGTTGTTCGACGGGCTGCGTCGTCATGTGGCTGAGCGGTTGCCGGAGTACATGGTTCCGGGTGCGTTCGCGCGGCTTGACGTGTTTCCGGTGACGGTGAGTGGGAAGCTCGATCGTAAGGCGCTTCCCGAGCCTGATTTCGGGGATGGGGCGGGTGGCGGTCGGGCGCCTGAGAGTGTTGTCGAGCGGGCTCTTGCGGATGTTTTCCGTGATGTTCTGCATCGTGCTGTGGATGCGCCGTTGTCGGTGGATGATGATTTCTTCAATCTGGGTGGGCATTCGTTGCTCGCGACTCGGGTGGTTGCTCGTGTGAATGCTGATCTGGGGTCGGCGCTCACGTTGCGGGATGTTTTCGATCATCCGACTGTCGGTGGTCTGGCTCGGGTTCTCGCTGAGGCGCCCGAGGGGGTGGAGCCGGCGTTGCGGGTCGGTGATGTGCCGCGTCCGGATGTGGTTCCGGCGTCGTACGGCCAACAGGCACTCTGGATCACGGAGCAGGTCGCGAACCGGCCGATGTTCCGATTCCCCGTCGTGCTGCGCGCTCAACGGCGCATCGACGACGACGCACTCGAGCGGGCGGTCCGTCGCCTCGTCGAACGACACGAGATCCTGCGCACGACCTTCGTCTTCGACGAGGAAGCCGGTGTGCTCACACAACGGGTCCACGCCGTGCCGGGCGACGACGCACCGTTCGTGAGGGTCGAGGACGTGGGTGCGGGAGACGTCGGCGAGGCCGTGATCCGCTGCATCTCCCGGCCGTTCGACCTGACATCGGAGTTCGGACTGCGCTTCCAGCTGGTCCGGGGCCGGGAGGAGGACGTTCTCGCCGCTACCGCGCACCACATCGTGATCGACCAGCAGTCGGTCGGCCCCCTCCTGCGCGACCTCAACGCCCTGTACCTCGACGAGGCCGACGGGGTGCGCCCGGTGCTCGGCGACCCGCCGGTGCAGTACGCGGACTTCACCGTATGGCACCGAGCGCTTCTCGGGGACCGGGATGACCCGCGGTCGACCTTCCGGAGCGACCTCGACCACTGGCGTCGGACCCTCGATGGCGCGCCGTCGCAGATCGAACTGCCGGTCGATCACCCGCGCTCGGACAGTTCCTCCCGTACGGTGCGCCGGCACGCCCACCGTCTGCGCAGCGACGAGAGCGCAGCGCTGGACGAACTGCTCGTCGAACGCCGTGCGACGCCGCTGCAGGCGCTGATCGGGGCGCTCGCGCTCGCGCTGTGGACGGAGGGGAGCGGCACCACCGTCCCGGTGGGAAGCCCGGTGAGCCTGCGCGATCTACCCGAGCTGGACGATGCGGTCGGGTACCTCGTGAACACCGTCGTCATCCGGGCCGACGTCGAGCCCGCCGAGGGATTCGGCGCACTCCTGCAGAACGTCCGTGAGCGCACACTCGGCGCCGAGGAACACAAGTCCGTGCCGTTCGAGAGCGTGGTCGAGGTGGTCGATCCGCCACGGACCCCCGGGGTCGGACCGCTCTTCCAGGTCATGGCGGCCTACGTCGACCAGCAGGACTCGACGGTCGATCAGGAGGCCCCCTTCTCGCTCAGCAGCCCTGCGATGGGCGACAACCGGAACAGGTCGCAGCCGGCGATCTCGGACCTCGTGTGGTCTCTCGCGCGCAGCGACGGCGGACTGATCCTGAACCTCAACGCCACGAGGGAACTGTTCGACGAAGCGACGAGTGAGCGGATCCTGCGGAAGGTCCACCTGTTCCTGACCCTGGGAACGAGGTACCCGCAGCTGCCCACCGTCCATCTGGCACAGCTGGTCGCGACGGTGCAGGACGGCGTCGGTGAGCCGCCCGCCTCCGTCGGCGGGGCGCTGCCGATGTTCGGGATTCCCCTGACCGACTTCGAGATCGGCGACGCACCCCGGTGGCGTGCGGCCGTAGAGCAGGTGGCGATGACGTCGGGGATGCCCGACCTGGGCCTGCGTGTCCTCGACGACGGACGTGGCGAACTCGTCGCCGCCACCGACAACCCGGCTGCGCTCGATCACGTGTGCGACCTCGTGACGCAGCTGTTCGCCGCGTTCGCGTCGCCGACCGCGATGGAGATCGGAAACCGGCAGCCCGCCGGTGCGTCCCGGACGTCCGACGAGATCGCCCGTCTCCTCGACGACCCCCGGTGGGACGACTGGGTGGACGGGTTCGTCGACGCACCCGAGAGCGACCTCGTCGTGGGCGACACCCCGGCGGCGTTCGGGGCGGGCTCCGCCACCGTCGCGCGCGACACGACCCGACCGGCGGCCGACCCCGACGCGGCCCTGGCCGCGGTGCTGCTCACCGTGGCCGCGGAGCTCCCCGGGAGCATCACGGGCGACGGACTGCTGGCGGAGGTACGCGGGTCCCGGAGCACGACGATGACCCGCGACCACCCCGTCTTCGTCGACCCGGGGCTGCTGCTCGCGTCGCCGGCGACCGCTCCCGGCGGCGCGGAGCCGAGCGAGGTGCTCGGTCTGACCGGGGCGCAGGCGGCAGAGTTCTCGGCACTGTCGCGTGACCCGGAACTGAGCCGGTACTTCGACGAGCTTCCCCGACCGAGTGTGCGCATCGGGTTGTTCGCGAGTGAGGCCTGCCGTGTCGCGCCGGAGGGCGGGACCAGCGGGGTCGACGTGGAGATCCGTGTCCTGGTCGGCGCGATCTCGTCCGCGGGTCTCCGGACCCTGCGGGTCGAGGTCGAGACCGCATCCGGGGTCGGGGTCGACCCGCAGGCGCTCGCCGACCGCCTCACGACAGCACTGTCCGCCTCGCAGGTGCTGCCCGACCTCGTCGCCGAGCAGAACCCGCTGACGCTGGTCCGCGCCGACCGGCTCCCGCTGTCACGGGAGGAGGAGTCGCGGATCCGTGAGCGCTACGGCGACGACGCGGAGATCCTGCCCCTGTCGACCCTGCAGCGCGGAATCTTCTACCACATGGTCCGCGCGCTGGAATCCGGTGACGACAACTCGTACCTCTCACAGGCGAGTAGCGAGCTGACCGGAGCCGTCGACGTCGAACGCATGATCCGGGCGGTCGACACGGCGGTCGGGCGCTACCCCAACCTCCGCGCCGCGTTCGTCCCGTCGGGCGAGGTGCAGGTGATCCCCGCCCGGGTCGACGTCCCGTTCAGCGTCGTGCCGTTCGAGGAATGGTCCGCGCTCGGCCGGGGCCTGACCGAGTTCCTCGCCGAGGACCGCCGGCGCCGGTTCGACTTCGAGACGGCTCCGCTCATCCGGTTCACGCTCATCGAGCACGCCAGGGACGCCTGGACCCTGGTCACGACGTTCGAGCACATCCTGCTGGACGGCTGGTCGCTGAACGCCTTCCTCGCCGAGATCATCGAGATCTACGCCGATCCGACGTACGACGACCGGATCGCACCGTCCTCGTTCCGCGCGTACCTCGACTGGCTCGACACCCGCGATCCGGACGCGGCCACCCGCGCCTGGAGTGAGTACCTCGCCGATCTCGCCGGCCCGGTGATCCTGTGGCCTGAGGGGGGTGACCTCGGCACGCGTCGGGGCGAGACAGGGGAGCTGCACCACGATCTCGACGGCGACGTGGCGGAGGCGGTCTTCCGCGCCGCCCGCAGTACCGGCGTCACGGTGGGCACCGTCGTCCAGACGGCCTGGGGGATCACCCTCGGGCGGCTCGCCGGCGCGACCGACGTGGTGTTCGGCAACACCGTCTCGGGCCGTCCCGCCGACCTCGCCGACGCCGATCGGATCATCGGGCTGCTGTTCAACACGGTTCCGATGCGGGTGCGGGTGTCCCCGTTCGAGACCGCTGGCGACCTGCTGAAGCGCGTGCAACTCGAGCAACTGCTGGTCATCGACCATCCTGAAGTGTCGCTCACCTCCATCCAGCGCGCGGCCGGCATGGCCAACCTCTTCGACACGCTGTTCGTCGTGCAGAACCATCCTTTCGGTCGCGCCGCGCCCGCGAAGGACGGGGCGGGCGTGCAGCTGCTCGACCTGTCGGTGGACGACGCGACGCACTACCCGGTCACCTTCGCGGTGAACCCGTGGGAGCAGGACGGCTCGTCGCGGGTCCATGTGCGGCTGTCGTACCGTCGGGACGCCTTCGACGACGCGACGGCCGGACGGGTGCTCGAGCGCTACATCCACGTGCTCGACTCTCTCGTCGCCGGGCTCGACCGTCACGTGGGCGAGCTGTCCGCGCTGTTGCCTGCGGAGGCCGACCCGCGTACCGGACTGTGCGCCGCCGACGACCGGGAGATCGCGCAGGTCACCGTGGCCGACCTCCTGGACGAGCAGGTGCGCCGGTCGCCGGGTGAGACCGCGCTGGTCGCCGGGCCGCGGAGCTACACGTTCGTCGAGTTCTCCGCCGAGGTCAACCGTTACGCCAGGCTCTTGCTGGAGCACGGCGTGCGACCCGAGCACACGGTGGCGCTGCTGTTGCCGCGTGACGAGCGGATGGTGATCGCGATGTTCGCGGTGTTCACCGTGGGCGCCGCCTACGTGCCTGTCGACACGGAGCTGCCCGACGAGCGCATCGAGTACATGCTCGGTATCGCGACTCCGACGGTCACGCTCGTCACCGGGCGGGACGCACATCGGCTCGGTGGGGCCGCAGGCCGGATGATCGATCTCGACGATCCAGCCGTGCGGGAGGACATCGCGCGGCACGGTGCAGAGCTGGTGACACCGGAGGAGCGCGGCGGGGAGATCTCGCTGGACCATCTCGCCTACGTCATCTTCACGTCCGGTTCCACGGGCCGCCCGAAGGGCGTGGCCGTCGGATACAGGGGTCTGACGAACATGTACCTCAACCACGTGGAGAAGATCTTCGATCAGGTGGGCGCACATCAGGACGGGCGGAGGCTGCGGATCGCGCACACGACGTCGTTCTCGTTCGACGCCTCGTGGGAGCAGTTGTTCTGGCTGCTCAACGGCCACGCCGTGTACGTCATCGACGAGGCGATGCGCCGCGATCCGCAACGGCTCCTCGCGTACTACGACCACGAACGGATCGATGGCTTCGACGTGACGCCGTCGTACGGGCAGGTCCTCGTCGACGAGGGGCTGCTCGAGCGCGACCGACCGGCCGGGCGATCGGTCGCGGCCGACGCGCCGGGGGTCGTCTTCGTCTCGCTGGGTGGCGAGGCGGTCCCCGAGAGGCTGTGGCAGGAGCTGCGCGACGCTCCCGGTGTCGAGTCGTACAACCTGTACGGGCCGACGGAGTACACGATCAACGCGCTGGGTGCCGACCTGGCGGACAGCGCAACCCCGAGCGTCGGCCTCCCGATCTTCAACACCCGCGCCTACGTCCTCGACGAGAACCTGCAGCCCACGCTCCCCGGTGTCGCTGGTGAACTGCATCTCGCGGGAGCCGGGATCGCACGGGGCTACCTGAGGCAGTCCGCGTTGACCGCCGAGCGGTTCGTGGCGTGCCCGTGGGAGCCCGGGGAGCGCATGTATCGCACGGGCGACCTGGTCCGGTGGAACCGCGAGGGCCACATCGACTTCCTCGGCCGGATCGACGAGCAGGTGAAGATCCGCGGTTACCGCATCGAACCCGACGAGGTCCGTACAGTGGTCGAGGCGCACCCGCTGGTCACGGGTGCGGCCGTGGTCGCGGCCGACCACCCGTCGGGCGGCAAGTTCCTCGTCGCCTACCTCACCGTCGTCGAGGGGGCCGGTGCCGACGAGATCGCCCTGCGGGACCAGGTGCGAGGTTTCGTCGCGGAGCGGTTGCCCGAGTACATGGTCCCCACGTCCTACGTCCGTGTGGGAGCGTTTCCGCTCACGCCCAACGGCAAGCTCGACACCCGTGCGCTGCCTGCACCCGATCTCGGACAGAGCGCGGCAGCGGTGCGGGAGCCGGAGACCGAGACGGAGCACATGCTCATGGGGGTCGTGCGCGACGTGCTCGGGCTCGACGGCGGTGCCGAGTTCTCCGTCGACGACGACTTCTTCCAACTCGGCGGCGACAGCATCCTGTCGATCAAACTCGTGTCGCGGGCACGCGCCGTCGGTGCGGCCTTCACCGCCGCGGACGTGTTCTCGGCCCGGACCGTGGCCGCGCTGGCCCGCATCTCCGACGACCAGCGGGCGCCGGTGGCGACGACTGCCACCGACTCCGACGACGAACGGCTGCTCGCCGCGATCCGGGTGCCGATCGCCCCCGCGGCACAGGCGCGGAACCTGTTCGCGGTGCACCCGATCCAGGGTTTCGCGCTCGTCTACTCCGCGCTCGCAGAGCACCTCCCCACGGGATGGGGCTGGTCGGGCTGCAGGATCCCGCTCACGGAGGTCTCGACGTCGATCTCGAGACCCGCGAACGCGTGTCCTCGGTGTACGCCGATGCCGTTCAGGCGAGCCAACCGGAGGGTCCTTACGATCTCCTGGGCTGGTCGCTCGGTGGTCGGATCGCCTTCTCCGTCGGGCAGGAGTTGGTGGCGCGCGGAGAGCAGGTCTCGTCACTCACCATCGTCGACACGTTCTCGCGGTGGTGGGCCGCGAGGAGCGGGCCGGCCGACCAGGTACGACGTGACCGTCCCAGTCATAGGGACCAGGACGCCCAGGCGCGGGTGATCGAGCAGTCCCGCGACAGATGGCGTGACCTGCTCGGCCTGGACGACGACGACCGGGGCGCCGACGAGGTCATGACCGCCATGGCGATCTCGACCCTTCGGGGTGCCGGGGTGATGGCGACGCCGACAGCGGGTGAGCTCGGGGTGGACGCGCTGCTCGTCGCGACCGGGGAGTTCCTGGACTCCGAGCGTGATTCGGGAGAGGGGACGGGAGATCTGCTGTGGGGGCCGCACCTGCGCAGCTGTGAGGTGGTCCGTGTGGATGGTGTGGACCACTACTCGATCATGGACCGGGACAGGGGCGTGCCGCAGTGGGGGAAGCGCCTGTCGGCCTATCTCACCCGGCCGCGATAGAACACGCCGGCAGGGGCCTGTCGGCGCGATCGTGTGTGCGTCAGTGATCCGGCAGGTCGGGGCGGACGCTCCGGCCCGCCGGCCTGACGCGCAGCAGCGCAGGTCGGTGGCGAGTGAGCCCTCTCCGGGCCGGTGATCTGCGATGTCGACGGCGGTGACGCCGCATCCACTACGGACACGCCGGGCTGTCCAGCGACACCGAGGACATGCTCGCAGGCCCTCGCTGAGCGGTAGTCACTCAGTACTGGGAATGCCCGGCGTCGGACGGGCCCGGAGGCGCTGCCTCGGGGGACGACGAGGGCGACCATGTCGCGGAGGGCGTCACGAGTACGACGACGTCGGCGCCGGAGAGCGGGGCCTCGTCGGTCAGCCGGATCGCCTCCGCGGTGGATGTCCAGGCCGGTTGGTCGGGCGGCTGATCGGCGGTAGGCTGTCGGTTGCGCTGTGGGCCGGCGGTGATGTTGGAGGCGCAGCCAGTCGGGGAGGGGAGCCTGGGCAGTCCCGGGCGTCTCGACGAGCGGTCCCGCAGGGGCGAAGCGGGCGTAGGCCCACCCGTCGGCGAAGGTGTGGCGGAAGCGTTCGATCCTGCCGTTGGTCTGGGGTCGGTAGGGGCGGGTCCGTTCGTGGATGATGCCCGGTCGGTGCAGGTGTCACGCCAGGCATGCGACCGGTAGCAGCTGCCGTTGTCGGACAGGAGCCGCTCGACGGTCACGCCGCGGGCGTTCAACCAGTCCACGGCCCGGCGTGGCACGGCGGTGACGGCTTTCTCGTCGCGGTGGATCTCGGCGTGGGCGACGCGGGGGCGGTCGTCGATGGCGGTGTGGACGAACTCTCTGCCGGTGCGTGGCTCGTGGTCGGTCCCCTTCGGGCAGCCCGGGAGTGGCCTGCTTGTTCAGAGCGCTTGCCGACGGCCGACGAAGCGGAGCCCGCCTCCGTCAGGGTTGTTGCCGAACCTGGTGACGTCGACGTGGATCAGCGAACCGGGATGGGGGGTGTTCGTAGCGGCGCAAGGGCTCGCGGGTGACTCGGCTGCGGGACGGTCCGTCGGACCGTGTCGGCGAAGTCCACGGGCCCTCCCCGGAGGAAGTGCCCCACGTCGACTCCCACGGCAGGGTCATGCGTTCCTCTCTCCCGGACGGGTGCCCGTCCGCGCCGGAGGGGACGCGGCGGACGGGCGGGTCCGCCGCCAGGGGTCAGCCCGGCAGCAGGGCGACGGGGATGTCGACGAGGCGGCTGCGCAGGTACTCGCCGAGGCCCTTGGCCTGCGGGTCCGGCCGCGTGGCGGAGGCGACGCCGTCGCCCAGGATCCCGACCACGACGAGGTTCAGCGCCCGCAGGTTGGGCAGGTCGAAGCGGCGGATCTCCAGCCCGGCGGCCTCCGGCAGCAGCGCGCGGACGCGCTCGACGGTGAGGTGGCCGCGCAGCCACGCGTACTCGTCGTCGGTGCGGGTCCAGAGCCCGATGTTCGCGTTCCCGCCCTTGTCGCCGGAGCGGGCCGCCGCGATCTCGCCCAGCGGCAGCCGCCGGGTGGGCCCCGGCACGGGTGCCGGCACGACCGGCTCGGCCGGGGCGGGGCTCCCGGCGGTGACCGGGCTGTGCGGCACCGTCGTCGTGGTGCCGTCGGGCAGCGTGACCAGGTGCTCCACCTCGGAGGCGGGCACCAGGGTGGGCCAGTAGACGCCGAAGGCGCTCTCGGCCGACGGCGGGGTGGTGGTGTGGAAGCCGGGGTAGCCGCCGAGGGCGAGTTCCATGGTCGTGTTGGAGAAGGCACGGCCGACCTTGCGCCGGTCCGGGTCCTTGACGGTGACCCGCAGGTGGGCGGTCGCCTGCGGGTTCGTGGGCGCGTCGGGGTGGTCGAAGCGCAGCAGCTGGATGTCGAGCTCCTCGAACCGGTCCGCGCCGCCGAGCAGCTCGGTGAGCTGCTCCGACGCCCAGGCCGCCTTCTCCTCGATCTTCGTGCCGGTGAGCACCAGCGTCATGGTGTTGCGGTAGCCGCCCTCGTAGTTCAGCGCGACCTTGAGCCGGTCGGTCGGCGCGCTGCCGCGGGTGCCGGAGATGCGCACCCGGTGCTCGCCGTCCTGGGTCAGCTGCAGCGAGTCGAAGTGCGCCACGGCATCCGGTCCGGGGTAGGCGGGCTCGGCGATCTCGTAGAGCAGCTGTGCGGTCACCGTCCCCGGCGAGACGAGCCCGCCGGTGTCCGCGTGCTTGGTGATCACGCTGGAGCCGTCGGCGGCGACCTCGGCGATCGGGAAGCCGGGGTAGCGGCGGTCGGTGATCTCCTCGAAGAAGGAGTAGTTCCCGCCGGTGGCCTGCGGGCCGCACTCGATGACGTGCCCGGCGGCCATGGCGCCGGCGATCGCGTCGAAGTCGGTGCGCTCCCAGCCGTGCCACCACGCGGCGGGGCCGACGACCACGGACGCGTCGGTGACCCGCCCGGTCACCACGACGTCCGCCCCGGCGCGCAGCGCCTCGGTGATGCCCCACGCGCCGAGGTAGGCGTTGGCCGACACCGGGGTCACCCCGGCGTCGGCCAGGGTGGCGCCGGTGTCGAGGTGGGCCAGGGCGTGTCCGGCGCCCTGGAGCTCGTCGAGCCGGTGGACGAGGTCGTCCCCGTGGACGTGGGCGATCCTCGGGGCCAGGCCGAGCCGCCCGGCCAGCGCGGCGAGGTCGGTGGCCAGGCCCGCGGGGTTGAGCCCGCCCGCGTTGGACACGATCGCGATGCCGCGGTCCAGGCAGGTGCCGAGCACGTGCTCGACCTGGGTGAGGAACGTCTTCGCGTAGCCGCCGGTCGGGTCCTTCTGCCGCGCCTTGTAGAGGATCAGCATGGTCAGCTCGGCGAGGTAGTCCCCGGTCAGGACGTCGATCGGCCCGCCCTCGACCATCTCCCGCGCGGCGGTGATGCGGTCGCCGTAGAAGCCGGAGCAGTTGCCGATGCGCACCGGTGCGCGGGTCATGCGGGCCCTCCTGCGGGGGTACGGGTCGGGGCGGGGAACGCCGCGGCGACGGCGCCCGGGGCGCGGCCGGGGCCGGGCGGGTTGGCGAAGGTCTGGGCGATCGAGACCCATTCGGCGGCGACCGGCCCGGTCGTGGCCACGTCGGTGTCGTCGGGGTGCCTGCGCTGGGTCGCGACCAGGCAGAAGCCGAGCGCGGAGCCGGTGACCCGGTCCGCGGCGTCCTCCGGGCCCCAGGTCCACAGCGCACCGGAGGGAGCGACCAGCTCCACCCGCACCGGCACCTCCGGGACCTCGCGGCCGTTGTTGCGGAAGGTGAAGCCGAAGGTCTGCACCCCCAGATGGGCGACGTGGCGCAGCCGGTCCGTCGGCTCCCGCAGCACCCCGAGCGCGTCGGCGACGTCCTGGCCGTGCGCCCAGGTCTCCATCAGCCGGGCGGTGACCGAGGACAGGGCGCTCATGTCCGGCCCGTACCAGGGCAGCCGGGTCTTCGGCCCGATGCCGCGGAAGGTGCCGACGAGGGCGTCGCGGGCCCCGGCGAACCAGGCCCGGACCTCCTCGGCCCGCAGACCCGCGTGGTCTGCGGCGATCCGGTCGGGGAAGCCGGGCCCGAGCTCCTGCAGCCCGTCGGCCCGCGTGCGGAAGGTCGCCGGGTCCGTCGCGGCGAGGGTGGCCGCCTCGTCGAAGTAGGCGAGGTGGGTGAGCTGGTCGCGGACGGTCCAGCCCTCGGCCGGGGTGGGGCCGCCGATGGCGGCGTCGTCGAGGTCGGCGACCATCGCGCGGACGACCGCGCTCTCGGCCTCCAGGTCGTCGAGGACCGCGTCCATGGACACCATGGTCATACCCCCTGCCAGACGGGGGCACGCTTCTCCCGGAACGAGAGCGGGCCCTCCTGGGCGTCCTGCGAGAGGTAGACCGGCTCCCAGATCTCCTCGGCGCGCTCGTAGGCCTCGGCGCGGGTGTGGCTCGCCGACAGGTACGCGGTCCGCTTGGCCGCGAGCACCGACAGCGGGGCGTTGGCGGCGATCCGCTCGGCGAGCCGCTGGGTGTGCCCGCGCAGCTCGGCGGCGGGCACCACGTCGTTGACCAGCCCGTGGCCCTGCGCCTCGGCCGCGCCGATCGGGTCTCCGGTGAGCAGGATCTTCATCGCGACCCGCGGCGGGACCAGCCAGGACAGCGGCGCCGCCCACGGGGAACCGCGGCCGATCCGGACCTCGGACACCGCGAAGCGGGCGTGCTCGGCGGCCACCACCAGGTCGCACTGCTGGGCCAGGAGGAACCCGCCGCCGTAGGCGATGCCGTTGACCGCGGCGATCGTCGGCTTGGGGACGTCGATGTTGCGGCCGAGCTGGGGCAGGAAGTCCGGGGGCGGGACCCGGAGCGCGACGTCGTTCATCTCCTTGAGGTCGCCGCCCGCGCAGAACGCCTTCTCCCCGGAGCCGGTCAGCACCAGGACCTTCGCCGTGTCGTCGGCGTTGAACCGGTGGACGCCGTCGAACAGGCCCTCGCGGACGGCCCTGCTGAGGGCGTTGCGGGCCTCGGGGCGGTCGATCGTCAGCCAGGCGACGCCCTCGGTCACCTCGTAGGTCACGTCGCTCATGTCAGGCCTGCGCCTCCTCGATGACGGCGAGGACCTCGCCGGACTCCACGGTGTCGCCGACCTGCACGCCCAGCTCGGCGACGGTGCCGGCGACGGGGGCGCGCACGAGGTGCTCCATCTTCATGGCCTCGAACACCACGACGACCGCACCCTGCTCGACCTGCTGCCCGACCCCGGCCGCGACCCGGACGACGGTGCCGGGCATGGGGGCGAGCAGCGAGCCGGGGGCGGCGTCGGTGCCGGGCTCGGGCAGCCGGGCGCGCTCGGTCAGCGTGGTGGCGCCGAGCGCGCTGTCGACGTGGACGGTGTCGCCGACGCGGTGCACACGCACGGCACGCCGCACACCGCCGACCCGCAGGTCGACCCGGTCCGCGGTGGCGGCGAGCACGGCCGCGCCCGGGAGCGCGGTCCCGTTCACGCCGGCCTCGAGCGTGCCGCGGCCGAGCCGGTAGGTCACGTCGAGGTCGATGTCGCCGGCCCGGTACTCCGCGTGCTGGGCGGCGCTGCGGACGTTCCGCCAGCCCGACGGCACCGGCTGCTGGACCGCGGCGCCCGCCCGGCGGCCGGCCTGGTCGGCCAGGGCGGCGGCGAGGGCGTGCACGGCGAGGGTGGACTCCGCCGGGGTGCCGACGAGTGCGGTGGGCTCGTGGCGGGTGAGGTAGCCGGTGTCGGTCCGCCCGGCCAGGAACTCCGGCTCGCGCAGGACGGCGACGAGCAGGTCCCGGTTGGTGACCGGGCCGTGGATCTCGGCCTCGGCGAGGGCCCGCGCGAGCTTCCGGGCGGCCTCGGTGCGGGTGCGGCCGTGGGCGATCACCTTCGCCAGCATCGGGTCGTAGTGCGTCCCGACCACCGAGCCGTCCCGCACACCGGTGTCGACGCGCACGCCGGGCAGGGCGGGCACGGAGAACCGGTGGAGGGTCCCCGAGCCGGGCAGGTAGTCCCGGCTCGGGTCCTCGGCGTAGAGGCCGGGCCTCGATCGCGTGGCCGGTGATCGTGGCCCCGGTGACCTCCGCGGGCAGCGGCTCGCCCTCGGCGACCGCGATCTGCAGCGCCACCAGGTCGAGGCCGGTGATCTCCTCGGTGACCGGGTGCTCGACCTGCAGACGGGTGTTGACCTCGAGGAAGAAGAACTCGCCGTCCTGCGCCATGACGAACTCGACGGTCCCGGCGCCGGAGTAGCCGATCGCCGCACCCGCGGCGACGGCCGCGTCGCCGAGACGGGTGCGCAGCGCGTCGTCGACGGCGGGGGAGGGCGCCTCCTCCACGATCTTCTGGTAGCGGCGCTGGATCGAGCACTCCCGCTCGAACAGGTGCACCACGGTGCCGTGGGTGTCGCCGAAGATCTGCACCTCGACGTGGCGCGGGTCCTCGACGAACCGTTCGAGGAACACGGTGCCGTTGCCGAAGGCCGACGCGGCCTCGCGCCGGGCCCCGGTCACGGCGTCGACCACCTCGGACGCGGAGCGGACGATGCGCATGCCGCGCCCGCCACCGCCGAAGGCGGCCTTCACCAGCAGCGGGTAGCCGATGCCGTCGGCGAGGGCGGAGACGGCGGCGGCGTCGACCTGTTCGGCGTCGTCGATCGTGGCGCCGGGCAGGACGGGCACGCCCGCCCTTCTCCATCAGCTCCTTCGCCGCGATCTTCGAGCCCATCGCCTCGATGGCCTCGACCGGCGGGCCCACGAAGGTGATCCCGGCGGCCGCGCAGGCGCGGGCGAAGTCCGCGTTCTCGGACAGGAAGCCGTAGCCGGGGTGGATCGCGTCGGCGCCGGTGAGCAGCGCGGCCTCGATGATCAGGTCGGCGCGCAGGTAGGTCTCCGACGGGGCGGCGCCGGGGAGCCGCACCGCCTCGTCGGCGGCCTCGACGAAACAGGGCGTCGGCGTCCGGGTCGGAGTGGACGGCGACGGTGGCGATGTCCAGCGCGCGGGCCGAGCGGACGACCCGCTCGGCGATCTCCCGCGGTTGGCCACGAGCAGCTTGTGGACGGTCATCTCCTCACCTCACATCCGGAAGACGCCGTAGCCACGCTGGCCGGCGACGATGTTCGAGTGCGCGGTCGACAGGGCGATGCCGAGCACGGTGCGGGTGTCACGGGGGTCGATCAGGCCGTCGTCGTAGAGCCGGGCCGTGACGAAGAAGGCGTGCGACTCCTGCTCGATCTGGGCCTCGATGGCGGCGCGGTTGCGCTCGTCGGCCTCGGCGTCGAACTCCCGGCCCGACGACGCGGCGGACTGCCTGGCGA
Organism: Pseudonocardia sp. TMWB2A; assembly: GCF_017312135.1. Taxonomy (NCBI): domain Bacteria; kingdom Bacillati; phylum Actinomycetota; class Actinomycetes; order Pseudonocardiales; family Pseudonocardiaceae; genus Pseudonocardia; species Pseudonocardia sp. TMWB2A. The sequence continues at coordinate 15,702 of NZ_QKQY01000003.1, forward strand.
CGATCGACATCACGCCGGCGAGCTGGGCGGCGCCCATGACGGCGAGCCGGGAGCCCGGCCAGGCGAACATCAGCCGCGGGTCGTAGGCGCGTCCCGGACATGCCGTAGTTCCCGGCGCCGAAGGAGGCGGCCAG
>NZ_QKQY01000004.1:0-217140 GCF_017312135.1 Pseudonocardia sp. TMWB2A
CCGAGGCGCGGAGTGCCGCTGATGGATCGGGCGACGGTAGCCGGGCCGACAGGCCGCAGGAAGCCGAGGGCCCGGCCTTCACGTCGGCGCGCCTCCTTGGCCCCGGCAGCCACCCCGGCGGGAACCCGCTGAGTGACCTCGAATCTGCAGGTCAGAACACGTTGACATCCCGAAACGACGACAGGATAGTTGCCGCTGTTGATTTCTCCTAGGAGAAACAACACAGAACGTTCAGCTACCAGGCTAAGGAGGTGTGCCGTGACGGCTCATCTGATCGCGGTGCTGCACACCGGCCCATCCCGGCCCCGCGGGACGTGGTGTGATGCCGAAGGCACGGACATCTCGGACCGGTCCTCAGTGGCGAACTGCTCCTGGGCTCGGTGCGACGGCCACCGCCCTCCACGACGCATCGGCGGTCGAAGAGCCCACGGCGGCCCGGCGACCATCTGCACCCGACCCGCAGCGCCGCGAGACGCCTGGTCTGGGCCCGCTCGGCCCTTGGCCCGTGCGAACCGTCGGAGCAAGACGCACCCGCCGACCAGACGGCCGACGTAGCGCACGAGGACGACGCCGCGCCCGCCGCACAGCAGCCGACTACCGCGCAGCAACCGCCCGGCGCGGCCACCGCTGCCGAGGCCGCCCCGGTTGCCCTCACGGACCTCGCGACGCCTCAGCAGACCGCAAAACCCCTCCCCCCCTCGCCCCATCCGGCCCTGAGCAGGTGCGTCCGGAGGAGCCGGAGCTCGCCGCACCGCAGGTGCCTCTCGACAGCGAGCTGCCCTCGCTTCGACGCAGGAACGGCAGCAGGTCCGGGACGGTCGCCCGATACACCCCAGCGCGGGAGTCGTTCTCCCGTTCTGTGCGGTCGTTGGAGCCGATCTCCGAACCCGAGGCCGCGAGCTTCGCCGGCCGCTTTCGCCGCCGACTTCCAGTCGTTCGACGAGGACGTCCCGAGCCGTCGGGCAGAGGTACTGCGGCCTCTGCTCGCTGACCCCCAGGCCTGCACCTGGGGGTGGTCGGGCGCGGGCAGGCAGCGCGCTGACTCACCGCTACCGGGCCGGATCTACCGGCCCAGCGACACGGTGGTGTTCGTCGAGGTGATCGTCCGTGTCACCACGTACGCGCGCGCCTGCCCGCAGCCCGACGAACCGGCGGCGCGCCCCACGGCGGTCGAGTCCGAGCTGACCGGAGTCGTGGGCCCCTCCTGTGCGCCTCCCGACGCCGACCCCAGGTGGGTGGCGGCCGAGGCGAGCTGGGTCCGGATGACGGTCCCGATCACCCGTGACGACGACGGCCACCTGGTCGTCGACCCGCACCTGCGTCCCACCGATTCCTCCTGACCCCCACCAAGAGGTAGCTGCTGATGTCCTCGTCCAACGCCACCAATAACACCCCCGCTGCCCCGTCCTGGCTGGACGCGGGCGCTGGATGGGCCGCTCCGACCACCGGGCACGACGGGGCCCAGGTCCCCGCGACCGAGCCCGAGCCCCCGGCCGCGCCGGCGAGCGCGTCGGCGAACTGGCCGAGCAGCTCGCCATCTCGCCCGGCGGCGCCCGCGCCGGAGCGCTTCCTCGCCGAGCCACCGCTGACGAGGGCCGAACCGGTCGGTCGGTCGGCGTCGTCATCGGCAGCGTCGTCATCGGCCGCCCCGGCGGACCCGCCCCCCGCCCCGGCTCATCGGGACCCGGTTGCCTCGGAGGATCCGCAGGCGTTCCGCCCGGCGTGGGACGAGCAGACCGGGGTGCTGTCGGGAGTGGTCCGCGAGCGGCGGGCCCGTCCTCAGCAGGGATGGCGCCACTTCGCCTACCAGCTGACCGGCGGCCGCTGGAACCCCGGACTGTCCGAGGCCGAGGCCCGGCTGCGCGACCAGCTGCAGAAGATCCGCACCCCGCTGCCCGGCCCGCACAGCGTCGTCGTCGGCTCCATCAAGGGCGGGATCGGCAAGACCACCGTCTCCGCGCTGCTCGGGCTCGCGCTCGCCGAGTATCGCGGGGACCGGGTCATCGCGATGGACGCCAATCCCGACGCCGGCACCCTCGGCGACCGCCTCGTCGGCGAGACCCTGGCTGCGAAGACCACCGTGCGCGACCTGCTCTACGCCCTGGACGAGATCCGCGCCCACACCGACCTGGCCGGTTACACCCATCTCGCCGGGCGCCTGCAGGTCCTCACCAGCGAGCAGGAACCGGAGCTGTCGGAGACGTTCTCCGCGGCCGACTACGAGGCCGCGCTGCGGCTGCTGGCCCGCTACTACAACGCGATCATCACCGACTCCGGAACCGGGATCGTGCACTCGGCGATGCAGGGCAGCCTGCGCCACGCCGACTCCCTGGTCATCGTCGGTGCGCCGACCAACGATGGCGCCTCCCGCGCCGCTCGCACCTTCCGCTGGCTGGCCGCCAACGGATACCGCCACCTCACCGAGGACGCGGTGGTGGTGCTGTCCTATGACCGCCACAGCCCGGACATCGACGACCGCGTCATCCGCGACTTCTTCGCCGAACGCTGCCGCGCGGTGATCGTCCTCCCCCCGGACCCGCACCTCCAGGCCGGCGGAATCATCGACTTCGACGCCCTCACCCCCGCCGCGCGCGACGCCGCGCTCGAGCTCGCCGCGACCGTCGCCGAGGGCTTCCAGGGCCGGCGCACCCACGGGCTGGCCAGCCACGGGTTCCGCACCCCGCCGACTGACCCCGGTGGTCCCCGGTGATCAGTCCCCAGCTGGTCGTGGGCGCCGCGCTGGCGCTCACCACCACCCTGACCGCGTCCGGGCTCGTCCCGGCCGCCGCCCCCGAGGGCGGGGTCGAGTGCGGGTGGCGGATCACCGCGGTGCACGTGCTCGCCGAGCTCACCGGCGACACCTCCGCGCGGGCGGAGAAGCTGCGCCGGGCCCTGCTCGATGTCGGCGCGAACAAGCCCGGCTTCATCCCGGCCCAGTGCTACGAGCCCGGCTCCGGCAACTCCAGCGGGTCCGGGTCCGGTGGGTCCGGCAACGATTCCAGCGACACCGGTACGGCCCCGAGCACAGGCAACGGCTCGGGCAGCAACGACTCCGGTGGCAACGGCTCCGGTGGCAACGGCTCCGGTGGCAACGGCTCCGGTGGCAACGGGTCGGGAGGCGACGGCTCCGCAGGCAACGGCGCCGACGCGGGGAACAGCTCCGGCGGCGGGACGGCCTCGGGCGGCGGAGCTGCCAGCAAGTGCAAGACCACCGCGGCGGAGACGCTCGGCTGGGGCGAGCCGAAGGTGGCTGATGAGTTCGAGGGCACCTCGATCTCCGGGGACTGGAACGCCTACGACGGGCCCGGCCACGGCGGCAACGGCCGCCGGACCCCGGACGCGATCAGCGTCGCCGACGGGCAGCTGACCATCACCGGCTCGGAGAACGGCGACGCAGGCGGGATGGCCTGGTCGCCCCACAGCCAGCAGTACGGGCGCTGGGAGGGCTGCGCCCAGTCCCCGCCCGGGGCCGGGTCGCTGCACACCCTGTTCCTGCTCTGGCCGACCGCGGAGAACTGGCCCGAGGGCGGCGAGGTCGACTTCATGGAGATCTCCGACGGGACCCGGCAGAAGGTCGAGGGGTTCCTGCACTACGGCTCGGACAACTCCCAGACCCAGGGCTCGGTCGAGATCGACGCCACCGAGTGGCACGCCTTCGCCGTGGAGTGGACCCCGGACAAGATCACCTACCTCGTCGACGGCAAGCCGTGGTTCACCGACGACGACAAGTCCCACAACCCGCCCGGGCCGATGCACCTGACCATCCAGCTCGACTACTTCGGCGGTGACGCCTCAGGCGGGGCGGCGATGCACGTCGACTGGGTCCGCCAGTACGAGCTCACCGGCGGCGGAGCCTCGGCCGGGGTCGACGTCTCGGCCGGGCAGGACGGCGTCGACGCCGGCGCCGACGTCTCCCTCGGCGGCGGTGACGGCGACTCCACCGGTCAGAGCAGCGACGACCGCAGCGGCGGCGACAGCGACCGCGGTGGCGATGGCGGTGGCGGTGGCGGTGGCGAACGCGGTGACTCCGGTGGCGGGTCCCGCGGAGGCGACTGACCGACCGACCTGCTCGTGAGACAGCCCCCGGATCACCTGACAGAGGACCTGTGACATGCCCTGGAACCGCACGCCGCGCCCCTCGTGGGCCCAGCACCTTCCCCCGTCCTCGCGCGGTCCTGCCGCGCGCCGCGCCGCGGTCGCGGTGCTGACCGCCGGAGCGCTGGTCGGGGTGACCGCGTTCTCGCTGAGCCCGCTACCCGCCCAGCTCGGCCTGACCGCGGTCGGCTGCAACGAGGGCAAGGCCGTGCGCCAGCTCGAGGCCGCCCGCGAGACCCGCACCCAGACCCGGGCGTTGCTGGCCGATCTCGCCGTCAGCGACGACACCAGGGCTCAGGGGCTGGCCCGCGAGATCGCCGGGCTCGGTTTCACCCCCGCGACCCAGCCGCCCGGGTGGCGGCAGAAGGCCGTGGACGTCTCCGACCAGCTCAACACCCTCGACGCCGCCGATCCGCACCTGCAGCAGGTCGCGGCGAAGCTGGCCCGCGCCGGGTTCGGGCCGACCCCTGCCGACCTGCTGCCCAAGGACCCGCCGCCGCCCTCTCCGGGCCCGGTCGCCGAGCTGGGCGAGTCCCTCGGCAACGCCGCGGACAGCGCCGTCGGTGCGGTCACCTCCGCCGGTGAGGCGGTCACCGAGATCGGGAAACCCAAACCCACGCCCAGCAGCGCCGGGTCCGCCGGCCGACCTGCCGCCTCGAACCCCAAGCGCCAGGCCGAGCCCGCGCTGCCCCAGACCTGCATCGACCACGCCGGTGCCACCGCAGCCCCCGCCCCGGCACCGAAGCCCGCTGCGCCGGCGCCGAAGCCCGCTGCGGCCGCACCCGCCGCCCCAGCCCCAGCTGCGGCACCGGCGGCGCCCGCAGCGACACGGGACCCCGAGCCGGGCGAGGACTCGGCCTCGGATGCGACACCGGGCAGCGAGGACACCAGCAGCCCGAGCACCGGCGAGACCGGCTCGGACAGCCCCGCCGACGACGGCGACGCCGCCGAGCAGCCCGACACCGGCGCGCCGAGCACCGCCGACGAGACCGACACCGACTCCTCGGAACCCAGCTCTCCCGGGCCGGACACCTCCGGCTCCGCCGACTCCGGTAGCTCGGACTCCGGGCCGTCGGACAACGACACCAGCACCGACGACCCGGACGACACCGCGATCGACAGCAGCACAGGCCCCGGTGCCGATTCCGGGTCCGGCTCGGACAGCTCGACGACCACGGACACCTCGCCGGGCAGCTCGGACAGTACGTCGGGTCCCGGCGATTCCGCCAGCTCGTCCGGGGGCGGTTCGGGCCAGGACCTGGAGAAGGCGCGGATCGCGTTGCAGCTGGTCGGTGAGCTGATGCAGGCTCTGGGTGCCAGCTCGGACGCCGATGCCGGCCAGGTCCGCGACTCCGTGCTCGGGGTTCTGGACCGTGAGCAGCTGGAGAAGCTCGGGGCTGACCCCGCGGACCTGGCCAAGCTCGACCAGCTCGACGACCTCGGTTCCGGGGACTCCCCCGCCTCATCGGGCTCCGGGTCGAGCGACACCGGCACGGACAGCACCGGTTCCGACAGCACCGGCACGGCCGATTCCGACGGCGCCGGTTCGGGATCCTCGGATACCGACTCGTCGACGAGCTCGGGCTCGGGTGACACGCCGACGATGTCGTCGTCGGGCGGTGGTGAGTCGTCGTCGACGACCGAGCAGGCCAGTGCCGGTGGCGCAGGTGATGCGTGGGAGGCCGGGGCGGAGAAGCTGGCCGAGCAGGTGCGCGACGCCGCCGACGCCGACCCGTTGGCCGAGCAGCTCGCCGAGAAGCTCGACGCCGCAGGCATCGGCTCCAGCACCGACAGCGGCTCCGACTCCAGCACTGGCTCCGGCACTGGCACTGGGTCGGAAGCCGGCTCGGGCTCGACGCAGCCCGATGAGCAGGCGACGGACGGCACGGGGCAGGGCGAGACCGGCAGCTCCGAGCAGCCCTCCACTGGGAACGGCGACGCCGACACCGGTGCAGCGGCCGGGTCGGGCACCGGTTCCGGCAGCGACGCGGCGGGCGGCGACGTGCAGAGCCCGCAGGCCGGGGACCCGATCTCGCGGCCCGGCGCGGACCAGAACGGGCAGGGCCAGACCGGGGCGGGGCAGGCCGACCAGCCCAGTGACCAGCAGGGCGACAGTGCCGGAGAGGCCGGGCAGACCGGCTCCGACGAGCAGGGAAGCTCCGACGGGCAGAGCGCCTCGGATGCGCAGGGCGGCTCGGCCGAGGACGGGGAGCAGCCCCGGGACCCGGAGGGATCCGAACCCGCACCGGCGGCCGGTGACAGCGCGCAGGCCGCGACCTGGGACCGGCTCGCCCAGTGCGAGTCCGGCGGGGACTGGGCGATCGACACCGGCAACGGCTACTCCGGCGGCCTCCAGTTCGACCAGGCCACCTGGGCGGCCTACGGCGGCACCGGCTCGGCCCACGAGGCCAGCCGCGAGGAGCAGATCGCGGTCGCGGAGAAGGTCCGCGCCGACCGCGACGGCTACTCGGCATGGCCGGCGTGCTCGAAGAAGCTGGGTCTGGCCTGAGCGATGAGCAACCGCTGCTGGCGCACGACGTCGACGACCACGGTCCTCACCACGGTGATGACCGCGGCGTTGGCGCTGGCGCTGTGGACCTCCGAGGCCCCGCAGGGCGCTCGGGTGGTGGGACTCGGGTCGGCCGCACCGTGGGGGTCGGCCGACCCGAGGGCCCCAACCGCACCCCTGGCGCCGCCGCCGGTGCAGGGCCAGGCCGGGCCGGTCGTCGGCGGCCTGTCGGCGACTTCGGTCGGGGTGCTGGTCGTCGACGGTGGCCGCCACCAGTGCTCGGCGGCGGTGGTCGCCTCGCGGTCGCGGCGGGTGCTGGCCACCGCGGCGCACTGCGTGTGGCTCGACGGCGGCTGGCGGGTCGACGGGGCGTTCTTCATCCCCGGCTACGCCGCGGGTGAGGAACCGCTGGGCCGGTGGACGGTCGATACCGCCTACGTGCCACCGGCCTGGCAACAGATCAACTCCCCCATCAACGACGTCGCCGCCGACACCGACTTCGCGTTCGTGACGCTGCTGCCCCGCGGCGGGATCCTGCCCGAGCAGGTCCTCGGCGCGCAGGGCATCCGCTTCTCCACCCCCGACCGGCTCCCGGTCGCCGCGCTGGGCTACCCGGCCACCGGCGTCTACGACGGGCAGTCGTTGCGTGGCTGCGACGGCCCCGCCGCGGTCGAGACCTTCACCCGGCCGGACCGCGACGGCGGGCAGGTGCTGGCGATGACCTGCGACATGACCGAGGGCGCCTCGGGCGGGCCGTGGCTGGCCGGCCCGGACGCCGCGGCCGGGCGCGGGCAGGTCGTCGGGGTCGTGTCCGGCGGCGATGCCACCCAGCTCGTCTCACCCCGATTCGGCGCCGCGGCCCGCGAGATCTACGAGGCCGCCGACTCCGCCGCCCTGATCCCCGACCAGCCCACCACCCCCGACCCCGCGCTCGCCCGGACCGCCCCTCGAGGAGGGACCAGCTGATGACCTCACCCCGGAACGCGGCCGACTCGCACCACCGCTGGGCAGAGCCGGGCGCATCGCCGCCGCGCAGCCCCTACGAGCTCAACCAGCGCCTCGGCGCCGCCGCGCGAACCCACGCCCCGGGCGGGCTGGGCGTGGTCGACACCGAGACCATCGTCGACACCACCTCCGCCGCAGCCGCCGCCGACCAGGGCCACGGTCCGGACCCGGTCGAGGTCGCCGAGCAGCTCGGCGCGGCCACCGACGCCGCGCAGGACCGCACCCGCACGGTGTTCCCCGAGTCCCGCCCGGTGTCCTGGGCGGCGTTCGGGCCGCTGATCCCGGTGCTCGCCGGGTCCGCGGGCGCCGGCGCCTCGTGTGTCGCGGCCGCGATCGTGGACGCGCTGCAGCAGGACCAGCGGTGCGCGCTGCTGATTGACGCCGACGACCCGGCCCGCTCCGGGCTCGCCGGTGCCTCCTCGGTGGACGGCCCCTGGACCCGGCAGGTCAACGACCACCTCACCGTGCGCTACAGCTGGCGCGAGGAGGCGCTGCTGGCCCGGCTGGAGACCCGCGACCCCGCAGCGCTGCCGACCATCACCCCCGGGATGGTGCCCCCACCCCCGGACTGGCTGCCCGACCCCGCACCGGACCCGCTGCACGCCACCGTCGTCGACCTCGGTCACGGCGGCTGGCGGGCCGCCGCGACCCCGATCTACGGCGCCGGGGGCTGGCTACGCCGCGGACTGCCGACCCAGCGCCCGATCCTGGTGGTCCGCGCGACCCGCCCGTCTCTGCGCCAGACCGAGCAGCTTCTCGCCCGCCTGGACCCCTGGGTGCAGCGCGGGCTGGCCACCCCGATCTACCAGCTCGTGGTCAACGGGGCCCGCAAGTGGCCCGCCGGGGTCGCCGGCGCGGCCGGGCCCCGGGTCGCGGCCCTGCTCGACGAGGCCCTGTTCGTGCCGCACATCCCGGCCTGGGAGCTCGGCGGGGTCACCGACGAACCCAGCCCCCCGAAGGCGGTGGAGGCGCTGCGCCCGCTACTCGCCTCCTGGCGGCTCATCCCCTCGCCGAGGCGCCGCTGACCAGCCGACCGGTCCGCCCCGCTGCGTCCGGCGCCCCCACACCGGCACCAGCCCGCCTTCGCCCCGGAACTTCTTTGAGCCCCAACCCACATCGTCCACCCCACCCCTCCTGCGGAGCGCACGCCATGTCTGTCATCCACGTGATCAGCGAATCGCTGACCCAGATCCATCTGTTGCCGACACAGGACCTCCCCGAGCCGAGCCCGATCGAGCCTCCCGGCGCCGGCGGGGCCATCCGCGACATCGTCGGCTACATCCAGTGGATCGCCGGGGTCTGCATCGTCGGACTGTTCTTCGGCGGGATCATCGCCTCGACCGCGGGCCGGCTCTGGGACCACCACGGATCCGGCCGTCTCGGGGCCCGCCTGATCGTCGGCGCTCTCGCCCTGGCCGTGCTCTACGGGATCGGCTACGGCGTGATCAACCAATTCGCACAGACGAGCGCCTGATGGCCCGCCTGATGAACCCTGACGGCCGGCAGATGTACTCGCGTCCCGGGCGCCCGAGTCCGGGCGAGCGAGCGCGCGCGATGCTCATCCTCGGTGGGGTCGGGGTACTCCTGCTCGGACTGATCATCGCGGTGATCATGTCCTTGACCGGCATGTTCGCCGGATCCGAGACCACCGGCACTCGGCCGCCTGCGGACCCGGTGCTGTCCTCCCCGGGGCTCGGTCCGTCCGCTGGGAGCGGCCCGCAGGCCGAAGCGGCACTGGCACAGGCGCCGATGCTGCAGCTACCGGTCAGCGCCGTGTCACCGCGAACGCTGAGCACCCGCGGCGCGGGACCACCGATCGCGCTTCCGCAGCCCGAGCAGATCACCGGCGCTCTCGTGCCGACCGGGTTCCCAGCCACCGAGGCGGGCGCGCTGGCCCAGCTCGTGGAGCTGATGAAGGTCGGGATGGCCGATGCCGACCCCCAGACCTGGGCGCGCGCCTACGACTCGCTGGCCGAGCCCGGCGCGCTACCGGCCGCGCAGACCCGGACCAGCCAGGACCTCGTCGACCTGCGCCGCGGCTCCAACATGAACCCGACCGGCCCGCTGCGGTCCGGGATGCGCATCTCGTGGGCGCCGACCAGCGTGATGGTCAAGGGCACCACCGACGACGGCACCTACACCGTGGCCTGCGCGCTCGGCGAGCTCGTCGCCGACAACGACGGCCGGGTCGTGACCTTCGGGTGGGGCAACTGCCTGCCGATGCGGCGGGTCGGTGACCAGTGGCGCATCGCCTCGGGCCCGCCTGCGGCCACCGCGCCCTCGGCCTGGCCGGGCAGCGAGGAGGCGGTCTCGGCCGGCTGGCGGGCCATCACACGATGACCGCGCTCCTGCTGCCGCTCCAACCGGCACCGCCGCCCGATGGCGGGGGTGGGCCGTCCGGGCCGAGCCTGGGCGACTACATCTCCAACCCCATCGGGTCGGCGGCGCAGTCCGCGTTCGACACCGCCATGCAGAACGTGTGGAACGCCGGGATCTGGCTGCTCAAGGCCGGGTTCACCCTGGCCGACCAGGTGTCCACGGTCGAGCTGGACAGCGTCACCGGCCAGAGCCAGGGGGCGTCGTCGCTGTGGTCGTCGCTGATGGGCGTGGCCGGGATGATCGCGCTGGGCCTGTTCTTCTTCCAGCTGATCTCGGTCGCGCTGCGCGGCGGGCGGGGCATGTTCCGCGCGTTCACCGGGCCGCTGCAGTTCGGTCTGGCGATCGCGCTGACCACCGGCGTCGTCGTGGCCCTGCTGCAGACCTCCGACGGGCTGACCGAGTTCTTCCTGTCCCGTCTCGACGGTGCCACTTCCTTCGACCAGGCGCTGGCCAACGACACCGTCGCCGCCCGGATCGGGGAGAACCCCGACCTGGGCGAGGTCGAGGACAGTGCCCGCTCGATGATCCTCGGGCTCGCCGCACTGTTCGGGATCATCCCGGCCGGGATCGGCTTCGCCCTGCAGATGATCTTCCGGCAGGCCGCGATCCTGGTGCTGGTCGCCACCATCCCGATGCTGGCGGCAATGCTCGTCGCCGACTCCACCGCGCCGTCGTTCTGGCGCGGCGTGCGCTGGCTGCTCGCCGCGATCCTCATGAAGCCCGCACTGGCGCTGGTGCTGCTGATCGGTGTGTCGGTGATGGCCCGGGCCGAGGGCGTCGCCGGGCTCCTGGCCGGGACCGCGGTGCTGCTGGTCAGCCTGTTCTGCCCGATGGTGCTCTTCCGGTTGCTGGCCTTCGTCGACCCCGGCGCCGGCGCGGGGATGGCGCTGCGCTCCGGCGGCGGTTCCCGCGGCTCGTCCGCACCGGGTGCGGACGGCGGCACGAGTGAGTCGATCAACGTCGCCCGCATGGCGCGCTCGGGCAGCGGTGGTGGGGGCGGTCCGTCGGCCGGGGGCGGTGGCGAGTTGGGCGGCTCCACCGCGGCCTCCCCGACCGCCGGGTCCACCGCGGCCGCCGGACGCGCCGGCGGCGCCGGTGCGGGCGCTGCCGGTGGCGGCGCGGGTAGCGGCGCGGCGGCGGGCGGTGCTGCTGCCGGGCTGGGCGCGGTCGGTGGTGTCGCGGCCGCGGCGGTCGTCGGCGGCTACATGGCCACCAAGGCCGCCGGGCAGGCCGCCGGGGGCTACGCCTCCTCCCAGATGGCGCAGGCCGGCGTCGGGCACCCCGGCCCCGCGCCCGCCGCCGGTGGTGGAGACGTCAGCTCGGCGGCCGGCGGCGCCTACGCGGGGGCGACAGCCACCTCGGGCTGGTCCGGCCAGCCCGCGGGGGGCGACAACGGGCCGATCGAGCCCGGTGGCGCCCCGGCAGGTGGCTCGGAGCCTGGGCCCGCCCCGCCCAGCGTCGACGCCGGGCCGCCCGAAGCGGGGCGCCCCGACTCGGGCCCCTCGACCCCGCCCCACCCTTATGAGGCCCCTCCGGTGAACACCGGCTCGGACGGGCCCTCCACGACGCCGGAACCGACTGACACCAGCACGACCGCATGGGCTCCCGCGCCGCCCCGCCCCGCCCCTGACCGTGCTGCCCCCGATCGAGAGGACCGCGACCGATGAGCACCGCCACCGGGCCTGTCGGCCCGCGCGTGTACCGCGGGCTGAACCTCAAAGAAGGGATGGGCTGGATCGCCGGGATGACCCCGGTCCAAGCATTCCTGGTCGCCGCCGCGTGCACCCCGGCCCTGATCGCGATGTCGCGCAACCAGTGGTCCACCGCGTTCAGCTGGGGCGTGTTCGCTGCCGTGCTGGTCGTGCTGATCGTCGTACCCGTCCACGGCCGCCCCGCGTTCCGCTGGCTGGCCGACCTGATCATGTTCCAGACAGGAGTGCTGATGCGCTGGTCACCCTGGCAATCACGCGCCGCGGCCGGGCTGGCCGGTGACCGCAGCGAGCCCGACCTGCCCGGCGTGCTGTCGCGCCTGGAGTTCCCCGACGGCCCGGAGTTCCACGGCTCGCGGATCTGCCTGATCCACGACACCGACCAGGGACGCTGGGGTGCCACCGCTCGCCTGACCCACTCCGGTGTCGGGATGCTGTCCGACGACGAGTGCGCCGAGCTCGCCCGCCGCCTCGGCTCGATGCTCGTCGGACTCGGGCACCGCGAGGTCGTGGACCGCATCTCGCTGCTCGTGCGCACCGTTCCCGACGACGGCACCGAGTACGCGGTCTGGCGCGAGCGCCACCAGCGCGCCGACGCCCCCACCCTGGCCCGGCAGGTGACCACCGAGATCGACCGCGACGTCGCCTCGGTCAGCGTGCGGACCGAGCTGTTTCGTGACCGTGTCGGGCACCGAGGACGCGCTGCGCCGTCCGGCCAAGGCCGCCGGCGGCGGTGTCGCGGGCCGCGCGTACGCGCTCTACCGCGTCCTGGAAGCCGTCGCCGACGGTCTGCGCGGGTTGGGCGTGCAGTCGGTGACCTGGCTGACCTCCACCGGGGTCGCCGAGGCCATCAAGACCGGCTTCAACCCCGCTACCGCCGCCTCCCTGCAGTACCAGCACCTCATGCGGCCCGACCCGGACGGCTCGGTGGGGCTACCGATATCCCAAGCCGGCCCCGCCCTCGCTCCCGCTCCGGCCGCCCGGGCCTATCACCACGACGGGTTCTCCTCGGTCTCCTACGCGGTGCAGCCCCCGGAATGCGGGACGATCTTCGGGTCGCTCGGCCCGCTGCTCGCGGTCCGCACCGCAGGAGAGCGCCGCACCTTGGCGATCCACTACGAGATCCTGTCCCCGGCCGCCGCCGCCCGGGAGGTGCGCTCCCAGCGGTTCCGCAACAACGTCCTGGTCGACGCCAAGGCCCAGCGCGGGTTCAACACCACCGCTGTCGACACCCGCCGCCAGACCGGCGCCCGTGAGCAGGAGGCCGCCGTCGCCGCCGGGCACGCTCTGGTCCGCTTCACCGCGGCCTCCTCGCTCACGGTGCCCACCGAGTGGAACCTCGAGGACCACGCCGCCCGTCTGGAGAACGACTCCTCGGGCCGGTTCCGGCTGCTGCGCCTGGAACTGGCCCAGGACTCCGCGTTCGTCGCCGCGGCCCTCCCGGTCGGGATCGGGCTGCCCCGTCTGACCAGGGCGTTCGACTCATGAGCATCTTCGGTAAGCGCCGCCACGTACAGCCGCGCACCACCAGCGAACTGCTGAGCCAGTTCACCGACCTCGACGGCATCCCCGTCTCCGCACCCGCCGACTCCATCAGTACGGACGAGGAGCGCGCCAACGGCCGGCGAGGCGGCCGGCGTCGGGTCAACCAGGCCACCGCCCCCCGCCAGGGCCACCGTGAACCGGGCCGCGGATGGGCCGCGGTCGACGCGGCCCGCCGGGCCCCGGTCTACCGGGCCACCACCGCCGAGGTCGGCGGCCTGTTCCCGCTGCTGGCCTCCAACGGCGTCCCGGCCATCGGCGCCCGGCTGGGCTACGACACCCAGTCCGGGGGCGCCTTCTACGTCCACCCCACTGAGTGGGTGCTGCGCCAGATGGTCACCAACCCGAACCTGGTGGTGTTCGGCGAACCGGGCCGCGGCAAGTCCTCCACCGTGGTCGCTTTGATGCTGCGGATGATGCTCTTCGGCGTCCGCTCGCTGATCTCCGGTGATGTGAAGGGCGAGTACACCCCGCTGCTGCGCTCGCTCGGGATCACCCCGATCGCGCTCGGCCGCGGTAGCCACCACCGCCTCAACGCCCTGGACCTCGGACCCATCCGATCGAGGTGGGGCACCTGGAGCACCGAGCGACAGCGCGAGGAACTCACCGGCATCCTGGCGCGCTGGACAAGGCTGCTGACCGCGCTGGCCGAGGCCCAGGGCTACGACCCGACCGTCACCGACGAGCACGTCCTCTCGACGGTGCTCAACCGGCTCGTCGGCGCCGAGCACGGCGCGGACGAGCTGCGCCCGATCACCATCCCCGACGTCGTCGACCAGCTCGCCCACCCCGACGACGACCTGTGGCAGGCCACCCGCTTCGCCTCCCACCGCCAGTTCCTCGACCACACCCGCCAGATCACCGACGCTCTGTCCAACCTCGTCGTCGGCCCGCTGTCGGGATTGTTCGACGAGCCGACGAACTTCGACCTCGACTGGGACGCCCCTGTCCAGTCGATGGACCTCTCCCTGCTGCGCAGCAGAGGCGATCAGGCGATCGCGGTCGCTCTGACCTGCCTCGGCTCCTGGTCCTCGATGATCACCGACCTGCAGGACGACGGCGACGTGCGCATCGTCGTTCGCGACGAGGTCTGGCGGCAGATGCGACTCGGGCTGCGCGCGGTCCAGGCCGTCGACTCCGACCTGCGGCTGTCCCGCGCCGAACGCAAGATCCAGCTCCTGGTGATGCACAAGCCCTCCGACCTGCTCTCCGTCGGCGCCGCCGGCTCCCAGGAGGTCTCCATCGCCAAGGACCTGCTCGCGCTGTGCTCGACCCGGATCCTGCTCGGCCAGTCCACCCGGGTCGGCGACGAGCTCGCCGACGAACTCGGCCTGTCCGAGCGTGAACAGGCCGTGCTCACCGGCTGGGCGATGGAAGGCCAGGGCCGTGCGCTGTGGAAGCTGGAGAACCGCCCCGGCATGAAGATCCAGACAGTCCTCTCCCCCACCGAGCGGGCCATCTTTGACACCAACGCCGGGCTGCGCTCCCGAGACGACCAGCCCCACGCGACAGCGCAGCGCCCCGCGCTCCAGGAACCCGCACCGCCGACCGGCCCCCCAGGCCGCCCACGGCTGGTCTCGGTGAGTGCCTCCACTGCCGCCCCCGGACCCGACGCCGCCGCGCCCGCCACCGTCGATCACCTGGCCGCGGCCGCCAGGATCTCGACCAACGGCACAGCCCACAACGGCCGTGGCTCCGGCGGCGCACCACCGCGACGGTGACCTGACGGTGGACCAGAAGAAGAGCACCATCGCCCTGGCGATCGGCGCGGTCATCCTCGTCTTCGCCGGCGCCGTGCTGACGATGGGCGTGGCCATGCTGACCATCGTCGCCGGGGGCGCGCTCCCCGGCGGGGGCTGCGGCGGCGACGGCGGCCTGGGCGGCGGGTCGCAGACGATCGGCGGCACCGACTGGAACGCCGAGCAGACCGACAACGCCGCCACGATCGTCAACATCGTCGCCCAGCGCGGCCTCCAGCGCCGGGCCGCGGTCATCGCGATCTCCACCGTGATCGTCGAATCGAGACTGGTCAACGTCGGCCACGGCGACCGCGACTCCTTGGGCCTGTACCAGCAGCGGCCCTCGCAGGGCTGGGGCTCACCGGAGCAGGTCCTCAACCCCGACTACGCGACCCGGATCTTCCTGGACCGTCTCATCGCCCTGCCCGGCTGGGCGACCATGCCGCCGGGGACCGCGGCGCAGGCGGTGCAACGCAGCGCGTTCCCCGACCGCTACGCACCCCAGGAAGCACCGGCCGCAGCCCTGGTCGACCGGTTCTGGGTCGGCCCGGACAACCCCGTCCCCGCCGCGCCCGGTGCCGCACCGGACGTGCAGCTGGCCTCGACCGCGTTCGCCTGCCCCGACCAGGGTGGCGCCGGGGTCCCGCTGGCCCCGTCGAACATCGACCCGACCAAGCTCCCGCCCGGGTTCGTACCGCCCACCGACCCGGCACAGCGCGCTGCGGTCACCTACGCCCTGGCCCAGCTCGGCAAGCCCTACATCTGGGGTGCGAAGGGACCGAACGGGTTCGACTGCTCCGGGCTGATGCTCGCCGCCTGGGCCGCCGCCGGCGTCCCGGTCCCCGCCGGGACGGTCAATCAGAAGAACGCCGGCACCCCCGCCAGCCCCGCGACCATCGCCCCCGGGGACCTGGTGTTCATCCCCGGCTCGCTCGGCTCCCCCACCAACCCCCGCCACGTCGGCATGTACGTCGGCAACGGCCTGGTCGTCAACGCCTACGACTCCAGCACGGGGGTCATCCTGCAGCCGCTCTCGGACTGGGCCGACAAGATCACCCACGTCCGCCACATCGCCGGCCCCGCCGGTGCACCGGCCGCGGCGCCCGTCCCCGCTGCCCGCGCTGAAACAGCCCTCGCCGGGGCCGCGGGCTCATGACCGCCGTCCCTCGCCTGACATCACCGGCAGCCGCTTCCCGGGAGGACTCGTGCTGATCAACCGACGGAAGTTCCTACGTAGCTCAGGGCAGGTCGGGCTCGGTGTCGCCGTGTCCGGCCCGGTCCACGGTCTGCTGAGTCGCGCCAGGACCGCGGCACAGCCGGGTGCTGCCGGGTACGGGCCGCTCGTCGACGACCCGAAGGGCATGCTCGCCCTGCCCGAGGGGTTCTCCTACCGGGTGGTCACCCAGGCCGGGAAGACCCGCCTCTACTCCGACCACGCCTCCCCCGGGGTCCACGACGGTGCCGCGGCGTTCGCCGCTCCGGACGGGAACGTGCTCGTGGTGCTCAACCACGAGGTCCGCGGCGGCCCTGACGACGGCGGCGCTGTCCCGCACCTGCGCGGCTACACCTGGCGCGAGGACGCCGGCGGCGGCTGCACCGTCGTCAAGACCACCCCCGACGGCGAGCTCATCTGGGAGACCGTCGCGCTCGCCGGGACCTCCACCAACTGCGCCGGTGGTGTCACCCCCTGGGGTACCTGGCTGACCTGCGAGGAGACCGACAAGGACGGTCACGGCTACGTCTTCGAGGTCGACCCGGTCGACCTGCAGGCCAACCGAGACCCGCAGCCGATCAAAGCCCTCGGCCGATTCGTCCACGAGGCCTGCTGCGTCGACCCCGACACCCTCACCATCTACCTGACCGAGGACACCTCCAACCCCTACGGCACCGTCTACCGCTGGACCCCACCCACCGGGTTCCGCGGCCGCAGTGGCGCGCTCAAGGCCCTCGACGCGGGCGCCGGGGAGCTCGCCGCGATGGCGGCTGCCGACCGGTCCGGCAAGGTCGTCGCCGACCTCGACCAGGCCGACACCGTCGGCACCTCCTACACCGTCACGTGGGTGCCGGTCACCGACCGCGACGCAGCGCGGGGTTCGGTTCGCTCGCTCGACGGGATCACCCGGGCGAAGAAGCTGGAGGGCGCCTGGTGGGCAGACCACGACGGTGCCCCCGGCGCCTACCTGGTGTCCAGCTTCTCCGACTCCCACCGTGGCCAGATCTGGCACTACGACCCCGCCGCCTCGACACCACGGTGTTCGCCGTGGAGGCCGAGGACGAGACCGTCGAGGCACCCGACAACATCGTCGCCGCCCCGTTCGGCGGGCTGATCGTGTCCACCGACGGCGACGGCGACAACCACCTCGCCGGCGTCGCCGATGACGGGACCGCGTTCCCCATCGCCCGCAGCCAGATGGGCTCGGAGTTCACCGGCCCCACCTTCTCCCCCGACGGGACAGTGCTGTTCGCCGGGATCCAGCAGCCCGGCACCCTGTTCGCCATCACCGGCCCCTGGCAGACGGGCGCCGAAGCCGGGCAGAGTACCTCGGCGGAGAAGGGCACGACGCGGGGCGCTCAATCGCAGGGCTTCAAAGCTGGCACCGAATGGGGTTCCACGAGCCGCGATCAGGGCGCGGCCCGCCGTTCTGAACGGGACGCGTCGTGAGGACCCGGTCCGGAGCTCCTCGTCCCTGGGTTCAGGACGTTGCCCTCCCCGTGACGGCTGTGGGGTTCGCGCTGGCTGTCGCCGTCATTGTCGAGCTGGCGGCCGTGGTCACTGGGCTCCTTCTCGGCGCGGCGTTCCCGATGTGGGTTGGGTTCTCCGATGTCGCAGACATCGTCCGGGGCTCTCTCGGTGCTCCGTTGTCTGCCGATGGCACTGCTGGGCGTCTTATGCGGCATTGGACGCTGTTCCTTGTTTGCGCCGCGGTGGCGGCCGTGGTGCTGGTCGCCGTGACCGCCTACGCCGTCCGGTGGGGTGGTCGACGCTTCGCCCCGGCACCGGGCGGCCACGCAAGCGTCGACGAGATCAACGCGGAGCTGTCCGCCACGGCGCTCCGACGGAGCGCGGAACGGACCCGGCCGTCGTTGAGCCCAGGCGAAGTACGGAGCGTCCCGCCGACCGAGCTGGGCTTCCCTTTCTACCGGTACCGCAACAAGCAGCTATACGGATCTTTCGTCAACCTCACGGGCACTCTGGCCCCGACCCAGTCGGGGAAGTCTCGAAAAGACCTGGTGCACAAGGTCCTCGACGCTCCCGGGGCACTGCTGTGCTCGACCACCAAGCTGGACTTGGTGGAGTTCGCCGCGCTGGCCCGCTCTCGTCGCCCCGTGGCTGGTCCTGTCATCGTTCACGACAGCACGGGCCGGCTGCGGTGGCCCGCTCCACTGCGTTGGGCCCTCATCGGTGGGTGCGAAGACCAACAGGAAGCCAATCGACGCGCTTACACCCTGGTCGAAGCCTCAGCGCTGCGGGTGGAGGCCGGCGGCGGTGGTGGTGCTGGCAACGATCGGGTGTTCCGGGAGCGCGCCGTCGTAGTGCTCACCGCCTACCTCGTTGCCGCTGCAGTTTCCGGCTCGTCGGTGGACACCATCCGTGCTTGGGCCACCGAGCCTCCTGAGGCTGACTCAGCGGCGCCGGCAGCGGCGGGTAGGCCAGGGGTCCGGCCCCCTACGGCGGCACCGAGGCGGAGGCTCCCCGCGGATCCGGCACCGGTCACGATTCTCCGCAACGCAGGCCGCGGGGAACTCGCCGCCAACCTGGCTGCGGAGATGGCGCTCGACCCCCGGACCGCGTCGGCGGTGTGGATGTCGGTGCGCCGCGTCGTCGGGGCTTGGACCGATCCCCGGGTCCGGGAGCTGATCAGCCCTGCCCACGGGCACGGTCTGGACGTTCGTCGTTTCATCGCACAGGGCGGGTCGCTCTTCCTGATCGCTGACCAGCAGCAGGCGGCCGAGGCAGTCCCGGTCTTGACAGCTCTGGCGGAGCACTGGCTGCGGACGGCTCAGGAGATGGCTATGGACTTCCCTGCCCGTCGTGTCGACCCGCCTGTGACGGTGGTGTTTGACGAGCTCGCCAACGGCACACCTGTCCCCCGCCTCGCTGAGGTGATCTCCGACGCCGCAGGTCGAGGCGTGATCATCCACTGGTCGGCGCAGTCACTTGCTCAGCTAGAACGTTTGTTCGGCCCGGTGGGCTCTCGGGAGGTTCTGGACAACACCGTCAGTCTGAGTGTGTGGGGCGGAATCAAGGACGATCGCACGCTGCACGCGCTGTCCGACCTCTGCGGCACACACGAGACGTATCGGCGCCAGAGTCACACCGATGGTCTGTTCAGTAGTACGCGCCACTCGCTCAGTAGCGAGACCACCCCGGTCCTTCGTCCCGGCGACATTCGCAAGCTTCCACCGGGTCGCGTGCTGGTCATCCACCGCGGCATGCCGGTGTTCGTCGCCGACGCCGTCGACGTCACGGATCGATCCGACTACTCGGATATCGCCACCGACACAGCCATCCTGCGGGACAGGTCCAGCATTCCGATCGATGCTCGCGGCTACCAGTCGATTCACCCCGCATAGGCGCGCTCGACTGGTATCGGGGGCTGACAGGGTGGAATGCGGCTCGATCATCCTGACGAGATCAATCGTACATATGTTCGTCGAATGCATGTTCGATGTTTTCAGCGGCGCGCGGAGGACGCCCCACCTGCACAAAGGTGTGGGCAGGGTCTGCCACGATGGAGGGGATCCGAAGTACCACCTGCCAGGTGGGAAGCAGACGGAGGGATTACTCCATGGCTCGCGTACATGTGGTTGCAAATCAGAAGGGCGGCGTCGGGAAGACGACCGTCACGGTCAACTTGGCCGCGGTCGTCGCGGACACCCTGGGCGGGACCGCAGAGTCGTCGCCGGTTCTGGGTGTTTCCACTGACCCACAGGCCTCGATGCTGGAGTGGGCCCAGCGGGTCGGGGACGACCTGCCGTTCGACTTCGAGCAGTGCCACGACAATCCGCAGTTGCTCGGCAAGTTGCGGGAGATCAAGCAGTACTCACACATCTTCGTCGACACCCCGGGGAGCCTGGAAGACGAGTCGATTCTACAGACCGTCCTGACACAGGCCGATGATGTCATCGTCCCGCTGGAGCCCGAACCAATGTCGTTCTCGCCGGCGACGCGCTCCATTCAGCGGGTCATCGAGCCCGCGGGAGTCCCGTGGCGCGTGCTGCTCAACAACTGGGATCCCCGCGACGGGACGGGCGACCTCGACCAGACCCGCGAGTATGTGGCCGCGAAGAAGTGGCCCGTGTTCAACACGGTCATCCGGCACTACAAACTCCACACACGTGCCTCAGCCGAGGGCGTCACCGTGGTCCAGTACGCCAAGAACCGCGTGGCCCTGGAAGCGCGTCAGGACTTCTTCAAACTCGCCCTGGAGGTCCTCGGCACTGGTGGTGAAGGGCCGCGACACGCGAGCGGTGTAAACGACGTTTACACCCCTGGTGAGGGCTGAGCCGTGGGCAAGCGCGTCAACCTGGCGGAGCTCGCACGGGAAGAGGTGCCCGAGGACTACTCGGCCCGCACGCCAGTCGAAGAATCAGCCGCCCCGGCGCCACCGCCGCCGACCGCCCCCCAACCTGTCGTGGAAGCGGATCCCGGTCCGGCCACGTCGATGCTCCCGGTCGGGGACATCGTGTCCAACCCGCTCAACCAACGCGCTGCCGCGGACGAAGAGGATGCCGAGTTCTACGAGCTCGTCGCGACGATTGGCAATCACGGGGTCTTGCAGCCCATCGTCGTCTGCTCGGCTGCTGCCTTCGTCGATCGGTACCCCGAGCAGCAGGCCGCTGTGGGCAGCGCCCGATGGGTAGCGCTGATCGGCAATCGCCGGCTTCGCGCCGCTGGGGTGGCTGGGCTGCAACAGATCCCAGCTCTGGTCAACGACGACCGGGTCGCCTCGATGTACGAGGTCATGCTGGTGGAGAACAGCCACCGCAAGGCCCTTGGTCCACTCCATGAGGCAGAGGCGATGAAGCGCCTCCTCGAAGAGGCCAACATCAGCCGGCGGGCTTTGTCGACACGGATCGGACGCACTCCGATGTATGTCAGCCAACGGATGGCCCTGCTCGATCTGATTCCTCCGCTGCGGGATGCACTCGAGACCGGGACGCTCAAGCTCGAGCAGGCCCGCCAGTTCGGCACTCTGCCGATATCGGAGCAGGAAGCCATCGCCGCAGCCGGCCCCCCGTATCGCCGGCGGCCGGCGGGAGGGGCCCTGGGGAACTCCGAGTCGCCGAAGCGCACGCGCCGCAGCATCGCGGTGTCGAGCCCGGCTCGCGCCGCTGCTTCGATCCGGGAAGTGTTCACCGAGACCGAACGGGCCGAGCTCGTCCGTCTCCTGCTCGAGTCCACCACCGCGCCTGACGCCAGTCCTGCGGAGTGACGGCGTAGGACGAGCCAGATCCTCTGGCTCCGAAGTGCAGCGGCACCTGCACAGGGCCTGGGTGTAAACGACGTTTACACCCAGGCCTTTCGCTGCCCCTTCGATCCTCTGATGATCCACCGCCGCGGGTGTCGGCACACACGCGATCTGTTGGTGCCGACAGCTCGCACCAACGTTGTGCACGTCCGCGATAGAGCAACCACGGCCCGGTCGAGCCCCACCAGTGAACCGCCCCGGCATGTCCGGAGACTTGATCGTCCGAGGAGATGGAGCCAGGACACGTCGTCGTTCCCAGGGGCACTACCCACCGAAGTTGCGGGAGCGGACGGGCGGTGCGAATGCTCGCCGAGGTTGCGGGTGACTACGACTCGCCGTGGCCAGCAATGCACGCGGTCGCGGAGAAGTTGGAGGTCGGCTCGGTGGGAACGGTCCGCAATATGTCCAAGCCGAGGTCGACACCGATGACCGGCCGGAAACCACGACCGAGGAGTCCGAGGAGCTCAAGCGCCTGCGGCAAGAGAGCACCGAACTCAGACGGGCCAACGAGATTCTGAAGACGGCGTCGGCCTTCTCCGCGGCCGCGATCGACCGGCCACAAGGGCGCTGGTGAGGTTTATCGACCCGCACGCCGCCCCACACCACCGCGGGCCGGCGGTGGGGTCGACCTGTGCCCAGCTCGCCGAGGTGGGCGCGGCGATCGTCCCGCCGACTTACTACGCCGCCCGCGCCGACTTGCCAACAGCAGTGCGACCGGGGAGCTGACCGCCCAGATCAGGCGGGTGCACGCCGAGAACTAGGGCGGCTATGGGGAGCGGAAGGTGTGGGCTCAGCTCAACCGCGGAGGAGCCAAAATCGCTCGCTGCACGGTCGAGAGGCTGATGCGCGAAGCCGAGCTAGTCGGAGTGCGCCGCGAACGCCGGATCCGGACCGCGATCACCGATGCCCGGGCACCCGGGCGGCGGACTGGTCGGGCGCCCGTTCGACCGGCCAGCGCCCGACCGGTTGCCGGTCGCTGACTTCACCTACGCCACCCTGGTCCGGGATGGTCTATGTCGCGTTCGTCATCGACGCGTACTCGCGACGGATCCTGGGCTGGCGCGCAGCCACCTCGATGCGCACCGAGCTCGTGCTCGACCCACCGAGCAAGCGGTATCGATCCGCGCACGGCACGGCCACGACGACCTGTCCGGGCTGGTCGCCCACTCCGATGCCGGGTCGCAATGCCGGTCCATCGCCTACACCGAACGCCGCGCCACGGCTGGAGCGGCGCCCTCGGTCGGGTCGGTCGGCGACGTCTACGACAACGCCATGGCCGAGTCCACAATCAAGCTGTTCAAGACCGAACTGATCAAGCCATGTCGAAAGGACGACCGCCCCCAGACCAGCGCCGACTGCTGATCGAGTCAGTGTCAGCTCCGCAGCCAGAGGCGTGTAAACGGCGTTTACACCATCCCGCACGGTCGCGTCTTCGCTCCCGGAGCCGAGATTCCATGAGCAGCGACGTCTTCGATGGCGTGCAAGGGTGCAGCGCTGAAATAGGCCATGGAGGTCGCCGCACATCCCACGCTGCTGCCCGAGCCCGGTGTGGCCCGACAACGCGCTCGCACTATCCTCGCGAGATGCTGCAGCCTGGCCCTCCCCGCTTCGACAGCGGTGCAGACCTCACGGAGGTCCGGCATCGGTCAGGTGAAAGGACATCTGTCCCTGATGACTCAGTACTGCCAGCCCTACCACTGTTACAACTACTCCCTGCCGTGCTCTTAGCGCGCCGACCGTAGGTCCCCATGCTGCACTTCCCCGCCCACTGGGGGTCTAGCTGCACACCTCGCTCAGCTGCAAGTCTCGCTGGATCTTGGCGCAACCGATGGACTTACCATCTGAAAACCAGACTATTTGCGATAGTATATCACTTTTAGTGACAGGCGAGCCTTCCGGTGCGGAAAGTCCATCCAACTGGCTGGTTCAGAACTCTGACCGAAGGTTGCCTTAGCCTGAGGGAGGGCCCCACCTGCACTTGCAGCGACACCGGGACCAACGGCAATGATCGGAGGCCGAAATGATTGGTGGTCGCTTTGGCGACACGCATGTCGCCCCGGTGCCGCTCTTCGATGTCTGTGATCCGCATGCGGCCCCGCCGGCTGACTCGCATGAAGTGCAGTTCCGCATGTCCCTCTCGCTGTCGGCACTGCTCGACGGCATGGCTACAGCAGGCTTGGACCAGGACGTCGCGGGGTGGGGGACGGCCTACACCCAGCTGGTGCAGGAGCGGCTTCTACGTCGGGTGCAGGAGGCGTGTGGCTACGCAGCAGATCCAGCGAACCCCGACGTCGGCCTGCCGGCACGTCTAGAGCTGGCCGCGGTGGTGGAGGCTGCGGTCCCGGGGATCGACGCAGCGCGATGGCACTGTCACGTCTACGTCGGGTCGACAGCATGTGTGCTGGCCACGGGGGAGCGGCTCCCCGTCTACGCATCCCAGATCGAGCAGGGGGTCTTCGGCCTCGCACACAGTTTCCACAACGCCGACGTGCGAGAGCTCGCGGAGCGCGCGTTTGGTGTTACGTGGGGCGATCCAGGCCCGACGGCCACGATCGAAGAGATCGTGGATCCGCCGTGGCACGAGCATGTTGATCCTTCGGCTGTCCGTGGTGTGTGTACCGGCCCCTGGGAGGTCCAGGGCGTCCGGGTAATTGCCGACGAGCGCTCGTTGCGTCTTGCTGCCCAGCAGGAGGTGTTCCTCCGCGCGGAGCTGGAGCGGCGTGCGAATGAGCCCCAACCGTCGCCGCCGTCGCTGATGGAGCGGTACGCCGAGTTGCTCGGTGATGCAGTTTCGCCGCCGTCGCGCTGACCGAAGACGTCCGCGTGGCAATCGCTGCCACTGGTCCTGCGATCCCCACGGGTGTCTGAGACACGCATGGGACGCCTCCGCGTCGCTGTGCGGGAGACGGCGGGCCCCTTGCTTCTCGTCGACCGCTGGCTTAGCGGTGGGGTTAGTGGTCGTAGTCGGTGTCGTAGGGGTCGTAGTCCGCGCCGTGCTCATGGCCCTGTTCGTGGCTCTGCTCGTCCTGGCCACTCTGGTGCTGGTGGCGTTCGTTCTCGATGGCGAGCTGGTCGCGGTGGGCCCGTTCGGCATAGCGACTATCGAGGTCGCGGTCCTGGTGGGGCTGGTCGTTCTGGACACGGGCCTGCTGGTGCAGCTCTCGGAGCTGCGACCCGCGGGTCACGCGGCGTAGATCATCGACTGCGTCGCGTACCGCGCCCGGATCGCGCTCGGCGCTGTGACCAGCACCGTTGTCCGAGGAGGGTACCTCCTGGGCGGCCTCGGGTGTCTCGCTCCCGCGCGGCGGCTCCTGCACGTCCGGTTCGGCCGCAGGCGAGTCCTCGCGGTGCCCGGTGGCCGGCGCCGTCCCCGAGCGCGTGCCCGGTCCCTCATGCTCGGCGCTCCTCCGCGTGGCGGCTGGGCTGCTCTCGGACTCCGCGGCCCCGGCGGGCGCCGGGACCTCGGTGGGCAGCGTGAGTTGTTCTCCGGCCGCCGGTGTCGGAGTGTCGCGCCAGGCGGGGAGCTGGCGCCGTTCCAGTTCCCCGGCCGCGGCCTGGTCGGCCTCGCGCAGCGGGGCAACCTCATCCCACCACTGCTGCCGAGCCTCGTACTCCTCGGCCATGTCCGCCGCTTGGGCGGTGTAGGCCTGTGCGAGGGCCCGATAGCGGTCGGCGGCCGCGACCAGCTCGTCTCGGCCAGGTCCGTCGGCGGTCACGTCTGCTTCGGCTGCGGTGAGCACGGCGTCGTCGCTAATCTCGGTGGCCAGCCGCTGGGTCGCGGCCAGGTCTCCACCGACGGCGCGGGGCCCGTACTCATCGGCGTGGTACAACGCGAGCGCCCAGGCTTCGCGGGCCTGGTAGAGCTCGCTGTCGGTCTTGTGCTGCCAGGCCAGCGCGGTTGAGTCCGGGTCGAGAGCTTCGGTGGCTTCGCGCCACAGCGCATAGGCGAAGGGCTGCTGGGTCGGGGGCGCCTGCCCGAGCGAGGACTGATGCGCGGGGATGCCGCGGTACTCCCGGTACGCCGCGACCACTCCGGCGCGGTGCTCCCATGCACGGCGGGCGTCGGCGTCGTCCTGGTCGGGGACGTCTGGGAGCCGGTCGAGCGCCCACTGCGGCGGGTCGAGAGCGATCTCGGTGCCGAGTTCGCGCTGCCGGTCGGTGGCCAGTTCCCCGAGCTGGTGGAGGTAGTCGCGGACGGGGCCGGGAGCCAGGGTGTCGGCGACCGCGGTCCAGTCGTGCTCCGGCTCGGCAGTTCCGTTCTCCGGTGCGCGGTCGACAGTGAGCTCTCCGACGCGCCAGTGCAGAACCTTCGCGATGGACTCGGCGTCGTCGAACCCGCGACGCGTCACGGCCTCGATGAGCAGTGCGCGCGGGTCGTGTCCGTCGAGTTCGGCGCCGTAGACGGCGGCCAGCATGCGCCCGTAGGCCTCCTCGCCCTGCAGGCGTTCCATCTGCTCGTCGGTGAGCAGTTCCCTGAGGATCTCGGCGTTGCGGCCGCCGGAGGCACGCATGCTGACCTGGTTGATCAGAGCACCCAGAGTCTCGAACGAGGCAGTGTCGTGCTCGGCGACCTCGCGCACGGTCAGCGCCGCTTCCGCGACCTCTGTGCGCGCGAGGATGTCGGTGAGCCGCTGTGCGGGTGTGTCCTCGATGCGCCGCTGATCGTGACCGTCCGGGGCCTGCTCGGTGACCATGTAGAGCAGGTTGTTCTCCCTCCCGCGGCTGATCGGCACATACACCGACTCGCGGGTCGCGTCACGGTCGAGCAGGCCCCGCCCGACATCGACGGTCACGCCCTGGGCCGCGTAGGCGGTGACGGCGTAGCCGAGGATGACGTGCTTCTTGACGTACTCGGGGGTCAGATGTGCGACCGCGCCGCGCTGGTCTCGGGCCAGGATCGCGCCGTCGGGGCTGAGGCCGATGACGGTGTAGCGCTCCTTGTTCAGGACCTCTCCAACGGTCCCATCCGGTGCAGGATCCACGCGCAGTCGCTGGTCGTTGCGGGCCGCCTGGATCACGTCCCCGACCCCGATATCGTTCTCCACGCCGCCAACAGTCACTGTGGCAAGAGCGTCGGGCGAGACCCGCCCAAGCCCGACCAGGGTCCGGCGAACCTGCTGCGACATCTCCGCCGCAGTCCGGTTGGTTCCGACGATAAGCAGGGCGTCCTTGCCGTCGAGCATGTCGGCCATGTGCCCGCGCACGGCGTGCTCGCTCATCTCCTCCAGCGTGCCCGTGCGCAGCCGACCCCGGTCGGCGTATGCCGCGACGGCTGCGACGTCACCCACGCGCAGCTGCAGCGACGCCTCGGCCTCCCAGGCGTGGCGGAACCGGTGCACCGTGTCCAGCTTGAGGACACCGGCCTGAGCGGCGAGGTGAGCGAACATGCCGCCCGCGCCGACCGGCTGGAGCTGGTGGTGATCGCCGACCAGCAGCACCTTGGCCCCGGCCGCCGCAGCGACGTCACTGATCTCGACCAGCTCGGCGGTATTACTCATGCCGGCCTCATCGACGACCACCAGGTCCCCGGCCCGGAGCCGATCACGAACCTCGCCGGTAGCCCGGTCAGGCAGGAACCGCTGCCGCCACTGCGCGGTGTTCATCCCCTCCAGGCCGAGCTCGCCCAGGTTGCGCGCGGCCATCTCCGCGGTCGCCAACCCCAGCACCCGGCCCCCTTGCTCACCCGCCCACACCGCTGCCAGTGCGCCAACGGTGTGCGACTTCCCGGTGCCCGCCGGCCCGACCAGCACGTCCACTGTCCGACCGGACCCCAGCACCCCCGCCACCACGGCAGCCTGATCGGCAGACAGCCTTTGGGCGCCGAGTATCTCAGCGAGTTCGACGAGCCGCGCGGCCGGAAGCGGGGTGAGGCTGTCGGTCCGGCTGTGGCCCAGCAGCCGCTCTTCGGCGGTGACCGCCGCGGTGGTCGCGTAGCGCTCATCGATGTGGGCACGGAACATCGATCGGCCGTCACCACTGGCGCCGAGGCGGCGCAGCTCGTCCGGGACCGGCACCGGGTCGGACGCGGAGACCTGCACGATCCCGAACTGACCGGGCGCGGCCAGCACCGCCTCGGTGACGGTAGCCATGAACGCCGGACGGGCGGCCGCCGCCACCCCGAGCGCGGCCGCGTGGTCACCGAGGTGGTCGTCGATGGCCGCGGTCAGGTTCCCGACCGTCCACGTCGCATACCGGCTCTGGACATCGGCCACTCCGGCCTCGATAGCGATGGCCACTGCCCCCGCGAGGGGGGCCGGGCCCTCACCGACAGGCATGTTATGGCCGGACACCGCTCGGCCGGCGCCGATGACCGCCAGGACCTCCAGCGCAGCCTCGCGTCCGTCAATGGCCTGTGCCTGGTCACCACGTCCGGACACCGGATGGGTGCCGTTGGCCGCCGCGGTCATCACCACCTCGTCGACCGCGTCCAGTGCGGCCGCGAGCCTGTCCACCCGCCCCGGCTGTCCGGTCGTCCACGCCAGTACCGCGGCCGGGCCGGCCAGACCGCGCTTCGGCTCGCGGGTGCCCTTGACCGCCTGTTCCACCAGCGCGCGGCGCGCCCGCGGCCCCGGGGCCCGCCCGTGCCGGGCTGTGTAGGCCTCCACCAGCTCCGCGACCGCCGGGCGGACACGCTCCAAGGTGCGGGTGCTCGCCTGCGCCAGCAGTTCCGGGTCGAACCCGGCGATCTCCCGCGCCAACCCGTCAGGCCGCAGCTGGAACAGCACCCCCATCCGCTCAGTCAGCAGCTGCTGGTATGCCCGCGTGTAGGCCGCCGACAGCGCCTCCTTCACCGGCCGGAACGCCTGCCCATCCAGCGCGAGCACCCGCCCATCGGCGGTCGCGGCACGGTTGAGCACCCCGGCGTGCGAGTGCAGCTGGGGCTCACCGTCACGGTTGGTGTGGTGGCCATAGACCACGGCGGCCAGGCCCGTGGCCGCCTCCCACTGCCCCACTGTCCGCCCCGAGGGGCCCCGGCCCTCGTGGCGGCCCGAGCGGACATACGCCACGTCGGACTGCACCGACGACAACGCGATCCGCACCGCCTCGTCGTGCGCACAGCGGACCGTCTCCGCGCCGTCGTTGTCGCCCGCGGCGAGCAACGCCGTGTAGTACATCGACACCGACTTCACCGGCGAGAACGTCACGTCGTAGTAGGCCGTCGGAGTCCGGGTGTTGCGGGTCGCCGCCGTCTCGATCTCGAATCGCCGCTCCGCCGACGCGGTCGGTTCTTCCTTGAGTGCGTCGGCCACGATCTGGGCTGCTGTGCGGAACTTCCGCGGCTTCGAACCGAGGTAGACCGGCGTCTTCTCGGTCGACCCCGCGAGCACGTGCTCTGGATAACGCAGCTGCCCGAACACCGCCCGAACGTCATCTGCGGTAGCCGTGGCGCCGGCCTCGAACGGCAGCCCGAGCGCCTCGATCCCGGCGCCGAACCAGACGCCGTCGGGCTCGCCATGCTCGGCCGCAGAGGTCAGGTACTCGGCGGCACCGGGGGTGCGCTGCAGGCCGTCGCCGCCGTTCTCGATACCCTGTTCTGAACCGTGTTCGTGACCCTTTTCGGAGCGCGAATCGCACCCGTGGAGCAGGTACTCGACAGACCCGGGCGCCATCGCAGTTACCCGCACGACGCCCACGGCGAGAACGTTACGCGACCGGCGACCCATCCAGCAAGATCATTTGATGCATCGGTGTGAGGCGTCCGAAGCAGAGGGATGAGGATGTAAGATCGACAGCAAAGAGTCGACAAGGAAGGTCTGGGAAAGCCAGACGGGTCGAGAAGCTGAGATGGGGACAGATCGGCAAGAGAGGTCCAGAGCTGGAAGTTGTCGAGGGAGCGTGTGGAAAGGAAACGGGAGGCGCTGCGGCGGGGGCGAGTGTGGTGTCGCACCGCGCCGCCGCGAGCGACTCGGGGGCACGGACTGATGCCCACCGATCGTCGGTGAGGGTCACCGACGAGTGACCAGAGACAGCCGCCGATCGGCACTACGGCGGATGCGGGGGAGCACGCGATGACGACCAGGAAGACAGCGAAGACAGAGCGGGCGGTGCGGGATCACGCAGAGGCCATCGCGGCGGCGCGCGATCGTCTCGATGCCGATCTGGCCGAGCGCCGCCGACGGGAAGACGAGGCGTTCGCCCGCTACGCACGGGCGGACCGGGACGCCGAGCAGATCGTTGCCGACCGGGATGCAGTGATCGCCGACCTGGAGCGGCGCCGGCGCGACGCTGAGGGCGAGGCCGAGACGCGACTCGGGGAGGTCGAGGTGCGCAAGCGGGAGATTCTCGCCGAGCTCCACCGGGACGGCCGTAAGGCCGAGGACCTGGCCGCGATGTTCGAGTTGCCGCTCAAACGCGTGCGTGGCCATCTGCGCCAGGCCCGCCGCGCGAGCGCGGCCACGGATTCGCCGACGGTGTCCGCCCCACCGAAGCCATCGGCCACCACGAGCGACAACGCGGCCACCGCCTGAGATCCGGTGACCGCGGCTCCTGGCCGTCCGGATGGTGCTCGCGGGCGACGCTGTGCCGCCGAAGGCGGGTCCGCTCCAAGTCCCCTCGGCCCGGCGCGGCCCTGAGCGCCAGCTCGGCCCGGGGCCGGCGAACGTGGCCGGCCCCGGGTGTCGGTCAGGTGGGCTGCGCATCGCGCCAGGCGATGACGGCGAACTTGTCGGCTGTGGTCATGCCTCGCCAGTCCCGCCGCATCCGGGCGTCACGCTCGGCCGGGCTGGTTGAGGTGGCGGCGATGTAGTCGCATCGGGCGGTCAGAATGGCCTGCCGAGTCGCGCCGTCGGCCTGGACGGCGATCCCTAGGGTGCCGTCCTCTCGGCAGTCCTGGCAGAGCCCGTCGTTGACGGCGCGGCGCTGGTCGGTGGCCGACCGCTCGACCCCGCAGGCCACGCACGGAAGTCCGCGCATCGGCGGCACCGCCGCAAGGTCGTAGTCCAGCCGGTCATCGCGGGCGGGCTCGTCGGTGTCGGCGCCCGGGTCGATCCGGTCGGCGAAGTAGCGGCGGGCGACGGTGTCGCCGTCGGCGGCGCGCGGGTCCCGTCGCCCGCGCGGAGCGCTCCGCCGGGTGGTCATCGTGCCCGGCTTGCGGGCTGCGTGAGCCTGGTCCTTGGCCCGGTTCGCGCGCGCGGTGCGCTCGGCGTCGCGGGTCTTCTCCGCTCGCCGTTCCGCGCTCGGCGCGCACGCCTCGACCAACGCGCGCCCGTCGGCGTCGGCCTGGCGCCACTCGCGGCGAAGGCGAGCGAGCGTCGTGGTCGGGTGCTCGGCCTCCAGGGCCTCCACGCACCGCACCAGAAGCAGCCGCGTCGCCGGGTCGGTGGTGTCCAGCAGCCGCGCCAGACGGGCGCGAGCGCCGCGCACGGCCCCGCGTTCGATCATCTCGGCGATCTCGCCCAGCTGGTCGGCCGCGTCGATCATCGCGGCCCCCGTCGTGGCCGTCGCGATGATCGCCGTCGTGTTCGTCGTGGTGGTGTCGGTGGGGTTCATCGCGACTGCACTCCTTCGCTGGCCGGTGGTCAGGACCGGGTGGGCCTGTCGGCCCGTGAGGGGCAGCGGGTGTCGTCCCCGCTGCCGCTTCGCGGCGGCCGCGCGGCCTGCGAGGCTCGCGGTCCAGGGCAGCCCGAAGGGCTGTCGCCGAAGGCGACGCGCAGCGTCAGCGGAGCGCCCTTGACAGGGAGACAGGCCGTGCTCAGCTCTAGGGCCGGCAGGCCCACCCCGCCGAAGGCGGGTCCACCGGGTTTCCTCGGCCCCGGCGCGGCCATGAGCGCCACCACCCGGCCGCCGGCCGCGGCCGCCCGCCGGCACCCCGGCGCACCTGGCGGTGCAGGCGCTGCGCCGGCCGCCACCGCACCCCGGGATCGGTCTCAGCTGCTCGACGCGACCTCGCGCACGAACACGATCATTCGACTCGATCGGGCCTCGATGACGACTCCGCCCTCGAGCACGACCGACACCGGCTCGCCGGGGCCGTGGTGGACGACGTCGGCCACCCGCGCGCAGGTGGTGGTGTCCACCCGCGCGGGGACGCGGTCGTGGTCGTGGCGCATCCGATCGATCGTGTCCAGCGGCAGCAGGTCCCCTGCCCGGAGCTTCGTGGTGTAGGTCTGGTGGATCTCGATCTGCATCGCTGGGCCTCCTCAACGGAACACACGGGGAGGGGCCCCGCCCGGCGGGCGGGGCCCCTCGGCGGGCGAGCCGCCCTCAGAACGGAGGCTCGTCGTCGCCGAGTTCGGCGTCGCCGAAGTCGGTCGGCTCGTAGAGGTCGACGAGCAGGTCCTCCAGCACGCGCTGGTCGCTGATGCTGAGATCGGAGCCGATGACCCCGTCGAGGGTCCAGAGGCCGGTCTCGGTGTCGACCTCGACGCGTCGGGTAGCGCTGGTGCTGCTCATGTGTGGGCCTCCGGTGCTCGGTGCGGCTGGAACGCGGCGCAGCCTCAGCACGCCCGGGGTGGGGGCCCGCAGGGCCGGCGGCGGTCCTGGCTGGCCCATCCCGGTGTGACCCCCGTGCGCGACCGCCGCCGACCCGCCTCGAGGTGACGGGGTCTCACCGGGATGGGTCGGCCAGGTTCGTCGGCGCTTGCCCCACCCCGGGTGTGCTGACCATCCGGGCGATCCAGACGTGCTGAGCACCGGAGGCCCACCCCCGCACCACCACTGCGGGCGAACAGCCACCCTGCAGACCGACCGGCACCGCAGCCGGTGACCCGACCACCCCGGCCGGCACCGCGCCGGCGACCGGCGGTGCCCACCGGCACCGGGCCTGGTGAGACGAACACGCTGACCGCCCCCGAGCTGGTGACCCGGCCACGTGACCGGCACCGCCAGCGAACGCGCCGGCCGTCCGGTAAGCGGGACGGCGCGCGAGCGCCGGTGTCAGTCGCCAGGCTCGGGCTCGACCTCGGTGATGGTGATGTTGTGGGCGATCGGGATCGACAGGGCCGAGCTGATCTCGTGCTCGCTCGCGCAGCTCGGGCACGGCACGCGGTCACCCACCTCGTGCTCGCCGGGCACGATGCTCATCGCGTCGGTGCACCCGTCACCGAACTCGACCATGGTCGCGTCGCTCAGGGCCAGGCCGTCCTCGACCCGCGGGTTGACGATCGGGAAGTGCTCGCTCATCACGATCCTCCTCGCAGTGGCTGGGTGGTTGTGGCTAGAACGCGGCCCTGCCTCAGCACGGCCCGGGTGGGCCCGTCAGGGGCGGCGGGGAGCCGGTGCTGGCCCGTCCGGTGTGGGATCGGCCGCAGGCCGACGAGCGGGCAGCGAGCCCGTCCCACCCGCGGCGGCGTCGGCGACGGTCATCGCCGCGCACCCACCCGGGGTGTGCTGACCTCCGGGCGATCCAGACGTACCTACCCTGGCCACTGCGCGACCGTGCCCGAGCAGGCCCCGGCAGCAATCCTCAAGGCACCAGCAATCAGGGCACCGGCAACAGCGTGGCGCCCTCGTTCACCGCGCCCTGCTCGGCCAGCCCACGAAACTCCTCCCGCACGTCCGCGATCCGGGACGGGTCACCGACCAGGAGCGTCTCCCACTCCTCGAGCGACCACCGGAGGGTGACCCCGTGCCGGGCCAGGTAGAACGCGAGATACCGGACCTTCCACCGGTCCCCCCGGTCGAGCCAGGCGTAGCCGAGCAGCTGCCACACCCACCGCGCGACCCGCGCAGGTTGATCGGCCCGCAGCACCGTCTTGACCTCCACCAGGGTCTCGCCGACCAACAGGTCGGCCTCAGCCCAGTGCGGCACCAACACCGGCGAGGCGAAACCCAGGTCCTGCCCGCGGCCCGGACCGCCGGCCCCCCGCGCCAGGCCGCGAGCGTGCCCGACGACTCGACCACCCGCGCGAGCGCGGCCGCGTCGGCCACGACCCCCGGTGGGGCCAGCGCGCGCAACCGCTCCACCGTCGCCTCGCCGGACTGCGCGATGCGGGCCAGCGCCGGCGGGGTGGTCCCGGACCGGTAGCGGTCCTCGCCCAGAGTCCACACCGCGTGGGTACGGGCGAGCGCGGTCTCGGCGCCCGGTGTGCCGATCACTCCGGTCGGGGCATGACGCCGCGCGAAGGCGTGGCCGCGGTGGGCGAGTTCGGCGAACACGGCATCGCCGGGGCGCCGGCCATGCCCGTCAGCCCGCGGCGCGGACAGCGCGATGACGTCGCTGGGGGAGGGGCGCAGCCCCACCGCGACCTCGGCCAGGTCCGGTTCCTGGGCCAGCACGGCCTGCTGGGCCGGGTAGCCGGCCGCGATCGCGTTGCTCACCTGCGGCGAGATCAGCTCGGCCGCGACGAGCCCGTAGAGCGCCGCGTACGGAGCGGCGTCGTGGACCAGCGCGGCCAGCCGCGCGCTGACGATCCCGCCCACCATGGGCCAGTGCCCCGGGCCGACCCGGCCGGTCGGCCGCAGTACCTCGGCCGCGGCCGTGACGGCGCGGATCTGATCGACCGCGGCGGTGGTGCCCGGCAGGTGCGTGGCGCACCACCGCGCGAGCACACCCTGCTGCAGCTGCGAGGTCAGCGACATCCCCCACCTCCAGTCCTACTCGTCGCCTGTTCCGGGCTACTCCTCGCCGGCGTCGGCGCTACGGCCGCGGGTGACGGTGCGTGGGGCACGCATCCCGAAGCTCATCCCGCGGGTCACGGTCCGCTCTGCTTCGGCGCGGGTGAATCCCGCGACCCCGATGTGCACGGTGGCGGCGTCGAGCAGGACCGCGTAGGCGTTGTCGGCGTCGAGTTCCCCGCCGCCGACGAGCTGGCCGAGGACCCGGGCGGCGCCCAGCAGGGTGATCTGCCGCCGGCCTTCCGCGGCGTGTTCGACCTTGTCGAGCTCGTCGGCCTGGATCGCGGCGACGTAGGCGTTCGCGCGCCTGGTCGACAGCCCCTTCGCCGATCCCTGCTGCGGGCGGGGCGCCGGTGGCGGGGTGAGCAGCGTGGCCAGCCAGGCGGGCAGCTCGGCGATCTGGCCGTGTTCGGCGACCAGGTAGGCGCCCTCGGACCGGACACTGCCCGCGCCGACGACGAACCCACCACCCGCTCTCGTGTCGATCAGTGGACCGAGGCTGTGCCCGTGCCCGCCGTGGGTGTTGCGCAGCGCCAGTCCCTCGGGCATCCGGTAGTAGAGGTGCTCCCCATCCGTGGGGGTCACCGTGGAGTAGGTGTCGGGCAGGGTCTGGCCGTGCTGGGCGGCGAGCTGGTCGAGGACCTCGCGGCCGGTGGTAGCCCCGCCCCATTCGGGGAGGGGTTCGGTGCGGGTGTCGAGGTCGATCACCACCAGCCCGGAGGGTCCGCAGGCAATCCCGACATTCCACCGGGACGACGAGTGGGACCACCATCGCCGGATCTGGGCGGGGTCGCGGGTGGCGCGCTGTTCCCAGCCCTGATGCCCGCCGGCGCAGGGCCCGCGCCCGCGGCACTGGGTCTCGCCGTGGAAGGCGGGGATCTTCGATCCGGCCTTGACCGGGAACACGAACAGCCCGGCGGCCGCGGCGTCGAGCGCGACCTGACGCAGCCGCGTCACCTCACCATCCAGGCGCGGGCAGACACGTCGCGGCATGCGCGCTACCTCCTCCCGCCCGGCCCGGGCGCCGCGCTCGTGCACAGCATCGCACCGCTCCCCGACACTGCGGGGGCGGTTGGTGCTGGTCGTGACGGTCATGGGGTGCTCCTCCCATGCTCTGTGGACCCTGTGCCCGACCCGGGTGGGATCCGGGCCGGCCAACCGGGGGCAGGCTGTGCGCCTGCCCCTCCGGGGGCCTCGCCCCGAGGGCGCGTCGAGGCTCACGGGTCCAGGGCAGCCCGCCAGGGCTGTCGCGACAGCGACGCGTCAGCGCCCTTGAGGCGTGAGGAACGCGCCCGCAGGATCGGCCCGATCTCCTGCAGGGTCACC
The DNA here is from genome assembly GCF_017312135.1 of Pseudonocardia sp. TMWB2A. NCBI lineage: Bacteria > Bacillati > Actinomycetota > Actinomycetes > Pseudonocardiales > Pseudonocardiaceae > Pseudonocardia > Pseudonocardia sp. TMWB2A. The sequence continues at coordinate 35,333 of NZ_QKQY01000004.1, forward strand.
GTGCGGCGTAGCCGCTCCACCGGGTTGTGGCCGCCGGGCGGCCTGGTACTCGGCGGGCTAGGTGTGGCCCGCCGAGCCGGGAGATCAGCCGGTGGCCAGGTGGGCGTCGGCGACGACGTCCATGATCAGCTCGTCGGCTTCCGCGCCGCGCCAGTACCCGGCGCGGCGTAGCCGCCCCGCGTGGGCGAACCCGGCCTTCTCGTAGGCCGCGACCGCGCCGGTGTTCGGTGCGAGGACTTTGAGCCACACCGAACGCAGCGCCGAGATGGTGAACGCGTAGTCCAGGGTCAGCCGGGTCGCCTCGACCGCGAGCCCTCGGCCGCGACCGTCGGCGCCGAGCAGGATGATGAACTCCGCCGTGCGCACGTAGTGGTCGATGCGCAGCGCGCTGGTCCCGACCGGCACCGGCCCACCGGGCCGGGTCAGGTCGTAGATGGTGAACCGCGGGATCGTGCCCATACTGCGAGCCTGGGCGTCGTAGCCGGCCAGCCGCGCTTCGAGCGATTCCGGGGTCTGGCGGCCCATCCCGGCGATGACGGCGGGCTCGTTCTCCCACTGCCAATACCGCTCGGCCAGCTCGCGGGTGAACGGGCCCAGCGCGGCACGATCGCCCCGCATCCACAGCATCGGTGTGGCCGCGGCGGCAGGGGCGCCACTCGTGGCGCCGGGGGCGGTGGTGTCAGCTGTGTCGGTGTGGCCGTTGGAGGTCAGCGTCATGAGGAGTCTCCTCTCGCTACCCGGTCATGGCCGCGCGTAGGCGCCGCGGTGGGTTCGGGCAGCTGGATCAGTGGTGTGAAGCGCAGCGTGGAGGGGGGCTCGCCGACGGGGCGGCCGTCGAGGCGAAGCCAGGCGTGCAGCCTGATCGGATCCGCGGCGATCCCGTGGCACCACCCAGCTCGCCGGCCGGTGACGGCCAGGGCGAGCATCGCCGCGACGGTTTCCTCCAAGCACGCTGTCCGGAACGGAGACACGCCTCCGATGACGCGCACACAGTGTAGGACCGCCACGGCTTCGACGTCGCGTACCGGGCGTCGTGCCACCCAGGCCGCGATACGGACCAGGCGCAGCATGCGGGAGAACGCACGGGCCCGGCGCCCGGTGGCACGGACGAGCAGCACTGCTGCGAGCGCGCACGCCGCGATCGGCGCCCACGCCGGCGACAGCGGCTCGCGCACCGGGAGTACGCCGGGAGCTTCCTGAGTGCCCCAGCTGGCGTCGGTTTCTGGGATGTCGACGATCGGCGCGGGCACCTGGCCCGGCTGGGCCGGGTGCAGGAACCCCGCGCTCGACAGGCTCGCGGCCAGCGCCTCGGCCGCGGTGCCGGGAGCCCAGGTGCCGGTGGCGTCGAGGGCGAGGAAGGCCTCGCGCTGGGAGCCGAGCAGGGCGCGCACCGTGCCGGTGCGTGCGTGCAGCAACACGACGGTGTGGCCGAGATCCGCGGCGCGGACCTCGGGCGGACGGACGAGCAGCGTGGTCATCAGAAGCCCTCCCATCGGGAGTTGGTCGAGCCCGCTGGTCGCGGGTCCTCGTCGGTGGTGGTCCAGCGGGCGGCCGCGGGCCGCTGGTCGAGGGCGCGTAGCCACACCTCGGTGGCCAGGACGGGGTTGAGCTGGTGGAACCCGATACCCGGGGCGCCGGCGGCGGCACGAGTGAGCAGCGCCCGGTAGTGGGCGGGGTCGATCAGGCCGCGGGCGGCCAGCTCGCCGTCCACGAGCCCGGTGAGGGACTGGAGGTGGGTGCGCAGTCCCCGGTACTGGTCGGGGGTGAAGTCGCCCTTCGTCCGCCTCGCCGTCACCGACTCGGGCAGCAACCCGGCCATGGCCTGGCGCAGCACCGGCTTGTAGTCACCCGGCGCGGCGCGCAGCGGCCCGGGGACCGCGAGTGCGGCGTCGACCACGGTGGGGTCGGTGAACGGGTTGTGCAGGGTGATGCCGTGGAGCTGTTCGGTGATCTGTGCGTCGGCGCGGGCGGTGCGGGCCACGACCCGCACCGCTGTGCGGGTGCGTGCCGCCTCGCCCGGCTCGCCGCGGGCCGCGGCCGCCCGGGCCTGGGCGAGCAGCGGCCAGACCGCCGCGTGCCGCAGCCGGGCCCAGCCCAGCGCGTGACGCAGCAGCTGCGCCTGCGAGCGCAGGGTTCTCGTGGCGGCGAGGTCGGGCAGGTATCCAGGCTGCGGGCCGAGCAGGGTATCCCCACCGTCGCCGGTCACCAGATCCCCGACCCCACGGCCGGCCAGCATCGCGAGTTCGGCGTCGAACCGGGCGATCGCGACCGTGGACGGCGCCGGCTCATCGGTCGCCGGAACCAGCTCACCCATCCGGCTGTAGGGGACGTGCCGGTCATCCAGCGGGCAGAGCAGATGCTCCAGCGTCCGGGCCCGCCCGGCCAGCCCGGTGCGGGCGTAGGCGACCGCAGCGCGGGCATAGTCGAGATCCCCACCCGCGGTGGTCCCGGCCGGGTGCACCGTCACCGCCACAGCGGCGCGGGCCAGGTCCTCGGCGCGCGCGGTGCGGCACTGGGCGAGCAGCATCGCCAGCGACGTCGAGTCCATCCCCCCTGAGCAGTCCGCTGCCACTGCATGGCCGGTCGAGCTGGCACCCGCGGCGATCTCGGCGACCGCTCCCTGCATTGCCGCCCGCAGCCGGTCAGCCGGCTGATCGTGCCCGCTGCTCGGGGCGCCGGCGATGGCGAGCGGGCGGATCGTGGTCCCCGACGCGGAGATGGTCAGCCGGGCACCGGGCGGTACTGCGGTGACCCCGGCGAACGCCGACCGGTCCCCGGTCCCGCTGCCGGGCTTGGTGCTGTGTGCCGGGTGCAGGTGGGCGTGTAGCCACGTGTCGTCGACGTCGACGCCGATCAGGGAGGCGAGCGCCAACGCGCTCGATCCCCACAGCGGGGCGCCGTCGGCGGTGGTCGCGGTGTAGATGGGCTGGACCCAGCCAGGATCGGTGAGCACCACCGTGGCCTCATCGGTGATCTCCACGACGGTGTAGGCCCCGGCGAACGCGGTGACCGCCGAGTCGGGAACACCGTGTCGGACCCAGTGCTCCAGTACCTCGACGTCGCAGCGGGCGCGCCCCAGGACCGCCACCGTCCGGCCGGGGCCCTGCACGGTCGCGGCCTGCGAGCTGGGCCAGTCTCCGCACACCCACGCCGTCCTGACGTCCCGGCCGAGCGCGCAGGCGCCGGCCGGGAACCCGGCCCCGGTCGAACCGGTACCGGTGTGGGCAGGGCCGGGGGCGGCGGTGCCGCGGCCACCGAACCATCGAACGCTCATCGTCTCGACCTCCCAGATCGGGGTTCTCCGGCGCACCCCAGGAAGTGGGGTGCTGTCACGACGAGGGCCCGGTGAACGACAGTGCGTTCACCGGGCCCTCGCGCCTACGGCCTTGGATCAGGCGTAGACGTAGCGCTTGTCCTCCGACGTGCCCGAACCACCGCCCTCAGTCAGGACCGCGGCGTCACCGAGCTCGACCATCTCGGTCTCGTTGTGCTGCGACATGCAAGATCACCTCCTCTCGGGTGTGCTCGTAGGCGCATCGACCAGGTACCGGCCGCGCGCTGCCTTCCCCAGCCGCTACCGGCCGGATCCGGGCCCACCGCCGGTCGCGGTGGGACGTGACTCGCCCGCACCGCGCGGGCCGCCGCGCCGGGGACGCGCGCTCGCCCGACCGGTGTGACACCACCCCACCCGCACTCAGGGGGCCGAGGGACGAAGTCGGTGGTGTCACCCGCGTCGGGTGTGGCCGGCGCGGCATCGGTGGGAAAGGCGGACCGTGGGGTGCAGAGTCACCACGTCCCCACCTCGACGGCGGAGGCTGCTCCGTACATGCGCCGCAGTGGTCCGGGCACCCGTGATCGTGTTACCGACCACACATGGGCCCGGTCGCGTCCGGCTCCTGACCGTGGAGCGAACAGCGGAAGCCCCGCGCGACGGTCCGCGGTCTGGGTCAGTTCCAGGTGTAGGTGCCGGTCATGCGCTGGTGCGGGCGTCGGCTCGCCACCGGTCCAGGGTGCGGCGGCTGACGCCAACCTGGGCGGCGACGTGGTCGATCCGATCGCCCTGCTCGACCCGGGCGATGGCATCGGCTCGTCGTCGGGCCCGTTCACTGCGTGGAATCCGGTGGTCGGCGCGGCGGGGGCGGCCGGCGTCGCGGCCTCGCCGTAGGGCGCGGCGCTCGTCCTCGCTCAGCCCGCCCCATACCCCGATTTGCCCGGTGGACAGGGCCCACTCCCGGCAGGCGGCCATGGCTGGGCACCGGCGGCACACGGCCTTGGCGGCGTCGAGCTGGTGCTCGGCGGCTGGCCCGGACCCGACGACGAAGAACAGCTCTGGGTCCTCGTCGCGACACGGCAGGGCGTTGTCTAGGAAGTTCATCGCTGCTCACCTCTTTCGGCGGTCGGGTGGGGTGGAGACCGGGCGGGGCACCGCCTGAGGGGTGGCTGGTGCCCCGCCCGGTGGCCGACCGGGGGTCAGTCGGCCGTCTGGGGAGCGGTGGTCGAACCGGCCCGCTCGCGCCCGGCCTGGCGGGTCACGCTGGCCCGCGCGCGGCGCAGGTCCGCGCCGATGCTCTGGGCCCGCAGCTCGGTGCGCCGGACCGGGGAGTCCTGCCCGGCGGGGGTGAAGGAGTTGTCGGCGAGCTTGCCGATCACGATCACGGCGTCCCCGGCGTGCAGCGACTCGGCGGCGTTCTCGGCCAGCTCGCGGAAGGCGACCACGTCGGTCCAGACCGGGGGGTTCTCGCGCCACTCGCCGCTGCGGCGGTCGAAGTAGCGGTCGTTTTGAGCGATCGAGAACCGCAGGCGGGCCTCGCCGGTGTCCTTGTTGTAGGTCAGCTCGGGCTCCTTGCCGATGTTGCCGGCGAGGGTGATCTCGTTCATGGGGTGCCTCCTGGGGTGTCGGGCTGGTTGGTGACGCGGCCCTGCCTCAGCGCGGCGGTGCGAGGCCCGTCAGGGGTGGCGGGGGTTCGGTGCTGGCCCGAGCGGGTGGGAACCCGCGAAGCGGGTCCGAACGCAGTGGGGCCCCTGTCCCACCCGCTCGGCGTCCGGGCGCCGGTTCATCGCCGCGTACCTCGCACCGGGGTGCTGACCTTCGGGCGTCTCCACACCTGGGCACCGGCACCCCAGGAGGCATCCCGACCCGTACGGGCACTCGTCTCGGCCGACGCATCGCAGCGGACTCCCACAGCCCGACAGCGCAGGACAGGTACCGGGGTCTCCAGCGTCGTCAGGCCCAGACGACGTCGCGCTGGTGTACTCGCGCGTAGAGCGTGACCTCGCGCAGCACCGCGAGCCGGTCCTGCAGCCACCCGACCTGGCGCCCGAAGTCGATCAACGCGCCGTCGCGGTGCTCGGTGGCTGGTACGCCGGCGTCGGCGGGCGCCGCCGCCAAGGCCAGCTCGACCCGGCCGAGCATCAGCTCCGCGGGCAGAGATCCCACCAGGGCATCCTCGGCGTCCTGCGGAGTGGACGGCGCGATCCCGGCCATGGTCGACGGGTGCAGGTCGCCGGCGCCGATCTCCGGGCACAGGCCCAGGGCGCGCAGCAGCGTGCGCGCGTGGACGCTGGCCAGATTGAGGCGCGGTTCGCCGTCGGTGCTGCGGTACTCGACGACGTAGCCCGCGCGGCCCCCGCACCACGGATCCGTGCAGAACCGGTGGTGTTCGGCCAGGCCCGCGGTCGCGGCGGTGTAGTCGCGGAACCGGCGGCGGTCCTGGCGCGGGTCGGCGGGGCAGTGAATGGACGCGCCGAGCACGGTCGCGCCGTCGGCGGGCTCGGCGGGGAAGAAGGTGACGGTCACGGTCGGCTCCCTTCTGCTGGTGTTCGGGCGGGCAGGCCGCCGTGGTGGATGACGTAGAGGTCGGTGAGGTGCTCGCAGACCTCGCGGGACTGACCGGCGGTGATCATCGGGAGGAACTGGCGGGTGTAGATGCCGCTGCTGCCCTCGACGAAGCACGTCCCACCGGGCAGCAGGTCGCACGGCTCCGGGCCCTCGCCGGGGACCTGCTCGCGTACGTCGTGGAACTCGACCCCGCCCATGTCCGGCGCGTCGAGGTGAGCCCAGAGCTCGACGGCTCCGGCGGGGCCGGAGCAGATCAGCGAGTGCTTGGTGTGGAGTCCGCGGACCTGGCGCCGACCCCAGAGAGTCAGGCCGGGAACGTGGAGGATCTCGCCGTTGATGTGGGCCAGGGTGGTCATCGCGTGTGCCTCTCGTTCGGGACCGGCTCGGAGCCAGAGCCTGTGGTGATCAGCGGCCGGGGAAACGGGAGTGCCCGTCCTCGTGGCCAGAGGTGGTCAGGCGCTCGCGCGGTTCATCACGCGCCCAGCGATCAGGACGTTGTGGTAGGCGGCGAGGGCGTCGCCGCTGGTGCCGCCGTCGTCCTGGACGTTCTGCGCCGCGCGGGCGGCGTCGGCGACGAGGCCGGGCAGGACCGGGTCGATCACGAGATCGAGGACGACGTGGGCGAGGGCGCCTTCGTGGTCGGCGAGCACGTGCAGGGGGACCCCGGCGCGGTGCAGCGCGGCGCCGATCAGACACATCGGGCGGTGGCCGTCGGCGCTGACGTAGCGGCACGAGGGCAGCCCGTGCTCGCCGCTGTTCTCGGCGAACAGCGGGTGGTGATCGTCGGGCTCGACGTAGGCCTCGGGGTCGGTGTCGATGTCGGGGTAGGTCCAGTTCAGGCCGCGGTCGGCGACCACGGCGTGCAGCGCAGCAGTGAGCTGGTCCTCGGTGATGGCGGCGAAGGTAGGCATGACGAATGGCCCTTCTGGAGAAGGTGGGATTGGAGGCGACACGACGGGCCCCGGCGCTGTGCGGGGCCGGGGCTCGCCGGGGTCAGCGGTTGAGCAGGTCGCGGTGGTAGCCGGCCAGGACCACGATCACGGGGCCGAGATCGGCGGCGTCGACGAGCGGCCCGATGTCGCGAGCCAGGGCATCGTCGGCGAGCGTGTCGAGGTAGCAGACCCCGACGGTGACCTCGTCGCCGGTGAGGTCGCAGCCCTCACCCAGCTCCTCGGCCCACCGCCCCGGACACAGCGGGTGGACCGAGTGCAGCGTGACCCAGAGCCCGGCCGTCCCCGCGCGCGTGGCCCACTGTGCTGCGAGCCAGCGCATCTCCACCGCGCCGTCGTGGTCGGAGACGACCAGCCGGATCCAGTGCGGATCCGGCGCGATGTAGACGCCTAAGCCGTCGAACCGGGTCGAGCGCTCCCGAAGCCGGTCGAGGCTCAACGCCTCACCGAGCACCGGCGCTGGTGTTCGTGTTGGTGATCGTCATGGTGGCCCTCCACGGGGTCGGTGAGGCTCGGCGGATGGAACGCGGCTCTGCCTCAGCACGGCGGTGGTGGGGCCCCGCAGGGGGCGGCGGGGGTTCGGTCTGGCCCGGCCGGTGTGAGACCGCGGCTGGGAACAGGACCCGGCCGGGAACAGGCGCAACCGGCCCGCTGTCGGCTACGGGCCCAGCAGGTGACAGGCGGCCCTGCCCGAGCGGCACCCCGGGTCGTCGCCGCCGGCACCGGGCTGACCGGCTCCGCTACGGCCCATCTGATCGTGGCGGTCTCACCCGGCCGGGTCGGACGGGTTCATCGCCGCGTACCCCTCCGCCGGTGTGCTGACCTGCGGGCGATCCAGCCACCGAGCCTCACCCGACGCCAGAATCTGGCCTACCACCGACATGTCGCGCCGGGCGCACAACGGGGCGGGGCACGCTGCGGCGCCCCGCCCCGAAGAGGCGGCGATCAGCCAAAGGCCGCAGCCTCGCTGTCCTCCTCACCCTCGGGTGCACCCTGCTCATTGACATCAACGGCGTCTCCGGCGCCCTTGGGGGCGTCAGTGGTGTCCTCGGTGGCGTCGTCAGTGGCGTCGTCGGTCAGGACGAGCTGCTCGACGTCGGCCAGGGCGTAGCCCCAATCGCGCAGCTGGGCGAAGTAGCGGCGCGTCGCCGGGGTCGGGTTGCGCCAGCTGTCGCGACTGGTGCCGTCCTCGTAGGCGGCGAGCACCAGGGCGAGCGCGAGCATGGTGGCCCGGGCCGCGGAGCCGGAGCGCGCGGCCTCGGCGACGGGGCTGGGTCTGCCGCTGTAGTAGCCATAGCCACCGCCTGAGTCGCCGAGCCCGAGCAGTGTCAAGGCGAGGTCGTTGCCGGACTCCATCGCCCGGCGCAGGTCGTGGTCACCCTGAGCGAACTCGGCGGCGACGAAGATCGCCGCACCCTTCGGGGCAGCCTTGCGCGCGAACAGCTCGCGCAGCCAGTCGCGGCGCACGACCTGCGCGGACTCCCACGCCTTGTTGTTCGCGATCACCGTGCGGCGCGCCTCACGCGCGGCCTCACGCTCGCGGTCCTCCCGGGCCTGACGCTGCTCGTCGGTCTCCCCGACCGGCACCGCCGGCTTCTGGCCGCTGCTCGGGCGGTCGTAGCGCTCGGCGTGCCCGTGGGTGGCGGGGTCGGTGCACACCCACAACGTGTGGGCGGTCTTTCCCTGGTCGAAGTCGAAGCGCACCGTGACCGTCGCGGCATGGCCCGGGCAGTCGCGGTGAGCGTCCTCGGTGAGCTCGGTACCCGACGGGTCGTCCAGGTTGGGCCGCAACCGGGCCAGGGTCATCGCGGTGTCGTGACCGGCGTCGTCACGGCCCAGGACGGTGACACCGTCCTCGCGCAGCTCGTCTTCGAGCTCGGCGCACAGGACCCGCTCGGCGCGGGTGTCACGCAACCGCTGCGCGACGTGGGCAAGCTGGTGAGGCCGCTGTAGCGCGGTCTCGGTAAGCCGGGCGACGGCTTCGTCGTCGTCGCTGAACTCGGCGATCACCGACATCTGCACCAGATCGAGGTCGTAGCGAGCACCGACCTCGATCGCGCGGGCGCTGCCGGCGACCGCGGTGGTCTGGCGGACCCGCTTGGCCGGGGTCCGCGTGGTGCGCGCGATCTGCGCCGCAGACATCCCGAGCCCGAGCAGATGCTGGTGCGCGGTGACCTGTTCGGCATCGGAGATGTCGGCTCGGTGCTGGTTCTCCGTGAGCTGGTCGATAATCCGTTCGGCGTCGTGAGCGCGGCGAGCCCGCTCCGGTTCAGTGTCGATGTCGCCGGTGGTCGGCTGGGGTTCGATGAGGACCCTCACGCGTGCCAAGCTGGCCTTGAGCGCGGCCAGGGTGCGACGCTGGCCCTTGCGCACGACCAGCACGCTGACCCCATCGTCGGCGCCGTCGCGGTCGTTGCGTCGGTAGACGCTGATCGGCTCGCGCACACCGCGGTCGCGGACCGATGCGCAGAAGTGCGGGTCGAGCTGAACCTCGGTGCGGGTGTTGACCTCCAACACCAGCTCGGCGGGGTCGGCCCAGGCCAGCTCACCGAGCTGGTCGAGCGTGCTGAGGGCCTCGCTGGTGTCGAACCCCGGGCGGGTGGTGGCGAACTCGCTGTCGGGCTGATCGTCGGTGCCGACCGTCGCTTCTGTGGTCGCTTCGATGGTCGGTTCTGTGGTCATGGGCAGCAGGCCTTTCACTCACCGGTGATGTCCACCCGGCGTCGCTGGCCGGGTGGTGCGTCCCCGATGGCCGGGGGCGCGCTGCGCGTCTCCCGGCGGCCCGACGAGTGGTTCGGTGGGGGTTCTGCCGTGGTCGCGGCGGCGTGGACCCGCCGGGCGGTGGTGGTGCGCATGCGGGTAGCTGCGGGGCGGGTTCACCCGCGGTGACCCCGCGGCAGGTTCATCACCGAGCCACCCGTCGGGATGCCAGCGTGGGCCCGCCCCTGCTGCGGGGCGGACCCACACTCCGACGACTCCGTCTACTGCTGTTCGACGGCGGTGTCGTGGTCGTGGCTGTGCTGGCAGCGTGACTCGCGAGGGGGCAGGCACTGCGCTGCGAGCTCGAGCAGACTGGTGTCGTCGTCCAGCCCGATCGCTGTGAACATCTCATCGAGGTGGCCGACCAGATCAGCACCGCTGATCGACCCGCCGCCGGCGTCCTGGAGATCCCGCCAGGCCACGAACAGCCCGAGAATCCACTGCTCGGCAGGGGCGTCGCCGCGCAGCGGGAACGGCCGGTGCGCGGCCGGCGGGGCGAGGCGAGCGAGCACGGCGGGGATCACGCGGCACGCCGGTTGGTGTGGCAGCGCAGGACCGGTAGGACGCTCTCCGCGATGGTGGAATCGGTACGTCCGTGCTCGACCAGCGCACCGTGGGCGGTGACAAGGTAGTGCCAGCCGATCTGCCAGCCGGCCCGCTCGAGCGGAGCGAACCACACCCGTGTCCCGTCCGGTGTGGTGAGCACGAACGCGGGGGTGCCGTGACTGTCGGGTGGGGTCTGGGTGAGCTGGTTGGGATCGATACCGCGCACGGAGAAGATCCGCCGCATGTCGGCAACCGTGGTCATCGCTGGAGCTCCTGTTCGCAAGGGATGGTGGTCAGACACGCCCCCGGGCCCGCCGACCGACACCCCGCTGAGTACAAGCGGGGGTGCCGGTCGGACGGGCTACCGAGGCAGGGAGCGGTCAGCGCGCGGCCGCGGCGAAGGTGGCCGAGAGCTGCATGGCCTCGATGCCACGGGACTCGACCTCGTAGGCCTCGTCGACGTCGGTGATGGTTTGGGCGGCCGCGGTGACCGCGTGCAGCACCCCACCCGAGGTCGGGGCACCGCCCCGGATGAAGTGGGTCAGGATCGAGTCCTGGGCGGCTGTGGAGAACCGCAGCTTCTTGCCGACGTGCTCGATGGTCTGCTGAGGCCGGGTGACCTCGACCCCGGCGTCGGCCTCGATCTCGGCGATGCGCTCGGCCACCCAGACCGGGTCGAGGAACTTTCCCACAGCGTCGCGGGTCATCTTCTTCGCCAGGGCCAGGCTGGCGGCCTGGGTGTCGGACGACCAGTCGATCTGGCCGTGCTCGAGGCGCCCGCCGGCGTGGACCTCGTCGATGGCGTGGCGGGTCAGGGTCATGCCGTTGTTGCAGATCTGGACGGTGAGCTGGGGGATGAGGCGGAACTTGCCCTGCCCGGTCTCGGAATTGGTCAGGACGAACCCGGCGAATACCGTCGGATTGTCCGCACCGCGGTCCCCGGAGAACGGGGAGGTGTAGCCGCGCAGCAGGACCGGCGCCATCGCCGCGACCGCGGTGGAGCGGATCTTGACGTACATGCGGGACTCGGACAGGTCCGCCGAGACGATGTCGACGGGGTGGTCGGCCTCCCGGATCCCGTCCAGGCAGGTCATCAGCACGTCGAGGTTCTCGATGGGGCGGTAGCGGTCCGACAGCAGCGCCCGCATCACCCCGTGACGGCCGTCGCCGTCGACTAGGCCGCGCACCAGGAACCGGCGCTCGGGCCGGTGGGCGAGCCAGCCGTTGACGTTGTCGTCGTAGAGGTCGATGTTCTGCTCGCGGGTCCGCCGCAGGTAGGCGACCGGGATGCCGAGCTTGTCGGCGATGCCGTAGTCGGCGGTACGGGTCGGTGCGAGGGTCAGGTCACCGGTGGTGACCCCGTCCATCGACAGCTCGCTCCTGCCGGCGCCGTGCACCAGCATCTGCCCGCCAAGGGCTGCCAAGGCGGACGCGGCGACGACGTGGTCGGTCTTGGCGGCCTGCTGGGTGCGCAGCAGCTCGACCATGTCGCTCAGGTCGGCGTTTCGGGTGGTCAGCGAGACGGCGTTCTGGTCGGTGGTCTGCTCCATGGCAGGGACTCCATTCTCTCGGGCGTACGCACCGGCTCTGGGGAAGCGGGGCCGGTGCGGTCCCGACCGCTGTGGTGGGACGTGACTCGCCCGCACCTCGCGGTCCGGCGCGGCGGGGCCGCGCGCTCGCCCGACCGGCGTGACACCACCCCGGACCGCACGACAGGAAGCCGACGACGCGACCGTGGTGTCACCTGCGTCGGGTGCGGCAGGCGCTGCATCGTCGGGCAAGCCGGGCCGCGGGGTGCAGAGTCACCACGGCTCACTCGGCTGCGGTCTGACCTCTCCCGGAGCCCTGCACTCACCAATGGCCTGTTGCCGGTGGCGCAGCTGAAGTCCTCAGTCCAGGTCGACGCCGTTGTCTTCATCGAGGTCGTAGGCCTCGTCGATGTCGTCGCCGAGTTCCTGTGTCTGGAACTGTCCGTCCTGGATTTCGTGGTGGAGCTGTAGCTGATGGTCGACGTCTGTATCCACGGTCGTGAGGGCTTCGTGCTGTGTGCTGAGGCCGTGGAAGTGCCACGAGTCGAGCCCGGGGGCGGCGCGTTGCTGGACCAGACGTTCTGCGAGGACGGCCATCTCGACCGGTCCGATCCCCCCGGGGACGGGGGTGAGAATTCGCGGCAGCGGGGCGGCGTCGGGGTGGAGGTCGCCGCGGGGGCCTGCTGGGTGCGGGGTGAATCCGGAGTCGACGACCAGGCGATGTCCGGGGTGGATGTGGTCGGGGGTGAGCAGCCAGGGGCTGCCAGTGGTGGAGACGACGTCGGCGTCACGGAGACGTCGCAGGTCGTCGCCTACCTCGAGGAGCATCGGGTCGTGGCCGCCCTGGCGGAGGAGTGCGACGACGCCGGAGCCGACGAAGCCGCTGCTGCCGACCACAGCGATCCGGGCGCCGGGGAGGTAGGGCTCGGCGATGCGGGCGACGCCGTCCGCGGTTGCGCATGCTGTGCTTGGCGCGAAGACGCCGAGGGAGTCAATGTCCTTGGCAGGGTCGATCTCGTTGAGCAGCGCGAGGCCGCGCCGAGGTGGCGGGGTCTGGATGATGATCGCGGCGACGAGGGGGTCGTCGTTGGCGCGGTGGATGAGGTCGGAGATCTCGTTGGTGCTGGCGGTGTCGGGGACGACGACGAGCTCTGGCGTGGCGCCGAGCGCGGTGAAGGTCCGCACTTTCTGTTCGGCCGAGATGCGGGACGCCTCCATCCGCGCGGCCCAGACTGGGTCGTCGGTGGTCGCCTCGAATCGCACGACCATCACCCTGACGCGGTGTTCTCGCAGTGTTGCGGCGTAGGCGTCGCGGTAGGTGTTGCGCACCTCGCTGAGGATGGCGCGGCCCGGGACCTCGCGGGTCTGGGTTGTGTCGGTCATCCCCGGGTCGTGCCGGTGTCGGCACTGTCCTGCCGGGGTCGGGGGATGTCCCAGGGCATCGCGGCGAGGACCTCCTCGACGGGGCGCAGTCGGAGCTCGCCGAGCAGTCGGCGGAAGTCATCGTGGTCGAGCAGCACGACCTCGTCCCAGCCCGGGATGCTGTAGCGGTCGAGTGTCCAGTGCAGGTCGACGCGGCTCAGTGTTTCCGGGCCGGTCGGGTCGACGCTGGAGAACTGGCCGTGGTGGACGAGCCAGGTGATCGCGTTCGGGTCGACGCTACGCGGCACGAGCTGGGTGCACGCATTGTTCGCGGCGCCGGCGATGTCGGACAGGATGTAGTGGCCGCGGGGCTGGCCACGGAGCTCGCTGAGCACGACGGTCAGGAGGAGGCGATCGGTCGCGGCCGGGTCACGGGTGCCGCGCAGCCGCGCCAGGCATGACGTGGTTGACCCGTAGCGGTGAGTCCAGCTCAGGATCGCGTCGCTGGCCAGTGTGAGGCCGTGGGTGTGGGCCGTCGTCATGGTGTTCATCATCGTTCACGGCTCCGGGTTCGTCATGGCCTGGTCAGTGGGGGAGCGATCGGGGCCGTGGGTATGTGGGCGTCGAGTAGTTGCAGCAGCAGCTCGTCTGCGCGGGGCCGGGCGATGAGCTGCAGGCCGACCGGGGAGCCGTCGGTAGTGAATCCGGCCGGCACGCTGGCTGCGGGGTGCCCGGAGAGATTGATGCCCCACGTGAGCGCGACGCTGAGGTGGTCTCCGGGGCCGTCGTGGCCGTGTGCTCGTCCGGGGGTTGTGGGTGTCAGCAGTAGGTCGGCGCTCTGGAAGAGTTCGGCGAGCCGGGTGTTGTGGTCGCGTCGCGATCGCTGTGCGTGGCGGTGTTCGGCTGCACTCGAGGAGGTGCTGCGCAGCGTCGTCCAGGCGCGCTGGGGGTCGGTGAGGGTGACCCCGGGTCGGGACAGGGTCAGGCCGGCGCGGGCGCACAGGGCCTGGGCTGCTCGTTCGGCGATCTCGGCCACCTCGGGGTCGAGGTGTGGACCGGCGTAGCCGAGGGTGGCCGACCATGCTGCGGTCGTCAGGGGGCTCGGTGATGTCCCTGCCTGGGGCGACCAGTCGGGGAGCACGGTTGCGGCCCAGTGCTGTAGCAGGGTCGGGTCGCGGACCAGCGCTCCGGGCACGGCGAGCCCTGTCGGGTCGGAGGTGGGGGCACGGCCGGTGGTGGGTTTGAAGCCGATCACGTGGCACCACGCGGCCGGGATGCGGACGGATCCGGCTCCATCACCTCCGCAGGACAGAGGGACGATTCCGGCAGCCACCGCCGCGGCGGCGCCGGCGGACGACCCGCCGGGGGACAGGTCCGGTCGCCACGGATTCCGGGTCGGGCCGCGGTCGGTGTGGCCCCAGGTTTGGTGGCGGGTTCCGGGTCCGGGCACCGTAGTGGTGCCGATCGTTACTGCGCCAGCGTGGACAATGCGTTGAGCAGCGGGTTGATGCAGCCCCCGGCGGCCTTTCACGGTGATCGGCAGGCCCGCTAGGCCAGGAGCGTCCTGGGGGGACACTGGGATGCTGCCGCCGGGTAGACGGCCGATCTCGAGGAATGCGCGCAGCGCCGGGTCGGCGCGGCGGGCATGCTCGAGAGCGGCATCAACAGCCGGGTTCAGGCCATGGTCGGGGTCGGGTGTGCGGTGGTCCGCAGTACGGGTGTCGTTGATCGAGGCTGTGCTCTCCTCAGTTGCACGGGCAGGGCCCGTTGCTGACAGTTCTAGTCGGCTGGGTGGCCGGTGCTGTTGAAGATCTGAGCGTAGGTGTCGTCGGCCAGCTGGCGGACCAGCTGCCGGGACTCCCCGGAATCGAGTGCTGCGTCGCGGTAGATGCGGTGCCGGCGCCGGTAGCGCTCCACTCTGGTGGGGTCGTCCTCGCGGTATTCGCTGGCCTCGAGCTCGACGACGACAGTGGCCGGAGTGTCCTGCCCGGTGAACTCGAACAGGTCGAAGCTCGCCCCGTATCTGCTGGGCATGTCGGTGTCGGTGGGGATGATGCGGAGCGAGACCGTCGGGAAGTCGGCGACCTCGGCGAGCCGGCGGAGCTGCTCGGCCAACACCGCCGGGCCGCCGAGCCGGTGTCGCAGAACGGCCTCGGTGATGACGACATCGAGGTTCGTCGTGGGCTGGTAGATCAGTTCCTGGCGGGCGAGGCGGGCCATCACGGCGGCATCGGCATCCTCGGCACCGAGACCGACGACCTCGCGCATCAGGAAGTTGGCATAGCGGGCGGTCTGCAGAAGTCCGGGGATCATGGCGTTCTGGAACACCCGGATCTGGGTGGCGGCACGCTCCAGCTCGTCGTATCGCGCCTGGTGGGCGCGCCATCCGGCCGTATGCAACGTGGTCCAGTCGACCATGCCGCCGGCTTCGGCGGCGAGGCTGAGCAGCGAGTCGAGGTCCGCGCCGGTCGCATCGGCGGTGTGTTCGGCCCAGGACCGGATGAGGTCTTCGTCGAGACGGCGAGTCTGGCCTGTCTCGAGTTTCGAGACAGTGGCCTGGGAGATGCCGAGCAGCAGGCCGAGCTCGGTGCCGGTGAGCCCGGCGGCCTTCCGGCGCGCGCGCAGGCGCGAACCGAGCTGTGTCTTGGCCTTCTGCAACCAGGGGCTCCTTCGGGACTACCGGCTCAGGGACGGGACGGTGAGGGCGGGCGGTGGGGGTACCGGTGTGGTGCGCTGGCGGGGGACGGTGTCGAGTGCGTAGCGCCCGGCAGGCACCGTCGTGGCAAGGTCGGTCAGGAGCTGGCGGATCTGGACGAACGGCGCGACGTCCTCGACAGGCTCGGCTCCGAGGAATCGCCCCTCGTCGTCGAAATGCTGGACGAATGCCGTCGTGTCGTCGAAGAGCCAGAAGTCGGGGACCTCAGACCAGGCTGGGTCGAGCTGTTCGCGGTCGATGACCTCGATGTCTTCGCCGGCGGCGATGTTGTCGGGGTAGGCCGCGAACTCGAAGCGGGTGTAGTCGGTGACGGGTCGGCCGACGACCCGCACGCGTCCGATCTGCGCTCCGCGGGTTCGGGCGTCCTCGACGATGCGGATCCAGCCGTTGTTGTCCCGGGTCTTGCGCGGCAGTGTGCCCCCGCGCAGGAACGCCTGGATGCGTTCCTGCTCTCCGTCGACGGTGTAGACGTCGCGTCCCTCGTAGCGCCAGGCGTAGTCAGTGAACCGGTCGTACATCCGCCCGAGCTCTTCGGCACTCATGCGACTGCCTCCTGGTCGAGTTCGACGAGGTTCTCGTGGCTGGGGGCCTTGATCGTGTTGAGCACGATCGGATCGGTGACTTGCCTGCCCCGCACGAGCACGCGGTCATCGCCGGCGGGGCTGACGGTCCAGGGCCAGTCGGGCTGCCCGGTGGCGTGGGCGTGTCGGCGGAGCAGCTCGTTCGGGACCACGACCGCGTCGGTGTCACCCCTCACTGCGTCTCCCTGCACGACGATCGTTCCCCGGTCTGTGGCGTAGGTGTTCGGGCAGTTCCCGCCCTCGCAGCCCATGTCCGCGATCCTGCGCATTCCGCCTCCGCGTACCTCATGACGAATATTCCGCGAGCACCGACGAGCGTAGCGGCCCTTACACCCGCGAAACGTCCAACGAGGAGCAAATCGGCGCGGTTACGCCCGGAGCAACCAAGCACACGCTAGCGAATATTCGGAATATTCGCTAGCGTTGAGGTGCCTCGGCGGGTGTTACAGCACCCGCCGAGGCGTGGATCGCACGACCTGACTTCGACTCGAGGGGTACGACCCATGTCCAGGATCGCAGTGCCCTTCCCGCCCCGTCCCGGGCCCCTGGCCGCTGGAGGCGGTGCGTTCGTCCAGATGACGGTCGTCGACGGCCTCGAGCACGAGATCGGGCCGGACGACCACAGCTCGGGCCTTGGCAGGGGGTGCTACCGGGCGATGTGCGGCGCGGTGATCCCGCCGGCGTCGCTGACCGCGTCGCCGGGAGCTGTGTGCCGTGAGTGCGTGGCGGAGGCCGTGCCGTACCCGGAGACGGTCGAGACGGACAGCCGCAGAGCTCGTCGCTCGACGGCGATCTGGCTACGTGGTCTGCGGGCCCGTGCCGCCCGTGCCGCCCGGCTGACCTCGACGGAGTGGGCCGGGGGCGTGGATGTCGCAGCGTAGGTCCGTGCAGTCCTTGCGGGAGCGGGCCGCCCAGCTCGCCGCCGAGGCGGAGCACTCGGCCCAGATCCGTGCACTGTCGGTGCATCCCGATGTGGTCGCGCTGCAGGTTGAGCGGGTTCGCCGGACGGTGAACCGGCTGATGTGGAGCGGCATCGTGCTCGGGATGGCGTTCTGCATGACCAACGTGCAGGAGTTCGGGGCGGAGGGGACAGCGCGGTGGTCCCCGGGCTGGTGGGCAGCGTGGCTGCTCGATCCGATGGTGTCGCTGGTGTTGATCGCGGTGGTGCTGGCGGAGCAGACGACGTCGCGGTGGCAGCTGTCGACACCGGTCTGGGCTCGTCGCGCTCGCTGGGCGACGCTGGGCGCGACGTATGCGATGAACACCTGGAAGGCGTGGGGAGCGCTGGATCCGGGGCTGATTTTGCTGCACTCAGTTCCGCCGCTGGTCGTGTTCGTCGCGACCGAGGCTGCACCGGAGATCCGGGACCGTCTCACCGAGGCGGTCAAGGCCGCTGCGGCGGACTCGGGACGGGGGCCGGCGACAGTTGCTGAGGCCGCTGCCGCGATAGGCATCGCAGGAGCTCAGCCCACAGCCGCTGAACCCACCGAGCTGCAGGCTGTGTCCGCACCGGGCGGCGCTGACGGTGAGCCGCAGATTCGTCCCGCGGACGGTACGGACGTCGTGGGCCGCTGGGACCGTGAGGATCTCCTGAGCGCGGCCCCGGCGGTTCGGGTCGAACAGGTCAAGGACCTGATACGTGGGGGCCTGATTCCGTCGGTGGAGCTCACCGGCTCTCAGGTCGGCGCCATCTTCGGCCAGTCGGCGCGCACTGGGCGCCGCGATATCGAGGAAGCCGAACGACAGCTAGGTACGGCACAGAACTTGGGTGCCAACGATCGGCAGCGGCGTGCAGGCCTGACTGCCGCTCCGGAGCACGACATCGCGTCCGACGGTCCTGGTGTGCTGGTCGTCGTGGGGACGGAGCGCTCTGCGCCGGTGGGGGTGAGCGCATGACTTCTGCCGAGTTGCACAGCGTGCTCCCCGCCCCCGAGGACTCGTCGACGCTCGAGCCCCAACAGAGTCGGGCGACCGATCCGGATCCACCCCGCGACTCCGCCTCGTCCCGCCCTCCCATGCCGTCAGGGCCGACCGCCGCTGCGTGGAGATCCGTGCAGTGGGCGGTGAGCCGGGTGTGGTGGTGGGTGCTGCTACCGCTGGTGCGGTCGGTCGTGGCCTCTGCGGTGTGGGCTGGGCTCGGGCAGCGCTCGGCCGCGGTCCTGTCCAGAGGAGTGATTCAGGTGGGCGCCGGGTGTTCCCTGTCCCTGGGGATGGTGTTGCTGTGCGGGCCGGCGGTCGTGGCGATCGTGGTCGGCGCCGTCGTCACGGGCGGCGCCGCGCTGCTGGTGTGGCTCCGGGTCATGCCCGTTGTGGTGCCGGCGGCAGGCCTGGTGTTCGGGGCAGGCATGCTGCTCTTTCCCGGGACGCTGGTGACGGTCACCGGGCTCGTCCTGGCGGCGTGCGGCGGCGCGGTGTTGGCGATCCCGATCGGGAGAGCGGCCTATGCCCACACCGAGAGGTCCCGGGTCCGGACCGGTTACGGAGTCGACGGGTGGGCCGGGTGGTGGGATCTGCATCGGCACCTGTCCCCGCATGCGGTTCGCCTGGTCGCCGCAGTGACCAGGCCCAGTGTGACCGCGGAGGTCAGCTGTGACGGGTCTGAGAGCGGCTTAATCCCCGGGTTGGTGGAGCGCCTACCGGCCCGACGGTGCGGGACCTGGCTGGGTCGTTCGGTGGTCGGGCCGGTGATTGGTACCGACTGCTTTGCATCGCATCGGGATGTGGTTGGTCTGGTGGCTCCGCCGCAGACCGGGAAGACGGCGTTGATGGGCCATCACGTCCTCGACCACGACGGCCCGCTGCTGGCCACCTCGACCAAACCCGACCTGTACACCTACTGCGCCGGGAAACGGGCTCAGCAGGGTCCGGTGTGGTTGTTCAACCCCGAGCAGCTCGGCGATCTGAGGTCCTCGGTGTGGTGGTCTCCGGTGTCGGGGTGCGCGGACGCGCAGGTGGCTGCGGTGCGGGCTGGGTTGATGGTCGGTGGTGTGTCGACGAGCGAGGACGGCGGTGATCGCTGGGATCAGTGGTCGGTCAGTGTGCTCACCGCCTTGCTGATGGCCGCGGACCTGTCCGGCTCGGATATGGCCACGGTTGCCCGGTGGGTGTTCTCTCCGACCAGTGACGCGCGCAGTGGTGGAGCCGGCGAGGCTCTGCAGATCCTGGGCCGGAATCCCGGCGGGCGCGTCCCGGAGGGAACGCTGGATGCTCTGCGTCAGGTTCTGGCGACCGATGCCCGCAAGACCCGCGATTCGATCTTCATGACCTTATCCGAAGCGGTGAAGTTCATGACCGATCCGCAGGTTGCTGCCCTGGTCACCGGTGGCGCCGGCGGCCAGGAGCTCGATGCCGAGCAGCTCGTTGCTGGTCGCGGGTCGTTGTTCGTGGTCGGATCGGACCGCGAGCATGCCTCGATCGCGCCGCTGCTGGCGGCGATGACGGGCCATCTTTTCGAGACGGCCAAACGGGTCGCCTCGTCGCGGCCGAAGGGGCGTCTGGATCCGCCGCTGGGGTTGTTTCTCGACGAAGCTGCGTTGATCACTCCGGTGCCGCTGGACCGCTGGGTGGCCGACGCTGGTGGCCGTGGGATCCACATCGAGTGGGCGGTGCAGTCACCGTCCCAGCTCGCTCAGCGTTGGGGTGTTAAGGGTGGCGAGACGATCTGGAACGCCACCAACGCCAAGGTCATTTTCGGGGGGCTGTCGCTGCGTGAGGATTTGGAGAAGGCCTCGGTGCTGTGCGGGGACAGGCACGAGCCGCTGCCCACCGGCGGGGGCGAGGAGCGCTACGAGAAGGTGCGGGTGTGCCCGGTCGACCGGGTGCGCACGATCCCGCAGTGGCACGCGCTGCTGATTCATCGCGCGACCCCCGCGACCGTGGTTCGAGTCAGTCCGGTGTGGGAGCGGTCTGACCTGCGCCCGCCGCCTGCGATCATCACCCGGACGCCCGGTGAGACACGCGGTGGGGTTCCTGCCGCCACGCAAACGGTGGGTCCGGTGGCCGCGTAGTTCTGGCTGGTCCAGCGCACCTGCTGCGTCGGACCAGCCACTGTCGCCGTGTCGTTGGGACGAGGGGAGACCGGTCACTATGACCAGCGATGGACCGGGACCGCCGCAGGGCGAGGATCGATCTGCTCCTGGGGGGCGTCGGCCGTGGGCGGTCGTCGTGGGGGAGCAGCTGCGCCAGGTGCAGCGCGAGCTCGACGCCACGGCCCGGCAGGGTGATGAGACCGCCGGTCACGTCGCCGAGATCGCCGACATTCTCGGTCGCATGAGCCCCCGACTTGACGACGTCGAACAAGGGGTTGCCGCCCTCGGTGGCGCGGTCGAGGCCGCCGTTGCGGGGACGGGTGCCGGGGACGCGGAGGACGAGGCGCTGTCGCTGACCCCGGCGCTGCGCTGGTCACAGCTGGATCGCACCGCCAAGCACGCCGCGTGGGACGCCCTGGGAGGGTTCGTCTCCGAGGTGCTCAACGACGACTACCAAATGTCGCGGCTGGAGCTACCCGACTGCTGGCCGGTGCACCCGCGCGCGGTGCGTGAGCTCGCGTGGCTACGCACCCTCTACATCTCCTCCAGCGCCCCCGGCACCCGCCCGGAGCTGGTAGCCGAGTGGCACGTGCGCTGGCTCCCGGCCGCGATCACCAACCTCGCAGTCGCCATCGACGGGCGCGAGTGCGCCCCGGGCAAGCATCGTGTGACCGAGGAAGAACGCCGCCGCTACGACGACGTCGTCCAGGAGGCCGGATCCGCCGGCCAGCATCCGTCGGCACTGACCTCCGAGCGGCGAGTCGATCGCCCCCGGTATTTCCCCGACCAGTTCCCGCCGCTGCGGGGTCACGATTCCAGCTACGGCGCACGCCAGGCTCGGGCGGCGCTGCTCGACGCGGAGACGCCGGCACCGCCGAGTCGCCCGGAGCATTGGTGGGAGTACTTCCTCGACGCCCGTATGGCCGACATCGGCGGGGACGGAACCGGTGCCTGACGCATCCGGCCAGGTGATCCCGATAGTCAGCTGGCCAAGATTATCGCCCGTTACGGGCGGGTCGATGTGCTCCGTATCGAGTGTTGTGCGCTCCGGACGGCGTCCGGACCGGGCTCCGCGGCGGTGGTGAACTGGCGATGCGGGCGGGCGACGGGATGATCGACGACTTGGTGAGCGTCTGCCGGTCGACCGCGAGCCCTCGAGCCTCAACCGCTCGGACGGCCGTATGGCCCCAGGGCCGGGCCGTTCCGCGTTCTGGGGCGAGTTGAGGCGGCCTGGCCGCGGTCCCCGGAGGGCGGGCCCGGCCGCGGTGTGCGGTTCGGCGCGGGCCGGATCCACCTCGACGGGGTGTGGGTCACCGACCTGGACGCCTCGGCGCCGGAGGGCACCAAGCCGCTGCTCCGCTGACCTGGCTCGACCGGCACGGCCCGCGCGCTGTGTAATCATCTGTGCGATTGGGGTTGATTGTCGCTTTGCGCGTTCTAACGTTGGGGGCTTCCTACGCACGGGGAGCAACGATGCATAACCGGATCTGGACCACGCTCGCAGCCACCGGCCTCACCGGAGGACTCGCGCTAGCTACCGCAGGGGTCGCCACCGCCGCACCCGCGAACGCCCCAACCGCCCATGCACCGGCCGCCATGGTGATGCAGGACCCCGTGCGCTTCTTGCCCACGGCGGGCTTCTGCGACGCCGAGTTCGACGGCGAGACGACCCTGTACAATGGCTCGATCTGGCGGTGCATGTTCCTCATGGACACCGGCTGGCAGTGGCTCCCGGTGGCCCGGTGACCGACCAGCTGCCGCAGACTCCGCGGCTCCAGGCCGTGATGACCCGAGCTGCGGCGATCGCGCAAGAGCACGGGCTCAGCAAGATCGGGGTGGAACACCTCGTCCTCGCCGCGCTGGAGGACGAGCATTCCGTCCCGGCGCAGGTGTTCGGACGCCGAGATGACCTCGCTGCCGCCAGGGAGGACCTGGAGCGCGTGATGCGGTCACCGGAGTACCGCGCCAACCTGTAGGCCGGCCGTCCCGGTCACACCCCGGGACGCCCGCACGGCCCGCCCCCGTTAGCCCCGGGGGCGGGCCGTCGTCGTCTGGGGCGGCGTGGTCGGTCGTGGTCAGTACCGCAGGTTGTAGAGCGACCAGCTGGTCTCCTGGCTCTGGGTCGGGTTCCCGTTGGAGATGCAGCGGTACTCGGAGGTGTCGGGCCTTCCTCGGTAGGCAGCGATCGCCTCCTCGCACGCACCCCTGTTCGCGTAGGTCGCGACGTAGCTCCAGGTTGGAGACTGGGCAGGGGCAATGGGAGCTGCGACGGCGACCCCGGCACCGACCGACGTCAGCGTGGCGACCCCGAGTGCGAGGCCGATCATCGTGGACCTGAGAACCCGCATCGTCCTACTCCTCCTGCTTAGTGATCTTGGACCTGACGGAGGTTAGGAGCACGCTCCCGGGACCCCTCCCGGCTCGGCTCGGGGCTGGAGGGTCCTGCTGTGGTCGGAGCGCGGCCAGCTCATCAGATTCGCCCGATCCTCGTCCCTGACCGGTGCGGGTTTCAGTGGGTATGGCTCGACGGGAGGCCGCGGGCCTCGCGCAGCTCGCGGAGGTGCTCGCTCAGCGCTTCCCTGGCGGCCATCCGCGCCCCTCGTCCCGCTGGCCGGTCCCGCAGAACCGGCGACAGCGGCGCAGGAGGGGTGGGCCCGCTGCCGGTGCCAGTGCTCGCCCGCATCCGGCCGATCTGCACGGCGCGGATCTCGCCGAGGCGTCCCTGCCAGGGGCGCAGGCGGGCCCCGATGACCCGCAGGGGGTCCCGGGCGCCGGTGGTGACCGGTCCACGCGGTCGGTCGGGGTGGTCGGGGTGGTGTTCGAGTGCGTGGCGCAGCCCAGCGACGGTCGCGCCGGCCTCCCACCACGGCTTGAACAGCGACCGGGCACGCCAGATGTCGATCGTGCCCCGTTGTCGGCCTCCTAGGCCGAGAAGCGTAAGCAGGGTGAGGGTGGCTTGGTTCCTTGCACCGGGGGTGTCAGGGACGTCGTAGGGGTGCCACTTGCTCGCCTCGGTGACTTCCGACCGTCTGCCGCCCGACAAGGGCTTAAGACTCACGTGAGAAGTGGGGAGGTCGCCACTTTCATCCACAGTGGTCTGAGCTGGGTGTCCGTGTGTGTGGTCGGTCGGCGTGGTGAGCTGGGGGAGAGGGCTGTGGGTGACCAGGGCGTAGGTCGGTGTGCGGCCGGTGTCGGTGCCGAGGAACTCAGCACTGGCCCCGGCTTCGACGACGACGAGCAGGCCGCGGTCGCGGGCCCAGGCCAGGACACGGGACACGGTGCGGGCGGCGCGGCCGCCGGCGGCGCCGAGGCGGTCGGTGGTGAGCCCGGTGATCAGGCCGGTGTCCCAGTCCATGTGGCAGACCAGGCGGCGCAGGATCGCCGACCAGCTGGCGCGCTTGTCCGAGCGCCACTCCTCGTCGTCGACGAGGCGGGCGATGTAGTCGAGGGCCTCGTGCTGGGAAGTCAGCACCCGCCACTGGCGGTCGATGAAGTTGCGCCACCCAGGGTGCGGGGTGAACCCGCGGGCGTGTCGGGCGCGGGCGCGGGTGACACCGCGGGCGCGCGCTCGGGCGGTGGGAGGCAGGGCGCGGCTCGGGCGCCCGGGCCCGCTGGTGGGGCCCGCGGGCGGGCGGGCGGCGCGGCCGCGTGGCGTGCGTCGGGCCCCGGTGGTGTAGCGGATGCCGAAGTCGCCGGCGGGCGGTTGCGCGCCGAGGGGGAGCTGGTGGATGAGGCAGAGGTCGGAGGTGGGGCCGGAGGCCAGGGTGAACGCGCCGTGCTCGTAGCAGCGGATGCAGAACCCGGTCTCCGCCGCTGGTGAGCGGCGGTTTTCCGGGCATGACGAATTCGCCCCGTGTCTAAGGTGGTTGGCTCCCGGCCCAGGATGTATCCTGGACACGCGAAAGCGCCCCTTCTTCGCAGGTGGGGTAACGGCCCCGGTTCGCCGGGGCTACGGCATCAGGCGGGTGCAGGTCCGGCTGACGCGAGAACGATCCGAGGCGGTCTCCTGGCAGGGAGACCGTCTCGTTCTTTTAGGAGGCCTTGGTCAGGGGCTGCTCCGGGCGGTTGTACTGGACCGGGATCTGGCCCGGGATCTCGTTGCGGTAGCGCAGGCCCAGGTGGATCAGTGAGCCTGCGACGAGCGAGATGCTGCGGTCGCGTTCCCGGGCGATCTCGCGGACGACCTGGTCGTCGGTGATAGGGATCCGGGCGGTGAAGTCTGTCGACTCGCTGGTGGGGACACGAAGAGGCAACTCGTCTGGGAGCTCGTCGACGTGCTGGAGCCCGATGTTGATGAGCTTTGCGGCAGTCTCTGAGACGTACCAGCCGAGGTTGGTGGCCAGCGTCTTGAGCGCAAGATCGTCGGCCAGCAGTACCCGTGGAAGAACCACTGCACGCGGGCCCTTCGACGGGCGCCCTGTTGGTCTTCTCGCCATGGCGATGATCCTGCCTGGTTTTCTGAAAGGGGAACAGCGCGACACGCCCGCCAGCTTTCAGAAATTCTGGAGCGACATCGGGGCGGCCCCCTCTCGTCGACGCTCAGACGCTGCGAGGTGGGTGACGATTGAGGCCGCTCCTGCGATGAGTCGCCCCGCCTTCGTCGGCAGCAACGGCCCCGTCAGCGCGGACGCAGACGCCGCTGGCGCGGCGGGCTTTGGTCGAGGCACGTCGCGACGACACCGTTCAAGGTGTGGCCGCGTCGTCGCGAGTGGACTGACGCTCGACGCTGGAGAGGCGGGTGGGGATGATCAGGCCGCGGAAGATGCGTTCGTTGGCCGCCTGGCTGAGCCGATAGCGAGCGACGTCATCGCTATCGGAGCGGACCCCAGTTCGTCTCGCAGTTCGGCGAGGCGACGGCTGTAGCTGCCGCGGACTGCTGCGAGCTCCCCGGGGTACTTCGGTGACAGGACGCGCTGTTGGTGCGCGCAGTCGGCGATGCGCGCTCGCAGGTCCTCGATCCGCTCGCGGTCGGGCGCCGGCTTCCCGCCTTCTCGTTCGAGCAGGGCGACGTAGCAGCCGAGGACCTCGTTGATCGCTTCCTGCGCGGCCTCGTAGCCGACCGCGGTATCGCTGTTCCACTGCCGCGGCGGGAGGTCGGCAACCACGTCGTCCGGGGTGGTCGCCGTTCTCGAACTCACCACGGGCTGTCCTTCCCTCGCGGACCTCCAGCATATCTGCCGCACCTGTCATCTAAGGGCCGCGAATGGTCACCTCGGCATCCGAGAAGACGACCGGGTCGAGAGGCGGCGGTTCTGCGCCCGCCGGTCTGTGATCATCAGGGCAGTGGCGAAGGCGGCCTGGACGGCGACGTAGCCGAGGACGAAGGGCAGCATGACCAGCGCGGGGTGTGTCGTTGCCGGGTCCGGCAGCGGGATGAGTGAGGCGATGGCGACGACCAGTCCGCAGTTGAGCAGTGACAGGCGGGCGTAGCCGACGCCGTCGCCGTCGGCCTGGCGTCGCGCCAGCTCGAAGACCACGACGAGCCGGAACAGCACACCGACCATGAGCGCGGCGATGATCGGAGCGCCGACGGTGTAGCCGAGCCCCAGTACCCGCAGGACCGGCCAGCCCAGGGCCGCGCCGAGCGCGAGGAGCGGGACGAACAGCAGCAGCATGCGGCGTCGTGTCCGGCGGGCGAGTTCGAGGGCGCGGTGCGGCTCGCGTGCGGTCTGCACGGCCAGGGAGTTGGTGAAGAACACCGCGGCGGTGTCGATGACGACGGTGGCCTGCCAGGCGATGAAGAACACCGCCCCGATGGCGTTGCCCATCCGGAAGTTCGCCAGCAGCGGGATCTGGTTGTAGAGCAGCACCGCCCCGAGCTGGGCCACCGCGGTCGGAGCCAGGAACCCGGCCATCACGGTCCGGCTGGGCAGGACACCGGGCCCGCCCGCGGCGGCGAATCTGCGGACCAGGAACCACAGCACGATGGTGCCGACCCCGATCCACACCACGACCGGGATCACCCAGGACAGCACCATGCCCTGCGATGCCAGCCCCGCCCCGAGCACGGCCAGGAGACCGATCCGGGCCACGGCGAAGGTCCCGCTGCGCCAGACCGCCAGCCAGGGCCGTCCCGCGGCGACCATGACGAAGTCGTGCACGACGAACACGCCCCACCCGGCACAGCCCAGCACCAGCAGCAACAGGCCGAACCCGAAAGAGCCCTGCCCGGCGGCGACCAGCGCCACCCGCGGGACGAGCAGCCCGTAGACCAGACCGGCCAGCCCGGCCAACGGCATGATCAGCAACAGGCTGCCGAACACCAGCCGCACGGACTTGCGGCCCGCCCCGGGCAGCCACCTCATGATGCCGATACCGAGATTGAGCTGGGCCGCGCCGCCGATCAGCTGCATGGCCGAGACGAACTCCGTCGCCCGCCCGACCTCCTCCTGGGGCATCACCCACGCCGCGATCAGGAACCCCAGCAGACCGGCGACGGAGTTGAAGACCGAGGTGAGCGTCAGAGCCAGCGAGTCTCCCAGCTCACGGTGCCCCTGGCTGGTCGAGGAGACGGAGGTGGAGGGAGGCATCGCCGCGACGCTACGGCAGCCCCGCGCGAGCCCCTCCGGATCCGCCGGCGCGGCGGTTCCGCTGGCTCGCTGCCGAGCGATCACGTCACCGATGTGACGAGGTCTCCACGAGAAGGGCAGCACCGGTCTTCGAGCGAACGTCGTCCTCCGTGACTCCGGGAGCAAGTTCGCGCAGGACGAGACCGGACTCAGCCACGTCTATGACGGCCAGGTCGGTGATGATGCGGTCGACGACGCCTTCACCGGTGAGGGGAAGACTGCATGCGTCGACGATCTTGGGGGAGCCGTCCTTGGCCACATGTTCCATGACGACGATGACGGTGCAGGCACCGTGGACCAGGTCCATCGCCCCGCCCACGCCTTTGACCATCCGCCCCGGCACCATCCAGTTGGCGATGTCGCCCGACAGAGAGACCTGCATGGCACCGAGAAACGGTGGTGTCGATCTTTCCGGCGCGGATCATGCCGAACGACAGAGTGGAGTCGAACACGGCTGCTCCGAGCAGCATGGTGACGGTCTCTTTGCCGGCGTTGATGAGGTCGGGGTCGACGGTGGTGTCAAGGGGGTAGGGCCCGACCCCGAGCAGGCCGTTCTCGGCGTGCAGGATCACGCCCGCGTCCTCGGGCAAGTGGTCGGGAATGAGGGTGGGCAGGCCGATCCCCAGGTTGACGTAGGTGCCGGGGCGGAGCTCTCGGGCGGCGCCGGCGGCCATCTGGTCGCGGGTGAGTGTCATCGCCTGCTCTCCTGCGTGGTGCGCTTCTCGATGTGCTTGAGGTCGGCGTCTGCGGCGGACAGCTCGACGACGCGGTGGACGAAGACCCCCGGCAGGTGGACCTCGTCGGGTGCGATCTCGCCGGGCTCGACGAGCTGTTCGACCTCGGCGATGGCGATGCGCCCGGCTATGGCGCACAGCGGGTTGAAGTTGCGGGCCGCGGCGTGGAGGACGAGATTGCCCAGCCAGTCCCCACGGGCGGCCCGTACCAGCGCCACGTCGATGTCGATGGCTTCTTCGAGCACGTAGCGTTGCCGACGTTGGGTGCCGTCGGGAAGTGTCGTGGGGAACTCCCGGACCTCCTTGGGTGAGGAGGCGACGGCGACTTGGCCGTCGGGGCCGTAGCGCAAGGGGAGTCCGCCGTCGGCGATGAGGGTTCCGACGCCGGCCGGTGTGTAGAACGCGGGGATGCCGGCACCGGCGCTGCGGAGACGTTCGGCCAGGCCGCCCTGCGGCACGAGTTCGAGCTCGAGCTCGCCGGCGAGGTACTGGCGGGCGAACTCCTTGTTCTCACCGATGTAGCTCGCGGTGACCCGGCTGATGCGCTGCTGTTCGAGCAGCACCCCCAGGCCGAGGCCGTCCACGCCACAGTTGTTCGAGGCAACTTCGGCTCGGTGTTAGGGAGGGTCGATGACCGCTGCCGTCCATCATGTCGAACTGTGGACCCGAGACCTCACCGAGACAGCGCCGTCATTCCACTGGCTGTTCACAGAGCTTGGCCGTGCGTGACGACGGCTGGGACCGCGGCCGAATCTGGACCCACCCCTCGGGCGTGTACGTCGTCCTGGAACAGTCTCCGGCCGTCCACGGCATGCATGACCGGACGCGTCCAGGCCTGAACCATCTGGCCCTGGCCGTGTCCGATCGCTCCCGGCTCGACGCACTGCGAGCGGACTGCGCCGCGCACGGGTGGTCCGAGCTGTTCGCCGGGACCTACCCGCACGCCGGCGGGCCGGACCACACCGCGCTGTTCGTGGAGAACACCGAGGGCTTCGAGGTAGAGCTCGTCGCACCCTGACCGGACCTGCTCAGTTGCCGCGACCGGTGCTCACCTTCGCCGGGAACATCCTCGAAACCGGCTCAACGTCCTGCCGCCTCTCCCACGCTCGAAACGCCAGAGTCAGCCGACTTCAGTCACGATCCCGCTCGTCCCGACTGAGTGCGGACCGGGCGCGAGATCATGGCAGCCATGGCATTCCTGCAGCTCACCACGATCATCGTCAAGGACTACGACGCAGCAATCAGGTTCTTCACCGACGCGATCGGTTTCGATCTCATCGAGGATTCCCCAGCCCGGACCAACGACGGCCGCGTCAAGCGCTGGGTCGTCGTCCGCCCACCAGAAGCCCAGACAGGGATCCTGCTCGCGCAGGCCGATGGCGACCGCCAGCTCGCAGCACTAGGCGACCAGCACGCTGGACGCGTCGGGTTCTTCCTCGAAGTCCACGACTTCGACGCTCGCTACCAGCGCATGCACTCCGCCGGAGTCGAGTTCGTGACCGAACCACGCGAAGAGCCCTACGGCCGCTTCGCTGTCTTCCTCGATATCTCCGGCAACCGCTGGGATCTCATCCAACCCAGCCACGACACGCCTGCAAGCTGACGAAGCCGTCTCTGACCAACACACGCCACCCCCGCGACCACGGCCCCTCGTCATCGACCGGGGCCATCCTCAGTGACCACGGTGGAGCCATTCGGCTTGACGACACCCAGTCGGTGCAGCTCAGGTGCGGCGCCACCACCAGGGAAGTGACGGGTCGACGGTGGGATTGTTCAGAGTCTTGTTCAGGAACCGGGCGTCGAGCTGGGCGATCTGGCGGCGGAGCGATGCGCGACGATGCCGAGGTAGGGCGTGCAGAGCCTGCTCGAGGACATCTCGGCTGAACGGGCCGATGAACTGGACCCAGTCGTTGTTCTCTCGCTGGAGCGTGGAACGTGGTTTGAGGGTGACGCGACGCCACGAGAGAAGATCGGTGCGGACGCTGCCCGAGGTGAGCTGTGGTCGGTCGAGTCGGTCGAGCGCCCGGCTGATCGAGAGCGGAACACCGCGTATCGCAGTCGGGCGCGGCTGACGCTGGTTTCTCGCCCGTACCTGGGCGGGGCGCCTACGCGGCATGGACCTTTCGGATCGGAACCATGCGTCCAGCCTCCCAGGATCCGGCGGGCGCGGGAAGAGCAGGGGAGTCCGCCCTGTTCCGGGCCGTTTCTTGCGGGCGCGAGTGCATCGTGCCGATCGTTGTGAGTGACCCACCTGGTCACTTCCGCCTGCGCGGCTGAGGCAGGCGATAATCTCCCGTTATCTGACCTATCCTGCGATCGCGGGCGCAGGACCATGTCCAGGAGAGGGGCCCGGATGAGCATGGAGAAGGGCGCCGACGCCCGCCCGGACGCCGACCAGGGCCCGGTTGCGGGCGTCTCGGCCGAGCCCAGGGCCGGTCTCGACGCCGCGGTGCTGCCCGACGGTGTCGCGGCGGCCGCGGCCCGCGCCGCATCCCTCGCCGCGCTGGCCGCCCGCGCCGACGCCCACGCGACCGCCGCGCGAGCACCGCGCACCCGCGCCGCCTACGCGGGGGACTGGGCGCACTTCTCCCGCTGGTGTGCCGCAGCGGGGCTACCGGCGTTGCCGGCGGCGGTGGACACCGTGCGGCTCTACCTGGCCGACCTCGAGGCCACCCGCAGTTCGACCGGGCAGGCGGTGTTCTCCCCGGCCACGATGGGCCGGCGCCTGGCCGCGATCGCCGCCGCCCACCACGACGCCGGCCACCCGTCCCCGACCCGGGACCCGGCCGTCGGCGCGGTCCTGACCGGCATCAAACGCACCCGCGCTCACTCCACCCACCAGATGCGCCCGCTGCTCCTGGAGGACCTGCGCACCGTGCTCGCGGACATGGGGTTCGGGACGTGGCCGGCCGGGCTGATCGGCGCCCGCGACGCCGCCGCGCTGCTGATCGGGTTCACCGGGGCGCTGCGGCGCGGCGAGCTCGCCGCCCTCACCGTCGCCGACGTGTCCTTCCACCCGGCCGACGGGCTGCACGTGCACATCGCCCGGTCCAAGACCGACCAGACCGGCCGCGGCGCCACCGTGGTGCTGCCCTACGGCGCCCGGGCCGGGACCTGCCCGCCGTGCGCGGTGCTGCGCTGGATGGGGCTGCTCGCCGCCGCCCCGCACGGGCGCCCAGCCTCGATCCGCGCTGTCCTGGCCACCCCGTCCTGGACCAGCCTGGACCACCTGTTCCCGCACCCCGACCCCACCGACGGCAGCGCTCACGACCGTGACGACCGCGCTGACGACGTCGGCGCCTCCTCCCCGGGCGGAACCGGCGCCGCGGAGTCTCCCGGGCGGGCGGCCCGGTCGTTCCGGGCTCCGCTACCCGCGCTAGCCGGGCACACGCCGCTACTGCGGGCGATCCGCCGCGGCGGCACCCTCACCGACACCCCGATGACCGGCGACGCCCTCCACGCCATGGTCCGCCGCCGCGCCGACGCCGCAGGCCTGCCGGGCCCGATGGGGTTCCACTCACTGCGCGCCGGGTTCGTCACCACCGCCCGCCGCAACGGCGCCGACCACGGCTCCGTGCGCCGCCAGACCCGCCACAGCAGCGACGCCATGATCGAAACCTACGACCGCGACCAAGCCCCACTCGTCGGCAACGCAGTCACCAGGCTGGGCTTGTGAGCGCCCAACGCGACGGCGAGCTGCTCCAGGAGCCCCACCCTGCATGGGTCTGGTGGTGGCGGTCTTGGACCGTCGTGGTGATCGTATATGTGCTGCTCTGCATGCCGTGGGGGCTTCTGAGAACACCTGACGGCGGGGGCTGGTCCTGCCTTCTGAGCGTGACCGCTCTGGAATGTCTGCTTCCGATCGCAACCTCGACGTGGCTGCGGGCATCGCAGCCCTACGCTCACGACCGGACCATGCTGGTCTTGTGCCGCGAACTCACCCTCGACCAGCGCCGAGCGGTCCACCGGGCGCTACGCCGCGGGCGTGGGGACGACATCGCACCCGACCACCTCGCCTACGCCCGAGCCAGAACGTCCCGGACCAACCGCGAGCTGGTCCCCGGGACCGGAATCGTCGGACCGATCTGGGGACAGGTACTCCTCGCAGCAAGCCGAGAGCTCGGCACCCCATACTTCTGGCTGATCCTGTCCATGGCAGTCCTGGGAACGACCTTCTCAGCCACCATGATCGTTCTACAGCGGCGCAGAGAAAGCACAATGCGACGTTCCGCTAGGTGTGGTCTCCCACCGATCAGCAGGTTGACCAACCTGTCCGGGCAGTACAAGGCCCAGCCGTCGGCCAGGGTGCGGTGGAACCGTTCGATCTTTCCGTTGGTCTGCGGGCGGTAGGGACGGGTCCGTTTCGGGGTGATCCCCAGCGCCTGGTAGGTGTCGCACCAGGCGTGGGACCGGTAGGCCGAGCCGTTGTCCGACAGGACCCGGCGGGTGGTGACGCCGCGGGCGGCGAACCAGGCCACCGCGCGGCGCAGCACAGCGATCGCGGTGGCGGCGGTCTCGTCGTCGTGGATCTCGGCGTAGGCCAGGCGGGAGTGGTCGTCGAGCACGGTGTGGACGAATGCGGAGACCATCTTCGCCTGGTGGTGGACGTTGCGGGGCTTGCCGGGGGTGGCGGCCCGGTTGCGGTCTCCTTGGGCGCGCCCGACATAGCGCCAGCCGCCGCCGTCGGGGATGTTGCCCAGCTTCTTCACATCCACGTGCAGCAGATCCCCGCGGGCGGGTTGTTCGTAGCGGCGCACCGGTTCTCCGGTGGCGCGGTCGAGGTGGGCGAGGCGGTTGATCCGACACCGCACCAGCACTCGGTGCACCGTCGAGGGCGCCACGGCGGTGGCCTCGGCGCCGGCTGCGATGGCCTCGGCCAGCTCGGTGTAGGGGTGCAGGGCCACCGCACGTCCCAGTTGGGCGGTGGCGGCGGCGAGGTGATCCAGGTCCTGAGTGAGCACAGCGACCGCACACAGGGGCACGTGCTCGTAGCGGCCACAGGGTGCGAGCACCGGGGCCCGGCCTGGCGGCCCTGGTCGGGGCACGAGCCGACCGGGAGACGGCCGTCGCGATCCTCGCGCACGCCCGCGACCACCTGGCGCCCTACCTGCGGGTGCGGCGGCTGGAGTTCGCGGAGCTACCGAAGACGATCTCCGGCAAGATCCACACGGTCGAGCTGCGCGCCCGCGAGCGCGACGACGCCGCCGCCGTGGCCGCGACCGAGTGGCGCTACGAGGACCTCCCCGAACTGGGGGACGGCCCTCCTCGCCGGTGATCCACTACGGTCGGTCCGCCGGGGGCCCCGCACGTCGCGGGTGCCCGGAGGACGCCGTGCGACGTCGCGCGGCTCGGACGTGAGGAGTGCGGTGTGGACCGTCGGATCACCGTGGCGGCCGTGCAGCCGGCCCTCGAGCTGGGTGCGGTCGAGCGGAACCTGGCGCGGGTGGAGGCGCTGGTGCGTGACGCCGTCGCCGTCCACCGCCCGGACGTCGTGACGCTGCCCGAGGCGGCGACCTCGCCCAACGTGTACGACCGCCGGCTCCGGTCGGTGGTGTCGCCGGTCGACGGCGCCCCGATGCAGCTCTACCGCAGACTGGCCCGCGAGCCCGGGGTCGTCGTCGGCGGCGGATTCGTGGCGCAGCGCGGCGCGCACGCCTAATGACGGGGTGACGCGGCCGAGCCCGGCCGGGGTCGGGCGCCAACTGGTCGCGCGGTTACCAGGACCTGGATGGCGCAGGGCCAGTACCCGCAGTACAACCAGGCCCCGCCGATCCCGCCGCCCGCGCCGAAGAAGAAGCGCACCGGGCTCAAGGTGACCCTCGGAATCCTGGTCGCGATCGTCGTCATCGCGATCGCCACCGGTGGTGGCGGCGACGAGCAGGCCCCGGCCTCCGCCTCGGGCGACGCGAACGCCGCCCCTGCCGCCGCCGGTGCCCCGCGAGCGGGGACCAGTCGGTGAAGTTCGGGCAGGAGGCCACCTCCGGGGATCTGGTCATCTCGGCGTCCGCGCCGGAGAAGGTCACCGAGTTCGGCATGACGCAGGCGTGCTCGACGGTCACCTACAAGAACAACGGGTCCAGCCCGGCGTCGTTCAACCCGTTCGACTGGAAGTTCACCACCCCGGCCGGTGTGGAGGCGTCCGCGTCGATCCCGTTCAACGCCGGGGCGAAGGCGCTGAACTCCGGTCAGCTCGCGCCGGGCGGCACCACCTCGGGGATGATCTGCGGCGACCAGCAGACCACCGACGTCAACGCGGTGAAGTACGCACCCTCGTTCAGCGTCTCCGACCCGATCACCTGGACGAACTGACCACCCTCCCCCCGAGCTGCGCGCCGAAAGCCGGGGTAGTCACGCACAACGACACGGCGCGCAACCGAGGCCCCCGTCGCAGCAGCACTACGGCGGGGGCCTCATCACGTTCGCCGTTCGGATCGCTCTCCGGGACCCCTCAGCCCGGGGGGCGATCAGCGGCGGAGCATTCCTCGCTCGTTGTGGAACCGCGTGATCGTTCGCGCTGGCTCGTTGTGGCAGTTTGGCGAGTACGCCGGCGGGTCTAGTCCGGCGCGGTGGACGGGGTCGACAGCGACCACTCATGATGGGGGTCGAGCCACTCCTGATGAGTGAGCCCGTGCGACCGAGCCATGCGAACGAATCGTTCATCCGAAAGCACTAGATCGGCCCAGTTGTGTGTCCAACTCACTTCACCGCGACGCCATTCCTCCTCTACGCGGATGACTCCGGAGTCAAACGAGACACTGCGAATTTCGGATACGAAGCCTTGGGAACGGCGCACGCTACCGCTGGTGATGCTACGAGCGAACTCGGGTGATGTGCGCTGGATGAGAACTGCGCCTTCGGGATGTACATGACGGACGCAGGCGGCGAAGAAAGAATCCCGTTGGCCGGGCACCGTGGTATTGATCAGGTAGCTACCCAGTACCACGGCTCGGAACTTGTCGGGTAGATCGAGAGTTTCTATGTCGGACATGACCGTCTGTGCCCCGGAGATGCAGGACAGCATCTCGGCAGACTCGTCGACGGCCACTACTGCGTGGCCGAGGGCCAGTAGGGCGTGAGTGATGCGCCCGGCGCCGCACCCGAGCTCCAGTACCGTGCAGCATGCAGCTACGGAGTCGTGGATAAGTGCGGGTTCTCGACCAGGCGGGTACAACCGATACAGTCCGACAGGGCTTCCGTCGGGAGCGACCGGGCTCCCATCTGATGCGGTCCCTCGACCAGCCGGACTCATACGAATCCATCTCCCTCTGGGCTAGCCTCGCTGCCGCCGACCCGGATGCGCCGCACCCAAGCCAGCCGACAGCGTTGGACAAAGTGCGGTGGCGGGCTTGCGTCGTTGACCATCTTTCAACGTCGCCCTGGATGCTTCGAAAGCGCTCGGAGCGTGGGAGTGAAAGGGCGGATGACCGAACGCTCCGCGCATCCTCGACGACTGAAGAAGCGGATCGTAAACTCCGACGGGCAGAGGTGCAGGCCACGTTCTTCGATCCAGCCTGTCAGGCGGAACTCTCCTCGGCCGACATGAACCAGGCCGTAGCGGCCCCCGCCGGCTGTTCGGAGGGTGAGAGAGCCATCCGAGCCGTCGATGTTCGCTGCGATATCCGGCTCACCATTGTTCCGGACTTCCTCGTCTAGCTGGAGGAAGCTCTCCGGCAACTGGCAAGTACCTTCGAACAGGGTCAGCTCGGCTCGATGTAGAGGTACTTCGCTCCGGTGGAACAGCACCGAGCTGGACGAGACCTGTTCGCGGAACTGGTGGGGAAACAATGCCAGGAGCTCCGGAGTGACGACGCAGTCGATCACGAGATGTACGCGGCTTTCGCGCCCCAGGTTGGCTACCTTGTGGGGCTTGCTGAAGTCGCCATACCACAGGCTGCCTGGCTGCCAGCAGTGGTCGACGCCGTCGATGGTGAGGACGGCCCCGGGGTTCGTTGTGATCGGTACGTGCAGACGGAGGAGCCCGAAGTCCAAGCCCGTTGGGGTGTCTCGATGTTCGGCAACCGTGGCGGAGGGAGCGAGGGACATGAGTCGGACACTGCGCAATTGCGTCGGTAATGCTGTGAGAAGCCGAAGGATATTCGGCGTCTCATGCACCAGCCGGGTAAATTTGTAGTCGTCGATTCCTGGGCCGCCGGGATCGGTCCGTTCGACTGCACCCGCTGGACTACGAAGAGGCAGACAGGTCCACTTTGATTCGGATGTCGACTCGATACGGCCTGTTTGGGTCAGAGTCTGCTGCGCGGCCCACGGACCTGCTGTGAGATTAGCTAGATCGACCGTCATCTTAGCCGCCTCGACCGCGACGTTGAGACGCGCAGCAATGATGCCAGTCGGTGACGACGGCGCCGATAGGTCTTTTGGATCGCTCATGAGCACACCCGATTTCGGATCAGCTAGCCGGATGATCTACGCGATGTTGTCGTCTGATGGCGATGTTGCACGCTGCCACGCTGAGCAGACCGGCGCCTCCGGCTAGTGCGATCACGTTGCTGGCTGAGACGACTTCGGCCAGGGCGCCGGCTAATGCGAAACCGATGCCCTGTCCGGTCATGAGCCCGGCAACGGTGAGCGTCAGCGTCTGGCCCCGTAGACGATCCGGGGTAGCGTCGAGAACTCGCTGGTCCAGACCCATTGCGTAGGTAAATCCGAGACCGCAGGTGACGAGAAGCGATACCGCGACAATCGCGCCGGGTTCAGCAACGAAGACCAGGAGCGGGAGGAACATGAGAATCGCGAACGGGAACATCAGTCGGACACGGGTGCGCGCTGGAGCGCTGAGGCCAGTCGCAAGTTCGCCGAGCACCGACCCGACCGGTGCGCCACACAGCAGCAACCCGACGAGGACGCTCGTGGAACCCAGCTGCTCTGCATAGGGCACAGCCAGCGCCTCGGGTGCCACGACGAACACCGGTGGCAACCAGGTGAGCAGCAGCAACGGACGCAACTGCCTGATGGCAAGAATCTCTCGCACCCCGGACAGGGAGTCACGCGTCAGTGACTTCCGCGGGACGTCAACCAGGGTGCGGGGCGGCCGGAACGGTGTACCAAGCTGGACCAGAGCAGCTGCAAGTCCGCAACCGGCCGCCGAGACGAGAAGACAGGTGGCGGGGCTCCAGACGAGCAGCAGCAGGCCGCCGGCTGCGAAGCCGATGACCTGCGTGCTCTGCGACACCAGGCGGAGCAACGAACGGCCCAATGTATAGCCTGATTCGCCCAGTACGTCCGGGAGATTGGCGGCTCTGGCGCCTTGGAAGACTGGTGTCGCGATGCCGAGGAGAACCAGCAGGACCAGAACCGCCCACACCGGCAGGCCAGGTATGGCCATCGAGGCAATCACCAGCGCGCTCAGAAGGTGACTGGATGCCATCACCGAACGTGCTGAGAATCGGTCGGTCAAGGCCGAGAGAAGCGTTGCGCTGAAAATATATGGAGCGAATCCCAGAGCGAACGTGAGCGAAGACAGGAGCGGCGAGCCGCTCTGCTGGAACACCAGGACCGCAAGAGTGATCTGGACGACCACGTTCGCCAGAGTGGCAACTGTCTGCGCGGCAAAGATCGTGCGGAACTCCGGGATGGCGAGAACCTGAGAGTACGACGTCAGCTCAGTGGGGACCTGTGGGGTCTGGACGGAACCCTGGGGAGTCTTGCCTTTCACAGCGTGATGATCTATTAGCTCGCTCGCGCACTCAAATGATTCGGATATATCCGAATCGTATGCCGGACGCGACTCTTTGCGACCAGGCATCGGGAAAGCGTCTGATTGCGTGGGTCCAGCCTGCGCAGCCTGTGGACGAGTGATGGCCTCATAGGCGGTTCTACCTGCCCGTATGCGGTCTTGGAATAGGGCGTGGGTCTCCGCATCCGCCTTGGCCACCGTGGGGCGATCAAGGTCAGCGGGACGCGTCCGCAAATGGCTCCGTGCCCGGAATGGACTATTGCTGGGCGATCTGACGGGCAGCTACGTTTCCGATTGGGTGCACGGCGCATTACTGGTGCACCGAGGTAGTCGCTCAGGTATGCGGCTCACGGTGGTCGGAAAGGAGCTGAATTCACATGCGGCACCTGCACTGAAACGGGTCACGACGGTAGTAGGTGGGCCGAGTCATTTTCTGACTCGGCCCACCTGCGGCGGAGCTGGCAGCAACCGGAAGAGGAAGATATGTCGTTTGCGCTCTACGATCCGCTTGACGCAGAATCCCTATCCGATCCTGCCAAGACGTATCAGCGACTACGTGACACCTCTCCGGCGGTGTGGCACGAGGGGCTCAAAGCTTGGGTAGTCACCGACTACCTGCTGGCTCAACAAGTCGTCAAGAATCACAATGTGTTCGTTGCAGATTGGCGCCGTGTCGGCGTTACTATTCCCGAACCACTTCTCAGTATCCAGTCCCTGGATCCTCCGGACCATACCGAGATGAGGCGCCACGTTCTAGACTGCCTCCCGTCCGCGAAGGGCCACGCGCAAGAGGTCCGCGCAATGGAGTTTGCGGCCGATCGACTGGATCGCGTGCGGGGACGGGAGTTCGACGTCGTCTCCGAGGTCGTGAGGCCGGTGGCGCTGGACCTGGCCTCCTGTCTGCTCGGCGTCACGATCGACGATGGCCCGGCGTTCTCCACCGCGTCTGACGCCATCGTCGACAGCATGGACGGCGGGCTGAAGCCGGAATCGGGAGACGACGGGCCGAACGCACGCTCGTCGGTCAACGCCTACATCACCAGTTGGAGTCGCCACGCAGCTCAGGACAGCTTCGTGCTCAGGATGCTCCAGCCGGCCGGGCAGCTCCCTGAGGCCTGGCTACTCAACTCAGTTCGAACCGTCCTGCAGGCTGCCTACCAGTCCTGGGGACGGTTCATGGGACTGGCGCTGCTCAACCTCATCTCAGCTGGGATGCCGGTCCGACGCATGAACGACGATCAGCTGGTTCGAGCCGTGAACGAACTCCTCCGCTTCAGCAGCTCGGTGCAGGCCGACGCGAGGGCCGCTGTCACGACGACAGAACTCGGGCAGAGCACGATCGAACGCGGCGACGAGATCATCATCCTTCACGGGGCCATCGACCGCGATCCGGCCGTCTTCACTGACTCGAACGAGATGATTCTCGACCGCAAACACAACCCTCACATGGCGTTCGGTCGGGGAGTTCACTCGTGCCCGGGATCGACTTTCGTCATGCAATGGACCTGCGGGGTGATCAAAGCTTTCCTGGCTTACCCCGAAGTGGGTTTAGTGGGCAACCCTCGGTGGCTCGAAAATGCCAGCATCAAGGGACTGGCCGAACTCCGCGTGGCACCCCTGAACGCATAATTGCATAATAGCGGAGTCTACTCAATGGCTCTACCATGATCCGGCGCCACGTACGCTTGCGAAACAGAGACTGACGCCTCCGGTGTGCAATCGAGGAAATATGCCCTCGAAACGATAATGCGGAAGTGTTACGATCTCGTTCGAAGATAGCCGTTGCGCCCGGCGCCCCGATCCTCGCTCGGCGTGTCCCGGTGTGCATTTCCGACCCTCGGAGATTCCGTGCAGCTGGTGATGGGCCGCCAAGATCTGGCGCGGTGCCGCTTCGCACTGTCGCCCCTGTGGGAGACGGTCTCAGCAGTCCGCACCCTCGGTGAGCCGGACCGGCAGATCTACCACAGGAAATGGCTGGAACGCGCCCGCAGTCAGGTCGACTTCGACCTCGCTCCCCTGAAAGCTCTCCTACCGCGCAGGGGATACACCCCGGACTTCTTGGCCCCGCCGCCCGCCACGCAAGCTACGTCTTTCGCGAACGAACTGCGTGCAGTCGAGCAGACACCGCTGGATCAAGTCGAGCGCGAGATCACGCGATGCCTCAAAGGTGCGGACCGACAAGCAGATCCTGTCTCTCCCGGGGTCGCGAGCCTACTGCTCTCCGATGCCAAGATCGCGCTGCAGGTATTGGTGGACATCCTGCGGCGGTGCTGGGCAACGCTAGTGGCACCCCAATGGCCGCAGCTGCGTGATCTCCTCGCCGCCGATATCGGCGCCAGGTCCAGACAGCTGACCGAAGGTGGCCTACAGCGGCTACTCCCGGATCTCCATGCAAGTATCCTGTGGCACGACGGCTCGATCAAGGCTGAAACCTCGTACACCCTGGACCGATCATTGCGCGGCCAAGGGCTCTTGATGGTTCCGAGCGCTTTCATCTGGCCGGCCATGACTGTCGTCGTCGAACCACCCTGGCAGCCGACGCTGTTCTATCCTGCCAGAGGAGTGAGTGACCTGTGGGAACCTGCTCCACAGCAGGCGCTCCCCGCCCTGCAGCAACTGATCGGCCGGACACGGGCCGAGATCCTGGTGAAATTGGCAGAACCGAACTCTACTGCCGCGTTGGCCAGGCTTTTCCGATTGAGCCCCTCGACAATTTCGGAGCATCTGACTGCACTGCGGAACGCAGGGGCGATACGCAGCTGCAGGGTGGGGCGCACCGTTCTGTACGAACGCACACCGCTTGGGGTCTCCCTTGTC
Organism: Pseudonocardia sp. TMWB2A; assembly: GCF_017312135.1. Lineage (NCBI taxonomy): Bacteria > Bacillati > Actinomycetota > Actinomycetes > Pseudonocardiales > Pseudonocardiaceae > Pseudonocardia > Pseudonocardia sp. TMWB2A. The sequence goes on from NZ_QKQY01000004.1 coordinate 75,458, forward strand.
CGTGCAAGTCGGTGAGTCCTCGACCTGCCCCCGGATGGAGCCAGTACCTTCACCAGGGGGCGTCGACCGCAGGCACGTCGGGATGGTTCTGACGTGTTCTCGACACCCAGGCTGCTTGCCTGAACAAACCCCCGTGATCCAGCCATAACAGGGTGTACCCGGCGATGACCCCCGCCCGAGACGAGACTCCAGCACCGGCCACCAGCCCCACGGCCACATCGAGCGCCGCGGGCTGCCCCCTGGGGAACATGGCCGGTCCCGGCTACGCCCGGGAGTGGGCGTTGTTCTGCGACTACGCCGCCGCGACTGGGCAGCCGGCGCTACCGACCACGGTGGCCACCCTGGCCGGGTTCTTCACCGCGGTACCGGCACGCCCGGCCACCCTGGGACGGCGGGTCCGCGCGATCGCCGCCGCCCACCGCCACGCCGGACATCTGCTCCTGCGCCCGGACACCGGACCGGCAGCACCACCAGCTTCGCGGCCGGCTCGGGCGGCCGGTGCCGACCCGGGGGAGATGATCGGGGCCTGTGCGACCCGTGGCTGGCCTTACGGGCTCCACGGCCGCCGTGACGCCTTCCTCGTCGTCACCACACACGTCGTGGGCCTGCCCCACGACCGCACCCGGGCACTGGTTCCCCCGGACGTCAGGTTCGCCGCCGATCCTGTCCCCGGCGCTCTCGGCGCCGACACTCTCGCCTCCGATGGTGTGCTGCTCGCCGACTGGCTGGTCCCGGTGGATACGGATCCGCGACGCTGTCCGGTCTGCGCTGTGGTGCGCTGGCTCGACATCCTCGGCACCCTCGACGGGCTCGGGCGCGGCTCGGCCCGCATGCACCTCACCGCCGCCCACGCCCCCACGAACGCGGACCCGCACCATCACACCGTCCCGGGCCCGCCGCGGTGGCGCGCCGCGGCCACCCTGCTCCCGGCGATCGACCGGCACGGCTGGCTCGATGACTACCGCCCCATCACCACCCGCACGATCCGCACCCGCCTCGCCCTCACCACCGACCGCACGACACACCCCGCCCGGCACGACACACCCGCCCCGCCCGCAGCGCAGAATCAGGTCCCGCACCCACCGCGCACCGCCCCCGAGACCCGGACGCCCAGCCTGGACGAGGTCCTCGGCCTCCTCGATGGCGTCGCCGACGACGCCGACGCTCTTAACGACCGGATCACCGCACTGCTCAACGACCACCTGGGACCACCCTGACTCCCATCGCGAGCACACCCCGTCCAGCCCGCCGCGACACCCGACCCGACAGGAACGCTGCGATGACCTCGACGACTTCCGGTACGCCGCGCGCCGGCTCGGCCCTGCCGGCATCACTGCGCAGTCTCGATCCGGGCGTGGCCGGTGTTGTGGCCCGGGCCGGCACCGGGTGTCGAGAACAGAGCTCATGACCGGCCCCGGCGCCACCGATCCTCGGATCGAGGAACTGATCGCCGCGGTGGCCGCGCTGCGCACCGAGATCCGCGCTCACGATGAGCGCCACGCCCACACCGAACGCCGCATCGGCGTGGGACGAGCTGGCCCGCTGGATGGACACCATCGCCATCCCCACCCTCGCCCCGACCTGCCGCCAGATCCCACCCTGCTGGCCCGCCCACCACTGGGGCCGCGAAACCCTGTCCTGGCTCCACCACACCCACGTCCACGCCTACGGCCCCGACGGCTCCCCAACCTTGGTCGCGGACTGGCACACCCGCTGGGTCCCCACCGCCTACGCCATGATCGACACCAAGGACGCCGCCCGCGCCGGCTACTGCCCCAACGCCGAGCACCGATCCGACCGGGTCGAGAACGCCGCACCGCTCCGCACCCAGGACTGGGCGCCCTGGCTCACCGCAGCCCGCGACAGCGACGTCGCGCAGCGCGCCGACGGCCACGCACCCCGCCCTGAGCCGCCGTCTGGTTCCTCTGACCCCGTCCGGCCCGGCGCAGGGAGCCCGTCATGACTCACCCCGAGGACTTCCCACCCACCGCAAGCGTGGGCGACGGCCCGGGCGGGTGGTGGCGCACGGTGCTGGTGCCCGACCTGGTCGACGAGCTGACCGAGACCCTGCGCCAGGGCGAGGAGATGCTGCTGACCCTCGCCGCATGGGAAGACGACACCGACGGCGACGACGAGCCGTTCGTGCCGCCCGCCCCGCTCGGCAACCGGACCGCACTCGACGCCGTGCAGCGCCTGAGCCGGGTCCTCGCCGACACCCAGACCCCGCTGCGCCTGCTCGACCAGGGCCGCCAGGCCGGGCCCCGGATGCTCGCACCCTGTAGCGGCGTGCGGAGTCGGGGGCGCGGTGGGGGGCGGCGAGGCGGGTGCGGCCGTCGAGGACGATGTCAAGCGGCGCCGCGACGCCTTCCGGACCTGGAAGGTCACCCTGGACGGTGCTCACGTCGGCCGGGTCACCCAGCGCCACCTCGGCGACCGGGACGAGCCGCGGTTCACCTCCGCGCACCACCACCTCGACCGCTCGCACGGTTTCGACACCCTCGCGCGAGCCGCGCTGTGGCCCGGCGTGCAGGCGGAGTTCTCCCGCCTGAAGTGGGCTGACATGGACGTGCTGGAGCCCGCCGAGTGGCGGCGCCGCTACGACGGCGGCCGCGCGGAGGCGGCCGCGCTGTGATCCTCGGGACGCAGGCCGCGGAGATGGCGGGGCTGCTGGTCGACCTGGTCAGCGAGACCGGGTCGACCAGGGTCCCTCGGTCGGTGATCCGTGAGGAGTGGTCGGTGATGTTCCCCGAGCACGACGTCGGGCGGCCGGTGTCGGCGACGTCGGCGGCCGCTCGGCGGCCGGCCCGGTTCGACGAGCAGCCGCACTCGAAGGGGTCGAAGGGGAAAGCGCGGGTGCTGAACGCGGTCGTTGAGCTGGAGCGGGAGGGGTGGGTGCGCCGCGACGGCGACGTCGTGGTGGTGCTCGATGTGCCCGCGCTTCAGCGCCTCGCGGAGAACGACCTGATTACCTGACCGTTGACTCCACAGGACATGCGGTCGCCGAGGTCGCGGCGACCCGGGTAGATGCCAGGCAAGACTCGCCCCGAGTAGGACGCGCTCGTCATCGGCGTCCCTCGACAGGCCCCGGGGACGCGCTACCATCGTCGAGTGACTCAGCAGGATCACCGCGCGCACGGCGCCCCCTCACCGGACGCCGACGGCCGTGCGTCGGCGGTCGTGTCCCGGATGGTCTCGCGCCACGGTGCCCCATCGCTGGAGCACTACCGCGCGATCTACGCCGACCTGGGCCTGGACTGGCCCGGAGACGCCGAGATCCGCCGGACCCTGCCCGTCGACGACGCTGCCTGAGCGCAGCATGACCCACGCGTGATCGGCGGCAAGGTCCTCGACGCCTCCGCCCTGGCCGCCCTCGTCCGCGGGCACCTCGGCGCGGTGGCATGGATCGCGACCGCCCGCCAGGTCGGGATCGCGCTCTACCTGCCCTCCCTCGCCTTGACCGAGGTCCGCGCAGTGCTCCCCGAGTCCGGCCCACAGCTGGCGGAACTCATCGGCCACCCCTCGGTCATCGTGAGCGAACTTGACGTCGACGCCGCCGCCGCAGTGACCACGCTGCTCGACCACGCCGACGCCTTCGACGCACTCGCCGGCCACGTCGTGTACACCGCCCGCCAACGCGGCTGGCCGGCACTGAGCGCCGACCCCGACCGGCTGACCCGCCTCAACCCCGGCGTCGAGATCACCCTCCTGTAGACGGCGCCCTGATCCACCACCAAGCCCTCAACCGCAGCTGGCCATGGGGACACGGGCGCCGGGTCCCGCTTCAACAGTTCGACGTGCCCAGCAACGGCTCAGTGGTAAGTGGTCGCGCAGCTCTGCGGAGCGATCACGCGGCAGCTCGCACTCGAGTAGACCCCCGGCGCGCCCTCAGCCGGTCTCGCCCGGGACGAGAAACTTCTCGTGAGCAGGGATCCTGTGGGTCGTGGCGGTAGTCAGGCCTGCAGGCGCTGCAGGATCTGGGTGAGCAGCTTCTGGTTGCTCTGCACCTGCTGATCCAGCGCGTCGAAGCGTCGCTCATTGGCCACACGGACGCCGTCGACATCCCGGCGAAGGGACTCGATGTCCCTGCGGACGGCGGCGACATCGCCAGACAGGTTGTCGATCTTAGTGTCGATCCGCTCGCTGATCTAGTAGAGCGAGTCGATGCCTGCGCCCTGCTGACGCACACGACGCCCGAGCTCAGGTGAGGACGTGCAGCCGAGTCTATCCGCGGCCACCCGAGAGAACTGGCGGCGGAGGTCCATGCGGGCAGAATGCTGATCGTGCGTGCACCTCACCCGCCGGAACTCGACCATCGAGCCGTCGAGACTGCCCGCGTCGGCATCCATGAACAGCACGCCTGACCGGCCGGTGTACGGCGGCCCCGACGGATACGGCCGGTACGGGGTCCTCGACGTCGACCCCGATACCGGGCGGGTGCTGTGTCATGAGTGCGGCCGGCCCTTCCAGCACCTCGCTACCCACCTCACCCGACACGCGACGGATCGCTGCACCGTATCCGGGTGCGCATTCGTAGCCGCGGTCCCGCCGCTCGATGTCGCGATGACCGATCCCGTCGGTCAGTCCTGCCCCGTGGTGGCCGGAGCGGTCGGCGGGTTCATGATCTGGGCGAGGAAGGCATCGTATTCCTCGGAGGCGCCGGGGCCGGGTTGCCACTGGTAGTGGGTGGAGTCGACGGCGATGAGGACGAGCTCGCGTCGGTCAGGATCCTGCGAGTCGGGCTCGTCGCCGTCGTCGCCGAAGGGCATCGGGCGGTTGCGGTACTGCGCGAAGAGCTGTGTGAAGTGTTCCTCGGCGCCGTCGGTGGTGGTGGCGACCATGTGCCCGCGGATGGTCGCGCACTCGTAGGGGTTGTCGACCGCGGAGACCGAGAGCGTCACTCGCGGGTCGCGCGTCAGGTTCTTGACCCATGCTCGCCCTGGGGTTGAGTTGAGCAGCACGTGGTCGTCGCGCCAGTCGACCCAGGTCGGGGTGACCGAGGGGCTGCCGTCGGCGCGGGCGGTGGCGACGTGCGCGAAGTTCGGCCCCAGCAGCAGGGCGAGGATCTTTTCATCCATCGTGTCTCTCCGGGTCATCGGCCGGGCGTGTGGGTGTGGTGCGGGGCGTCAGCGTCAGTGGTGGTCGGGTTCGCCACCGGATATGAGGGCGAGCAGACCGGCGGGGGTGTTCTCGTCGAAGAGGAACCCGAGGTTGTGCGCGGACTCGGCGGCGAATCGCTCGCTGCGGGTGAACAGGTCGGTCTCGTAGGCGGTGAACGCGGTCTCGATGTCGTCGGGGTGCTCGACGATGGCCCGGGCGAGTTCGGCGCCGTCGAACATGGCGAGGTTGGCGCCTTCCCCGGCGAAGGGGGACATGACGTGGGCGGCGTCGCCGAGCAGGGTTACGCCGGGTACGCGGTCCCAGCGGTGCCCGACGGGCAGGGCGTGGATGGGGCGCAGCACCGGCGGGGTGTCGGCGTCGGTGATCAGGGCGGTCAGAGCGGGCGACCAGCCGTCGAACTCGGCCGCGACCCGGGCGATCGTGGTGGCGGCGTCGGCGTTGGCGAGCTCGTCGAACCACTCGCGTGGTTTCACCAGCGCGATGTAGGCGTGCAGGACGCCTACATCCTCGCGGTGGGCGAGGACCCCGCGCCCGGGTGCGAGCGCGAACAGGGCGCCGTCGCCGACCGCCTTCGCCGCGGCCGGGTGGCGTTCGTCGGCGTCGTGCAGAGAGGTCTCGACGAAGGAGATCCCGGCGTACTCGGGGGTCGCGTCGCTGAGCAGGGGCCGGATCCGCGACCAGGTGCCATCCGCGCCGACGAGGGCATGGCTGGTGACAGTGGTGCCGTCCTCGAAACGCAGGGTGTGCCGGCCCTCGCCCGCGGGCTCGACGCCGGCGAGTCGGTGGCCCCAGCGGACGGTGCCCTCAGGCACCGACTCGAGCAGGATCCGGCGCAGGTCGCCGCGCAGGACCTCCGGGCGCCCCCCGGTGCCGTCGTCGGGCTCGTCGAGCAGCACGGTCCCGTCGGGGGTCAGGACGTGGGTGGCCTCGCCGCCGCGGTGGATGATGGCCTCGAACTGCGAGATCAGTCCGGCCGCGGCCAGGGCCGGTTGGCCGTTGTAGTCGTGCAGGTCCAGTTGGCCGCCCTGGGTGCGAGCTTCCGGCGAGGCCTCCGCCTCGTAGACCGTGGCGGGGATGCCATGGACGTGCAGGACCCGGGCGAGGGTGAGGCCTCCGAGCCCTGCTCCGACAATCGTGACCTCATTAAGCATGACGGTCCTCCTCGCTATAAGATGGTACGCAGTACCATAGTGGTACCAGGTACCAGCCGTGTCAATATGGGTGCATGTCCAGGACGTCACCCCACGCGGAGCGCAAGACGCTGACCAGGCGGAGGGTCATCGATGCGGCGGTGGAGCTGCTCGACGCGGCGGGCGAGGACGGGCTGACCTTCCGGGCGCTCGCGGCGAAGCTCGAGACCGGGCACGGCGCGATCCAGTGGCACGTCGCCAGCAAGGGCGAGCTGCTCGTCGCGGCCACGGAGCTGGTCGTGGCCCGTGCGCTGGGCCGTATGGACTCCGCCGGCTCGCCGCAGGATGCGATCCGGGCGGTGGCCCTCGGGGTGTTCGACGTGATTGAGGCACACCCGTGGGTCGGGGCGCAAATGGCGCGCCCCCCGTGGCACGCGACAAGCCTGGAGGTCTTCGAACTGATCGGCCGTCAGGTCCAGGCGCTCGGAGTTCCGACCGACGCCCAGTTCACCGCCACGTCCGCGCTGCTGGTGCACATCATCGGCGCCGGCAGTCAGCAGGCTCGCAACGCGCGTTCCCCGGAGGCCGCGCTCGGGCGCCAGGAGTTCCTCGACCAGCTCGCCGCCCGATGGGCCGAGCTCGACTCCGAGCAGTACCGCTTTACTCGCGCGGCCGCGGGTCGACTACGCGATCACGACGACCGGGTGGAGTTCCTGGCCGGCGTCGACCTCATCCTCGCCGGACTCACCCTCCGCCCTGAGCATGAGGAACGTTGATCTTGGCCTCTTGCGATCGCGCGACCCCCGGCGACCCGGCCTCCGTGCGACGGAGACAGGGCACGCCCCCAGCCGGAATCGTGGGTCAGTCCATGGGGTCTCGACCGAACAGGACGACGAGGTGATCAGATGCCGTGGCGCCCCTTTGTCACCGTCGACGGTGGCGCGAGGATGGCGATGTCCTTCGCTGCCTCGACCGATGGCAGAAGACGGGCAGAGCGTGTTCGGCCGGGCCGTCGTCAACGACGGCCCGGCCTATCCCCATGATCATGCCCTAGCTGGGCGTCGCGAGGCCGGTGGTCATCGGTTGGCGCTCGAGGTAGGCGGCGGCCTCGCCGACCGAGCGGCAGGCAGTGCGAACGACCGCGGCGAGGAGGTGTAGGTATCGCGCGTCCGGCGGGCCGGGAAGGCTAGTCCTGTGGCTCGAACCGACGCGGCACGATGTCGACGCCGGATCGGGAGCTCACCGCGCAGAGCTCTGGAGGAGCCGGGCCGCCGCGGTCCGCGCGGTGTGGGCCGTGTCGAGTCGTCCGGTGATGGCAGCGGTGACTATGGCACCCTCGGCGAGCAGGTACAGCTGGTCGACCACCTCGTCCGGGACCTCGCTGCCGGCCAGGGCGCTCAGGTAGTCATGGAACGCTGTCTTGTGCTCCTCGACGGCGACGAGGACGAGGGAGTCGTCAGTGGTGGTCTCGGCCCAGGCGTTGATGAAGCCGCAGCCGCGGAAGCCGGGCTCGGTGAACCAGAGGGTGAGCCAGTCGAAGACGGCGAGGAGTCGCGAGCGTGGTCTCTCGCGGGACGCGGTGGCGTCGACGTGCGCGGCCAGCCTCCTCCTCCACCGCTCGTCACGGGCTCGCAGGTACCCAGCGACCAGGTGCTGCTTGGACGGGAACAGGTCGTAGAGCCGCGCGAGCGACACTCCGGACCGGTCCCGGACCTTGTTCATCCCGACGGCGTGGATGCCTTCGGCGTAGAAGAGCTCCTCCGCCGCCACCAGCAGACGGGTCCGTGCTTCGAGGCGATCCACCTCACACCTTCCCGGTCAATCCTGTCCGGCCCAAGAACGTTGGTTCTACGGTACTCCAGAACGTTGGTTCTGATCAGAGTCCGGAGGTGCTCGTGACCGAGGTCCAGCCCCGTCCGCCGTTTCCGCCGTTCGACGTTGAGGCGGCCGCGAAGAAGGTGCTCGCGGCCGAGAACGCCTGGAACACCCGCGACCCGCAGAAGGTGTCGCTGGCCTACACCCCCGACACCGTGTGGCGGAACCGCGACACCTGGGTGCAGGGCCGCGAGGAGGTGGTGGCGTTCCTGAGCGCGAAGTGGGAGCGCGAGCTCGACTACGCGCTGCGCAAGTCGTTATGGGCCTTCGCCGGGAACCGGATCGCCGTGCGCTTCCAGTACGAGTGCCGCGATGCCGAGGGCCAGTGGTGGCGCTGCTACGGCAACGAGAACTGGGAGTTCGCGGACAGCGGCCTCATGCGCCGCCGGGAGGCCAGCATCAACGACCTGCGGATCACCGAGGCGGAGCGCCGCATCCACGGCCCCCGTTCCGAGGGCGACGACTCCGACCTCCCGATCTGACCGCTCACGTCCCCGCGTCGCGTTCTTGCTGCGACCCCACCCCTCTCGGAGGATCTGATGGCGCCGGTACACGACTGTCTCACCGCCGGCCGCGAGGGCGTGTATACGAAGGACGCGAAGGGTCTGAGCTGGCAGCAGCTGGCCGACGCCCCCGACCGGTCCCTGGTCTGGACGACCTCGGCGCTGCTCGGCCAGCAGCCCCTCGACGCCGAGCAGGCGCAGCAGGTGGGCGGGCTGCTCGGCCTCGACGACGACACCGTCGCCGTGCTCTCGCTCCCGCCGGTGCGCGGCGAGGGCGCGATCGACCCCACGGAGCCGGTGACCTTCCGCCTGCACGAGGCGCTGCAGGTCTACGGCAGCGCGCTGCACGAGCTGATCCGCGAGGAGTTCGGCGACGGGATCATGTCCGCGATCAACTTCACCCTCGACTTCGAACGTGAACCCGACCCGAAGGGTGACCGGTTGCGCCTGGTCTGGGGCGGCAAGTTCCTGCCCTACACGGTCGTCTGAGAGCCCCACGCTCTCGTCGAGACAACGCACGCATGCGCCGAGGTGCTCGGCATCGCAGCAGCGCAGAGAAGAGGCCAGCAGATGAAAGCGGCGCGGATGAGAATCGGATATCACCGGGCCGGCCCCGTGATCGCGGGTCTCGTCGTGGTGCTGTCGGCCCTAGCAGTCCTTCCGATGCTCGGGCCGAGTTCCGTGGCGGTTCCGGAGGGCGCGGCGTCGGGCTCGGTGACTTTGAACTCGTGCTCGGTGGAGACCGAGGCGGGAACCCGGGCCGCGGACTGCGGGACCCTGGTGGTGCCGGAGAAGCGCGGCAACCCCGGCTCTGCGCTGATCGCGCTCCCGGTCCTGCGGATCCGCTCGACGTCGCCACGTCCGGCGGAGCCGGTGTTCCGGCTCGGCGGCGGGCCAGGGCTGTCCAACCTGGAGTTCCCGGAGGCCAGTCGCTTCCTCGAGCACCGTGATGTCGTGCTCGTCGGATACCGCGGCGTCGACGGCTCCCGCCGGTTGGACTGCCCCGAGGTCGCCACGGTGATGCTCTCCCGCGAGGGACTGACCGCCCCGCAGACCCTGCTCGACACGGCTCGCGCGTTCGAGCTGTGCTCGACGCGCCTGCGCGACGACGGCGTCGACCTCACCGGCTACTCGGTCGCCGAGAGGGTCGACGACCTCGAAGCCGCACGGACCGCCCTGGACTACCCTGTGGTGGATCTGCTCAGCTCCAGTGCCGGCACCCGGACCGCGTTGGCCTACTCCTGGCGCCATCCGGCGGCGGTCGCACGGTCGGTGATGATCTCGGTCAATCCTCCCGGGCACATGTTCTGGGACCCGCGGGTGACCGACGCCCAGTTCGCCCAGTACGGCGAGCTGTGCCGTCGCGACCCGTTCTGCTTCCAGCGCACCCCCGACCTGGTGGCCGCGCTCCGCGACTCCACGGCCCACCTGCCGACCGGCTGGGGTCCGCTTACGATCAAGAGCACCAACGTCCGCATCCTGGGCCAGTACGGGATGCACTACAACGGCGCCCAGTCGGCCCCGACCAACGCCGCCACCACCCTCGATGCGCTCACCAGCGGAGATCCCGGCGCCTTGTGGGCCATGTCGGTCCTCGCCGACCTCGCCCTGCCCGGGTCGAATGTGTGGGGCGAGTTCGCCTCCTACGCCTCGCTCGACGCCCCGGACGTGGCGGCCTACTACGCCGCCGGTGGCGACCCGGGGTCCATCCTCGGTAACGCCTCCACCGACTTCTTGTGGGGCGGCCCACAGGGCTGGTCGTCCTCGTGGCCCCAGGACCCGCTCAATGCGGAGTACCGCCGAACCCGCCCCAGCGAGGTCGAGACCCTGCTCGTCAGCGGCGGCCTCGACTTCTCCACCCCGCCGCACAACGCCACCGCCGACCTGCTTCCCCTGCTCCCGCGCGGCCACCAGGTCGTCCTGCCTGGACTCGGCCACACCACCGACATCTGGGCCCAGCAGCCCGACGCCGCCCGGCACCTGGTCAACACGTTCTTCGACACCGGCGGCGTCGACGCATCGCGCTTCGTCGACCGTGCACCCGACTTCACCGCGATCCCGGTGTCGATGAGCACCGCGGCCCGGCTCCTGGTCGGCATCCCGCTCGGCCTGCTCGCCCTCGGCGCACTCCTGCTCGTGGCCCTTGCCCGCCGCCGGAACACAGCCGCCCGCACCCGAACCTGGGTCCGCGCGACGATCTGGCTCCCTCTCGGACTCGCCGGTTGGTCGTTCGGCGTACTCCTGACCTGGACGGTGTTCCCAGGGGACTCGGTGCTCAGCGCCACCGCCGTCCTACCGGGCGTGGCCCTGTTCATCGCTCTCGGCGCCGCCCTGACCGAGCCGTCCCCCACCACGTCGACGCCGGCCCGGCCTGGCCTCTCCGTCACGATCGCGCTGCCCGCCGCGGTCCTCGGTGGCCTGCTCGGCCTGCAGGCGAGCGCGACGCCAGCCGCCCCCCTGCTCGCCGTCCTCGGCACCGCCGCAGCCACCCACCTCGCCCTCACCGCCGGCAGGGTGCTCACCGACCGGCAACGCACGGACCGGTCTCTCGGTCGGCGCCCTAGGAGGCAGGCTGACCTGCCCTCAGGTCGAGGGTGAGAAGGTCGTTCGTGGTCTGGCTGGCCGACGAACTTCGGGCGGCTGTATCAGCCGCCGCACTCCATCCTCGAACCGGCGGTCCTCGTCGGGGGCGAAGACGCGCTCGGTCGCCGCGAGAATCGTCGGGCGGTGGGCGTTGGCCTCGCGGAAGACGGCGCGGCGGCCGGCCAGCTCGGGCTGGCCCGCCGCGCCCTGCTCCTCGATGACCGATCCGACCACGAAGCGGACCAGGTTGAACCAGGTGTCGAGCGCCTCGCCCGCGCACGCGGCCCCCGCCTCCACGAGCAGGCTCGTTCCCGCCTCGCTGAGGTCGAGGACGTGCGGCCCGAGAGTGAAGGTCCCGGCGAAGACGCGGCCGCCGTCGCGGTGCCCGAGCAGCGCGCGGCGGAAATCTCCGAGCAGCACGAGCAGTCGCTGCGCCGGGTCGATCCGAACGGCGGGATCGCCTCGCCCGAGCGCAACGTCGGCGACGAGGGCGTCCGCCACGTCTTCCAAGAGGTCCCGCTTCGACGGGTAATGCCAGTACAACGACGGCGCGCTGATCTGTAGTCGCCCGGCCAGGGCACGCATCGTCACCCCCGACTCCCCGTGCTGGTCGAGCAGGGCGACGGCCCCCTCGACGATCTCGCGGCGCTCCACCGTGGTTCCACCTCCGGTTGACAGCCTAACACTGGTAGGGGCAAGCTTGGCCGCGTGACTAACGCTGTTAGGGATATTCAGAGCTACGACATCGTCGTGGTCGGGGGTGGGCCGGTCGGGCTGTGGCTGGCTGCCGAGTCGCGTCTAGGCGGGGCGCGGGTGCTGCTGCTGGAGCGGCGCCCGGAGCGGGTCGCGCAGTCGCGGGCGTTGACCCTGCACGGTCGGACCGTGGAGACCTTCGCTCTGCGCGGCCTGGCCGAGCGGTTCCTGGCGGTCGGCCAGCCGATGTCGACCGGGCACTTCGCCGGTCTGGACACGCGACTGGACTTCGCCGGCTTCGACTCGCCCTACCCGTTCGCGCTGTTCATCCCGCAATCGCGCACGGAGGCGATCCTCGAGGAACACGCGCTCAAGCTTGGCGTCGAGATCCGACGCGGCGTGCAGGTCGCAGGCGTCGCCGAACGGGCCGACGGGGTCGAGGTCGAGCTCGCCCACGGCACCGCGATCCGCGCGGCCTGGGTGGTCGGCGCCGACGGTGCGCGCAGCCTCGTGCGGCGCAGCGCCGGTATCGAGTTCGCGGGTCTGCCGGCCACCGACTCGATCGCTATGGGAGACGTGATCCTGGACCTGCCGCCAGGACCCCCGATCGCCGGAGGCTCGAACGAGCACGGCGGGGCAAGTATCCTCCCGTCCGGGGACGGGATGCACTCGCGGGTGATCGTGCTCGACACCGCGCGACGGCACCTGCCGCAGAGCGAGCCCCTGAGCCTTGAAGAGCTGCGGGAGTCCCTGCGACGCACCACCGGCCGCGACTTCGGGATGCGCGACGCCACCTGGCTCACCCGCTTCACCGACGAGACGCGCCTCGCGGCCTCCTATCGACAGGGCCGGCTGCTGCTCGCCGGCGACGCCGCGCACATCCACGCCCCGATGGGCGGCCAGGGACTCAACGTAGGTGTGCAGGACGCGATGAACCTGGGCTGGAAGCTCGCCCTGGTCGTGACCGGACGCGCCCCGGAGATACTGCTCGACACCTACGAGTCCGAGCGGCGACCGGTGGGGGAGCGGTTGTTCACCAACACCGTCGCGCAGTACCGGCTCGTCTCGGGGTTCGAGCCCGCGAACACCCACCTGCGTGCGGTGATCAGCGACCTGCTCGCGGTGCCGGAGGCGAACCGGGCGATGGCCGGCGAGGTGTCCGGCTTCGCCGTGACCTACCCGGCGGCGCTGCTCCCGGACGTTCCTACGGGCGAGCTCGCTGGTGCCCGGACGCCGGACCTGACCCTCGACGACGGCTCGTCGTTGCACGCCCGCCTCGCCTCCGGCCGATTCCTGCGGGTCTCCGTTCCCGGGCAGGAGCAGTTGCCGATGCCGGACTCGCTGGCGACGGCCCCGATCGACGACGCCGCGATCTGCACGCCCGACGCAGGCCTGCTGGCGGGTGCGGGATCGACGATCGTGCGACCCGACGGCTACCTGCTCGCCACCCGGCCGGTCGCGGGCAGAGATCGCTGAGGTGGTCCGCTCGTCGTCCTGGTCATCACGATGACGATCGGGAGTCGGCCGTCGGGTCGGCTTCCTGGGCTGCGCGGTCCCGAGTGATCTCGTTGAACCAGTGTAGGGCGGCTTCGGTGGCCCGGAGTCCGTAGAGCGCGGTGCTGCGGGCGGGGTCGATATCGCGGGCCAGCGCCCCGTGCTCGTCGAGGACGTCGGTGAGCACGTCGCGGAACAGCGCCCGCTGCTGTTCGAGATCGGCTCGGTAGGCCTCGAGCATCCGGCGGTGACCGCGGCCGGAAGAGTTTCGCGGGTCGAGGAACATCCTCAGCAGCACGGGGTGTCGCAGCCGGGGTGTCTCGCTGTCGGGGTCGGTCGACTGCCACCGTTCGAATCTGGCTCGTCCCGCGTCGGTGAGGCGGTAGACGGTCTTGGCCGGCGAACGGTCCTGTTCGACACGCTCGCCCTCGACCAGCCCGAGCTCGGCTAGGGCGTGTCTCCTAAAGCGCGGAGCCAGGTGACGATCGCCTTCAACCCAGCGCCGCCGCGGAAGGTCAGGGCGAGCTTGTCGTATCGGGTGGCCAGCCCGCGCCACTGCTTGACGTGGCAGAACGCGCGCTCGACGACGTTGCGGTTTCAGTAGTCGACCGGATCGAATGCGAGCGGTCGGCCGCCGCGCGAGCCGCGTCGTTTGCGATGTCCCTGCTGGTCAGAGGGCTCCGGAATGGTAGCGACGATCCGGCGTTCTCGCAGATGCCGGCGAATCGCGCGCGAGGAGTAGGCCTTATCCGCGCGCAGACGCTCAGGCCGGGTCCAGGGTCGCCCCGGACCCGGCCGGGCGATGCTCAGGTGCGCCATCAGGCGCGGAAACATCGGCGAGTCGCCGCCCTGGCCGGGGCCGAGGAGTACCACCAGCGGGCGGCCGTGTCCGTCAACGAGCTGGTGGATCTTCGTGGTCAGACCGCCGCGGGAGCGGCCCAACGCGTGATCGAGCGGCTCGACGCGCAGATTCTTGTAGTTCGATCCGGCCCCCTGTGGCGCGCTTGAGGGTCGCGGCGTGCTGGTGGGCGCGGATGATCGTGGAGTCCACACTGACCGCCCGGTCGACCACCTCGGCGGCGTCGGCCTCGACCAGTAGAGCAGCCAGAATGTGGTCCCAGGTGCCGTCGCCGGAGTAGCGGCGGTGGCGCTTCCACAACGTCTGCCACGGCCCGAACTCGGACGGGACATCACGCCAGGCCAGCCCGCAGCGGTACCGGTAGATGATCCCCTCGAGTACGCGGCGGTCGTCTCGGAACGGACGCCCGCGACGCCCCTCTGACGAAGGTAGGAGCGGGGCCAGACGGGCCCACTGAGCGTCGGTCAGGACCGCAGTGCGCGACACCGCTCAAGCATCGCGCACCCCGATCCACCTCCTTGGGAGACACGCCCTAGGCGCTATTGGAGAACCTTCTCTGCGCTCGAGACCGAGCTCGTCTACCGAAAATCGTGGCGGCCCCGGGAGGGAGGCCGAGAACGAGCTGTTCGTCTACACCAACGGTTGATACAACACCGAACGCATCCAGGCTTGCCTCGGATGCTCTCGCCAGGAGAGAACGAGGCCACCTGGCGCGCACTCGACAGCATCCTGGACGATCAAGCCGCATCTCCCGCCGAAGGGGCCGCCCCGGCCTCAGACAGCTGATCACCACTCCGAGCTGGCGTGAAACCTCACGGTGACGTCAGATCGGGTCCGGTGACACCCCGGTCGATGCGTGATCCGGTTATCGGCGATCCCGCAAGTGTTAGTCGACGCTCCCTACGGTGGTACAGATGTCGACGTCGCCCGCCGCGCCCCCGCCGTTCTCGCGCCAGCGGGGCCGCTCCTGGCTGCTTCTGGCGGGCCTGGCGGCTGTCCTTGGTGCCGTGGTGTCAGCCGGCGCGCTGATCACCGTCCCGACCTACATCACCACGCGGGCGGTCGTCGAGGGGGCGTCGCGGTGCGCGGAGCTCGGCGTCCCGCCGGGGGAGGCCGGGTGCGTCGTGGTCCGTCTGGACCGTAGCTGTCTCGCCCCGCCCGGAACGCAGACCTCGGCGCAGCTGACCCCGCCCGACGGCGTCCCGGTGACGATCGCGGTCCGATCGGTGGGCGGACCGATGGTGGCCGGTCCGTTGCGCTCTCCCGTGCGCTCGCCCGTTCCGGCGACGGTGCAGGTCGGGCGACGACCGCTCGCCCTGGTGTTCCTCGGCCGAGGACTCGGTGCACCGTGACCGGTTCACTGGCTCCGCACCTCGTGGTGGTCCGCGACGCCCGGGACAGCGGTGCCGCCTGTCTGGCCACCGTGCTGACCACCTTGGGCAGACCCACCACCCTGCACGAGGTGCGCAATCGGTGCGGCGCCGCCAGTCGTACCTCGGTCGCCACGATCTCCCAGGTCGGTCGGAGCTTCGGCCTGGAGATGGTGGCCCTGCAGGTCGGACGGGACAGCCTCCCCGACGTGCCGCTGCCCGCCGTTCTGCAGCGACGCGATCTGTTCGTGCTCCTTGAGAGCCGTTCGTTGGGCCGTTACGCGGTCCTCGACCCGACGAGCGGATGGCGCAGCCGCGTCCGGACGAGCCAGCTCCTGACCGACCCGGAGCACACCGTGCTCTCCCTTGCCCCGGGACCGCAGTTCTTCAGCGAGCACCGGGAGACCGCCGACCGCGGCTGGCGGGTCCTGCTGCGACAGGTGGCCCGAACCGACGGGTTCCGCCCGGTCCTCGCCGGGATGATCGCCCTGTCGCTGCTCGCGATGGTCGTCGGACTGACCGGCCCGGTGCTGACCGCGGTGCTGGTCGACGAGGTGCTGCCCGCACGATTGCCGGGGACGCTGGCCCCGGTCGCGGTCGGGCTCGCGCTGCTGACGCTGACGACGTTCCTCGCCGCCCTGCTCCGTGGTCGGTTGGCGGCGCTGGTCGCCGGCCGGCTCGACAACCGGCTCATGACCGCGTTGTTCGCGCACATGATGGCCCTGCCCTACCGGTTCTTCCGGGAACGCCCCACGGGCGACCTGGTTCAGCGCTTCTCCTCCAACACCGCGATCCGCAACGCCCTGACCGGCCAGACCGTCACCGGCCTGCTGGCCGTGGTGCAGGTGATCGTGTACGCCGTCGCGCTGATGTGGATCAGCCCGACCTTCGCCCTGTGCGCGCTCGCGATCGGCGCGGTCGAGGTGACGGTCCTGGTTCTACCGGCACGTCGGCTCGCCCGGTACTCCCGGCGTGAGCTCGAGCAGGTCGCCGACACCCAGGGATTCACCGTCGAGGTGGCGAACGGGGCGGCGTACCTGAAGGCGTCGGGGCGGGAGGCCGGCATGCTGCCGGGCTGGGCCCGGCGCCTGCACGGACAGCTCGACGCGAGCATGCGGCGGCAGCGCTTCGCCGCCGCGGTCTCGGCCACCACGACGACCGTGGCCGCGGCGGCGTCGAGCCTGCTGCTGCTCGTCGCAGTGGCGCAGGTGCTCTCGGGTGCCCTGACCCTCGGCGTCGCGCTGGCGCTGATCGCCCTGGCCAACAACTTCTTGCTGCCGCTGTCCCAGCTGGTGTCGGCGCTGCAGGCACTGCAGACCGTGCAGGGTCACGTGCAACGGATCTCGGCGGTGCTCGAGGAGCCGGTCGACCAGGCCGAGCGGGACACCCCGCCGCTGCCGCCCGTCGTCGGGCACATCGAGCTGCGGGACGTCTCCTTCCGCTACGGCGAGCAGGGCCCGTGGGCGGTCGAGAACGTCTCGATCGACGTACCGGCCGGCGCCCGGGTGGCGATCGTGGGCGGGTCGGGTTCGGGGAAGTCCACGCTCTCCGGAGTGCTGCTCGGCCTGCTCCCGCCCGACGAGGGCCGGGTCCTCGTCGACGGCCTGGACCTGCACGCCCACGACCTCGGGTCGTTCCGACGACAGTGCGGGGTCGTCCTGCAGGACCCGGTGGTCTTCCAGGGGACCGTGCGTGACAACGTCGCCTTCGGCGACGACGAGCTCGACGAGGCCGACATCGTCGCTGCGGTGCGTGCGGCGAGCCTCGACCAGGACGTCGCGAGGATGCCGCACGGCATCGACACGGTCATCGGGGAGCGGGGCGGCACCCTGTCCGGAGGGCAACGCCAACGCCTCGCCCTCGCCCGCGCCCTCGTCGGGCGTCCGGCGGTGCTCGTCCTCGACGAGGCGACGAGCGCGCTGGACAACATCACCGAGTCCGCCATCACCCGCAGGTTGCGCGACAGCCGCACGACCACCGTCGTCATCGCCCACCGGCTGTCGACCGTCCGCGACGCGGACCGGATCGTCGTGCTCGACCGCGGCCGTGTGGTCCAGTGCGGGACCCATGACGAGCTGTACGCCGTCGACGGTGTCTACCGCAGTCTCGTCGCCACCGGATCGGTCGTGCCGTCCGCCGAGACGAACGGGACCGTCGAGGTGCCCGCGGGCCGCTCACGGTGACCGACGCGGGTGCGCGGGGCGGGTGGCGCACCGGTCCGGCCCCCGTGGACGGCGGGCCGGACCGGTGCGCCACTAGTCCGACAGGGTGTCGCCGTACCAGCAGTTGACCGAGATCGACTCCTCCGGCGCCGACACGTCGTGGAACCAGCCCGGCGGCAGGTACAGCGCGTCCCCGGGGCCCAGCAGCACCCGCAGCTGGGCGTCCGGGTCGTAGTCCGGGAACAGGCCCGGGTCGGGCGCGTAGGGGTCGACCCGGCTCAGGTGTGCGGTCGGGGCGTCCTGCACGTAGCGGCCCGCCGCGCTGTCCGGTGGCTCCAGGACGAACTGCTTGGTGCCCCGTACCTGGACGAACACGTTCTCGATCCGGTCGTAGTGCAGCGGGGTCCTCGTACCCCGGCCCAACCAGAGGTACACCCGGCGGTAGGGCGGTTCGGCCATCCGCTCCAGCTGCACCTCCTCGGCCAGGCCGGTGAAGGGCGCGATCGGCTGCTGGGCGATCTGGCACGAACCACCCGCACGCAGCAGCCCGACGAAGCGCCGCAGGTCCATCCGCTCGAACGACGCGCGGGACGGATCGGCCCAGGCCTCCAGCGGGATCTCCTTGGCCAGCACCGGGACCTCCGGGAACCGTTGCGCCAGCAGCTCCGGGGTCCAGGTGGTCACGGCCGTCGTGTCGGCGAACGCGTCGCGCACGACCACGGCCCGGCGGCCGCGCCAGCGTGCGGGGTCGTCCTGCCACTCGGCGAGGCTGATCCGGATCGGACCCGCCGCGGACCGCCCGCCCCCCGTGGTGATGTCCGAGCTGCTCATCGTCGGTTCTCCGCCTCCGGTCCGTTCCGCTTCCGCAGGGCCAGCGTCGGCTGACGGGTGGCCCTGAGGTACCGCATGTCGTAGTCGTCGCCGTGCTCGGCGAGGAACTCGTGCACCGCGTGCGTCTCGCCGGGGAGCTCGTCCCATCCGTACTCGTCGAGGACGAACAGCCCGCCCGGGTTGAGACGGTCGTGCAGCCGGGCCAGCGCCACCGCCGTCGCCCGGTGCAGGTCGAGGTCGAGGTAGACGAAGGAGAACCGCAGGCCGGCCGACTCGGCGAGGGCCCGGGGCAGGGTCTCGACCAGGTCGCCGTCGTGGATCACGATCTCGCGTCCGAGGTCGAACGCCTCGATCACGGCCAGCAGGTGCTCCTTCGAGCCCTGATGGGTGCCGCGGAACTGCTCCGCCGCGGACCCGTCGTGCTCGTCGAAGTCGTGCAGGCCCGCGAAGCTCTCGAAGCAGTGGACCCGCTTGGGCGAGTGCGCGTCGAACACGCGCAGGAGCTTGGCCATGTGCACGACGTTGGCACCGCGCCAGGAACCGAGCTCGGCGACGTTGCCGGGCACCTCGAGCGTGCTGCGGAGCAGATCGGCGATCATCACGAACCGGGCCAGCACGTACTCCTCGGCGTAGAGGGGGTACTGCTGAGCGGTCTCGTGGACGCTTTGCGGCCCCGTCGCCTCGCTCAACGCGTGCATCCGTCGGTGGTGGTCGGCCGTGGCATCGGGGAATCTGGGCACTGCGCGCTCCGGGGCTGGACGTGTCAGGGACGGGTGGTCGCGGCGCGGTAGCGGGCTTCCTCCTCGGCCCCGAGGAACTCGCCGAACCAGCAGTTCACCGAGATCGAGGTGCCCGGCGCGGTGACGTCGTGGAACCAGCCCGGCGGCAGGTACAGCGCGTCTCCCGCGGCGAGCAGCACACTCCGCTGCCGGTCGGGGTCGTAGGCGGGGAACCGGACCGGGTCGGGCGCACGGGGATCGACCCGGCTGATGTGGGCCGACGGGCCGTCGTGCACGTAGCGCCCGGCCGGGCTGTCCGGCGGCTCCAGCACGAACTGCTTGGAGCCGAACACCTGGACGAACAGGTTCTCCTGCCAGTCGTAGTGCAACGGGGTCCGTGTGCCGCGGCCGAGGTAGAGGTTCACGCTGGTGTACGGCGGATCCACCATCCGGCCCGGGTTCAGTTCCTCGAGCAGGCCCGGGAACGGTCCGATCGGCTGTTGCAGGATCTGCGCGGTCGCGCCGGTGCCCAGCAGCTCGACGAAACGTGCCACGGTCGTCGGCTCGGACTCGACCAGGGACCAGTCGCCCCACGCCTCCGGGCGGACGTGTCTGGCCTCGACGGCCACGGACGGGAAGCGGGCGGCGAGCCGCTGCGGGGTCCAGGTGGCCACCGCCGTCGAGTCGGCGAACGCACCGTCGACGACCACCGCCCGCGCACCGCGCCAGCGCTCCGGGTCGGCTTGCCACTCCGGCAGCGACACCCGTTCCGCCACCGTTGCGCTCGAGTCTGGGTGCACCGGGGCGACGGTAGGGTCGCGCGGTAACGGGTCGCGTGTACCCGGTAACGCGCCCGACCGGCGGTGCAGCTGCGGCGTTAGCGGACGACCCGCCCGTGTTAGTGCTCGCCGGGACGATCGGTCCATGGTGACACCCACCCTGAGCCGGCACCGGGCACTGCGTCTGTGCGAGGTCCTCGCCGCCGTCACGGAGGTCGTCTCCAGCGCCGAGTACCTGGCCCGGCCCGCGGACCGTCGGCCCGGCGGAGTCGAGTTCTGGGGCGACGCCGAGGCGCTGACCACGCTGCGCTCCCCGCGGACCCACGCCCTGGTGCGCCGGGTCGCCGACGCGCGCACCACCGATGCACTGCACGTCCTGAAGGTGGTGGCCTCCGGGACGGTCCTGGCGTCGTCGCGGCCGGCCCACCGCCTCGTCGGCGGCCTGGTGTCCGCGGGATGCCACGCCCTGCTGCACCCACGCCACCGGCTGTCCAGCGACGGATCCGACCACGCCTCGTTCGTCGCCCAGGTGGGAGTGGCCCTGGCCAGGGGGGCCGGCGGGAGCCCCCCGTCGATCGACGCGGGGCTGTGGTTCGTCGCGCTGTCCTCGGCGATGGCGTACACCGCGGCGGGCGTGGCCAAGCTGATGAGCCCCGGGTGGCGCAGCGGCGACGCCGTCCTCGGTGTCGTACGGCTGCGCGTCTACGGCGATCCGGCTCTCGCGCGGTACCTCGACCGCGTCCCCGGTTGCGGGCGCGGACTGGAGGTGGCGGTGGTCGCGCTCGAGTGCGGGTTCGGGCTGGCCTGGGCCGACCGCAGCGGTCGGACGGCGTGGGCCGTGGTCCTCGCCTCGCTGTCGTTCCACCTCGCCAACGCCCGGGTGATGGGGCTCAACCGCTTCCTGACCGCGTTCGCCGCGACCTACCCCGCCGTCCTCTACACCGCGGGTCCGCGCCGGGTCCGTGGCGACACCGGCCCACGGCGCGACGACCGCTTCCCCCGCGCGGCGGCCGCCCTCGGCGCCGGCGCCGCCGTGGTCGGCGCCGCGCTGTCGGTCCTCTCGCGGACCGCCCCGTCGGCAGCCGGCCCCTCGGGGCCCGGCCCGTCCGGCGTCCGAGCGCGCCGCGGGCACGACCCGGCGCCGCACCCTGCGCAGACCTAGATCACGGAGGCGATGGTGATGGCGATGACGGCTCTGCGCGATCCGCGCGCGACGGTACTCGTGGCACTGCTGGCGACCTGGTGGGTCGTCATGTCGGCAGGGAACCTGCCGTGGGTGGACCCGAAGCAGGTCCGCCGCCACGAACGGTGGGGCTCCGTGGTCCCCAACTGGAAGTTCTTCACCCCGAACCCGATCAGCTACGACGACTACCTGCACGTGCGGACGGTCGCCGGGGACGGCTCCGTCGGGCCCTGGTTCGACGCGGCACCGGTCGCGTCGCGGACGGTCCGGCACGTCGTGTGGTTCCCGGACCGGCGACGCGACCGGGCGTTGTCGAACATCCTGCCGGCCGTCGGCCGGGCGGCGACGAAGGGCGACATGACGCCGGCGGCGGCAGAGCTGCGTGTGCTCGACGGCATGGCCGCACACGCCGTCCGCGATCGGTCGCCGCACGTACCGGCCTACCAGTTCTCGGTACTGCGCTGCCGTGGCGAGGGCGGTCCGCAGAACCGGCAGTACGTCTCGTCGGTCCGGCCGCTGCGATGACGCCCGCCGCGACGGTGCCCCTGTCCGTCCTCGACCTCGTACCGACCACGGCCGACACGACGGCCGCCGCGGCACTGCGCGAGGTGACGGCGCTCGCCCGGGCGGCCGAGGAGCTGGACTTCGGGCGCTTCTGGGTGACCGAGTTCCACGGCTCCCCGATCACCGCCAACGCCTCGCCGCCGGTGCTACTCGCCCACATCGCCGCGGCCACGACCCGGATCCGGGTCGGTTCCGGGGCGATGCTGCTTCCCTACCACCGGCCGCTGCTCCTGGCCGAGCAGTTCGGGACCCTCGCCGCGCTGCACCCCGGCCGGGTGGACCTCGGAATCGGCCGCGGGTCGGGGGCCGGCCGGGAGACGGCCCGGCTCTTGGGCGTCGGGGACGCCCCACCGACGCCGTACGCCGACCGCGTCCGGCAGCTCCTCGACCACCTCGCCGGCCGGGCGTCCACCGACGGCGGGACGCCGGTCCGGGTCCCCGGGGATCCGGGGGGTGCGCCGGTCCCGGTGTACCTGCTCGGCTCGCACGTCGAGAGCGCCGAGCTGGCCGGCCGGAACGGTCTGCCCTACGTCGTCGGGCACCATCTGGCCCCCGACCGGGGTGTCGACGCGGTCGCGGCCTACCGTGCGGCGTTCCGGGCGTCGCCGTCCGCGGCCCGACCTCACACCGTCGTGTGCGTCCAGGTGGTGTGCGGCGAGACCGACGACCACGCCCGCGCCCTGTTGCGGCCGATCGTGGTCGCCGGGGCGCAGAAGGGCCGCGGAGAGCCGGTGGTGATGCCGTCGGTGGAGCAGGCCTCGGCGCTGCCGTGGACCGAGGACGAGGCGGCCGTCGTCGACGCCCTGTGCGGCGCGCAGGCGGTCGGTTCGCCCGCGACCGTCGCCGACCGGCTGGCCGAGATCGTCGCGCGCCTGGCCCCCGACGAGATCATGGTCACCGCCTCCGTGCCCGGCGCGCCGGATCGCATCCGGAGTCTCGAACGTCTCCGGTCGGTGGTGGATCCGGGCGTTATCGACAGTCCGCGCAGCGTTAACGGCGCACGCCACTGTGGGCACGTCGGCCCCGGAACCGGTGTCGATCTCGGCAGTTCCGAACAAGGAGAAGCCCGTGTCCGCACTTCTGCGTAACGCGAACGACCCGTCCGGCCCGCTGGCCGGCATCAGCATCGACATCGAGCGGTCGGCGTGGCTCGCCGCGTCGTCGCCGATGCCGTTCACCTGCCTCACCCCCGCGGTCGCCACCCCGGCCGCCGCGAACTGCGCCCTCGAGACCGACGAGGACTGCCCCGACATGAGCGAGGACTCGTCGAGCACGGTCGTCGGCTGACCCTCGTACGAGGTGGCCCCCGATCGGTCCGATCGGGGGCCACCGCCCTCCCGCATCCCTCAGGCACCGAGCAGGAGCAGCCGGATGACAGCCGCTGAGATCGCCGCGGACGTGGCACGCACGACCCCGCCGGGGTGGTCGCGGACGGCCCCCGACACCCGGCGGGGCGGTCCGGTCGTGGTCGAGCGTGCGGTCGTGACGACCGAGGGCACCTGGTCCCCGGAGCACCTGGCGCGCACGTTCGGTGACCTCGAGGTGAGTGTGCGACGCCGACGCCACCGGCCCGGCGACCCCGCGGGGACGACCCGCGTCCACGTCGACCGGGCCGCGCTGGGCGCGATGGTCGCGTCGATGCACGCCGACGGTGTCTACTTCGCACCGGCGATCCCGTTCGACCGCCTCCCCGGGCTGCTCGGGCGACTCGACCTCGGGCCGCTGTTCCCGACCGCCGCCGACTGGACCGCGGCCACGGACTACACGCGTCTGCACCTGGGTGATTCGATGCGCATGCGGTTGCACTGGGAGCCCACCGACCTGTTCCTGGTCCAGCTGTACGGACGTACCCGCGTCGTCATCGAGCCGCCCGACTCCACGGCCGCCCACTACCCGTGCGTGGGCTGGCCCACCGCGAGCCGGGTGGAGTTCGACGACCCGCGGCACGACCTCGACTTCCCCCTGCACAGGGGGCAGAGCCGCCTCGGCACCGTCCTGCTGCCCGGGGACGTGCTCCACGTTCCCCGTGGCTGGTGGTACGAGGCACGGGCCCTGGGCCGGGTCGTCTGGGCCACGGTCGCGCACGGCCCGGTCCTCCCGCTCACCGACGAGGTCCGGCGCCGGCTCCTCACCCTGGCCGGGAGGACGACGTGAGGGCGGCGGTGCCGGGAGCCGGAACGCGACGCCGCCCGGGGTGGCCCCGTCGGCGGCACCGGGCCCCGAGCCGGGAGACCGCGCTGCGCGCGACCGAGACGATCGCCGCGATCGCCCACCTCGTGTCCGGGATCGAGTACCTGCTCGACGAGACCGACCGGCGCAACGGCGGCATGGGCGACTACACGCCCGTCCCGACCCGGTTCACCGGTCGGTGGCGTCCGGCCCGGGCGGTCGTCGCGCTGACCGGTGATGCGCGGGTGT
This sequence comes from Pseudonocardia sp. TMWB2A, assembly GCF_017312135.1. NCBI lineage: Bacteria > Bacillati > Actinomycetota > Actinomycetes > Pseudonocardiales > Pseudonocardiaceae > Pseudonocardia > Pseudonocardia sp. TMWB2A. The sequence continues at coordinate 99,739 of NZ_QKQY01000004.1, forward strand.
CCCGCGCCCTGCTGGTCGGTTGGATCGGTGCCGCCGCGACGCTGGTGGCGCCCGGTCCCCGTGGCGTCCGCGCGGCCGCAGGCGTCGTCCTCACCGGCGCGCACCTGCTGCTGCACCCGCGCAACGTGTACGGGCGCGACGGGTCCGACCAGGTGGCGCTGCTGACACAGGGGGTCTCGGCTCTGGCACGGCTCCACCCCCGCCGTCCCGCGCTCGTCGACGCCTGCCTCTGGTACGTCGCGCTGCAGGGTGCGCTGTCCTACGGCATGTCTGGGTGGGCCAAGACCCACGGCGAGGCCTGGCGCACCGGTGACGCGGTCGTCGGCGTCCTGCGCACCCGGACCTACGGGCACGAAGGGGCATGGCGCCTGGCCCGCAGGCACCCCGCCGTCGCCCGGCTGCTCGGTCGTTCGGTCGTGGCGGTCGAGGCGCTGTTCCCGCTGGCGATGGTCGGCCCCGGCCGGGTGCTGGCCCCGCTGGCCGTGGCGAGCGCCGCCGGGTTCCACCTGGCGAACGCCCGGCTGATGGGCCTGAACCGCTTCCTGCTGGCCTTCCCTGCGATGTACCCGGCGGTGCTGTACGTGACCGGGCGCGACGACCGTCCCGGCGACGTGCCCCGCGACGACCTCATGGTCCGGGTCACGGCACTGACCGGAGCCGCGGCCGTGGCGGGTCTCGCCGTGGCCCGGTTCGGACGGAGCCGTTCGGTACGCCGGCCCCGTCCCGGCGAGCGGGAGCTGCTGACCTCGCGGGGCAGCGCCGTGCGTCACCGGGTGACCGGGACCGGGGCCGACGCCTCGGCGCCCCTGATCGTGCTGGAGAACGGGCTCGGAGCCAGCAGCGACGAGTGGGAGTGGGTGCGCCGTCACCTGCCCGAGGACTGGCCGGTCGTGAGCTACCAGCGGGCCGGGAGCGGCGCGAGCACCGCGGCGCCCGGCGCCGCGGGCGGTCACGACGACCGCGTCACCGACGACCTGCGCGATCTCGTCACGGCCCTGCGCGGCTCGCGCCCGGTCGTCCTCGTCGGGCACTCGATCGGCGGGGTCCTGGTCTCCCGTGCCGCCGGCAGCGGGATCCCCGGTCTCGCCGCGGTCGTCGCCCTCGACCCCACGCTGCGCGAGGCCCTGCTCGACACCGACGACCCGAGCCAGCGCAATCTCGACCGCGTCGTGCGGTCCTGCACCGCCGCGACCCGCTGGGGCCTCGGCGCGCTGCTGGAGGCGGCCCCGACGGCGTCGGAGCTGCCTGCCGAGGTCCGCGGCCGGGTCGCCGCCCACACCCGTGACCACGCGACCTGGGTCGGCGCCGGGCACGACCTCGCCGCCGCCCGCTGGATGGCGCGGGACCGGGCGCTGTTCGCCGACCCGGTACCCACCCTCGTCGCCTGTGCCGAGGTCACCGTCGAGCAGGAGCCTCGCTACGAGGGCCTGCGCGAGGCCGTCCTGGCCGCGGGCGCCGCCGGCGGGTTCCCCACCGAGTTCCACGTCGTACCCCGCGCGACGCACGGCAGCCTGCTGCATCTCGACCGTCACGCCCACCGCGTCGCCGGGCTCGTGGAGCAGTTCGTGCGTCGGGCCGGCGGACTCGGTGCACCGGTGGAGCCGGTGCTGCGGGGTGGCCGATGACCGGCGGGACGCGACGGGCAGGCGGGCGGGGGGTGGTCACCTGGACCGTCGCGACGGGCTTCGCGGCGCTGTTCTGGTCCACGGTCGCCTCGAACAGCCCGCACCAGGGGTTCGACCGGCTGCGCAATCTCGACGCGCGCAACAACGTGCTGCCGAACTGGAGGTTCTTCGCGCCGAACCCCGCGATCCACGACACCCACGTCCTCTACCGCACCCGGGCCCACGACGGGACGGTGGCCCCGTGGGCGGTCGCCCTGGAACCGAGTCCCCGGGCGTGGTGGAACATGGTGGTGTACCCGGGTCGCCGCAACGAGAAGGCGATCTTCGACGTCGTCGACTCGATCGTCCACGCGATCCTCGCCGCTCCGCTCGAGGTGGTCGAGAAGCGCACCCCGTTCCGGCTCCTGCGCGGGTTCGTCGCTCGGAAGGTGCGCCTCGACGCGCCCGACGGCCCCCCGCCCGTCGGGTTCCAGATCGCGATCGTGCGCCACACCGGCTACGAGGACGGGGAGACCGAGTACCTCATGGTCTCGAAGCTCCTGCCCCTGACCGGAACGCCGTCCACCGCCGCAGCAGGAGCACGCCGATGACCGCCACCAGCCCCGTCGAGGTCCGTCCGGTGTCCGGCGCGCTCGGCGCCGAGCTCACCGGCGTGCTGCTCGGGCCGGACATGTCCGATGCGCAGGTCGCCCGGGTCCGCGAGGCCGTCCTCGTCCACAAGGTCGTGGTGGTGCGCGACCAGCACCACCTCGACGACGGGGCCCACACCGGGTTCGCCCGACGCCTGGGGCCGCTGACCACGGCGTTCCCCACCGCGCACCCGACGGTCTCCGGTGCACCGGAGCGGACGGTGGTCCTCCCGGTGGAGTCCGGGGGCGGCTACCGGGCCAATAAGTGGCACACCGATGTCACCTTCGTCGACCGTCCGCCCGCCTTCTCCGTGCTGCGTGCGCTGGTGCTGCCGCCCTTCGGCGGGGACACCGCCTTCGCCAACACCGCACTGGCGTACCGGGCGCTGCCCGCGGGGCTGCGCACCCTGGCCGACGGTCTGTGGGCCGAGCACGCCAGCGGCCCCGGCGCCGCCGCCTTCCGGACCCGTCACCCCGTCGTGCGGGTGCACCCCGAGACCGGCGAGCGTTCTTTGCTGCTCGGTCACTTCGTGCGGCACATCGAGGGCGTCGACGCCGCCGACTCGGCCGCGTTGCTGGGGATGTTCGAGCGCCGGGTGACCCGGATGGAGAACACGATGAGATGGCGCTGGTCGACCGGTGACGTCGCCATCTGGGACAACCGCGCCACCCAGCACTACGCCGTGGCCGACTACGGCCGGTTGCCGCGCACGCTGCACCGCGTCACGGTCGCGGGGGAGTACCCGGTGTCGGTCGACGGCCGGCGCAGCGTCGCCGTGGCGGGCGACTCCGACACCTATGTCGGTGCGCACCCCCGGGACCGGGACCCGTCCGGGCCGGCGGCCGTCGACGGTGCACCCGCGATCGGTACCTCGCCGGACTCGTAGAGCACGCGGGCACGTCCGGCCCGGTCGTGGCCGGGATCCTCGATGAGGGAGAACCGCACGGTCGTGGCGCCGCCGTCGACGCCACGGCGCCGCAGCTCCGCCAGGAGGAAGCCGACGAGCAGACGGTGCTGCCAGTGCTCACCGGCCGCGTCCCGGCCGCGTTCTGTGGCCATGCGGGCCACCGTCCGGCCCACCTGGGACAGCGCCTTGCGTCGTCGTCGGCCCGGGGCGATCAGCAACGCCGACACACCGTGGGCCCGCGGGACCGACAGGTCCGCCCAGACGTCGTCGTCGAGCCGATAGCGCAGGACGAGGTCCGAGCTCACCGGTTCGGGCGCGAAGAAGCGCCAGCGCGGCAGCCACACGCCGAGCCCCCCGGCGCGTTCGTGCAGCCGGTCGAAGCCGGGGACCGGGTGGTTGGCCGCGACGCAGGCCCACAGCCCGGCGCCGAGCGCGAGCGCGGTCAGGACCGGGCCCGTGTCCTTCGGGGCCCGTCCGCGGCGCGGTCCCGCGGGCCGTCGCGGGGTCACGGCGCCGTCCGCGACACCGGACCGGCTCCGCCCGGCGCGCGGGCGACGCCGGTCAGGTCACCGACGATCCCGGCCAGCTGCGCGACCGGCCCCGCACGCCAGAGGACGTCGGTCGGTCCGCACCCGGCGAGCACCTCGTGCCGCGCACCGGGGACCCCTGCGGCCGGCCCGAGGCGGTCGTCGCCGGGCCGGAGCAGGCGACCACTGCGCTCGGCGGACACGACGACGACGGGAGCGTGTCCGGTACCGGGCCGGGGGCACTGCCCGCCCACGGTCGGGGGGACGGCGGTGAACGCGGCCCACTCGTCGTGGGCCACCCGCCACGACGCCGGCCGGCGCTGCTGGGCGCCGACCAGCGACCGGATGCCGGACGGCACCTCGCGCAGCCACGGGGGTGTGTCCAGCAGCGGGGCCAGACCGTGGCGGGCCCAGAACGCGCGGACGGTCGCCGCGCGATCGGCGGCGCGGCCGGAGCGCGGACCGGTCAGGCCGAACGCCGCGAACTCGCCGGGGTGCAGACCTTCGACCAGGACGGTGCCGAGCAGCCGGTCACCGAGCTCCGGTGCGAGCGACCAGACCAGGTGTGCGCCGGTCGAGTGCCCTACGAGCAGCACCGGCCGGCCGTCCGTCGTGTCGTCGACGACGGTGCGCAACCGGTCGACCTCGGCCCGCAGGAGGTCGGATCCACCCGGGACCGGCGCCGGGCTGCCGCCGTAGCCTGCACGGTCGTAGGCCACCAGGTCGTGGGTGTCGCGCAGGGCGGCCACGAGGACGTCCCAGTGCCGGGAGCTCGCCCCGATGCCGTGCACCAGCACGACGACCGGGTCGGACGGGGTCCGGCGTCCTGCCCTGCGGGCCCGCAGCCACCCGCCTCCTGCCAGGAGTACGTGCCCCTCGCCGGGGCACCGCCGCGACACCCGTCGCCGGTCCCCGGCCGAGGCCGCGGCGAGGAGCCCGGCGGCGGCCGGCGCGAGTGCCAGGGCCACCCTGGGGAACAGATCGTCGCGGCCACCGTGGTCCGGCCGGCCGGTCACGTACCGGACGGCCGGCTGCAGCGCGAGGAAGGCCGGGACGAACCGGTTGAGGCCCATGGTCGCCGCCACCCCGAGGTGGAACGTGGTCGCGACGTGCAGGGCCACGGCCACGGCCGGGCGGCTCCGCAGGAGCAGTGCCAGCGGCAGTGCGCACTCCCCGGCCACCACCGCGTTCGTGGCGAGCCGGGCGAGGACGGGATGGTCGGTCGCCGCCCGGTGGGCGCGACGGCTGCCGTAGCTGCGGGTCGCGAGCACCGAGTGCAGGGCCGAGCCGTCCCGCCACGGTCGGGCGGCCGCCTTCGCCAGCCCCGAGACGAGGTAGCCGTGCGCCGCGTAGAGCGCGAGGAACCACAGGCAGGCGTCCACCGTGCGGTGATCGCGGGCGGCCCGGGCGATCGTTAGCACGGTCGCGGTGACCAGCCCCACGGAGTCCGAGCCGTCCGAGCCGTGGGCCGTCGACGGTGCCGTCACGGCGCGGGTCACGGCGAGGACCCCGGGTGCGAGGGCGCCGCCGCGTCCGGTGAGGAGCACCGCACCGGCCGCGAGCGCCGCCACGTCGAGGGCGCGGGCCGGACCCGGGAGCGCGGCCCGACGGACGACCGAGCGCGCCGCGGCGGTGCGCACGACGTCGGCGGCCCGGCTCACCAACGGGTCGTTGAGGCCTCCCGGCCGGCGGTCGCGGTCGGCCCACAGGTACTCGAGGTGGAGCACGATGTGGTGCACCGCGACGGCGCGCCCCGTGGCGAGTACCGCCCGTTGCCGCTGGGACCGCAGGATCCGGCGCATGACGGCCGAGGGTAGGCCGGGCGCGTAACGCGACACGGTGTCGGCCCGGGCGGCCCGGCGCCGGAGTCGGCGACAGGCCGCGCCGTCCGGGCACCGATCGGGCGCGGAACCGGCGCGCGTCCACATCGACCGGGGGACCCGAGGCCGGCCGGAGCAGCTGTGGCAGTGCGCTGAACTCGGACGACGGTCACGGCGGTCGGTCCGGACGCGGGCACCGATCGGTCGTGCGGGGGCACGATTGCGGCTCGAAGGGTCCGGCGCGACGGCGTTAGCGTGCACCGGTGAGTGTTCCCCTGCACGGCGCCGCGCCCGCGGCACCCGCGGTCACCGGACGGAGGGACCCGTCCTCGCGCATCGATGTCCTGGGACCGGTGCGGGTGCACGGCCCCACCGTCGCCGTCCGGGTGTCGGGGCGGATCGCGCCCGAGATCCTGACGGTGCTCGTCCTGCACCGCGGCCGCCCGGTCGACGCCGCGGTCCTCGGCGAGCGGGTCTGGGGTGACCACCCTCCCGAGCACGTGACGGCCCAGCTGCGGCGAGCGGTCCGCGAGCTCGCCCGCACCACCGCCGCCGTGGGCGTGCGGATCGCCGGTGACGGCACGTGGTTCCGCCTCGACTCGCCGCCGGGTTCGACCGATCTCGACCTGTTCCGCCGGTCGGTCGCCACCGGCCGGCGACTGGCCACCCGGGGTCGACACGACCGGGCCTCGGCTCTGCTGGAACGGGCGCTGGGCCTGTGGGCCGACGCCTCGGTGCTGCTCGGGCCGGGCACCGACGCCTGGCCCGAGGCGGCGGAGCTCCGGGAGGAACGGCTCAACGCCGTCGAGGACTACGCGGCGGCTCTCGTGGCGGCGGGGCGTCCGGCCCACGCGGTCGAGGCACTGGACCGGGTCGCGGTCGACCACCCGCTGCGTGAGAGCGTCGCGGTCCTGCAGATCCGGGCGCTCGCACACGGCGGTGAGCAGGCCCGGGCCGTCGACGTGTTCGACCAGATGCGGCAGCGCCTCGCCGACGGGCTGGGCCTGGACCCGGGTGCGGACTTGCGCCGGGAGCTGGCCCGGGCGCGCCGGGCCGCGCCGCCCGACGCCACCTCGGCGTGACCGGTCACCACCGGTTCAGAGCACCCGCAGGGCGCCCGGGTCGCCGGCCCGGGCGAGACGGACGCACTGCTCCACGAACTCGGTCGTCAGGTCGGTACCGGGTTGCGCGGTGTCCGTTGCCGACGCTGGGCCGGTGGCGACGACGACGGTGGGCGGGGGGAGCCCGGCAGCACGGCTCCGGCGCCGGATCGCCAGTGCGTTCTCCAGCGCGAGGTCGGTACCACCGGCCTGGTCGCCGCCGGGCCCGAAGACCGCCACGGTCACGCCGTCGGCACGGCGCGTCACCGCCGCACCGGTGATCCGGACCGAGTCATCGGGCTTTGGTACGAGGTCGTGCGCGACGGTGGGGAACCGGACGCACAGGACGGTCACCGTACGCGGGACGGCACCACCGCCGTCTCCGGCGACGACGGTCCGCGGCCCCCGTCCGGAGCGGGACGCACCGTCCACGCCGGAGGCGTCACGTCCGAGGACGTCGTGGTAGGCCGAGATCAGACCGGTCCCCAGCGGGCGCCCCGACCGGTGGGCGGCGCTGCGCGCCTCGTGGAAGGCGGAGACGGCGTCGGCGGGACGACCGGCACCGGCCAGGGCGACGATTCGCTGGCGGTGGAAGCCCTCCCGGTCGGGGAACTGGCGGACCAGCCGCTGCAGCCGGGGGACGCACTCGCGATGGCGACCGCGACGCAGGTCCACCTCGGCGACGCCCTCCCACGCCCGGATCCGCAGCTCCTCGAGCTCGGCGACCTCGGACCACCGGTAGCCCGCCTGGCCCAGGCTCGGGAGCAGCCCGCCCCGCCACAGGGTGAGCGCCCCGGTCAGCTCCCGGCCCGCGGCGCCGACCTCACCGCGGTCGAGCAGCCGCATGCCTCGCGCGACCTGCTCGCGCGCGGTGGTCACGTCCAGGGCGCCGGGACGCAGCCGCAGGGCGTAGGTCGAGCCGACGGTCTCGATGGTCGCCGCGTCGAGCGGCTGCAGCAGTCTGCGCAGCGCGGAGATGTTGTTGCGTACGGCCGCGGCCGCGGTCGGCGGCGGCCGGTCCGGCCACAGACGCGAGATGATCCGATCCAGCGGGACCGCCCGGCCCTCGTTGAGGACGAGCAGGACCAGGACGGCCTGCCGCCGCACCCCGGCGATCTCGAGCAGGCGGTCGCCGTCGTGGACCTCCAGGGGGCCCAGTACACGGATCGCGTGGGGCGTGTCGCGGGACGACCGGTCGATCGCCGCGAGAGGGGTCATGACCGCATCATCCGGCCCGCCGCCCGGCCGTGAGTGTCCGCGCGGCCACTAGGTGGTGAAGATCCGGGGGCCCTGCGACCGGCCGTCGGACGGGAGGTCGTCGCTACGGCGGATCGAGCGCCGTCGCAGGCTCGACGTCACCACCGGGACACCGTGCGTTCACCGAATCCTCAACCCGTTCGGACAGGGTTCCGTTTCGACACGCACGGCGGAGGAGTCGCGATGAAGCCCGATCAACGGCGACAGGCGATCCTGGCGTGGGCCCGCCGGTCGGGCCGGGTCGAGGTCTCCGACCTGGGCGACGAGCTCGGTGTGGCCCAGGAGACCGTGCGCCGCGACCTGGGGGTCCTCGCGGCGCAGGGTCTGCTGCGCCGTGTCCGGGGTGGCGCCTTCCCTGTGGAGACGGCCGCGTTCGAGAGCGGGATGTCCTACCGGTCGCAGACCAACGTCGCCCAGAAGCGGCGCATCGCGTCCGAGGCCGTCGCCCGGGTCGGCGAGGCCGAAACGGTCTTCGTCGACGAGGGCTTCACCCCGCAGCTGGTGGCCACCGACCTCGCGGCGCTGGAACGGCCGCTCACCGTCGTCACCGCCTCCCTGTCGGCGGCGGCGGCGCTGGCCGAGTGCTCCTGGGTCACCACCATCCTCCTGGGGGGCAGGATACGGCACCGGACCCTCGGCGCGGTGGGCGCGGTCACCACGACGCAACTGGGCGGTCTGGTGGTGGACCTGGCCTACCTGGGCGCTAACGGCGTCTCCCGCCAGTACGGCCTGACCACACCCGACCCGGCCGTCGCCGCGGTGAAGGCGCAGGCGATGGCCTCCGCTCGACGCCACATCTTCATCGGGACCTACGCGAAGTTCGGTGTCTCGTCCCTGCACCGCTTTGCCGAGGTCCGGGACTTCGAGGTCCTCGTGACCGACACCGGCTTGTCGGCGTCGGAGGCCCAGCGGTACGTCGCGCTGGGCACGGACGTCGTACGAGTCTGATGCGCGGCGGGGCCGATGCGGGGTGCGGTGTCGCGGCGCGCCGAGCGTGGTCCCACTGGCGCCTCCTCGTCTACGCCGGCCGCACCGCCGCATGCCTGCGACTATGGAGCGCTCCTCTCGACAGCTCCGACCCCATGGGGTTTTCACTCATCCGCTCCTAGCTCTTTCGACCCTCACGCCGCAAGGGCGCGCCCCGCGTTCCCTGTCTGCGACTGCGATCGCAGACGTCGAGTTGTATCGGGGACGATTTCCTGAAGGTTACTTCACTGCACCAGGAGTAGAATGGCGAACAGCTTCGCGAGCCGCTCTCGCGGAACTGTATATCTGCCCCGTTGAAGATTATCTATCCAGCCTGATGAAATCAGATGTCTGAGATGATGATGCAATTTTCCAGTCGTTGGTAGGAAGTCCTGCTCGGATAGCTCTTTAGTTGTCGTTGCACCCCCGACAATCGCGCCTAGGATGGCCAGTCGTGCGGGGTGCGATAAGGCGTCGAGCTGCTCGACCGCGTTATTTCCAATTAGGCTCTCGATCTCTCTTGAGGATTTCGTCGGCAACTTCTCGTGATACCCGTTCATCGTGACTGTAACTATGACTAATGAATTCTCGATGCTACTCTTGTCCAACGAATATGGTGTGCCAGCGCCCTGATCTGGTGAGTTTTCTAGTGCAACTCGCTCGGCCTCGCTGAGATCTTGATGAGAATTCATCTCATCATGCAGCGCGTCGATTAGTTCTCGAGTTTTGAGTAGCTGACGGGACAATTCTGAAAGGCTCGTCGACACGCGCATATCTTACACACGTTTCGCCACACTGGATCTGTCGCGTCCCGGCTGAATCCACCCGTTCCGGTCTGACCTGATGCTTGACGTTCGGGCCTGATCGGCTTTCCTGTCCGCTGTCCGTGCTGCTCAGCGGGTGGTGGGAGGCCGGGATTGGCCCTGGTGGACATGACCGTGGTCGAGCAGCGCTACTGCGCCGTCCTGGACGTCGAACAAGGCGAACCGCGCTACCAGGTCGCGGCCCAGTTCGGCGCCTCCCGACAGATCCTCCACGCCTGGATCACCCGCTACCGAGCCAACGGCCTGGCCGACCTCGCATCGCGCTCACACCGCCCGGACTCCTGCCCCCACCAGGCATCCGAGCAGGTGGAGGTGGCGATCTTCGAGATGCGCCGCGGCAACCCCCGCTGGGGGGCCCGACGCATCGCCCACGAACTCGGCCCCGCCTCAACGCCCAGGCTCCCCCACAGCGCAGTGGCGCGAATCCTGCATCGCAACCTGTCCGGGGACTTCTACCGCGCCCGCGCCCACCGCGAGTTACTGGCCAAGGACAGGAGCAGCAGCGTCTAAGACATGGATCTACAGCGTCCTCGGCGAACGCAACGCCCGGTACCGGTTGCACCTGCAGACCCCGGCTCCGATCACCGCAACGAGTTCGGGAGCGCTGAGAGCCCAAGCCAAGGAGGCGCTGGTCTGCGGTGCCTCGAAGGCCAGCGCTAGCACGATGACGGCGACGGAGACATGACTCCCGAGGAGCGCGGCATTCCAAGCAGCTCGTCTACCAGCATGGTCGACGGTCCCTCCGCGACCACCCTGGACCGCGCAATGCGGCTCCGAACCTCAGGACTGTTCGGGCCGTCCGACCAGCTCAGTCCGGCCGAGGGCCGATTCCGCTTACGTCGTCTGCCCCTGTTGCGCCCGGCATGTCTTGAGGTAGTCGAGGAACGACGCTTGCAACCCGGTGACGTGCGACTCGCGCAGCACCGCGGCGGTCACATCCGGCGCCCGCCCGGTGTGCCGGAGTCGGTCGAGGACGGTGAGCACGTTCTGTCCGAGTCCGCGGTAGACCGGGACGTCGCCGAGCAGTTCGACCTCGTTCACCGTGAGGTGCAGCCGCGCGACGGACGAGCCCGCGCGGGGCTCTGGAGCGGCGTCGAGTAGATCGAAGATCCGGCTGTCGGCTGCGATGACGCCGGGGCTCCCCGCTCCGACAGTCGAGAACGGCGCCGCGCCGCGCAGCCAGGCGTAGAGGGTGAACAGCCCGCCGTAGGAGTAGCCGAACAGCCCGTGCCCGGTGTCGCCGACACGCAGCCGTGTCCGCAGATGGGGGTGGAGCTCGTCGGTCAGGAAGTCGAGAAAGGCATCCGCGCGGGTGTCGGCGAGCTCGCGGAGGTAGACGTCCACCTGCCGCTGGGACATCGTGCCGGAGTGACGGGCCGCCTCCAGGATGGACACCATGACTGGGCTGACCGGCTCACCCGGGGGTACGAGGTCGCGGTTGCGCAAGGTCTCCCAGCTACCGGCGTCGTCGCCCGCGTAGCCGACGCTGACCTGGACGTAGGGGGCCACCGACAGGTACGGGTCCGCCTGGGTGACGATGAGGGGGGCCGTAAGCCCGACGGAAAAATGCCTGCGACCTGGCGTAGCGGCGCCCGTACGAGCAGGCCCGGAGTTGCCGAGGAGTAGCACCGCCCCGAGCTGGGCCACCACCACCGGGATCACCCACGACAGGACCATGCCCTGCGACGCCAGCCCCGCCCCGAGCACGGCCAGGAGACCGATCCGGGCCACGGCGAAGGTCCCGCTGCGCCAGACCGCCAGCCAGGGCCGTCCCGCGGCGACCATGACGAAGTCGTGCACGACGAACACGCCCCACCCGGCACAGCCCAGCACCAGCAGCAACAGGCCGAACCCGAAAGAGCCCTGCCCGGCGGCGACCAGCGCCACCCGCGGGACGAGCAGCCCGTAGACCAGACCGGCCAGCCCGGCCAACGGCATGATCAGCAACAGGCTGCCGAACACCAGCCGCACGGACTTGCGGCCCGCCCCGGGCAGCCACCTCATGATGCCGATACCGAGATTGAGCTGGGCCGCGCCGCCGATCAGCTGCATGGCCGAGACGAACTCCGTCGCCCGCCCGACCTCCTCCTGGGGCATCACCCACGCCGCGATCAGGAACCCCAGCAGACCGGCGACGGAGTTGAAGACCGAGGTGAGCGTCAGAGCCAGCGAGTCTCCCAGCTCACGGTGCCCCTGGCTGGTCGAGGAGACGGAGGTGGAGGGAGGCATCGCCGCGACGCTACGGCAGCCCCGCGCGAGCCCCTCGGGATCCGCCTGAGCCTGGAGATCTGGTCTCGCGGCGGTGTCGAGACCCGTCGTCGAACAGCGCAGCCGGCTCGATGGCGGCGGGGCCTGCCGCGGAGATGACGAGGCCCCCGCTGCAGGGCTGCTGCAGCGGGGGCCTCGGTTGCGCGCCGTGTCGTTGTGCGTGACTACCCCGGCTTTCGGCGCGCAGCTCGGGGGGAGGGTGGTCAGTTCGTCCAGGTGATCGGGTCGGAGAAGCTGAACGAGGGTGCGTACTTCACCGCGTTGACGTCGGTGGTCTGCTGGTCGCCGCAGATCATCCCCGAGGTGGTGCCGCCCGGCGCGAGCTGACCGGAGTTCAGCGCCTTCGCCCCGGCGTTGAACGGGATCGACGCGGACGCCTCCACACCGGCCGGGGTGGTGAACTTCCAGTCGAACGGGTTGAACGACGCCGGGCTGGACCCGTTGTTCTTGTAGGTGACCGTCGAGCACGCCTGCGTCATGCCGAACTCGGTGACCTTCTCCGGCGCGGACGCCGAGATGACCAGATCCCCGGAGGTGGCCTCCTGCCCGAACTTCACCGACTGGTCCCCGCTCGCGGGGGCACCGGCGGCGGCAGGGGCGGCGTTCGCGTCGCCCGAGGCGGAGGCCGGGGCCTGCTCGTCGCCGCCACCACCGGTGGCGATCGCGATGACGACGATCGCGACCAGGATTCCGAGGGTCACCTTGAGCCCGGTGCGCTTCTTCTTCGGCGCGGGCGGCGGGATCGGCGGGGCCTGGTTGTACTGCGGGTACTGGCCCTGCGGGGGCGGGTAGCCCTGCGGCGGGTACTGGCCGCCCTGCTGGGGCGGGTACTGGCCGTAGTAGGGCTGCTGCTGGGGGTGGCCCTGGTAGGGGCTCTGCGGCGTAGTCACGTACCGCTTATCGGCCGCGCCACCCCGTCATTAGCGGCCGGACCTGCAGATCATCAACGTTGTTGAACTGCTCTTTACCCAGGCAACCCGCGGGGCGCGGAACGGGCTGACAGCAGAGCGAGCCCGCCTGAGGGTCAGACCCCCTCGTGGCTAGTAACCCAGGACCAGGCATGGTCCGGTCGAGTCCCATGTTGCGTACTCGAGTGTGTACGCGTTCGGGTACGCTGGCAGGTGTGTGGGTGCCTGAGGTGTTGTCGTTCCGTGAGTTCCGTACGGCGCTGGCGGCGACGTTGAAGCGGGTGCAGGAGCCCGAGGCCGAGCCGGTGTTCGTCGGTGCTCATCGCAAGCCCGAGGCGGTCGTGATGTCGGTGGCCCGCTACGAACAGCTCATCGGGGCGGCGCAGCGACGGGCCGATGTCGACGAGGCCCTCGCCTCGGTCCGGGCCGAGGGCCTGGAGCCCAGCGCGGAGGGCCTGGCTCTGCTCGACGGTGTCGCCGCAGGCTCGGTCAGCACCGGCGAGGCTCGTGAGCGTGTCCTGGCCCGCTACCGCCGTTGACCGGCCCCGACCCCTACCTCGACCTCGACACCGGCGTCCTTCGGAACCGGCTGGGCATCACCGACCCGGCCGAGCTTGCCCAGGCCGAGGCCGAGCTCACCGCGCTACGCCTGATCGAGCTACGCCAGCAGCCGCTGCTCGGGCGCTACGTCCTGGACCATCTGCAGGACTTCCACCACCACATCTTCAGCGATCTCTACGACTGCGCCGGGCAGCTGCGCACCGTGTCCATCGGCAAGGGACAGCTGTTCTGCCTCCCTCAGCAACTCGAGACCTTCGCCACCGACATCTTCGGTCGGCTCCACTCCGAGCAGGTGCTGCGCGGGCGTGACCTGGACGGCTTCGTCACCGGCCTGGCCGAGCTCCTGGGTGACATCAACGCGCTGCACCCGTTCCGGGAGGGCAACGGCCGCACCCAGCGGGCGTTCCTGGCCCAGCTCGCCCACGACGCCGGATGCGAACTGCGCTGGACCCCGATGGACCCCGCCGAGAACAACCGCGCGTCCGCGCTCTCGCTGGCCGGTGACAGCTCCGCCCTGCACACCATGCTCGTCCGCCTCATCCGGCCACTCCGTCAGCTACCCCCGGCGCGCCCGGCTTCCACCGACAGCTGAGCAGCGCCTCCGTTCCGACGTCGGTCCGATTCTCGAGGGGCCGTACCGCTTGTGCCGGGTCGGCAACGCGTTCCTGTCGGTTTGTTCGCCGCGCCTGACCTGGTGGGCCGAAAGAATTGTCGGTCCCCTGTCGCACACTGATTTTGGTACCTGGTGCTGTGTGAGAGGAACGTGATGTCAGACCCCATCATCGTGGCGGGAATCGCCCTGTCCCGTCACCTTCAGTCGGCATTCCAGAGCGCACGCGACGCCCGCCGCAGCGAGTGGGTCGAGCGGGAGCATGAGGCGCTGACCGCCCTGCGGGTCCTGGCCACCTACCTGGCCTACCACCCGGGAAGCGCGACCGCCCGAGCCATCACCGCATCGCTGACCCGCAGTATCGGGAGTACGGGGGAGGACATGTCCTTCGTGGCGCGTCCACTACTCTCGGCGCTAAGCTTCGACACAGCAGAGGGTGACACAGTGGCGCGAATCGAAACGCTCCAGCTGATCGACGATCTCGACGGCGCGTCCGCTGATGAGACTGTTGCTTTCGCCGTCGACGGGGAGCAGTTCGAGATCGACCTCAATGCGACCAATGCCGCGACGTTCCGGGACAAGCTCGCCCCATTCGTGTCCGCCGCGCGAACGGCAGGAGGCGGCCGGCGCGCACGACGTCGAGACGCGACCGCGGCGACGGCCTCGACCGAAGCTCGGCGCCACAACCAAGCGGTGCGCGTGTGGGCGCGGGAGAACGGCTATTCCGTCTCCGAGCGGGGCCGCATCTCCGCTGAGGTCGTCGAGGCCTACCGCGACCGCGACTCTGGCACTTCGCTGTCCGCGCCGAAGAAGGCCGCGCCGACCACGCGGCCACAGCCCGCCCAGTTCAGCGGTTAGTCCCGCACAGGTCTACATCGACGGTGCCCGGGCGATGAGCCGCAACACCGTGGAGCGGTCTGCTTCCGCGTGGCTCTCACTCGTTCAACACGCTGCACTGGCACGGCTCCGCGGACACGTGAAGGTGAGAGCATCCTTGGCTTGTCCGGCGGCTCCCAGGACCTCAGCGCCGCACACCTACGAACAGGCCGCGCCCGGTCGGCCTGCCTGGTTCGTAGTGCACCGAGCGTCCGGCGTCGGTCAACGCGACGCGGTAGGCCTACTCCGGCTACAGGCCAAGGATCTCGATCTCGGCGGACCGCCGCGCGCCTACAGATCCACCGATCGACGCTGTACTACCGACTCGGGCAGATCGAGTCGTTGTCCGGGGTCTCGATGCAGGACGGGAACGGGCGGTTGGCGCTGCACATGGGCACCAAGCTGCGGCGCATCGTCGAGGCCCGCAGCGGCGGGCGGACCTGAGACCGACACCCGTCCCGACGGCGCGTCCGTACCGTGAGACGAGATGCGTGGGCGGGCGGAGCTCCCCGGTCCTGAACGGGTTACCCCGGGTGATCGCCAGGCGTCCGCGCCGAACTTGGGAAAGCAGCTGCGGCTGAACTGGAGGCAGGTCCTCGCCGTTCAACGTGCCTTCGGTCCGGGGTGTCGATGTTGTAGTGCCGTTCGTACCGCGTTGAGGCTCCGCCCGCAGGTGGTCGGCGACGGCACCGGCGTCGGCTCACCCCACGCCCACGGCCGGCGGCACCGGCCGTTGTCAGAACAAGGGCACGGATGCTGCCTAGATCGCGTAGGAGAGTGCACTGGAGCCGAGCGGGCAGGGCTGAGACGGCCCAAGCGGTGTTGTCGACGGAGCGGTGTTGTCGACGGAAAGCTGTCGTTCGTCACTGCAGCGGTCGGCGCCCTCCTGCTAGGTACGGCAGCGGGTCGAGCCGCTGAACCTCTCCCCGTCCGCGGACTGGGAGTAGGAGATCGCGCAAGCCTGTCGTCGTTGGTGGAGACGAGACCGTCGACCGGCCCGGTTCGCGAGCTGACGACGGAATCTCGATGACCTGGCCGACGAGGGGAGCGCGACTGCCCGGTTCACTGGATCGCGCTTGCGCCGGCTGGCGGGTCGCCGAAGCGTCGCCCGCATGTTCGGTTACCGATGGTCAGCCGTGAAGTGGCTGACCCGGGTCAGGAGTCCGTCCACCTCCCTGCGCACCACGTCTCCCGAGCGGAACCACCCCCCGGCGCCCTCCTCCGGCAGAGAGGCGGCCGGGCCGTGTCCGTCGAAGAGTTGCGGTGAGCGGTACACGACCTCGCCGACCTGGCCGACCCCGACGTCGGCACCCGTGGCGTCGACGACCCGCATCTCCACGAACAGCACCGGTCGGCCGTAGGAGTTCGGGTGGTCGTGGTGTTCGGCGGGGGAGAGGACCGTCGCCAGCGAGGCGATCTCCGGTCGCCCGGAGACGGTGTAGAAGCCCAGGCCCGGGGCGCGGGCCCGGAGGACGTCGAGTGCCGGCTGGGGGAGGCCTGGTGCGCTGCAGAACGCCTTGTGCAGCGACACCACGTTCCGGGCATGCACGGAGTCGTCCTCGGCGAGGCGGGTCCAGAGCTCCGGTGGCAGGAACAGCGCTCCGGCGTCGTGCTCCTTGATCCGTTCGAGGATCTCGGCGATGTCGGCGGTGGAGGTGACCGCGTTCGCCGCCCCCACCGCGAGATAGGGCAGGAGGAACGCGTGGAGGGAGGTCGGCAGGTGGTGGCCGATGACGTGCAGGGGCCGGTCCTCGGGGTGGCACTCCAGGGCGATGACGGCCGACGCGCAGGCATGTACGAGGGCGCGATGAGTCAGACGGATCGCTCGCGGGTCCTCGCCGGTGCCGAGGTCGTAGAGGAGTTGGAGCGGTGCGTCGTCGGGGACGCTGTCGTCGTCGCCGGGGACGGGGCCGCGGCGTGCGGTCTCGACCAGCGAGGTCGGGTCCCCGCTCAGGGAGAGGACGAGAGTCGACCCGGGCACCCCGATGTGGTCCATCCGCGCGCGTAGGTCGGGGTCGACCAGGACGGCTGCGGGGGCGGAATCGGTGAGCAGATGCTCGAGTCCCTCGTCCCGTGTCGTGGGCGGGGCGGGGACGTGTACCAGTCCGGCGCGCGCGCACGCCAGGAATGCGAGCACCGAGGCGTCCGAGCTGTGCCCGATCACCGCCACCCGGTCCCCGTGACGCAGGCCGTGGTCGAGCAGCGCCGCCGCAGCCCGGGACACGGCCGCATCGAGACCGCGGTAGGTCCACGACCTGCCCCCGGACACCAGGGCGGGCCGATCGGCGTACTGACGGGCGCTGCGCCGGACGATGTCGCCGACGGTACTGCTCCGGGCGGTGTCGGTCACCGCGTCGACCCGAGGACGAGGGGGGTGCGGTCGTCGGCTGCTCCGGAGACGGGCCCGCACCCCGGCTTCGTCGTGGACGGTCGCGTGCGCTGCCGCGCAGGCGCGGGCGCGAGTGGTCCGGCAGGCGGTTCGAGCTGTCGGGCGTCCGGTCTCGGGGCCACTGCCATCGGAGGCACCTGCTTCTCTGACATCGTGGGTGCTCGCCTCGGCGGGATCGGCCGAGGCACGAGCGGGGAGTCAACAGCAGGTCGTGGGTTCGCCGCACCGAACGGGCTCGTACGGACCAGAAGTCGCCCCCTGCGGGAGAGAGTCGTCGTGACCGGCACCACGCGGGTCGCGGCACCGAACCTCGGTGGGCGCGGAGCGGATCGGACTGCGGGACCGGCAGGGACCGCACGGGTCGCGGTCGGGGTCGGCGCGGCGTCCAGCGTCACATCTGACCGTCCGACGACACGAGTCGCACTCAGATACAGTCACACCTGACTGTTTCTGCTTGGTCGATCGATCCGGGGTCGAGGGACCCCGGCGGCGCGTACGACATCGCGCGGTCGCCCGTCATCGACGACGGGCGTGGCGGCTTCGCCCGTCCTGTCCATGGCGATCGGAACGGGCAGAACGTCGAGCCCACTCCTGTCAGGAGGGGCCGTCGGACGACCACGACCTGATCGGAGATCGACGCTCATGCCGGGTGTTCCGTTGATGGCCCACGAAGGACGTCTGCGATGACCGCGGCCGCGAGCGTCGGCAGGCGCGGAGCGGTCGCCCTGCCGCCGTGGCGTGACGTCGTCGGCGGTGCCGGCCACCTCGTCGCCCAGGTGGGGCCTCTCGCGAGCGGCGTGGTCGCACTGGGTGGTGAGCTCACCCGGGTCGTCCGCGGCACCTGCGAGCTGGCGCCCGGCGCCCGGGACCGGCGTTTCGCCGACCCCGCATGGGTCGACAGTCCGCTCTACCGGCGGGTGGCGCAGACCTACCTGGCCGTCGACGCCGTCCTGGGCGGACTGCTGCGCGGGGTCGAGACCTCCGGCGCGAGCTGGCGGACGATCGAGCGGGCCCGGCTGGCCCGCTCGGTGATCGGCAGCACGCTGGCGCCCACCAACACCCTGCCCGGCAACCCGGCCGCGCTCCGGCGTGCCGTCGAGACCGGCGGCGGGAGCCTGCTGCGCGGTGCGCGCAACGTCGTCGCCGACGTCCTGCACAACGGTGCGATGCCCTCTCAGGTCGACGCCCGGCCGTTCGTGGTCGGACGGGACACCGCGATCAGCCCGGGGGCCGTCGTCGCGCGCGACGAGGTGGCCGAGCTGATCCAGTACACGCCGATGACCGCGCGGGTGCGTCGGCGGCCGCTGGTTGTGGTGCCGCCCCCGATCGGCCGCTACTACTTCCTCGACCTGCGGCCCGGCCGCAGCTTCGTCGAGTTCGCCCTGTCTCACGGCCACCCCGTCTTCATGATCAGCTGGCGCAACCCCGGCCCCGACCAGGCCGATCTCGGCGTCGACGACTACGCGGCCAGGGTCGTGTCCGCCTACGAGACCGCGGCCGCCGTCAGCGGCAGCGACGACGTGGACACGCTGGCGTTCTGTGCCGGAGGGATCCTCACCACCGCCACCCTCGCCCACCTGGCCCACATCGGTCGTGCCGACCTCGTGCGCAGCGCCGCCCTCGCGGTCACCCTGCTCGACTTCGACGTGCCCGCCCCGATCGGCGCGTTCTCCTCGCCGAGCCTGCTCGCGATCGCCGCGGCCCGATCGAGTGTCGAGGGCGTGATCAGCGCCCGGTCGCTGGGCGCCGTTTTCAGCTGGATGCGCCCCGACGATCTCGTCTGGTCCTATGTCGTCAACAACTACCTGATGGGCCAGGACCCGCCCGCCTTCGACATCCTCGCCTGGAATGCCGATGGCACCAATCTGCCCGCGCGTCTGCACCGGGAGTTTCTCGAGGTGTTCGGGGAGAACCGGCTGGTCCGCCCGGGCGCGGTGACCGTGCTGGGCAGCCCGGTCGATCTCGGTGCCGTCGGACAGCCGGTGTTCGTCACCGGCGCGCGCACCGACCACCTCACACCGTGGTCCGGCTGCTATCGCACCACCCAGCACCTCGGCGGCGAGGCCACTTTCGCCCTGTCGAGCTCGGGTCACGTCGCGAGCCTGGTCAACCCGCCGGGCAACCCTCGGTCGTCGTTCTCGATGGGACCGGCCGAGGGGACCGCCGCCGAGTGGGACGCCGCGCACAGCGCACGCACCGGCAGCTGGTGGGAGGGGTGGGCGGAGTGGGTGTCCACAACCTCGCCCAGCGCGGAGCGCCGCGCACCGCGCGCCCTCGGCGACGACCTCCACCCGGCGCTCGACCCCGCGCCCGGTCGCTACGTGCGCGACCTCACCGCGTGACCGGCGACGTCGGGGCCCCCCGGGCGATCGAGCAGCGGGTCCGGATCCACGGGCTCGACGTACATGTCTCCGTGCGTCCCGGGCCCGGGGACGCCACCCCGCTACTGCTGCTCATGGGCGTCGGGGGCAACTCCGAGATGTGGCACCCGGTCCGCGACATGATCGGCGCCACCCGCACCACGGTGTCGTTCGACGTGCCCGGCACGGGACGGTCGGCCACCCCGCCGATCCCGCTGCACCTGGGGCTCATCGCCACCATCGCGACCCGGGTGCTGGACCTCGCGGGGGTCGAGCGGGCCGATGTGATGGGGGTGTCGTGGGGCGGGCTGCTCGCCCAGCACCTCGCGATCGTGCATCGCCGCCGGGTCCGTCGGGTCGTGCTCGCCAACACCCACTACGGCCTCGGGGGGATCCCGGCTTCGCCGAAGGCGCTCGCCACGCTGATGTCTGTCCGGCGGTTCCGGGACTCGCAGGCGTTCACCGAGGCACTGGCGTCGTTCGGGGGGACCGCGGACGGGAGGTCGATCCCGGAGGCGCTGCGTGGCCACGTCGCGGCGCGGCTGGCGTGCCCGCCCACTGCACGCGGCTACCTGTTCCAGATGTTGTCGATCTCGACCTGGTCCAGCCTGCCGTTCCTTCCGCTGCTGCGCCGCCCGACCCTGATGCTCGCCGGCGGTGCCGACCCAGCCGTGCCGGCGGTCAACGCCCGGATCATGAACGCTCTGGTACCCGACTCCGAGCTCGTCGTGGTCCCGGACGGCGGGCACCTGATGCTCTTCGAACGAGCTGACGAACTCGTCCCGGTGGTGGAGCGCTTCCTCGGACCCGACACGCGGAACCCACACGGGTGAGCCTGGACAGCGCTCACCGGAGCCGACCACGGCGGCTTTCGGGCAGGCACCGGTTGCGCCACCACGACCGACGGTCCGGCTCCGCCACTGTGCACGTCGGCTTCCCAAGCTCTACGGTCAACCGGGATCGAGGACTTCGGAGAACACATCCGAGGCCTCTGCCCCACGTCCGGGCGGGGCCCGGGTGCGTCGCACACCCGGGCCCCGCTGTGGGGGACATGCGGGGATCCCCCACCGTGGTCGAGTGCTGGGGGGAAGCCCGACCACGAGTTCACGACACTCGGCACGTCACCTCACGACAGTCTGCGACCAGGCAACCGTCGACCTGGTCACCAAGGCCACTGATGCCCGCGTAGCCGACTGCGGGCAACCGACCGATGTCGTCCGCGTCGGCGGAGGCGACCCAACCACACAAGCACGACGAAGCTCCTTCGCGACGAGGCGTCGTGTATAGGGGTCATCCACTCGCCGGTGATGTGCCCGAGTTAACGAGGATCCCCTCTGCTGGACACCCTCTGTTCGCGAACATACCGACAGATGTGACTGTAAGTACAGACTTAGCTCGCGTCCGTCAGCGGTCGAGTGCCGAAAGATGCAGCGCATCGCCAGTGGCGCGCCGGCGCGCCCCGCAGCGGGTGGCGCGGTTCTCTGGTCGGACCTGTTCGCTGCCCCCCTGCCGCCGTCGACGGTCACTCCCGAGGTGTCTCCGTCGAGGCTCGCGACGACGAGACCGGGCAGGTCGCGACCGTGGTCGCGTGCAACGCCCTCGCTCGATCTTCTACCTGCGGCGCGTCAGGCTCATGCGGCGCTGCAGCGTTGCCTGCCGGATCAGGCCCCTGGCGTTCTGTGCGGCGAGACCGACGAATGCGGCCGCAGCCTACAGATCCTGCTCATCACGCCGTGTTGAGCACGCGTCGCAGGCAGGGTGGGTACGAGAGGCCGGGACGTCCTCGAAGGGACGGTCCCGGCCTCCCTGATGGCTGAGTGCCTGCTCCCCAGTAGCCCCCAGCAAGCGTGTGACCCTCAGTCTGCGCCGTCGGATCGCCACGCGCGCGTGGCGTTACCTGACCGATATCGACCGGTTGGCCCGCTCCGTGCTGCGCGTCGAGTGCCCGCGTCGGATGCATCCATGGTGCTGCTCCCCGCGTCCCTCGGCTGCTGCAACAGGCGGCGCCGCCTAGTCGCCCACCCGCAGGCTGCTTCACTCATATACAGTCAGATCTGACTGTTTTCGTGGTGTCGTGACCCGTCCGCTGTGCGCTGACGGCACCTGGCGCCCTCCACATGCAGAGGACGACCCCGATCCCGGGCTCGCAGCCGCTTGACGAACCCATAGAGCCACCCCCGCCTACTTCGCCCCTGGTAACACGTTCTTTAACGGCGCCCCTGCATCCGTGGGTCTAGCGAATGGGTACGACCATCACGCCGACCTTGAGTTGAGTCCAGGCAGTGTCAGCGGTGATCGCGGGTCCGGCTAAGCGGGTGGCCAGGGCCAAGCAGCACCGGTCGCCGAGCGAGAGTCCGGCGGTGCGGGTGGCCGGCCACAGGGTCGCGGCGGTGACGGCGTCGGTGGCGGTGACCGGTTCGATGCCGATCCCCAGGGTGCGCAGCTGGCGCAGGGTGCGGTCGGCGTCGACGCCGCGCTGGGCCAGCTTCTGGTAGATCTCCGAGAGGTTCACCGCCGAGATCACCGCTGCCTCGAGGTAGCTTTCGACGACGTCGGCGCCGGGCTCGGCGCGCAGCCAGGCCAGCACCGCGGAGGCGTCCAGCACCGCCGGGCCGGGGGAAGCGGCGGAGTCACTGACCGCAGCCAGGTCCGGTCCGGTCACGAGGAGGTGTCCTCGGTCGCGGCCTCGGCCCGGCGCTCGGCGAGCAGCTCGTCGGCGGCCGAGTCTTGCGGGTCGCCCTGCCACTCCGCGGCGATCTCCCGGCGCATCCGCGCGACCAGCTGCGCCCGGGACTCCATCACCACCCGCCCGTCCTCGACCGACAGCAACAGCGTCGACCCGGCAGCCAACCCCAGATCACGACGTACCTGCGCGGGGATCAGGATCCGGCCGTCCCGATTGACGACGACCTCGGCACGTCCCGCATCGTCCACCTGCTCCGACATGCCAGTAAGCGTACCGCAGGTATGGCCGTAACCTGTCAGGCTGCACCGCCTAACGACAGGGACAGCAAGTCGCTTACACACAGTAGGCCGTCAGAGTGATTTCTAGTCGGCGCCACTGGTGCCGGAAGGGCAACTTTTACAGTCATAGCTGACTGTTTAGGACCGTCCTGGCAACGCGTCAAACCGACGAAGGCATCTTGAACTGGCCATACGTTCACTGCCTGAGGTTCGACTTCAAGCCGACTGAGGCAAGGCAAGCATTAACAGTCGTGACTGACTGTTATGTGGCCAAACACCTCCGAGCGCGGCGGCACGCATCGCACCGGGCGCTGCCTCGTTGGAGCAGGTACCGCGGGCCCAAAGTGGTCACGCTCGGTGATGTTGGCAGGGAGGTCAACTATGGGTGAGCGGATGAGTCGTGTGGCCTACATGCGCCGCTGTGACTCCGGCGACCGTTGGCCCGGACAGGGACGTGGGATGCCGCGGGCCCAGTCGTCGCGCGTGGTGGACCTCCTGCTGGCCGCCCGCCGCCTCCTCGACGACGGCCGCCTCCCGCACCCCGAGCACGTCGTCGACCTCGGGTCGGCCCGCGCGGTGCTGCGGTCGGTGTGGGCCGAGGCCATGTCCTCGCTCGGCTCCGGCTCGGCGCCGTCGCCGGAGCTGGTGAGCATGCTCGGCGAGGTCAAGGAGATCGACGAGCAGCTCCTGCTCGACCAGCTCGCCCACTCCGACCGCGCCCTGCAGCGCGTCCGCGCCGCGCTCGCCCAGCTCGGGGAGGCCCGCACCAGCACCGCCCTGCTCGACACCGCCGCCTCGACCGCCTGCGGCCTCGGCTTCGACCGCTCGATCGTCTCGCGCGTCGCGGACTCCCTCTGGATCCCCGAGCGCGTGCACGTGGAGCGCGACCCGGCCTGGGCCGAGGAGATCCTCGCGATGGGGCGCACCCACCCGCAGACCCTCGACGGCCGGATCGTCGAGTCCGAGATGGTCCGCCGGCGCACCTCCCTGCTGGTCGACGAGGTGCAGGAGCGCCCCGGGATCAACCGGCCGATCGCCGACGCCTCGATGTCGCGCAGCTACTGCGCCGCGCCGATCGTGGTGCACGGCGTCGTCGCCGGGTTCGTCCACGCCGACTGCTACTACCAGCAGCGCAACGTCGACCCGCTCGACCGCCAGCTGCTCACCCTCTACGCCCAGGGGCTCGGTCAGGCCCTGTCCCGCACGATGGTCCTCGACGAGATGGACCAGATCCGGGCCGACGTCGACCGGCTCGCCCGCCGCGTCACCGACGCCCGTGAGGGCGACCTCGGCGACGGCTGGTGGGGCCACGGCGAGAACGGCCAGGCAACTGAGGGCATTCCGTCCGCACACACCGATTCTCGGCGCGGTGTCGTCGACGGCTTCCTGCGCTCCGCGCCGGTCGACCCGTCGCTCACCCGCCGCGAGGTCGAGGTCCTGCGGCTGATGGCCACCGGCGACACCAACGGTCGGATCGCGGCCAGGCTCGTCGTCTCTGAGGGCACGGTGAAGTCGCACGTCAAGCACATCCTGCGCAAGCTCGGCGCGGCCAACCGCGCCGAGGCGGTCTCTTATTGGCTGCGGGCCGAGCACAACCGGACCCACCGCGATGCAACGGAGGCAATGGCCACGCATCGGTGACCGCCGGTCTGCCGGCCTCACCTGCCACGAGCAGTCGCAGCCCCGTCATCCCTCGGACATGGGAGCGCCGGGCAAGGACCACGGCCGCCAGTGACAGTCGATTCTGACTGTAAGACGGGTGCGAACAGAGCTGCGGCCTGCCTCGCCCCGACCGAACCGACTCTTTTCAGCAAGGACGACGACTCATGAACGCGCCGCCGGACAACCCAGCAATCCCCCTGCGGTCACAGCAGCGTTCGCTGTGGATCATAGGTACCGACCATGCGGCTCGTTGGATGGCCAACCTGCTCGCTCCCATGGCCGGTGAGGGCTGGGACATTCAGATCTCCCACGAGAGCATCCGCGCCGGCGCGCAGGATCTGGTCAATCGCAAGCCCGGCCTCCTCGTCGTCGATCTCACCGTGGTAGTCGACACCGAGGACCTGGGCTGGTTGCGACAGATCCTGCTCTGGCCGCGTATGCCAGGCACGGTGCTGGTGGCCCGCCACCGAGCAGACCACGCGAGAGCGGCAGCATTCCGATCTGTCGGTAACCACCTCTTCGTGCCCTGTGAACGCAACGACGCTGACCTACTGCCGACCGTGCAGAAGATGGCTCGGTACGTGACGGGCACAAGGGGCAACCGGCCAAGCCTCGACGAGCTTAGGCCGTCCGTGACGGAGATTGCGCAGGTGGTGTCCAGAGACCAGCGGGGACCACGAGCCGCTCGGACCGCTTCCTGATGCTCAACCAAGGGGCGCGTGTACCCCTCTTACCCGCGCCCTGACCCTGGCGCTGACGCGAACGGCTCGGCTACATCACCGCGATGGAATAGGTCGGCACCTCAGTAGCCCGGACGTTGTGCTGGAGCTACCGACCGGTGCCGGGAAGACATTGCCTGGGCTGCTGATCACCGAGTGGCGCCGCCAGATGTTCGGCCGCCCCGTGGTCTACGCGTGCCCGACCCAGAACCTCGCACGCCAGACCGCCCGCGCGGCAGAACGTGTAGGGCTCGACATCGTGATACCCGTGTGCGCCGGATGGCAGCGTCACCTCGAAATTCGCACGCGAAGCGGGCGCATACACTGGGTGGACGCCCAGTCCTGGCCCGGGGGGTCCGGGGGTGCCCGGCGTCAGCGCCCGGCAGGAACCTCGTCGGGCAGGTCGGTGACGTATCGACCCTGCCACGGGTGCCGCCCCAGGGCGTGCCGGACCCGGTAGGTCGCGGCGCCGTGCGCGTTGGTCACCGTCCAGGCGAGGCGGGTGGCGACGCTCAGCGGCGGGATCCAGTACATCGGCCCGACCGGGTCGAGCGGCTCCGGCTCGGCCAGGGTGACGGTCGCGGCGACGTGCCCCTCGCCGTCGGCGGCCGTCAGCCGGGCCAGGATGGTGCCGTCCCGCTCGACAATCTGGGTCTCGCCCACCATCTCCGTCGTCCACGGGACCCGGCGGGCGAACGGCGTCTCGAAGGTGATCGGCCCGACGTGCGACGGGTGCACGACCGGCGCGCCGATCATCCGGGCCATCTGGCGCGGCAGCTCCCGCGCGTGCTGCAGCTGCAGCGCGTGCTCGCGGCGCAGCACGCCGCGCAGCGGCGCCGGCCAGTTCAGCGGGTACGACGGCCAGCACATCCCGCCGAGCAGCAGCCGGACCCGCCCGCGGAGCCGGGCCGCCGTCCGCGAGCGCGCCCACTCCCAGCCGTTCGCGACGCCGACCGGCACGTCGCCGAGCGCCGCAAGCGCGGTCACCCCGTCGTCGTCGCCGCCGGTGTAGTAGTTCTGCTCCCACATCGTGGGGATGTCCTTATCGTGCAGGTGCGCCCGGCCGTCCGGCTCGGCCAGGACGTAGGTGCCGTAGGCGTGCGCGCCGCGCTGCGCCACGAATCCGCCGCCGACGACGACCCCGAGCTCGCGGGCCAGTCTGCGGTAGAGCTGCATCGGGGCGCCGTCGACCGGCGACACCACCGACCGGAGCCGGCGGTCGTACACGTTGGGCGAGGTCGCCGCCTCGGGCAGCGTCACGACGTCCGGGCGGTGGACGGCGACGGCGTCACGCACCAGCGCCTCCACCCGCGCCAGGTTCCGCTCGACCGCACCCAGCTCGAGGGCCGGCTGCACGGCCGCCACGGTGATCCGACGGTCCACACCGCACTCCTCACGTCCGAGCCGCGCGACGTCGCACGGCGTCCTCCGGGCACCCGCGACGTGCGGGGCCCCCGGCGGACCGACCGTAGTGGATCACCGGCGAGGAGGGCCGTCCCCCAGTTCGGGGAGGTCCTCGTAGCGCCACTCGGTCGCGGCCACGGCGGCGGCGTCGTCGCGCTCGCGGGCGCGCAGCTCGACCGTGTGGATCTTGCCGGAGATCGTCTTCGGTAGCTCCGCGAACTCCAGCCGCCGCACCCGCAGGTAGGGCGCCAGGTGGTCGCGGGCGTGCGCGAGGATCGCGACGGCCGTCTCCCGGTCGGCTCGTGCCCCGGGGCCAGCGCCACGTACGCCTTCGGGACACCGACGGCTCCCCGGTGCTCTCGCCCTGCTCGATGAGGCGCTTCTCGTGGGCGTTGATGAACCGCCGGGCCTCCTTGGAGATCCCGCGGGGGTAGCCGACGCCGCGGCCGGCCCAACCGGAGAGGACCCCGGTGAGGCGGCGCCGGGCGGTGGCCGGGCTCCGACCCTCCTGCTCGCAGAGCCAGCGGGCGAAGGCAACGAGGTGTGCCGGGTCGGCCCGCAGCGGCTCGGGCTCGTAGCCGTCGGCCTCGGCGGGGACCCAGAAGGTGAGCCAGCTCCGCCAGTCGCTCTCGAACGCCCGGCGAGTGTTGTCGGAGCCGACGTCGGCCATCGTGGCGGCGGCGAGCTCGCGGAGGGTCGGCTTCGTTGCGGGGTGGTCCGGTGCGGTGTCGCAGGACGGTCACGAACGCTTGCCGTGGACGCCACGGTGCGGTAGGCGCTGGTGGTCCCGGCAGGATCTGAGCCTGCGTCGCCAACCCGGGGCCGCTTCCCGCCGGAGCCGGGTTCACCGCCGGTGCACCGGAACGGTACGGGGACTCGAACCCCACGGAACTCAGCATCGTGGGCCGCTGGACGACAGGACCGGGTGAACCACCCGAGGCGTTACCCTGGGGGGCGTGAGCGAGACCGAGCAGCACACCGATCAGGGCCGCGTCCACTGGGCCGTGCGCGCCGGCGACGGTGTGCAGCGGCGGGCCGCGAACGGCGCGGTCATCCCGCCGGGGCCGGTCGAGTCCCGCGAGGAGATCGCGGCCGCGATGATGGAGGACTACGCGCAGGCGTTCGCCCGGCTCGCCGACCTGTGACGGTCTACCTCGCCGCGGAGGATCTCGTCTTCTTCGGTGGGAAGGCGACCGGCGCGCCGCTGGTGGTCCGAGACGGGGGCTGGTCGAGTCCGCGCTGCACCGCCCGCAGGCGACCGCGTTCGGGCAGGACGCCTACCGTGACGTGTGGTCGAAGGCCGCGGCGCTGCTGCAGTCGATCGCGACGAACCACGCGCTGGTCGACGGGAACAAGCGCACCGCGCTCGCGTGCACGTACGCGTTCCTGCGGATGAACGGGTGCCGGATCGCCCTGTCACAGGACGCCGCGGTCGACCTCGTGCTCGCGACCCGGTCCCGCCCGCGCCGCTGGTGCTGCCTGCGCCGCCCCCTGCGTTGATCCCGGCTCCGGGACGGCTCGGCGGGATCGTCTACGGCGTCGACGGGGAGTCGTTCCGGCGTGTCCGATCGCTCATCCTCTGCTCGACGATGTTCGTCGTCGCCGTCGGGTACGCGGCCGGGCAGATCATCCCCGGCGCGGTCTGACCGGACCCCTCGGAGAGCCTGCGGCCCGTCCTCGACCTCGTCGAGGGCGGGCCCGTGTGTTCTACGGCCAGGAGACGACGTGGACGACGTCGTCGCGGACGCACACGTGCCGGCCGGACGGGGGTTGCCCCACACGCCCTGTGCGAGGTGCCCGCAGCGCGAGCACGACCGCGAGGAGACGGTGACGTGCAGACCGTCGGGTGGTTGAGACTCGTGGGTGCGGATGGCCGAGGAGGCTGTCGGTCATCCGCTGCAATATGACCAAACAGTTTGTCGTAGTCCGTATTATCGGCTCGTTCTTGGCAGCTCCGCCGAGCGGTCCACAGCGGCGCGCCACCGTTCTGCAGACGACGCCAGCCGTGCACTCGATGCGGTCGCGACGTGGCTGACCTGCCCGCACTGCGCCCGTCCGCGTCGGAGGCGGACCGCAACGGCGCTAGGGCTGCCGTGCTTGAGCACGACAGAATGCCCGGATGCGGACACTCTTCGACGGTGAGCATCCCGTCAGCTACAGCCAGTTCCATCTCGGGACGGGAACGCCACCGGTCGAGGGCTGGGTTATGGACGACTGCTTCGCAGGGCAGTGCAACGGGCTGTGTGGGGCGGCAGAACGCGGCCAGCTGATGCTGATCACCGGGTTGCACACCGGGCGCGTCCCGGTCACCGTCGAGCTCCACGACACCGCGCCACCGGTCCCCGAGCTGCCCGAGGTGGTCGAGGTGGCGTTCCCCGTCATTCGGGGCCCGGTCGGGCTGTACAGCGACTTCATCGACGACCAGGCCGACCTCGCGCTCGCACCGGACTTCTACCGGGTCCGCTACTGCGCGGCCGGCATGGACCAGGCCCGGGCCATGGACTGCCGTGTCGACGACGACCCCGCCCTCGACCGGTATCTCCTCCAGTTCTGGCCTGCCCCCATCGAGCCCGACCGCGTGATCCGCACGACGAGTGAGATCGCCACGTACTGGCACTCCCACGCCGCCGCCCTGCCGGCACCGACGCGCACATCGAGTGAACGCGCACGCGCCGTTGCCAACGACCCGAAGTACGCCCGAAAGCGGCTCATTTACCGGAACCTGCTGTGGGCCGGACAGCAACCTGACGGACCCCTGGGGACCGTTGAGCTTGCCCGCACACTCGTGCTGCTCGACCGGGCACTGGCCGATGACCTCGTCGTACTCCCCGCCTCGACACAGCGCGACCTCGCCCTGTGGACCGCGCGCCGCGCCATCACCGACACCCGCCTCGACCAGGTCCCGTGGATCTCCGACGCCCTGTCCCACCTCGGACACACGGACCTTCCCGGAGTACTCGCAGACGAGAGCACCGCGCTGCACGCGCTCGGAGCGACACCGGACGTCCCCCGCACTGTCGTCACCTCTCCCGACGAACACGGCGTCCCGCTGCTCGCCCAAGCCGCTGCGCTCCCCGCCCTGTCCGCGGCGATGAACCCCGACCCGACCGTGGCACTGCTCGACACCGTCCACCATGCTCTGCACGCCGCCGGCGCCGAGAACCACCGGGCCCTGCTCGACGATCTACGCGCCGCCGCTCGTATGAACGAACGGTGAGTGATGTCCTGCATCGCACTGCGTATAGAACGTAGGGCGGGACCCCGATGAGTGGCGGGCGACGCGGCCGGTGGCAGCCGGTGCGCGACGCGGTCGCGCTGGCGGTGAACACTGCCGACCTGGAGGGCCTCCTCGACCTCGGCGCCCCTGGCACCGAGTACACCAACCAGATCGATGCCCTGACCGGTCTCGTCCTGCGAGGGGGCCTGCCCATGGACGCCGTAGCAGGTGTGTGGGAAGACTCGTTCGGCCCCGAGAGTGCAGCCATCGGGAAGCCAGCAGAGTTCGCGGGTCTCGTCGAGCAACTCGAGAAGACCTCCTCCAGGTGGGTGGCGCACGACCGCAGCTAGACGACGAAGGCGAGTCGGTGCCTCACCAACAGCCGGTGAGGTCAGGAACTGCTGGCGTTCTCCTCGTATCGTGATCATGCGCCGACAGGTTTGCGGTGGGGGAGAGTATGGGTGCGTGGGGCGGTGGTCCGTTCGATAACGACGACGCCGCGGACTGGCTCGATGAACTGGACCAGTCCGATGATCCCGCCGCCACGCTTCGCGCGGCCTTCACCTGTCTGCCGAGGGCAGGAACGGTCGAGGCCCCCGACGGATACGCCGCGCTGGCCGCGGTGGTGGTCCTCGCCTCGCTCGTCGGCGGCCCACAGCTCGACGACGATCTCGACATCACCGACGCCCAGCTCGCGCGGATCGCTGTAGACCCCGAACTCATCGGCGCCGCGCGAGCAGCCCTTCGCCGTCTGGACAGCGAGGACAACGAGCTGCAGGCCGTCTGGGCCGCCACGGTGGAGGGCGGGGCCCAACGGACGTTCCTCGCAGAGATGGACGGCGTACTCGCGACCTACATCCCCGGTGCGCCTGTGGTGGTGCGCCGATCATCGGGACCGGGCCCGGATCACGCGCATTCGGTGCCGACCGCAGACCTCGACGACACGACGGTCACCGAACTCGACCGCGATTCCGTCCGTACATTCACCGTCCCGGGCCGCCTCTGGTCGGAGAAGGAGACCTCGCTCTACGTCCGCAAGGGCTACCGTGGCTTTCTCTATATACCGCCGGTCCCACGTTCGTCGAGCACACTCGACTTCGTTCGAGATTTACCCGATCTGAAGTCGGTCGTAGTCGCTGAC
The DNA here is from genome assembly GCF_017312135.1 of Pseudonocardia sp. TMWB2A. NCBI lineage: Bacteria > Bacillati > Actinomycetota > Actinomycetes > Pseudonocardiales > Pseudonocardiaceae > Pseudonocardia > Pseudonocardia sp. TMWB2A. Next base: position 130,474 of record NZ_QKQY01000004.1, read on the forward strand.
CGACCGGGGAACGATTCGGCGATCTTTGAGATCAGCACCCTTGAATATCTGGCCTTGGATTACACATCATCGAAAGCTGCAGACCTCACCACGATCGCAACGTCCGTTCGCGATCTGCTTATCGGCTGGCGCCCGAATCTGCACGTCCCCACTTCCCTTAGGCTGCGCAGCCTCACCGTCCACGGTTGCACCGCACGGAGTCTCGCGTTTATCGCCGATCAGCCGGAATTGCGCGAGCTCGATCTCACCCTCACACGAAGCCACACGATCTCCATGACGGACGTGCCCGACTGTCCTGTACTCACTCGACTCGACATCACCCACGGAGCCGTCGCCGGTCTCGACACCGCCAGGCTCCCAGCGAGTCTTCGTACCATCGAGTTCTCATCGGTCACCGATATCGATCTCGGATTCCTTCGGACGCTCCCCGGATTGACCCGCCTCTATCTGCACCGATGCACCGTTCGCTCCTTCGCCCCCTTGACCGACTGCCCCTGGTTGCGCGGGAAGGTCTTCGGTGAGCGCACCACCGCGTTCGATCACGACCCCACCCTGCTCCGGCAGTTTCGCGACACCCCATGGTGACGCGACCCTGCCGCTCCAGGTCTCGGGCCTAGTCTGCTGCAGGTGAAGCGTCGGTTGATCTCCATGCGCGTGGCTCAGGACGATCTCGCGCTCTCACCGGGCCGAGCTACCGACGTTGAGCTTGGTAGCCCGCTCGACTCCTTCGGGCAGGAGTGGCTGCTCGCATCGCACACGGTCACGCTGCTCGACGACGGAACAGCCCTCTTGACCTTCGTGCTCTAACGCCGCGGCTGGTAGTACCTGGCCGATATCTGCACGATGTTTCGCAGAGTCGGCGTCCATATGTGGCACAGCCGGGGGGCTCCCCGTTAGGGGGCGCGATCCGCGGCGAGCTGCACGGTGTGCTCTCGCTAAGGGACAGCTGTTCTGCCTCCCTCAACACCTCGAGACCTTCGCCGCCGACATCTTCACCCGCCTCCACACCCAACACGTGCTGCGCGGACGTGACCTCGACGGCTTCGTCACCGGCCTGGCCGAGCTACTGGGCGACATCAACGCCCTGCACCCGTTCCGGGAGGGCAACGGGAGCACCCAGAGGGCGTTCCTGGCCCAGCTCGCCCACGACGCCGGCTACGAACTGCGCTGGACCACGATGGACCCGGCCGAGAACAACCGCGCGTCCTCGCTCTCGATGGCCGGTGATAGCTCCGCCCTGCACACCATGCTCGTCCGCCTCATCAGGCCACTCCGTCAGCTACCCCAGTCACGGCCGGCATCCACCGACAGCTGAGCAGCGCCTCCGCTCGACCTCGGTCCAACTCTCGGCGGCGGTGTCGCAAACTCATCGGTCAGCGAGGCCCCACATGGCAAGAGCCTCCGGCGGCCGGGCTCGGCCCGAGCCAGACACCGTCCGCAGATCCGGGGAGTGCGGCAGGGGCTGGGCCTGTGGGGAAGAAACCCCCGCCGGTGGGTCACGGACGATACGCGGACGCGGGCGGCTGGTCCGTGCTTGCGTCGCTGCTCAGGGCCTGTTTGGCAGCTCTCTGTAAACCGTTCGGCTCGCTAAGTGAGCCCTTCAATCTGCCCTCTCGGGCAACGGTGAACTCGGATTCCCAGCCGGAGTCCGTTGGTCCCGGAGCTCAACGGTGAGCGGCAGCAATCTTTCGAGGCGATGCCCGAGGTCGGTCGCGGTGCTGGCGATGCCAGGCAGATCGGGGCGAGGCCTGAAAGTCACAGTGGTGCCTGTCGTCCCATCGGTTGGTGCGGGACTCAGGTCCTGGACGGGCAGGCCGTGCTCGTAGCGTTGGGTCCAGGCACCGTCGTGGCGGCGGTTGGTGTGAACGAGAACGTCGCTGGAGCCTGCGACGACGGACATGCCCCGGCGCGGGAAGCCGTCAAGGAGAAGCTCGGCGGTGGGGTCGTCGAAAAACCGAACGTCTCGGGTGGCCATAACGGGTTTGCGCACGAGGCGGCCGGTTTGATCAGTGCGTGTGTCGGTACCGCGCCCGTTGTCTGTGACGTCGATGGTGCCGTCGGCGTGCAGCGTGACGGTGGCGTGCCCGGTCCCCTTACTGGACGCCTCGTCCCGAGCGTAGGCGAGTACTTCGAGGAGGAGGTGCCAGACCGAGCGCGCGAAGGTAGACGGGTCAGCCTGGATGCGTCGAATGTGCTCGAGGTCGAGCGTGCGGGTCCACTCGTGCGTGGTCACGGCCCAGTTCTCGGGATGGCTTTGCACCCGAGTTAGGATGACAGCGGCGTTCTCCGGTGTCATCCGCTGTGACCTGCGGTCCGGTGCCCGAGGGGCAGCGAGTGCCCGCTCTAGGCCTGCCCGGATCGGGGATCGGCTGCGGGATCTACAGATCGACTGTCATAATTCCTATTATCGGCTTGACCGGGCAGGCCGACGTCGGACCTTATCCACGTCTGCAACCAGACCGGACACACCTACATTGCTCAGTCGTCAACGCTCCGCCGACCAGCGAACAGGTGGCGTCACGTCGGCCTCACGGGCACAGCGCTCACCCTCTGAGTGAGGGACCTCGAGGGCTACAGCAGCCAGGATGCTCGACCATGGCCTGCTAGGCCGTGGATCGGTGTCGCGGGCACGGGACACTCACTCATGGTTCCAATCGGTCGCGCGCTATCATTCGCAGTGGCGGCCGCGGCCCGCCTGACTCCGTGCTGTGGGTGCCCACGTCGCTCCGCGCTTATACGGACAAGCTGTCTCCGACGCAGCCGCTTATCTAGTCAGTTCGCCCGAGCCCTCGGCGGGGGACGTGGGGCTCCGCGGGAGGACCACGATGAGCAAGAGCAGTCGCCGGCGCGCGCGGACTCGCGCCACACGAAGTGAGATGACCGAAACCGGGGACAACTTCACCCGAGCTGCTGCCGCAGCTGCCCGGCCTGGCGCGATGAGCATTGACGCTACAGAGTCATACGAGTTTGAGATACTTGGTCGCGTCCTATACGAGTTACAGCGCGGCACCGAGTCGATCGCCGAACTCTGCACGTGGCTCGACTTCTGGCGCCAGAAGCGCTTGGGCCATTCCCGGTTCATCATTGAATGGTCGGGCGGCCCCTATGCCGAAGAGGTCCACGAGAGCCTGCTCCGCGCCATCGCCGCCGACCCTGAGTCGAGCCACCCTTTTCCCTACCCCATCACGACCGCCCGAGGCTGCGCCCCGGATCATATGGCTTGCAACGTTGCGATCGGCGGAGTTCCGTTTCTGCTGCGTTCCCTCACCCCGGTAGGGTGGGAGACCGCGACGACACGCAACATCACCGAGCTCTTCAGCGCTTGCGTGGAACTTGGGCGATCGACTCCCGCACCTCCGGAGGCAACGTCGTGACGGCACCAACTCTCGCACCACCCTACGATTTGGGCATCGGTGCTGGTCGTCAGCGCGATCCCGAGCCTGGGAGCGATCTGCTTGATAGGAATCGCAGTCGGACACGCCGTGATACTTACGGAAGCTCATGCCCCGCGACAGTCCGGAGGTTACCCACGACGACTGCTCTGGCTTCTGCGGTGGTCATTTCCCAGCCTTTGGCAAGGGTCTGGATCACGGCGGGCAGGTCGGCGGGTGTGGCGGATCGGTTCCCAGCTCGGCTGTAGGGTCCGTCGGTCTCAAGTAAGGTGCGGCTCAACGGGAGCAGGCGGAGAAGGGCTGTGCCGGATCTCGATCGGAGCATGGCCGGATTGACCGAGAAGTACATCCCTGCGGCGAGCGCGTCCTCCGCCATGGAAAGTGGTCCTGTGAACCAATGCAGGATCGCGCGAACCCCTGCTCCGGTGAGCCGCCCGATGGTCTCCTTCTCCGCGCCTCGGCTGTGAACGGTGACAGGCCGGGTACGCAGCTGCGCATCTGCGAGGATGCCCTCGAAGACCTGGAGCTGACGGCGTCGTGTGGGCAGGCCCGCTCGAGAGAAGTCGAGGCCGATCTCTCCCACCCAGTCTGCGCCGGGCAGGAGACGGAGAAAGCGGGCAAGGTCGTGCGGACCCGACGAGCCGGCTCGCAGAGGGTGGAGGCCGAGGGCGACCGAGACGCCGTCGCGCCTGCCGAGGCGCGTACGTAGCGAGCGATACTCGCCGGGATCCTCGGAGACGGCGACGACCCGCACGTCAACGGCCTGTGCATCGTCGAGGATCTGCACAGGGTTCGGGTACGCGGCGAGATGGCAGTGGGTGTCCGTCAGGGCCGTGCTCATCGCGCGCTGCCGATCACTCGGCCGAACTTGTCGTTCCCGGATTGGAGCCAGCTGCGCAGCTCGGCCAGCCCTCGCCGCCAGACGGCGGTGAAGGCAGCTCGTTCCCCGGGGGGGAGAGGGCCGTTGCGTAGGACGTCCCGATCCGGAGCATCGGCGGATGCAGCCATCAGCACGGCACGGAGGTCTGCTCCGCGGCGGCTCCGGCCACCGAGAAGGAGTTCTCGGTCTGCATCGGAAAACACGTCGTAGGCGTACTCGGTGTTATCCCACCCCACGTGCGCGAGCGACGCCCGCCGGATGAGGCAGGGGAAGCAGTACCCGCAGTTGCCTTGCCGGCGCCCGACGTATCGGGCGGTCTCGGGGTGCGAGCAGGAGACGCTGAGCGGTGCGAGAGCACGGAGCAGGGTGGGGTTGCGGGATCTGGCGAGCATCTCGCCCTTCGTCTGGAGGCGGTAGGGGTTGTTCAGTGGGTTGGCGACGCCCAGCGCCGCAGTCGCTGTCTCGTACCGCTCGAAGAAGTGCGGATGTGTGGTGCGTGTGCTCGCGCTTCCTACGCGTGCTCGGGTCAGGGGGACGTTCACACCGATGAAGCCGTTTTCCGGGACGATCACCGGGGTCGCGGGTCCGTCGGCGGCCGCTAGGGCTGTTGCGACGGAGAGGAAAAGGAACGAGCGCGAGCGAGTCGTGTTCTCGCGTGCTCGGGGTAGTGGCCGGGCTTGGTGTTTGTTCACCGGAGCGGGCCGGAGGAAGAACCTCCGGGAGATGAACCTCTCCTGGCCGTAGTGAGCGGTGAGGGCGTCGAGGAGGATCTGTTGAGCGGTGGAGGCCTGGCCACCTTCGTGGTGAGACAGTAGGCAGAGCCGACGATCGGGGGCCTCCTCCAGGAGGTCGATTGCACCGCAGAGCGAGTCCAACCCGCCTGAGAAGAGACATACGGCGTCAACACCCAACCCCAGCGGCGGGCCGCTCATCTCCTCCACGTCTTCGGTGACGGCGAGCGGTCGATGCGTGGCTGCGTAGGGCTGAATGGTCCAGTGATCGCCAGTGAGGAAACTCAGAGCCGACTCGAACGCCTCACTGGGCCACTGTTTGACGCTCTCGGCAGGGAACCGGAGCGCGATCTGTCGCGTCCAGCCGTCGGCCGCGTCGCGCCGGCGTGTCACCTTGTCGGTGCAGTACACGACTGCGCCGAGGAGCATCAGCTCCTCGGCGGCTTGAGTCGTCTTCCAGCCGTCGAGGAACGCGGCTCCGGTGTCGCCGGTCTGGATCGTCGCCGTTCGGCTGCCGGGCGCCCAATCGAGCAGCCGAACGTGGTCGGGCTCACCGGTGGTAGAGCTGAGCTTGGTGCGCACAAGGTACTCGGTCACGAGATATCATCCTCCATCCCGGCTAGGGCCTCGTAGGTCAAGGCAATCGAGTCCTCCGCGATCGTGCAGCCTTCCGGCCCCGACCAGTCAACGCTGAACGGGTCGTCCGGAATCCGGAGTGAAACCATGAGCTGAATAGTCTCGCGCATCTCATCATCGGCCCGGCGCAAAGCCTGCGGATCCGCAATCTGGCTGAGTCGCTCCGCCACTACAGGGACCCGGTTGTACACATACTGCGCGAGGAATGTCTCGAGGAGCTGTGGCAATGCGTCTCGCGAGACGGTGACGGCGTTGAGATCTGCCCATGAATCCGCCGGGCCGAACACCTCGTCGAGGACATCGCAAGCCGCATCACGGGCCGCCTGGGAGTCAAGGTCATCACCGTCGCCCGCGATGAAGGTGATGAGCTCGTCGAGCACGTCAAATCGGTCCCGCCCGACGAGCTCTGCCAGACCTAACGATCGGAGCGCCTCACCCAGCCCGGCCTCACCGATACTGGCAAGAAGGGCTCCCAGCCGCTGGACGCCTCGTCGTCCTGACCGTGCGCTCGACGCCGCACCGGTTGCTCCGCCCAGGACGGGGACATGGCGTCTGAGGACGCGTCGGGCGCGCACCTCGTCACCGGGGGATCCGCTTCTGAGTCCTCTGACATAGGATGCGGTGGCGTGCTTGAGCGGGGTCCACGCCCCGCCGCTACCGGACGTCCGGTCCGCGGAGGTCCCCACTAGCCCCTGCCGCCGGCCTGCTGTGCCTTGCGAGCAGCACCCACGACGCTTGCGAGTCGCGGGATACCGCTCTGCTCCCATCGGTCGAACAGCGCTGCCACGACCGCCTCATCGGCGGGAAGCCGTCTGACGGCCTTTCCCGCCTCGAGTGGCGGGATCGCGTCGGGAGGCAGTCCTGTGAGCGCATCACAGATTGTCTTCAACGAGTCCGGCGCCTGATCTGCGATCTCGACCGCGGCACCGAAGGCACTGCTGCCCGGGCGGCGCGCTACGGCTTCGAGCACGGCCTCGACGACGAGACCCCGTTCATCGGGCTGAAGTTCCACGATCTGGGTACGGGCGAGGCGACGCACCGCACCCGACTCCGACTGTATGCGGGACACCAGGTCCTGGAGATGCGGTGGCAGTCGAGTAAGTGCGACCCCAAAGGCGAGTCGTCCACGCGAGTACGTGAAGTACGGCGCGAGGTCCACACTTCCCAACGGTGGTTCGAGTCCCAGCCAGGTTCTGATGTGTGGCTTCTCAAGCCAGGACGTGACATCCTCGGGCACTGCAGCCGGTCGGGTGCCACGATCGCGCTTTCCCACGGGCTTCGGCTTAGGAGGTTCCTCGGGAGTTTCGGCGTCGACGCCGTCACCTTCCGGGGGCGGTGCAGGGAGCCTACGAGCGTGGCTCTCCGCCATCGCGAGCTGGCTGATCGGTCCCGGGTTCGTCAGCTGCCAGTCGAAGAGACGCTGGAAATCGGCGAGGTGCTGCTCTTCGAGAGCCATCAGCTTAGCGAGTACCGGGAGATCGAGCTCGATGCCGCGACGCTCCGCGCTGCGGTGGCGGAGAAGCAGGTTGTTCAGAAAGCGCTTGAGCTGACGTGGGTTGCCGCGCAAACCGCTTCCGAGGATCTCGGAGATGCTCGCCGCCCAGTCGAGATCGCGGACAAGCACCCCAGGGACTGCCGCGATGTCATCACGGGCGAAGCCTAGATTGAATGCGACGTGCAAGTTCCCCGCTGCCCGTCGAGCTTGGGTCTTGGCGAGCACGGCAGCGAACTCGTCGGCGCCGAGATGGAGTTCGGCGAGCAGAAGGTTGGCGTAGGTGTCCGCCTCAGGTGCGGACAAGGTAGGAACAACCACTCTGAGCTGGAGCATCTTCTCCAGGTAGTCGGCTCCAATTCCTGTACCGTTCGCACGCCGCAGCTGGGGATACCGGGAGTCGATCGCCGACTCAACGACCGCTTGGTTCAGAGCAAGCACGTAGGCTGTCTTCGGAGTGTTGAGGAAAAGCCGTATGGCTTCGAAGGTATCGACGACGGTCGGCGGGAGACAACGGTCGAGATCGTCGATGAACACCACCACTGCATCGACGTCGTCGAGCCCGCTGACCAAACGTGTGAACTCGTCCCTGAAGGCGCCGGCGTCGACGATCGGCTCCGCACCTGCGGGTCCCTCCGGCGTCGAGGGCGTCGTTGGATCGCGAAGCGCCTTGGCGGCCTCGGAAGCACCTGCCTGGACGAGGGCGGTCCCTACCTCGACGGCACTTGGGTCAAGAGTCGGGTCGATAGCCTGCAACGCGAGCGGCGTAGCGGCACCCGCTGTGCTCAGCACAGCCCTGCCGCCGCGCCGCCCCAAGCGCCCAAGACCACGTGCAAGCCCACGCAGCCTGGACACCTGCTCCTGCTGTTCGGCAGGTACCCGCTCGCTAACGGCGTCGAGAACCGTCGTCATGAGCGCAACCTTGACGTCGTCGTAGTCCTCGTACTGCCACGGGCTGAAGTCGACGCACAGGTATCGCGATGGGGTTTCACCACCCTCTGCGAATCCCTCCAGCTCCTTTCTAGCGATCTTCATGAGGCTGCTTTTTCCTGACCCCCAGTCACCCAGCAGCCCAACGGTGAGCGGCAGTAGACGTCGCTCGGTAAGCGCCACAACTAGCGTGTCCACGAGGAACCCGAAGCCGAGAAGATCGACCTCAGTCTCGTTGTCCGCCCACATCTACTGCTCCAGTCCGGCCGATCGCACGCAGGCCAGAAGGACCGCTGCGCGGTGCGGGAATACAAGGCAGCCTCGGCGCGTGTCGCGATTGTCTCCTTGCTCCTCGCGTGGAGGTTGTCGATCGTTACTACCGGTCGTCGACGCACCACGTCGCGTCCGCGGAGACGCACACACGGCCAACGTGTACTCGAATGTGTACGCGTTCGGGTACACTGGGAGGTGTGTGGGTGCCTGAGGTGCTGTCGTTTCGTGAGTTCCGTACGGCTTTGGCAGCGGCGTTGAAGCGGGTCCAGGACCCGGAGGCGGAGCCGGTGTTCGTGGGCGCGCACCGCAAGCCCGAAGCGGTGGTGATGTCAGTAGCCCGGCACGAGCAGCTGGTCGGGGCCGCGCAGCGGCGTGCTGATGTCGATGAGGCCCTCGCCTCGGTCCGCGCCGAGGGCCTGGAGCCGAGCGCAGAGGGCCTGGCTCTGCTCGACGATGTCGCCGCCGGCTCGGTCAGCACCGACGAGGCTCGTGAGCGTGTCCTGGCCCGTTACCGCCGTTGACCGGCCCGGACCCCTACCTCGACCTCGCCACCGGCGTCCTTCGGAACCGGCTGGGCATCACCGATCCGGCCGAACTCGCCCAGGCCGAGGCCGAGCTCACCGCCCTGCGCCTCATCGAGCTGCGCCAGCAGCCGCTACCCGGGCGCTACGACCTGGACCACCTGCAGGACTTCCACCACCACATCTTCAGCGACCTCTACGACTGGGCCGGGCAGCTGCGCACCGTGTCCATCGGCAAGGGACAGCTGTTCTGCCTGCCTCAACACCTCGAATCCTTCGCCGCCGATATCTTCGACCGCCTCCACTCCGAGCAGGTCCTGCGCGGGCGTGACCTCGACGGCTTCGTCACCGGCCTGGCCGACCTGCTGGGCGACATCAACGCCCTGCACCCATTCCGGGAGGGCAACGGGCGCACCCAGCGCGCGTTCCTGGCCCAGCTCACCGCCGACGCCGGCTACGAGCTGCGCTGGACCACGATGGACCCCGCCGAGAACAACCGAGCCTCCGCGCTCTCGCTGGCCGGTGACACCACCGCCCTGCACACCATGCTCGCCCGCCTCATCCGGCCGCTTCCCCGGCTACCCCGTTCACGGCCAGCTTCCAGTGACAGCTGAGCACTACTTCTGCTTCGACCGCTCTGCTGTTCGGAGTTCGTGAGCCCGGCTGGAGGTTTGCGAGCCGCTCTGGGCCCGTGGTGCACAGAACTGTCGGTGCCCTGTCGCACACTGGATCAGGTGCCTCTCTGCTGTGCGGAAGGATCGTGATGCCAGACCCCGTCATCGTGGCAGGAACCGCATTGTCGAGGCGGCTGCGGTCAGCATTTCAGCAGGCACGAGCTGCTCCCCGAAGCGAGTGAGTCGAGCGGGAGAACGACGCGCTGACCGCACTACGGGTCCTGGCCACCTACCTGGCCTACCACCCCGGCAGCGCGACCGCCCGCGCCATCACCACGACATTGACCAGCGACCTCAACTGCCTGGGGAAGACGGGCCCTGCGCGGACCGTCAACTAGCCTCAGCGCCAACCATTCATGCAACAGAGGGTGACACGATGGCGCGTATCGAGACGGTGCAGTTGATCGACGACCTCGACGGCGAAAGCGCTGATGAAACCGTCTCTTTCGCCCTGGACGGGAAGCTGTTCGAGATCGACCTCAGCGAGGTCAACGCCGCGACGTTCCGCGACAAGCTCGCCCCGTTCGTATCCGTCGCGCGGACCGCGACCGGGGGCCGGCGCGTGCCCCGCACCAATCCGCCCGCGGCCAGTGGGTCGGCCCAGGCGCGGCGCCACAACCAGGCGATCCGAACCTGGGCGCGGGACAACGGATACGACGTCTCTGCACGGGGTCGTATCCCCGCCGAGGTCCTCGCTGCCTACCACGACAACGGTACCGCTACCTCGACCACCGCACCGGCGCCGGCAGCGCCGGACAAGGTCACGCCGGCGACGAAGCCGCAGCCCGCCCAGTTCAGCGGATAACCACCCGAGCCGGGCGACGGACACGGACACCTCAGCAAGGAGGAGAACACTGCCCCCATCGAGAGGGTGCTAGTCCGTCGACCTCACGATCGGGCGAGACCATCTTGGTGTGGCCTCGAGGACGCGGCCGCCGATGGCGCGGGTAGCGGCTCGCTCAGCAGTGACGGCAAGCACACCATCGGCTGGGCGTCAGTTCGTCGCCGACTCGCCTAGTAGCTCGACGAGTGTGGCGAGGGCGGTCCGGGCGCCACTCCCTTCGACTGCCGCCGCCCCCCCTGCGTTTCCAACTGCCAGGCGCGCCGCAGCGGTCAGACCGGCTAACCGAGCCAGCACATACGCCGCCGCAAACGCGTCGCCGGCGCCGACCGGGTCAACAACTGCAGCTCGGCGAGCTGGCACGGCGAGTTCGGAGCCACGATGACGAACCAGTGAGCCACGCGCGCCGAGGGTGACCACCAGCTCACCGGGCACGGCCACACCGAGATCCTTGTACTCGGAGCGATTGACGAAGATGACGTCCGCTTGCGGAACGACATGTTCGGCGACTCTGCTCGACGCGTATAAGCCACCGGGGCTCCAGCACAGCAGCGCATCGGTTCGACGCAGAGCCTGCAGCGCCTCGAGTCCTGGATCGAACACCATCACCGCGTCGTGGCCGCCGTCCAGGGCCTTCAGCAGCTCGTGAGCACCGAAAGCCTCGTTCGCTCCCCGGGCGAGCAGCATGTAGTGCTTATCGTCGAACACCGGGATCACCACCCGGCCGGTCGGTAGGTCCGGGTGACGGCTCACGCGTGAGACGTCTATCCCGCGGTCGCTCAGATCGCGCACGAGCAGATCGCCGTCCGAGTCCTGACCGACGGCACCGGCCACGTCGACCGAGACTCCCAGAGCGGCCAGGGCGGAGGCACAGTTGCCCGCATGCCCGCCGACGAGGGTCTGCGCCGACTCCACCGCCACCGCGCCCTCGTCGAGCGGTTCTGCGGCGGCACGCAGGACCAGGTCGATGTTCAGCGATCCGACGACCAGTACTCGAGCACGGGCCGCAGTGAGTCGCATCTGGTCCGCTTCCGGGGCCGAGAGCAACCGGGGCGCAGCGTGCACAGCCACTACCGGTCTCCGACGACGGCCACACCGCTGATCTCCAGCAGGACGCCGTCCTCGACGAGACCAGCGACCTCGACCAGCGTGCTGGCCGGGGCGGGCTCGGAGAGCACCCGGTCACGGACAGAGGAGATGGCGCGGAAGTCCCGCTTCACGTCGACGGCGTAGATCACGATGCTGACGAGGTCGCACAGCGAGCCACCGCCCGCCGCCAGCACGGTCGCCAGGTTCTCGAACACGACGCTGGCCTGTCGCCCGGCATCGCCGGGATGAAGCAGCTTGCCGTCGCCGTCGACGGCGACCTGACCGGTCACGAAGATCAGGGTTCCCGAGCCCGAGACCGCAAGGCCGGGTGAATACCTCCCGACCGGACGGGAATGACCCTCCGGGATCAACTGTCGCCTCATGCCGCCCTCCCACGAAAACGATCACCAGTACCGCTCATCGGCGGGGATCTCCCCTTCCGTCACCCGGATCCGTCTCGATCCGGTCGGCGATTGGCTCGACTAGGTCCGGGACGAAGTCCTGAAGCACGCTGAACGCCAGGTCGACAGCCTTCACCGACTCCCGTCGGATGCCCCCGACGGTGCGCAGCGGGCCGTCGCGAATCAGTCCAGCGGCGACCGCGCCGACCTCATACCCGTGCAGGAGATCGGTCTTTCCCCGGTGTATCGCCACCCGCCGGCCGCGCGCGAGTCCGGCGGCGGCGATGACGAGAACCCCCGTACACACGGCGTACAGGAGCGCGGCACCGCGGGCGGCGTCACGAACCGCTTCCACCAGCTCGCCGTCCGCCGAGGCGTCCCGAGCACCCCGTCCACCGGGAACGACCAAGGCGTGGGCACGACGTACCTCATCCAGCCTGTGCGGCACGGTGAACGTGACACCGCCGGAGCTCCGAACCTCGGCGAGCTGGCTCGCGATCCGCACCTCCAGCCGCGGGGTCGCCTTGGCCAGCACGGAATGCACACCGAACAGGTCCAGCTCGTCGATGCCGGGGTAGACCAGCACGGTGACGCGAAATGGCGTCCGTGTGCTCACGGAACCGTCGTTCCCCCGTCGAGCCGACTCCAGCTGCCGTGCACGTCCGCGGCCGTCCAGCTCCCGTGGCCACCGCTGGGCGACTTGAGGCTCGATACCGCCGCCGGTGTGAATCCGCTCATGCCTGCACGGCGGGCCGCGCACGCCACCCGGATCAGGTCGATGATCACACCTGCTGCGTTGCTGGAGTCTTGCACCTTCAGCTTGACATCCAGGGAGACGGACGTGCCCGCCCAGCCCTGACCCTCGATATTGAGGATCGCGACCTTATTGTCCGCAAGATGGCCGACGAACCCCGCGGACGGGATGACCTCGACCTTTGACGTGTCGACGCCCGCTTGACTCAACGCGTTCAGCTTCGACGTGCGCTTGCTCTCTCCGACCTCACGGAGATTGCGGAAGTCTTCGTTGCCACCGAAGTTGAGCTGGTAGCTGCTGCACAGGGTAAGCCCACGCTCGGCCAGCAGGGCCAGCAGCGAACGATGGACTACCGACGACCCGAGGTGGCTCGCGAGATCGTCGCCGATCAGCGGCACGCCCGCACGCTCGTACTCCGCGAGCAGCGCCTCGTCCCGGCCGACGATCTCGGGCGTGCAGTTGACGAACGCGACGCCTGCTTTCAGCGCCGCGCGGGCGTACGCCGTAGCCGCCCACTGCAGACCGGTAGGCAGCGAGTAGAGAAGTACCTCGGCGCGGCTGTCCTCCAACCGCGACACCAGGTGGCGGAAGGCCGGGCCGGCCGGGTCGTCGTCCTCGCGCAGTCCGTCGTCGACGATCACGTCCGTGGTTGGCATGTCGACGTCAAGCTGCGGATAGTTGTTCGGTGGGGCCATCAATGCCTCGGCGAGCTTCGCCCCGACCTTGTCCCGGTGCACGTCGAATCCAGCGACGATCTCGACATCGCAGACGCCGATGTCGCCGATCCGGGGCACCCTGATGCCGGGGAAGTCCGGCTCGGGCACACCGGCGAGTGCGAGCTTGCGGTAGTACTCGACGCCTTGACATAGCGCGGAGATGTTGTTGCCCACCCCGGCTACGGCAAGTCGAACTGGCTGCGACACCTCACCCATCTCCCAACGCCGGCCGACCGTCCTCATGTACGCCTCAGGTCTTCAAATGCTCCCGGTCGCGGCCGGTACGACGACCGGTGGTGCGCAACGGCTTGCCACATCCGAGCCGTAGGGCGTCGTCGAGCAGCACCTGAGCGGTCAGGCCGGCGGCGAAGTCCGCCGTACTGGAGCCGTCTAACCCGAACAGTGCCGCGTAGGGATTCATCGAGCTCGGGCCGAACCGGGTCCCGCCGTTCGCAACGCCGTCCAGGATCGTGTCCAGCACGGCGCTGCCGTCGTCCGGAGAGGCCGACACAGTCGCCTGCCCGCGGGTCCCGAGAACGCGCACCCGCACGACACGGTGTCCGGCAGACACCCTGGACACGAACACCCGTGCCTGTGAGTGGTCCGACGCCAGCAGCACCTCGGCGACGTCCTCGGTGTGGCACTCCACTGTGCCGTCGATCGACGAGCGCTGGTCGAACGCCACCACAGCGGCACCGGCCGTCACTGACCAGTTGCCGGGCACCAACCACTGCAGCTGGTCGAACAGGTGAACACCTTGGTCGGCGAGCGCCCCGGCGGACGCGGTCTCCCACCGGTGTCGCCAAGGCCATGCCGTCGTTGGCCCGGCCAGGAAGTCGTGTTGTGCCTCGAGGTCGACATGCAGCACGTCCCCGAGGTGGCCGCTCAACACGATCGACCGGAGTTCGCGCAGTGCAGGATTCGCCCGCCATTGGAACGTCACAGCGGTCACGGCTCCGGCCGACCGCGCCCTCTCGACGAGCCGCTCGGCGGACGCCACATCTGTGGTGAGCGGTTTGTCGCTCACCACAGCCAACCCGGCGTCGAGCGCGGCCAGCACACTCTCCTCGTGCATGCCGGGCGGGGAGGCGACGGCGACCGCATCGACTTCTCCGGACGAGATCACGCTCAACAGATCGTCTACAACTCCGATGCTGAACCGTCTGGCAAGCGCATGTGCGCGCGCCGCATTCCGGTGATAACCGAGCAGGACCGGCTCGTGGTCGGGACACTCATCGAGCCACAAGAGGTGCTGCTCACCGAACCCTGATCCGATCACAAGAAAGCGCAAACTCCGTCTCCCAGAAGCTCCACTGTGACTGTTGCTCACACATCTTCGAGAGAAGCACAGGACGTCGAACAAGGCAACAAAAGATCTGGCCGCTCGTCGGCTCGGTGAAACCCGCTCAGGAGGAGGCTGTCATCGCCTGATCGATCTTCTGGCGGCCAAGGGAGGTGCCCAGAATGATCACGCGATGGCCATCCTGTACGACGCCGCGCGCGTCGCCAGTCCGATCCCACACTACCTTGATAGACGCGCTATCGCTCCAGAAAAATCTGCCATGTCCGGGGCAGAATTACTCCGGAAATTCTGCCATGTCGGGGCAGAGTTGACAGCCCCGAAGGTTGACTGCAACAGTTTTCGGGTCGCCAGCTGGACGGACGTAGTCAACTCGAGTAGAAGCTTGGCCGTCGACGCCACGTTGCAACGCATAGGTGGACGGCTAGAACATCCGAGGGGCACGTCGCTACACCAGTGCGCAATGGATCCTCTATGCATCCGGCACTGACGGGGGCTGTAATGACGGGGCTAAACATTGAGCCAGTGGTCCACGATGTGTACGCGGACTACCGATGCTCGGACCGGACCTTCAAGGTCGCGCTGGTTCATCCATATCTGGTCGAGGCCTGGCAGAAGAACCGACTGAAGTACCGCGAGAGTCTCGCGCTCGGCTACCTGACCGCAGCGCTGGAGCGCCACGAGTTCGACGTCACCGTCATCAACGCGGAGCTGCTGAGTCTCGGCCCGGAACAGGTAGCAGAGAGGATCCTTGCCGATCCCCAGATCGGCTTGCTCGGCATCTCGGCGAAGTCGCAGCGGACCTACCGAGCAGCACGACAGATCGCGGCCGCTGTGAAGCACCAGCGCCCTGACATGCACATCACGTTGGGCGGAGTGTTCCCGAGTGCGGCGGACACACACATCATCGAGGCTGACCCGAACGTCGACTCGATCGTCCGTGGCGAGGGTGAGCACGCGATCGTCGAGCTGGCGGCTCGACTGGTGGAACACCAACCACTCACCGACATGCGCGGCCTGACGCTCCGCCGGGACGGCGCCACACTGCGCACCCCGCCTCGCCCCCGGATCCGGGATCTCGACGGGCTCGCGTTTCCGGCGCGGCGCGATCTCCAGCACATGATCGCCGCCGACTCGTCCGGTGCCACGTCGGCATACCTGGTTGCCTCCCGGGGCTGCTACGCGGCCTGCACGTTCTGCTCCATCCACCAGATCTACGGAGATCATAACGTGGCCCGTCGGTCACCGCAGAGCATCGCCGACGAGATGCAGCACGTAATCGACACCTACGGAATCAGTCGATTCTCATTCGTGGACGACCTTTTCATCATGCCGTCGAAGAGTGGCATCCGCTGGGTACACGAGTTCTGTGACGTTATCACCGAGCGCGACCTGGATATCCGATTCTATGCGGAGATGCGTGCGGACACCATCGATCGGGATCTCGTCGGACGTCTCGTCGATGTCGGCATGCATCGCCTGTTCATCGGCGTCGAGTCCGGCGTCGACAGCGTTCTGGAAAGATGGGACAAGGGAACAACGTCGGCGGACAACGAGAACGCCCTTTCCGAACTACGCGGAATCGGCTTGAAACCGCATCAGATCAACTTCGGATACATCATGTTCGACCCGGAGATGACCTACGACGAGCTTAAACGTCAGTACTTCTGGATCAAGGGATCCGGCTACGCCAAGGTGCAGCACCTACAGAACAAGATGAACATCTACTGGGGCACCCCCCAGTACCGGAAGATGATCGCGCAGGGCCGCACCGACACCGCACCTCTCGGCGACCGCTGGCAGTACGAGTTCGATGACCCGCGCGTTGGCGCCGTGGAGAAACTAGTTCGCGCCTTCCATCGCCGCTACGAGGAGGCCCCGGCGGCACTGGCCGTTCTCAACGCACGGGAGTCGTTCATGAAGGAGATCCGCGAGGATTCCTCGACTTCACCGCTCCCGAAACCGCTCTTCGAGGCGACGAGCCTCGCCATGTGCCGCGTCGACCAACTTGAACGCGATTGCTACTACTTCGTCTTCGAAAATCTCTTCGTCCGGATCGACGGAGGCGACCAGGTCGATGAGACGGTGTTGGATCTGCTCTGGAACGACCTGTCGCCCGGCCTGGAGGCGCTACACGCCGAGGCCGATCTCCTCGCGGGACTGGCGGGTCGCCTACACCAGCTGACCATCCGCTCGAACGCGGAAGACGCACCCACCACGCCGGGCACCGCATGGTTCGACGGTTCCGGCCGCCTCATCGTGTGGGTATCGGAGGCCGGAGCCCTCCACGGGTACCGCTTCCGGCTAGGGATGACAAAGACCGACCGTTACGACCACGACTCGGATGCGCTCGTCATGTCCTCCGGGAGTGGCGTTCCGGAGATCACCGTCGTCCGCGGCGCCAACCCGTTCGACACTGCGGCGACGACAGTCCGTTAGCCGCACGGAAGGACGGAGGCAGACGGATGCTGATCTGCGGGATCAAGGTGACCCACGACGGCGGGGTCGCGCTCGTCGAAGACGGGCACCTCGTCTTCAGCGCTGAGATGGAGAAGCTGGCCAACCGAGAGCGGCACGCCAGGATCGAGGACCTTAGCGTCGTGTTCGATCTCCTGCGGTCCCACGGATACGACCCGGCGGACCTGGACCACTTAGTCATCGACGGCTGGCGCAAGACCGACAAGATCAAGATGTGGGGCGGACAGGAGATCTCGCTTCCTCTCGCGCCCTACCGCCGCGGGATCCTGCACACGGACCTGCTCAAGCCGTACACGTTTACGTCACTGGATCTGACCTACGAGAGCTACCCGCACTACGCAGGCCACGTAGCGAGCGCGTACTGCTCCAGCGAGTTCGCACGCGAGGGCGCCGACGCGTACATCCTGTGCTGGGACGGGGCGATGTTCCCGTTCGTCTACCACTACAGTCCCGACGCTCGACGCCTGCGAGCAGTGGGCCCGCCGTTCTACATGCTCGGCGACGTCTACCACACCCTCGCCCAGGGATACCCGCCGTTCGACGACGACGTTGCCTGGCCACACACACTGGCCTTGCCCGGCAAAATCATGGCCTACGTGTCGCTCGGCACCCCGGACAAGACAGCTGTGCAGGCTCTGCACACCGTCTACCAGCAGGCGGTCGCGACCGTCCTCGGCACCGGTGACGTCCCGGACGACGCCGCACACGAACTCGCCGGCCGCAGGATCCTGGAGCGGATGCGCGATCGGCTGTCCGCCCCAGGGGCCTCCGCGGAAGACATGCTGGCGAGCATCCACCGATTCCTAACCGACATCGTCGTCGACGGCCTGGTGAAGGTGATCGACGCGGACGGCCGGCGAACCCCGAACCTCTGCCTCGTCGGCGGCTGCGCACTCAATATCAAATGGAACCGCGCCATCCGCGACTCCGGCATCGCCGACACCGTCTGGGTCCCCCCCTTTCCCAACGACGCAGGCAGCGCCATCGGTGCCGCCTGCTGCGCGCTACTCACCCACACCACCACTCCCTACCTCGACTGGAGCGTCTACTCCGGACCATCGCTCCCCACCACCGAAACCACCCCACCCGGCTGGACCGCAAGTCCCTGCACCATCACCGAGCTCGCACACGTCCTGCACCACACCGGGCCAACCCGTCGTCTTCCTGCACGGAAGCGCTGAACTCGGCCCCCGCGCACTCGGCCACCGCAGCATCCTCGCCCCCGCCACCGACCCCACCATGAAAGACACGCTCAACACCATCAAAGAACGAGAGCCCTACCGACCTGTCGCCCCCATCTGCCTCCACGAAAACGCCCCCGACGTCTTCGACCCCGGCACCCCCGACCCCTACATGCTCTTCGACCACACCGTCCGCCCGGAATGGCGCCACCGTATCCCAGCAATCTGCCACGTCGACAACACCGCACGACTCCAGACCATCCACCACACTGACGAGCCCACCGTCCATCAACTTCTCACCACCTATTACCAGATCAGCGGAATACCATTACTCTGCAATACCAGTGCCAACCACAAAGGCCGAGGATTCTTCCCCGACGCCCACAGCGCGATGGAATGGGGACAAATACCCCGAGTCTGGACCAACAACACCCTCTACGAAAAAGTCGGAGAAGTAAACGACCATTGATCGAATGGTTCCAGGATACTGAGGTCGACGTAATTTCGAAGAGGGGAGAAAGCGCGTTGAGCGTCAGCGGTTACCACTCCGCCGAGCCGGAGACCGAGAGTCTCGCCAGCGGGTCGACCGGAGAGGACTTCCTCTCGTCGATCGCGATCCGGTCGAGCGTGGTCGTCGACCTGAACCGCTTCCGCCTGCGAATCTCCAGCAACGTGTCGGATTTCTCCGGGTGGAAGTACTTCGCGAAGTTCGTCTCAGATCAGGCCAGTCCGGAGTGTGCCTACGAGCTGATCTGCATCGACCTCGACCGCGATCCACTCGACCTCGCCGAGCTCCTCCCCCTCGTCGACCGGACGTACCGCGCCGAACGGTTCCAGGTCGGCTACTACCTGGCGCACCATTTCGGGCCGCCCGCCCACCTCGTCACCCGAGGCAACCGGCACTACGTGTTCGGTCGCAACCTTGAGCGCACGGTATGGCCATACTTCATCAAGCACCTGCTAACCGTCTACGCCGCCGACCACCGCATGGTCCATCTCAAAGCGGCTGGCTTCGTGCAGGACGCCGGAGCGACCCTGCTGTTCGGGAAGGGGGGCGCAGGCAAGACCGTCTTCCTCACCCAGGCGTGTCTGTCGGGCGCAAGGTTCCTCGCCAACACCCATGTCCTCGTCCGAGACGGCTTGGTCTACGGCATTCCCTCGGCGATGCGAGTACGCAGCGATCCGTGGTTCGCACCGCTGGTCGCGGCGGGCCAGCTGCAGCAGCACTTCGAGAAGGGCGAGTACCGCGCGGACCCGAACCAGCTGTTCGAGAACGGCTGGCAGCTCGAGGCGCCCGTTCGCAACGTCTGCATCGTAGACTTCGACGAAGATCGGCCGTCCCACGTCACCGAGCTCGACACCGAGTCGTTCTGCCTGTTCCTGGACAACTTCGCGCTAGCAATTGGCACGTACGGACTCAAAGACGATCTCCTCGCACACGTCGAGGGCGACCTCAAGCGCTACCTCGCGGCCCACCAAGCGATGCGCGAGTCGATGGTGAAGCTGGTCGAGGGCTGCCGGCGCCTGCACGTGAACGTTGACATGCTGGACCCGGTCGCGAGAGCGGACGTGCTTGCGATGCTCGGTGAGAACACCGGGGAGGCGGCTCGACAGTGATTATCTGCGGAGTCAAGATCACGCACGACAGCGGTCTCGCGCTCGTCGACGACGGCAGACTGGTCGCGTCCGTGGAGACCGAGAAGATCGGCAACGGCTTGCGGCACAGTCGCATGCCCGATCTCGGGGTGATCCCCGACCTTCTCGCCGAGTACGGGTACGACCTGGACTCCGTGGACGAACTGGTGGTCGACGGCTGGCGCGACACCGCAAAGCGACGGCTTTGGAACGAACAGGCAGTCCTCGTCGGGTCCGCGCCGTACCGGCGGGGAATCACCAGCTCCGACCTGTTTCAGCGCTACGAGTTTCGGCTGCTGGACAGGCCATACTCCAGCTACGCCCACTACGCCACGCACGTCGCAAGCGCGTACTGCACCAGCCCGTTCGCCGCACTCGCGCAGGATGCCTATGTCCTGTGCTGGGACGGGCGGATGTTTCCGTTCGTGTACCACGTATCCCCCGACGGGTCGGCGCGCAGCCTCGGTCCCATCGCCCACCTCCTCGGCGACGCCTACCGCTGCCTCGCGCAGCTGGTACCTCCCTTCTATCCGCCGTTCGACGGGCCAGTCGAGGCTCAGGAGGCATTGGCGGTGCCCGGGAAGGTCATGGCGTACGCAGGGCTCGGGTCGGTGGACGACAGCGTGGTGGCCAAGTTGCAGGACACCTACGACCGGGTCACCGCCGAGGTCTTCGGGCGACGGTCGGTCGCCGACATGGATGCCAACGAGCGGCGCGGGCGCGCGATCCTCGACCGGATGATGTCCTCGCTCTCCTTTGACGGGGCGAACCCCGACGACGTAGTCGCCTCCGTGCAGTACTACGTCGGAAAGCTGCTGCTTGAGCAGCTGGTGAAGGTGATCGACGCGGACGGCCGGCGAACCCCGAACCTCTGCCTCGTCGGCGGCTGCGCACTCAATATCAAATGGAACCGCGCCATCCGCGACTCCGGCATCGCCGACACCGTCTGGGTCCCCCCCTTTCCCAACGACGCAGGCAGCGCCATCGGTGCCGCCTGCTGCGCGCTACTCACCCACACCACCACTCCCTACCTCGACTGGAGCGTCTACTCCGGACCATCGCTCCCCACCACCGAAACCACCCCACCCGGCTGGACCGCAAGTCCCTGCACCATCACCGAGCTCGCACACGTCCTGCACCACACCGGCCAACCCGTCGTCTTCCTGCACGGAAGCGCTGAACTCGGCCCCCGCGCACTCGGCCACCGCAGCATCCTCGCCCCCGCCACCGACCCCACCATGAAAGACACGCTCAACACCATCAAAGAACGAGAGCCCTACCGACCTGTCGCCCCCATCTGCCTCCACGAAAACGCCCCCGACGTCTTCGACCCCGGCACCCCCGACCCCTACATGCTCTTCGACCACACCGTCCGCCCGGAATGGCGCCACCGTATCCCAGCAATCTGCCACGTCGACAACACCGCACGACTCCAGACCATCCACCACACTGACGAGCCCACCGTCCATCAACTTCTCACCACCTATTACCAGATCAGCGGAATACCATTACTCTGCAATACCAGTGCCAACCACAAAGGCCGAGGATTCTTCCCCGACGCCCACAGCGCGATGGAATGGGGACAAATACCCCGAGTCTGGACCAACAACACCCTCTACGAAAAAGTCGGAGGGGTGCATGAATGAAAGCGCTCTCATCTCGGGAGGACGAGCTCCGGTACCAGCGAGCCTGACCCGATCGCCGAGCAAGATTCGGACGTTCTCGCTGGATCCGTACTACCGAGACGCGGTCGACGACGTCGTCCACGCGTTCGGCAGCATCGAGTCGGCCGTTCCGGTTCTCCACGAGCTCTCACCCCTGGTGCTACGGCCCGACATCATCGCCACCCGCGGGGGCGGGCGGTTGCTCGCCCGGCTCGACGAGATGGGCTACGTGCCGGTCGCCGGAAGGCCGCTGGAGTTCACCCGGCACCTCGTTCGGGAGATCTGGCGCTATCAGCTCAACATTGCAACTCGGCAACGGATCGACGTGATGGACATGGTGATGCTCGGCGCCATCGGGTTGTACGTCCTGTTGCGCCGTCGGCCGCCGGGCACCGACGTACCAGCGACGGTCATGGTGAGCCGCCTTAAGGGACCGAGCGCGCCCGAGCGCCGTCGGCCGGAGCATCTTCGCGCGCTGGCTGGACCCGGCCAGGAGTCCGTACTCACCTACATCCACGTCAGCGATGAACCGGCGGACATAGTGCGTGAGCTGGGCGTCTTCTTCGACCGGAGAGAACGGCTCCGACTGCTGGCCGCGGCTCGCGCCGGGGCCAACGACCCCACGGACGTGTTTGCCCAGCTCGCGCAGTTGGAGGACGACACGACGTCCGCGACGTTCGACGTCAGCGAGGCGCTCGACGAGCTGGTCCGGCTCGTCGAGGCCAGAGGACGTTCAGCCGTCGGGGACGAGACGTTAGCGCTTGCGCAGGCCGTACGCACCGGCCGCAGCCGGGACTGGCCCGCGCTGCTGGGGCTGGTCGACCGGCTGGGGGTGCCCTGGCCCCGCTGGCATCGGGTCGCCGTCGCAGCCCACGCCAGTGACCGGCATCTCGACGCACGACCCGCGGTGGAAGACCTGGACGACGGTGCGTGGCTTCCGACTGGGGAGCCCGTCGAAGCGGATCGGGGGGTTCGTTCGTGATTGGACAGGAGCCGAGCCGACCGGTGACGGTGCGAATGCTCGCGGAGATCAAGGGGCTCCCGGAGGCGACACTACGAGGCTTCGGTCTCGAAGATCGTCCGTGGGGTGTGCTGTTCCCGTACCAGCATCCGGACGGGATGCCGGCGCGCTCGCGCCGCCGTGTGGGTGTCCGCGGAGCCGGGGGGTCGCAGTGGGACCCCGACGGCGGTCGCGCCATCACCGCCTACTCCGATCCGGAAGCGTTACGGGCCGCGGCCGAGCTGCGCTACCAGATCCTCGTGGAGGGCGAGTCGGACTGCTGGGTCGCGTGGGCGCACGGATTCCCTGCCGTCGGCGTCCCCGGCGACGACAACCGTGGAGCGGTGACGGCGGCGCACCTCAAGGGCGTAAACGACCTGTACGTGCAGGTGGAGACGGAGAGCGACGTGACGTTCCCGGACGGCACGGCCACCTATGTACGCGAGCTCGAGAAGCACGTACGTGCGGTCGGATTCACCGGCTCCCTGCATCGGCTGGTTCACGACTCAGTCTCAGACCTGAGCGAGCTCTTCGCCGCGGACCCGTCCTCGTTCCGGGAGCGACTGACCGACGCATTACAGAAGGCCGGGGGCGCGCCGCGCCCGGTATGGCACACCACACCGTTCGGGGGCGCAACGTCGTGATTGACGACATTGATTCAGTGTTCAGAGGACTGGACTGGGAATCGTTGGAGGATGCGCACAACGCCGGGGACAAGGCGCTGGCGGCGTTGGCGGAGCCAACGGTCCTCTCCGAGATGTTCGTCCGCATGCTCGCAGACGGGCATCTCCGCGGCCGGGCCGAACGGTTCAACTTGTTCAGCAAGATCGTGTTGTACGAGGGCGCGGAGTCGGGGGTGCGGGTGCGGCTGCATGTCTTCGGCGACCAGATGATCGAGGAGGCGCACAACCACCGGGCGAGCTTCGTCGCGCGGATTCTAGCCGGAAGCTACCGCCACTTCGTGTTCGGCCAGGTCGATGACCTGTGGCGCGACGGCGTTCCGGACTCATTGCCGCCACGGCTCATCCACGACCAGCTTCCGGGGCACACCTACACACTGCATCACTCGTTCGTGCACGCCACGTACGCGCGGCCACAGACCGTGTCGCTGATCATCCAGGGTCCCCGGGTCCGGCCGACGTTCGAGATCCTGGACATGAAGAGCGGCATCACGCGGACCCGGGCTGGCGCGGAGGCGGCCAAGGGCCCGCAGGAGGACGGCGAGGCGCGTATGACCGACGCCGACCTGAGGGAGATCGAACGATCCCTGCGTGCCCGGGGGGTCCTCAGCGCGGCGCCTTCGGTGGGACCCGCGTGAGGGGCACGAGCCCCGTGCAGCTGGAGCACGACGGCTACTTCACGTCGGAGCAGCGCGGTCATGCAGCCGCACTTGTCGACGAGCTTCCGTCCCGACACCGTGCCTCGGTCCGTGCCGCCCTGCTCTCCGGCAGCATCTCAGCCGGGCTAGGGCACCGACACTCCGATGTGGATGTCATCGTCGTCACCGACGAGCCCGGGCAGATCCACGAGCTCAACTACGTCCGCGGTGGGCGCCGAATCGACCTGCTGCCGATGGGCACCGAGGAGTTCGACCGGCGGGTCGAGCTTGCGGCGGAGTACGTAGCCACGAAGCGGGATCGATGGCAGGTGATGATCGATCACGTCACAGCGATGAAGACCGTCCGGCTGGCAGTCGCGTCTCCCGTATTCGCCGATGACCACGTCGCCAGACGTCTGGCCGAGATCAGCCTGCCCGCGCTGTCCCGCATGCTCATGACCCGGGCGGCGATCGAGGCGGCCACCTACACCGAGGACGCGATCGGATGCGCACTGTCCGGCGACACGTACACCGCGCTCGATGCCTCAGAGCTGGCCCTGCGCAAAGCCTGCGACGTCCTGCTCGCAGCCTCTCGGGACTTCTACATCAGTGACAAGTTCCTGTTCCGCCGGTTGGCCCGGTGCACCGAGTTCACCGCGTTTCGGGAACCGGTGTGGCGATCGCTGCACGACGAGATCACCCTCGATGGGGCGCCGCAGCAGGTGCGCGCCGTCGTGAGCCGACGGTTACTTCTCGCGAATCGGCTAGCCGCCGCCGCGCAGCTGGACGGCTGGGACGAGCCACCCGGCGTGTTGGTCCATCGCAGCCCCGCGAGCGACGGAATCAGCCGCAGCCCGGCGTACAGCATGATCCGGTTCGCGGACGGTTTAGCCCTCGCCGGCCCGAACACCGGCTTCGACGTCTCCGAGATCGCCGCACGGCTGTGGCTCTCGCTCGACGGGCAGCCCAGAGAGCAGGCACTCGACGAGTTCGCCGGAGCGTTCGGGCTTACCGCCGGGCAACGGCAGCAGGCCGACGGAGCCCTCACCGCCATGGTCGACGCCGGGGCCGCCATCCCGGTCGGTCACGACGTTCTCACCGACGAAGGCGGCCGCTGATGGACTTCACATTCCGAGAAGACTCGTCCTGCTACAACAAGGACTCCCGCACCCACCTGTCTGTCGACGCCGAGGAGGCGGCGATACCAGCCGAGGGGGCGGGCGACCCGGCCATCGCGGCACCTCCCGGCGCCGACGCGGATCGGGCGGACGCGTCCGATGAGTGAAGCGTCCACGCGCGGCACCGTGCTCGTCACCGGCGCCAGCCGGGGCATCGGCCGGGCTATCGCGTTCGCGTTGGCCAAGAGCGGGTTCGACCTGATCCTCTGGGCACGCACCGAGCACGATCTGGCTTCGGCCGCCGAGCAGGCCACCGAGCTCGGTGCCCGGGTCACCACGGCGCTTGTCGACGTCGCCGATCCCGCCGCCGTCGACCGCGCCGGCGCGGATTCCCTGTCCGATGTGCCGATCCTGCGGGCGGTCATCGTCAATGCGGGCGGCGGAACCTGGAACGCGGTTGACCGCATCTCGAACGAGGAGTGGCGAAGCGTCGTCGGGCCGAACCTCGACGGCGCGTTCCACACACTGCGGCTGACCGTGCCGGTTCTGCGGGAGGTTCTGGGCGCACAGATCATCGGGATCGCGTCCGACTCGTCGTACTACGCCTACCCCACACGGTCGGCGTATTGCGCGTCCAAGGCGGGGTTTCTTGCCCTGCTGAACACGACGCGACGGGAAGTCCGTCCGCACGGCGTCCGTGTGACGGCCGTCGTCCCC
Source organism: Pseudonocardia sp. TMWB2A (assembly GCF_017312135.1). Taxonomy (NCBI): domain Bacteria; kingdom Bacillati; phylum Actinomycetota; class Actinomycetes; order Pseudonocardiales; family Pseudonocardiaceae; genus Pseudonocardia; species Pseudonocardia sp. TMWB2A. The sequence goes on from NZ_QKQY01000004.1 coordinate 156,215, forward strand.
TCCCGCGTGGACTCGTACTTCCGAGGCAAGCGACCCGGGGCCCGCCCAGAGGCCCTGTCGATCGACGAGATGGGCGAGATCGTCGTGTCGCTCTTAACCGTGCCGCCCCGGGTCGAGGTTCAAGAGATCACGCTGGCGTCGGTGACGTCCACGTTCGGCCCCTACGACGAGCTGTACTCCACTTTGGACAACCATGGGTGAATATGACCTGGACGCGGTGCTCGAATGCGCCGTGACAGCCTCGCAGACCGCCGGGCGGGAGATCGCCCGCACCGCGCGGGCGGACGTTGGGCCGGCGCTGCGGATGAAGGACGGCGTCGAGCCGGTCACGGACTCCGACCTGCGCTCGGACCGGATCATCCGGGGCGTGCTCGGCAGCTGCTTCCCGCGCGTCCCGGTGCTGAGCGAGGAGTCCGATGACGTGCCCGTCGTCGGCGAGGGACCGTTGTGGATCGTCGACCCGATCGACGGGACGGCGAACTTCGCACGTGGGCACCGCTACGTCGCTGTCTCGATCGCCTTCGCCATCGACGGCGTTGTCCAGGCCGGCGTGGTGCACGCTCCCCTGCTGGACGAGACGTTCACCGCGATCCTCGGGCGGGGAGCCGCTCTGGACGGAGCCCCGATCAGGGTGACCGACCGGGGCTCGCTCGCCGACGCGATCGTCAGCACCGGGTTCCCGCACGTCCGCCCCGACATCGAGGCGCTCGTCGAACGCATCCGCCGGCTGATCACGCACTGCCAAGACATCCGCCGGGCGTCCTCGCCTGCTCTGGATCTCGCCTGGCTAGCCGCTGGACGGCTGGATGCGCACACGGAGACCCTGCACCCGTGGGACGTCGCGGCCGGCGGCCTAATCGCGACTGAGGCCGGTGCAGTGCGCACACTCCTGCCGGGACCGGCCAGGAAGCTGCCGCCGGACTTGGACGGCGTGGAGGTGCTGTTTGCGGTGCCGGGTATCAGTGACCTGCTCAGACACCTGCTGACCGAGGAGCCGGACCACCCGCGGAGGACGTCGTGAGCGATCGGCATGCCTCGTCGACTTTGGTCGAGACGCTGGTCCGGCACTCGGAGCGGACGCCGAACGCCGCGGCGTACTCGTTCGTGCCGGACGACGATTTCGAGCTCGCCGAGCACGTCGACTTCGCGGAGCTCCATCTTGCATGCTCCGCCGTGGCCCACACCCTCGAATCCGTGTCCGTCAGGGGGGACCGGGTGCTCGTGTGCTGCCCGGCAGGGCGGACCTTCGTGACCGGGTTCCTCGGCTGTCTGCTCGCTGGTCGCATCGCGGTACCGGTAGATGCGACCCCCTCGGACCGGCAGCTGGCGAGCCTGGCGAGCATCACCGAGGACTGTCGCCCCACCGTCGCCATCGCCCCCGCCGACCAGATCGGCGAACTGACCGACCGGTTCCGAGTCAACCCTCTACTGTCCGCGGTGCGGGTGATCCCGTGCGACGGACCGCTCGCCCCCTTTACAGGCGCGTTGCCATCGCCGGACGCGATCGCGTTCCTGCAGTACACGTCCGGCTCAACGACGGCCCCGCGGGGTGTGCGGGTCCGCCACGACAACCTCGTGGACAACCTCACGATCACCCGGAACGCGTTCGGGCACACGCCGGACAGCGGGATCGTCACCTGGCTGCCGCCGTTCCACGACATGGGGCTGATCGGCGGGCTACTGCAGTCGCTGTTCGTCGGCTTCCACACCGCCGTGCTTTCGCCCCGCACGTTCCTGCGGCGGCCGCAGTCATGGCTCGCGGCAATCTCGCACTTCGGCGCGACGACGAGCGGCGGGCCGCCCTCGGCGTTCGACCAGTGCACCCGCCGGATCACCGAGGAGGAGTCCGAGAAGTTCGACCTCTCGAGCTGGGACGCTGCCTTCGTCGGGGCCGAGCCGATCAGCCCTGCGATTCTGGAGAGGTTCGCCGAGAGGTTTGCCCGGCATGGGTTCCGTGCTTCGTCGATCTTTCCATGCTACGGACTCGCCGAGGCGACCCTGATGGTGAGCGGGGGGCCCCGTGGCCGGGGCGCCCGCGTCCTGCATTCCGATCCCGCCGCCGATGTCGACCCGACTCGACCTGACTCCCCGACGAGGACCCTGCTGTCGGTCGGACCGGTCCAGACTGGCAGCGTGCAGATCGTCGACCCGGCGACCGCCCGAGTCGTCGCAGCGGACGGGGCCGGGGAGATCTGGCTGAAGGGCCCGAGCGTGGCCGACGGATACTGGCGGAACCCAGACGGCATCGGCGAGGACCCATTCGGCTCGTCCCTCGCTGACTGCGCAGGCCGGACCGGGACTTACCTGCGAACGGGAGATCTCGGCTTCGTCTGTGACGGTGAGCTCTACGTCACCGGACGTCTCAAAGAGCTCGTCATCCTGCACGGACGGAACGTCTTCCCGCACGACATCGAGACGTCGATCGAGGGGAGCCGTCCGTACCTCAGGCCAGGGGGGACCGTCGCGTTCGGCGTCCGGTCCGAGGACGGCGAGCAGCTGGTGGTGTTGCAGGAGATCGACCTGCGCGCGACTGGTGGCCTGGACAGGTCCGGTGTCGAGAGCGAGATCCGGCAGATCGTCGCCCGTTCGCACGGGCTGGCCGTCTGGAGGGTGGCCTTCACACGCAGGGGGCGGATACCGCGGACGACGAGTGGCAAGAAGCAGCGGGGCCGGGCTCGTCAACTATTTCTCACAGGGGGGACGGATCATGCCGGGGATTACGCAGACCAGTGAGATCCTGCACGGACTCGTCACGTGGGTCAGCAAGCGGTGTGACATCGACGTGACGACCGTCGATCCGGCGCGCCCCGTGACGACGCTGGGCCTGGACTCACTCAAGTCCGCGGAGCTCGCGGAGCACGTCGAGCGGACGTTCGGGCACGAGATCATCGCCGAGGAGATGTTCGACGGGCTGACCCTGGGCCGGCTGGCCGACGACATCGCCACGACGATCTCAGTCGAGCGTTCCAGGTCGGCCGACAACGAGCCGCCGACCACGAACGGGCCTGGAGGTGGCCCGCGAACCAGCACCGGGGCGACCGGATCAGGCCGTCGGACGATTGACGTCAGCCTGCTGTTCTTCGCCAGCGATGCCCAGCGAGACTCGGCCGACCGGTACTCGCTGTTCATGGATAGCGTGCGCTTCGCCGACGAGCACGGTTTCGAGGCCGTGTGGATCCCGGAGCGTCACTTCCACACCTTCGGCGGGCTGTTCCCCAACCCGTCTGTACTGGCGTCTGCGGCTGCCGTGTCTACGAGCCGCGTCCGCCTGCGGGCCGGCAGCGTCGTCCTTCCACTGCACGACCCGCTCCGTGTGGCCGAGGAATGGGCCGTCGTGGACAACCTGTCCCACGGCCGCGTCGACCTGGCGTTCGCCACGGGCTGGAGCCCGGACGACTTCGTTCTGGCGCCCGAGCACTACGCGGACCGCGAACGTGCCATGCTCGACGGCGTCGCCCAGGTCCAGCGGCTGTGGTCCGGCGGACAGCTCACCCGCCAGGGCGGCACCGGTGACGACGTCGCGATCACCGTCTTCCCGCGTCCGGTCCAGCCCTCCCTGTCCACGTGGCTGACCTGCACATCCAGCGTCGAACGGTTCGTCACGGCGGGGCAGCTCGGCGCGAACGTCCTGACCGCCCTGCTGTTCCAGGACGTCGGCGAGCTGGCGGAACGGGTCTCGGCGTACCGGAAAGCGCGCGCCGCCGCGGGCTACGACCCAACGACCGGTCGGGTCACGCTCATGCTGCACACGTTCCTGGGCGACGACGAGAAGCAGGTGCGCCGCGTCGTCGAGGAGCCGTTCAAACGGTATCTGGAGGACTCAGTCGACCTCTGGCGTCGCCGCTCGGAGGACCTCGAAGCGCTCGACCCGACCCAACGCGCCCGCGTCCTCGACCACGCATTCGAGCGGTACCGGAGAACGAGCGCGCTAGTCGGGACTCCCGAAGGCGTCCGCCCGCTCGTCGAGCGCGTCGCCGACGCAGGGATCGACGAGATCGCTGCCTTGGTCGACTTCGGGGTCCCGGACCACCACGTGCGGCGGGGCCTTGACCACCTCGACCGTCTCCGCCGGACTTTCGCCGAACCCACGGCGTCGCAGGCAGACCTGGCTCAGCACGCCGCCGGAACGGACACGATGACGGCGGAAACCGAACCGCCGGACCCGAATCTGACGAAGCTGCTCGAGGAGCGGCATCGGCATCCCCGCGGCGCCTCCGACCACGTCTTCTCGAAGGCCCGCGCCTTCCGCCTGGTCACCGAACTCCAGTCGGCCGACCTCATGCCGTACTACCGGCCGGTTCAGAACGACGGTACGACGTGCCGGGCAGGCGAGCGCAGGCTGCTCATGCTCGGGTCGAACGACTATCTGGGTCTCACCGCGGACCGGCGAGTCCGCGAGGCTGTGGCCGCCGCCGCGCTCGCCGACGGATCGAGTCTGTCAGGCTCGGCAATGCAAAACGGGACGACCCCGCGCCACATCGAACTCGAGCGACGGATGGCCTCGTTCGTCGGACGCGAAGACGCGGTCCTGTTCACCACTGGCTACCAGGCCAACATCGGGCTCCTGTCAGCGGTGATGGGCAAGGGCACCACGCTGGTCGTCGACGACGAGTGCCACGCGTCCATCTACGACGGGGCGGGCGTCGGCGGGTGTCGGGTGATCGCTTTCCGGCACAACGATGTGGCTGACCTGGAGCAAAAGCTGCGCGACGGCCTCGACGGCCAACCGGCGATGGTCATGACCGATGGCGTTTTCTCGATGTCCGGCGACCTGGCAGCACTACCCGAGATCCGCTCAACGTGCGACCGGCTCGGGGTGCCTCTGGCAATGGACGACGCGCACGGGCTGGGGATGATCGGGGAGACCGGCCGCGGCGTGGAGGAGATGCTGGATCTCGTCGGTGCGTGTGACGTCCTGACCGGCACGTTCTCGAAGAGCCTCGCATCGATCGGCGGATGGGTCGCCGGTGACCACGATCTCATGGACTGGATCCGGTTCCACGGACGGTCTGCCATGTTCTCCGCGTCGATGCCACCGCCCGCGCTCGCTGCGGTGGACTGCTCGCTGGACATCCTCCAGGCCGAGCCGTGGCGCATCGTCGCGATCCGGGAGAACGCGGACTACCTGCGCGCCGGCCTGCGGAGCCAGGGCTTCGAGGTCGGCAGCTCGGCCAGCGCGATCGTCCCGGTGATCATCGGCGACGAATTGCGGTGCCTCAGGTTCGGCGTCGAGCTGTTCGCTGCCGGGCTGAACGTGAACACCGTCCTGGCACCCGCGGTCCCGGCGAACAAGGCGTTGCTGCGTGCGAGCGTGATGGCGACCCATGAGAAGGACCACCTCGACGAGGCGCTCGACATCTTCGGCCGCGTTGGACGAGATCTCGGTGTCGTGCGGTGACTGCCGTGGATCAACCGGCCACCGAGGCGTCGCAGCCACATCGACACAAGGGGGATGTACCACGATGATCCTGAGAACCGGGCTGGTCACCGCCGGGACCGGCCTCGAACGGCTCCCCGAGGTCTCCGATGCGGCTGAGAAGGCCGCAGCACAGCGGGATCCGGCGGCGTTCTTCGCGACGCTACGGGCCAGCGATGTGCCGTTCCTGCCGCGGCTCCACCGCGACGACCCGGCTGGTCTGTTCAAGGCGACGGTCGCGGTCGCGCACGTGCTCGGGGAAAGCTCGCCAGGACTCGCGCTCGGCGTCTCCCAGCACCTGGCATCGATGTGGGCGTTCGAGCTCACCCGCTCCATGACGTCGCAGCAGGACGCGCTCGGGGAGATCGTCGGCGAGTTTCTCGAGTCCGTCTACTCCGGCCGCCTGCTAATCGCCAATACGACGTCCCAGGCCGGAGGCCGGAAGATGGGGGCCTCGGGGTCAACGATCTCCTGGTTGAACGACTCATACGTGGTCGAGGAATGGTCGACGTACATGTCCCTGGCATCCGAGGCGGACAAGCTGACGTTCGTGACCCACGATGCCGACGGCGCCCCTGTCGGCGTAATCACGGATCTGACCGGCAACGACGCCGTTCACATCTCGGAGGAGTTGTTGTTCGGCGACCATCTGGTCCTCGCGGATACCCGCAGCGTCCGGTTCGAGCGGCTCGTCCTACCCGAGCGCAACGTCATCCGGTCGGATCCGCGACTCGATACGTTCTATCTGGTGCAGCTCGTCTGCCAGAATCTGTGTAGCGCCGCTCTCTATCTCGGGGGCGCCCACCGCCTGATTGAGGAGACCAAGTCGTTCGGGCAGGGCATTTTCCTGCCCTCCGGCGAGCCGCTGAGCGGTACGGGTGCCTTCTCCTCAGACGTCGGCGAGATGGTGTTGGTTTACATGAACGCCCTGCGGCTGCTCCTGTCCGCCGACCGACTGGTGGAGGAGCTCGACCGTTCCGGTCCGACGACGGAGCAGGCAGCCTCGTGCCTCCGTCACGTTACCGCGATCAAGCACAGCGTCGCCAAGGATGTCGAACAGATCGCGATCAACAGCCGCAAGCTCCTCGGGGCGCGCTCGTTCATGAGTGATCACCCCGTTTCACGGATCGGCGGAGAGATCGTGTTCGGGGCACTGGGCCCCGGGACCGAGAAAGCAACCGAACGAGAGTTCGGCCAACAGTATCTGGAGGCCTGACGTGATCGGAGCCAAGCGCCCGTCCGAACGCCTGGAGACGTTGCGGGACAAGACCGAGATACTCGACTTCCTCGTCGAGTCCGGGTTCGACCTCGATGACTCGGTTCGTACACAGGTGGGACCGGTAGAAACGACCGGGGTGCTGCTCGTCGGTTCCGTCGCCGAGGGTTACCAGAACCAGGCGTCCGACGTCGACATCCTCTATCTGACTTACTCCCCCCGACAGGACCTACCACCCTGTCCTGAGCTGTTCCTAGAGGCCGGTTCGTCCCTGGAATCATTGATCTACCGCGGCGGGATCGAGGTCAACACGGAAGTCATCGCATTCGACGCCTACGCCTCCCTCGCCGCCAGCTTCAGCAGGCTGGTAGACGGTCTTTCGGACGGGGGCCAGCTGGACAGAGTGGCACTCTACGATGAGTACGCTCTACGGCTGCTTCACCGACTACGTACCGGGATGGTGCTGCAGGGCGAGGATGTCGTGTCGAGGTTCCGCACTGACTTCCGAGTGGACGCACTACCGCTCTACCTGTCGGTCCACTATCTGGTCGACGCGCGTGAGTCTCTGGAAGACGCCCGCAAGTCCAGCCGGTCGACCCCTGGCCTGGTCGAGTACATCTGCCGGCTAATCGTCGAGACATGCCTGCTGGCGCTGGGCGCGGCTCGCGGCTTCACCTCGCCGACACGAAGGCATTTGTTGAGCTGGCTGGAGGCGTCGGTGACCGGGAGCGATGACGCCGACGTCATGCTGCGCCGCATGCGGGACAGTCTGCTGAACCAGCGGCCGCTGACGCCCGGGGAGAAGTCCGTCGCTATTGCCGAATGCGAGCGGTACTACGCCCACACCGAAGAGGTCTTGCGGTCCGACCCTCTCACCAGCGGAGTAATCGACCAGGTCTTCGCCCAGATCTCGTACGCCGACACCGACGCCGTCGTTAGCGGATGAAACTGGACCGACGACAGCGGTGGCTGGCCGGCGCGCTGACCGTCAGCTCGTTCGTCGCGTCCTTCGAGACAACGGCCGTCCAGACGATCGCACCGCAGATCCTCGACGAGATCGGCGGCAGATCGCTCTACGCGATGGTGTTCGGTGTCTTCACCGTCGCAGAACTAGTTGGGCTGGTGTTCGGGGGTTGGCTGGAGACGCGCCGAGGGGTGGTCCCAGCGTTCGTCCTCGGTGTGCTCCTTCATGCCACCGGTCTGTTGGTGTGTGGGACGGCCCCGACGTTCGGTTCCTTCCTCGCAGGCCGGGCAGCTCAGGGCCTCGGGACCGGGATTGTCGTGGTCAGCGTGTACGTGATCATCGCGACGTCCTATCCCGACTCCCAACGCGGGCGCGTCCTCGGATTCATCGTCGCGTCCTGGGCCACACCCGGATTCCTCGGTCCGCTGATCGCCGGAACGCTAACCTCGCTCGTCTCGTGGCGGGTAGTCCTGTGGCCGGTCGGTTTGGTCGATCTAGCACTGCTCGCGGTGATCTGGCCAGTGATGCGTGAGGTCAAGAACGCCAGCGGTACTTCGCCTCGACCAAAGCCCTCGCTTATGTCACTGCTCGGCCCGGCGTTTCTACTTTCTGCGGGGGTCGCCGGGCTACTCCTTCTGGACGAGCTGCCGAGATCGGCCTCCTGGCCACTGCTCGTCGTGGCGGGCATTGCCGTCGGTCTCGGCGCCGTCAGGTTGTTGCCGCGAGGGTCGTGGCGGCTCGCTCCGGGACTTCCGGCGGCGGTTCTGCTCCGTGGTCTGATCGGCGCACCGTGGTACGGAGTGGCGTTCCTCCTTCCTCTGGCACTGGTGGAAGCTCGGGGATTCCGTCTAGCCGAGGCCGGGCTCGCGCTCTCGGCTGGCATCCTGGGATACGCCGCCACTGGGCTGCTATTCGGTAGTTCCCGTCTTGCCGAAACGAGTCGCATGGTCCTCATCCGAGTTGGAACTCTCGCGCAGTGCGCCGGGCTAGCTGTCACTGCGACAGGCGTCGACCCCCGGATGCCGGTGGCGCTCGTCTACATCGGGTGGTCGACCACCGGGCTAGGCACCTGCCTCGCCGTTAATTCGCTCAACGTCGTCGTCCTGCGCTTATCGGAGGAATCAGAACGGGGTGCTTCAACGTCGGCGATGGCGATGGCTGAACTAGTAACCGTGTCGATCTTGACCGCAGTGGCAGGTCTAGCGCTCGCCGGCGCCTCCACTGGGATCGCGGTCGTAATTCCAGCGCAGATCACGATGGGAGTGAGCGCCCTTGGGCTGCTTCTCTTACTAGCGACCGTTGGTCGCCTCCGCCCTACAACGGCTAGCCACGGACACATCCGATGATCACCCTCACCACGACTCCACCCGGTACGTCATGCAGAGGGCAGGACGGTCGAGGGGCCGCTCGCGTCGGTGCGCGCCGGGCGCCTGGACCCGGCACTCGCCACTCGACGATGCCGCCGCGGGCCCGTTGAGTACGGGCGAGGCTCGTGAGCGCCTCCCGGCTCTGTACCGCCGTTGACCGGCCCGACCCCCACCTCGGGTCGGGGGTCGACGGTCCAGAGCTTCTCGTCCCACGAGGCAACCGATGATCACCCCTGAGGCGGCCGCGCACCGCCGCCAACAGTGTTGACCTCCAGGTCAAGCTTCTATATCAGTAGACACTGAACCCAGCGACGGGTAGATTCGTCTACTCCAGACGAGAAGCTTGTTGGTCCAGCCCGCGGCAAGCCGCGCACGCGGACCTCAGGCTGCAGCGCATACAAGCAGGTGATCGTCATTGTCACTCAACGAGTTCGAAGGCATCTCCAATGGCCAGTGCCCGCCGATGTAAATCGGCCAGGCCGCAGAAATAATCGGAGTCTCTCAAAAGTTCCTCCGCAGCCTCGAAATGGAACAACTTATAGTGCCCCTTAGAACTTCAGGTGGCCATCGCCGATACAGCCGCGACGAGCTGCGGACCGCGATACGCGCGAAACATCTACTTGCAGACGGCCACAACCTAACGTCGATAACTCGAATAATTACGCTTGAAAACGAGCTAAATGAAGCTACGGAGCAAAGCGAGCGCTGACCTGACCTGGCGCGCAAGAGTGCACATGGCCGACTATCGACCAGAAGTGGCTCAGCCAAATCGCGCGAGAGGCGCCAGACACTCCTCCCTTGCGGTAGGCCGCGCGCCCGGCAGCGGCCGACCCGGAGGGCACTCATTGTGTCGCTGCGCCCGCAGGCGAGAACGCCGCAAGCTTGTTCTTAGAGTTTCCTCGCGCAGCCCGCTGGCTTTGACGTGGGCCGCGACCATCCGCGCTGAATCCACCACCTTCTACGCGGATCATGCCTGCCCCCTTCCCCGCCAGCGCCTCGATTAGGTCTCGACGTGCTCCATAGTCATCTGCCGATCTGGAGAACAGCGTTGTCGGTGAATACGTCGTCGACGCGAATGTAAGTGGTGATGGTGTCCATCGAGCGGTGTCGGGTCTGGTGAGCGATCGCGCGGTCGGTGGCCCCGCGGAGGTGGGCGTAGGTGACGAACCCGGCGCGCAGGCTGTGGGCGCTGTAGGGGCCGCCGGGCAGCCCGGCGCGCGCGGTGGCAGCCTGGACGAGGTTGTTGATCGACTCGGGGTATAGGGGTTGGTCGAGGACGCGGTTGCCGGTGGAGACCTTGCGCAGGATCGGGCCGGTGGTGATGGCGGCCAAGTCGAGCCAGGTCTCCAGCGCGGTGAGCGGACAGTGGTCGGGGTGCTCGGCTCGGGGTAGGCCGATGAGTTCGGCCTGGTCACCGGTCTGGTTCGTCTTGGAGCGGTGCAGGGTCAGGACGCGACCGCGGCGTCCGCTGCGCAGCGTTCGTTCGGAGCCGAGCTGCTCGACGGTGAGCGCGGCGAGCTCGGCGCGGCGCAGGGCGCCCCAGAACCCGACCAGCAGAAGGGCCCGGTCGCGGGCACCGGCCAGCGACGGCTCATCGGGCCGGTTCTTCCAGGTGCGGGTGACCGGGCAGGCGGCCACGGCCTGGTCGAGCAGGGGCGGCATGAGCGGCGCGGCCTGGGCGGGCGGGGCACCGTGGCTGCGACGGATGCCCTCCCAGACCGCGGTGACCCGAGCCGTGACCGCAGGGTCGGGCAGATCCGCTGCCCGGTGCGCGGCACGGACCCCCGACAGGTGCTTGGCGATGGTCCGGACCTTCGCCCCGGCCTGGGCGAGCGCGACCAGGTAGGCCGACACCGTCGCCGGCGCCGCGGGCAGCGGCGCCAGGTCGTGGCTGGCGCAGAACGCGGTGAAGCTTGTCCAGACCGAGCGTAGCCGCGGCGGGTGTTGTGCGAACGGGCCGCGGCGACGTAGGCGGCCTCGTCCGGCGACAGCGGGGCCTCGACCGCGGCCGAGGTGTCCGGGACGGCGTCGAGCTCGGCGTGCGGCACCGGCGGAGCCTATCCGCTGCTTGGCGGGATCTTATCGATTCTGTCGCCTAGGGACTAGCTCTGCTCGGCGGCATTTACGGCTTTATCCCAGCAAGCAGACCAGGGGTGTCGAGGACGCGTCGGGACCGTCTCACCCGAACTCGCCTTGTCGGTCGATGTCTCAGCACGTGCGGGGCCGCCACCAGCTGCGAGATGAGACCTCTCGAGGGACTGGACGCGCTCACCCGGGTGCTCGGACCGAGGAGCGGGTCGAGGGGCGGTTCTGTGCTCGCTGGTCGGCAACGACCCCTGACAGCGGGTCCTAGCCACCCACCCGTCGGCCGGCCCGCTTACTCCGCCAATCTGGTGCCGACCGCGGCACCTGGGACGACGACTCTCTGTCCGCCCAGGCTATCGACGTGGGGTGACAGCCTCGTCGGGGGCGAGGAGGACGTGGGGCGTCCGGCGTGCCCACCACAGCGCGAGGAGGACGACCACGACGACGCTCCCGATCACCGGGGCGAGCGATCCCACCGGCCCACGGAGCAGGCCGAGCTGCTGGGTCGCTACCAGCGGGGCGATCACGCTCATAACCGAGACATTCCCGGTCAGCCATCCCTGGTCGATGCGCTCGGAGACGTACCCCAGGCCTGCCATCAGCACGACTGTGAGGGCGAGGCCGCAGTTGAGGTAGAGCTCGGCTGGGAACGGCAGGGAGAGGTTGGTGAAGTAGTAGCCGCGGAACTCGGCGATGGTGATCGATGCCGGGGTCTCCTTGCCCTCCCAGATGGAGCGCGGCACGGCGAACAGCAGGCCGGAGAGCAGGGTGGAGCCGTATTCGAGTCCTTGTTGTTCGACGTAGAGGACTGTGTTGATCACCTGTTGGAAGCCGTCGAAGTCCTGGCCGCCCCAGTCCGAGATGTCGAAGGTGACCGACCCGGCCGTTGAGTTCCGCAACGCGTAGGTCAGCGGGTACACGAACAGGAATCCCGCGACGGCGACGGCGGCCACGATGGTGCCGGCGAGGGGACGCTTGGGTCGGAACACGGCGATGATGCAGCAGCACAGGGCCGCGACGCTGGTGAAGCGGGAGTTCGCCAGCGGGTTGACATAGATCATCAGGAGGGCGACACCCAGCAGTGTCAGGACCACTGACGACATCGGCCAGTGTAGGAACGGTCGGTGTCCGTGCAGGTGGACCAGGCTCCGTAGGGCCAGGTAGGCGCCGGTGATTGCTAGGACTGCCGGGAGCAGGCTGACGAAGCCCAGGGTCGGGCCGCCGCCGGTAGCGACGTCGACTCCCTGCGCACTCAACGCCTCCGCCCGGTCCGAGCGCGTCACGAACAGTCCTGCGAACCCGCCGGAGGCCGCGGCCGCGGCGGGCAATATCAGCAGGCCGAGCAGGACAACCGCCCCTGCTGCTCCGTGGAGCCTGCCCATGTCGACCGGTCGGCCGGTGACCTCACCTCGCCGGCGGTGCGCCGCGAGTATGGAGCCTGCGAGGTAGGCGAGCAGAGCCAGTGCGAGCACTACCTGTGCGTAGACGATGCTGCGTGTCTGGTAGTTCGACAGCGTGTCGTACCAGGCCAGCTGCCCGGTCCGTACCTGGTAGATGGGGGCGACACCCAGCCAGCAGCCGATGAACGCCCAGAACAGAATCTGCACGATGCGGGCGCCGCCCACGATCGCGCGGCATAAGCCGCCCCAGCAGATCAGTGTGATGGCGCAAGCGAGCAGGATCTGCGGGGAGAACTCCTGCCGGTAGGCCAGCGTGAGCAGGACGGCGGCGACCAGCGACGTCAGCCCCACGGCACCGGCGACCCATCTCGTGGGCCGCCGCTCTTTGGTCGTCAGGTCGCTCATCGTGCTCGTGCGTGGTCGAACATCGCCTGCAGTGCCGCCACGAACTCGTCGTCACCGAACCGTCGGCTGGCCTCCCGCCCGGCCTGGCCAAGCCCGACCGCGAACGCGGTGTCGTCGAGTAGCCGCCTCATCGCGACGCGGAGCCCGTCCACGTCGCCCGGGGCGACCAGCAGCCCGGTGTGCCGGTCATCGATGATCTCCAGGGGCCCGCCCGCTCGGGCCGCGATCACCGGCACCCCGACGGCCATCGCCTCGGAGACAACCTGACCGAACGGCTCCGGCAACACCGAGCAGTGCACCAGACAGGACATCTGTGATAGCTCCCCCGGCACATCCGAGCTGTTGCCCGCGAACGTGACCTGGTCGCTGATGTCGAGAGACTTGCACAAGGCCACCAGCTCGGCGGCGTAGTCGGACTCGCCGAATAAGGCCGCGCCGACGATCACCGCTTCGACGCTGCTGCCGCGGAACTCGGCCGCGAACGCACGCAGGAACACGTCCTGGCCCTTCCACGGGGAGATGCGCCCGACCATCCCGATCCGGGCAGGCCCAGGGGTAGGCGTCCACTGCTCCAGTGCGTCCGGCCATCCCGTGGGCAGCGGCGGATACACGACACTGTGCGGTGTCGCTGCGGGGTAGGTCTGCGCGGTGGAGACGGAGTTGGCAGACACGTGGGAGCGCAGGACCCGGGGCAGCGTGCGCACGACCCGCGCGACAACGCCGGATCCCAGGTAGCCCGTGGAGACGTGGTCGTTGGCCTGCCAGATGTGGCAGCCAGGAAGCCCGAGGGCGGCGACGCCGACGTAGATGTTCGATTTCAGCGAGAACGAGTGGTAGAAGTCCGCGCCGGAGCGGCGCAGCACCCTGCGTAGGCGCAGCACGTAGGAGGCGATGAGCCAGCAGGCTCGCAGGACGTTGCGTAGGTCCCGCAGCTGAGCGCGCCGCAGCGTCGCGACCTGCTTCGGGAGCGGGACCACCTCGACGGTGACCCCGTCACCTCGCAAGGCGGTCTCTAAAGGGCCGTGGGCGCCCAGCAGCACCCGGACGTCGAACTCCGGTCGACCCACCAGGTGGTTGCAGTAGCGCCGGAGTTTGATCTCGGCGCCGGACAGCACCGCGGTGTGGTCGACGAACAGCACAGACGTCGCCCCGGACGTCTGCCCGGATGTCGGCATGGTCGTGGGCTCGAGCACAGGGACTCACGGCTCCTTTCGGCCGGCGCGAAGACGCCGGGCCAGGCGCAGGAAGGGGGCGAGGTCGCCGCGGGCGGGGCGAAGGATGTCACTGCAGGCCACCGACGCCACCCGGGTGTAAATCAGGATCGTGACCAGCGCGGTCGCGGCGTAGGTGATCGAACTGGCGGCCGCGGCGCCGATGCCGCCGTAGCGGGGGGCGAGCAGCAGCATCGCCACGACCGTGACCACGACCCCGAAGGCCTGCGCCGCGGAGAACAGCCCCGGCCGGCCTGCGCCGGCGAGCCCGGCGCCCAGCACGATCGACACACCGGAGAACACCGCACCGATCAACAGGATCTGGGTGGGAAGCACGGCGTGTGCGAAGTCAGCGCCGAACAACAGCGGCAGCAGGACCGGGCACGCCACCGAGCCCGCCGCGGCGACGAGCAGGCCCCCGTAGAGCACCAGCCGAGCGGTGCGCATCACCAGGCTCGGGCCGGTGACTGACGCGCTCTGGGCGGTCAGGATCTCCCGGAGGGCGACGACGGCGACCACGACGATCTCCGACACCGAGACCGCGACGATGTAGTAGCCGATCTCGGCGGCCGAGGTCAGGAACACCAGCATGAGCTGGTCCAGCTTCAGCACCAGGACGCCCGCGACGCTGCCGCCCCACGACAGCATGGCGAAGCGCAGCATCGGCCCGACCTGCGCCTCGTCCCGATCAGCACCGGCAGAGACATCAGCACCGACAGCTACAGAGGCAGGTGCAGGTGCAGGTGCGGGGGTGCGAATCGTGCGGATCGCGAACGCCGTGTAGAGCAGGACGACGACGGCGCCGGGACCCCAGGTGGCCACGGCGGCGGTCGGGACGGTGAGCGCGCCGAACGCGAAGAGGACAACCACCCCCAGGCAACGGGTACCGACGGCGAGGGCGCGCTCGATGATCGGCGTCGAGTATTGGCCTGAGGCCTGCGCTGAGGCGCGAAGGCTCTCCACCGCGAGCATCGCCGGCAGGGTGGCGCAGACCCCGTAGTAGACGCTCCAGTAGTGGCGGTAGTCCGGCAGCAGTACCGGGGCCAGCAGGATCAGCGCGACACTGGTCAGCCCGCCGAGGACAGCCGCGGAGATCATCGCCAGGCTCAGAGCGGTGCGTCGGGGACGGCGGCCGCGGGCGCCGAAGAAGGCGCACATAGTGGGCAGGCCGAGGTTCACCAGGCTGGCCGCGAACAACGTCGGTGCGATGACCGCGACGAGCGCGCCGCGGCCCTCAGCGCCCAGCGCTCGGGCCAGCAGCGGACCGGTGACCACTGCGGTCAAGGGCAGCGCCAGCGACAGGGCGCTGTTCGTCGCCATGACCCGGCCGAGAGACCGAGGTTGGTTCACCATGTCACCTGCTCTGTCCTGGTCGGCATCTCACGTCGGGCAGCACGCGGGGAGGGGCAAGGGCCGTGGATCAGGGCCGACCGGCCCGGGCGTAGACGTCGTCGACATCGCGCTCCACCCGAGCCATCGACAGCTGCTCCAGCGTCGCCTCCGACCGTGCGAGCAGCCGTTCACGCAGCTCCTCCGAGGTCAGGACACGCTGCATCGCCTCGGCCAGCGCAGGCGCGTTCCCGGGCGGCACCAACACGGCGCAGCGGCCGTGATCGATCATGGTCGGGATGCCGTCGACGTCGGCGGCGACGATCGGGGTCCCAGCCGAGCGTGCCTCGGCAAGGACGAGACCCGCCGGCTCGGAGTGGCTGGCCAGTACGAACAGGCCGGCTCCGCGGATGGCCGGGCGCGGATCGCGTTGAAAGCCGGTCAGCGTCACCGAGTCTCGTAGCCCGAGTGCGTCGATGCGCTGCTCCAGCAGGGCACGGTCCGGCCCGTCTCCGACGAACGCCAACTGCGCGGCCGGGAGCGAGGCTCGGAGCTCGGCGAAGGCCTCGACCAACGTCAGGATGCCCTTGTGCCGGTAGAGGCCGCACACGGTCACGATCTGCAACGCATCGCGGTCACCCGGGTCTGCTGTCCTGGGCGGGACGGCGCTCGCCGCGTGATCGCGGGCCCCGCCGATCGTGCCCTGGGCGACGACGACACCGCGACCGCGCCGCAGGCGAGGCAGTCGGGCCCGTGCGGTCTCGTTCAGCAGAATCACGGCCTGTGAGAGCCCGTGCAGACACACCCCGCGCTTGTTCTCCAGGTGCATCGTCGACACCAGCGTGACGGTCCGGCGTGTCGCGCGCGCCGTCTGGAGGGCGACCCAGCTTAGTAGCACTGCGGCGAGGGTGTGGGCGTGGACGATGCGGGATTCGCCGACTCTGACCAGTCCGTGGATGACAAGGATGTACTGCAGAAACTCCCGCTGGCGCGAGGCGGCGTCGATGGTATGGTGCCTGACCCCGTACTCGGTCAGCAGCGGCACGAAGTCCCCGCCGCGGCTGACGACCGTGACGTCCTCGCCCCTGCGGCTCTGCTCGCAGGCCAGATCGACGGTGCTGTTGTTGATGCCGTTACCGATCTCCCGCACGTCGTTGAGCACATGCGTGACGCACCGGCGGGGACCGCTCACACCGCGCTCCGCGCAGCGTTCTGCACGATGGACTCGAGGCGGGTCGCGAAGTTCCCGACGGAGAAGCCCTCGGCGTGGGCCGCCACGACCGACGGGTCGATGTCGACGAACGACTCGACCGACTCTCGGATGCAGTCGATGCTCTCCTGCTCGATCCACCACCCGGACACCCCCTCGCGGACCGTGTCGAGATGCCCGCCGGCGCGCAGCGCCAGCGCCGGCGTCCCGCAGGAGTTCGCCTCGACCGGGGTGAGCCCGAAGTCTTCGTGCGCGACCGTGACCAGGGCGCAGGCATGGCGGTAGAGCCACCGCAGCTCGGGCTCGGCTACCACCCCGAGTGCTGTGATGTTCCCGGCCGCCCCGGTGCCCTCGTCGGCCCGTCCACCCACCACGACCAGCCGCTGATCGGGCATCGTGTCGAACGCGGCCCGGATGAGCTCGACGTTCTTGTAGCCGCGGCCGCGGGCAACGGTGAGCCAGAACCCCGGCTGGACCCCCGACGGGGCCTGGGCCGGGCCGTCGGCCAGGTGGGGTGAGACCGGCGGAAACAGCAACTCCGATGAGAGCCCGTACTGGTCCTGGATGCGTTGCTGGACGACCGAGGAGTTCGCGACATAGGTAGTCGCAGTTGCGGCCTGTCTGCGATCCCAGCGCCGCAACCCCGACGAGCCCCGATGAAACAGCCGCGCCACCCTCTCCGAGGAGAAGTAGTCATCAGCCTGGTAGAGCCACCGGGCCGGGTTATGGCAGTACACGACCTTCGCCGCCGCGCCCACATCGACGCCGTGCGCCCAACCACTGGAACTCGCCAGCACCACATCGAACTGCTCCGCCGACTTTCGGTCCCACACGAACGGGAGCAAGGGCAGCGCGAGGCGCGGGTCCGAACGCAGGCCCGGGACCTTCTGCAACCAGCTGGTGCGCACGTCGACGTCGGCGAACCCCGCGAAGGTCTGGTCCGGCTGATACACCGAGGTGAACAGTGGGGCGTCCGGGAACGCCTTACACAGCTCCAACGTGACGCGTTCGGCGCCGCCCCGTTGGGCCAGATAGTCGTGAGCCAGAGCGACTCGCATACTGAACGGCTCCTAACGGTGATCGGGTCGGTGATCAGGGCGCTGATCGGGATCGAGCCGCCGTGACCAGGGCTGCGGACTTCCGGATCCCGGGGGCTGCGGCTGCCCCGGGGGGCGCCCGGTGGGCTGCTGGATACGGCTGGTGTCTGCGCCGCGGGCCGGGGCGGCGACCACCCGCGCCGGGCCGTCGGCAGAGTCGATGCTCGCGGCGGACGCGGGCCCGTCCGCGTGGTAGCGGTGGTACTTGCCGTAGACGTCGGACTTGGCCGGGTCCACCCGGTTCAGCACCGACCCGAACGGTGCGAGTCCCACGAGCCGCAGCGCCTCGGCCGCCGACTCTGCTTGACGCCGGGTCGTCTTCTTCGCCCGACAGACCAGGATGGCGCCGTCGACCGTTCCCGCCAGCACCGTCGTGTCCGACAGCGACAGCACCGGTGGGGAGTCGATCAGAACCATGTCGTAGCGGTCGCGGGCGTGCGCGATCGTGGCTCGCATGCTCGCCGAAGCGAGGAGCTCACTCGGGTTCGGCGGCACCGGCCCGCTGGTCAGCACGTCGATGACGCCGCCGTTCCAGCTCTGCACAGCACGGTCGAACGGCACCTGCCCCGAGATGACCCGGGTCAGACCGACCGAGTTGTCGAGGCCGAACAGGCTCGCGATCCGCGGCAGACGCATGTCGGCGTCCACCAGCAGCACCCGCGACCCGGCCCGGCCCAACGCGATGGCGAGGTTGGCCACCGTGGTCGTCTTCCCATCGCCTGGCATCGCGCTCGTGACCACGACGACCTTGCGCGGGTTGTCCACGTCGATGAACTGAATGTTGGTTCGCAGCTGCCGGTACGCCTCAGCCTCCCGCCCCGAGGACGCGTGGTTCACCACGAGCGGATGCTGCTCGGCCCCAGGGTCGGCCAGTACACGCCCGATCACCGGCGACCGCGTCGCAGCCACCAGCTCGGCGTCAGAGGTGACCCTCGTGTCGACTGCGCGGCGCGCCAGGGCCAGCAGGATGCCGGCACCCGCCCCCAAGATCAGCCCGATGGCCAGCATCGCGGGCAACGACAGCGACGACGGTTCTGTCGGCACATCCGCAGGCTGCACGACACGCAGCGTGATCAGCGCGGCTGCACCGGGGTCGGTCGGGCGTTCCAGGTCGCTGACGACACCTGCCCCCGCGTCGGCGACCGCGTCGGCCAGCTGCGCGGCCCGCTCCGGAGTCGAGTCCGTGGCCGAGACCTCGATCAGTACCGAATCCGTGGGGCTGGTCGCAGACACCCGTTGCCGCAGGTCCTCGACCGACTCACCGCTACCGAGGGCCTGGGCAGCACCGCCGAGCACCCGCGATCCGGTGATCAGGTTGGTGTAGGACCGGACCCGCTCCGCGGACAACTGCGCCCCCAGATACGCCTGCTGCGCATCCTCCCGACCGGCCTGCGCCGAGACATACAGCGACGTCGACGCCGTGTAGGAGGCCGGTTGGACGGCGAACACGGCACCGGCCGCCGCCACTCCGATCAGGACGGTTACCGCCACGAGTACGTACTGCTCCCGCAAAGTTCGCAGGAAGGACTGCACCGTCACAGAAGCGTCTCCAGTGCCATCGGTTCGGGATGGGTAGTCAGTTATTGTTTCAGGTCCGGCAGCCCCACCGCGCCGGGCTCCCCAGCGGGTCGGCTCCAGGGCCGAGACCGGTCCAACTCTGGACGCCACTTCGTTTGCGGCGCATCGGACGCCCATGTAGCGCACGCACCGCCTACGTCGTTAGCGCCACTCATCAATGTTGATGATGACGGGAGATCAGGCGCCGAGCCAGCAGGAGAACCGGCGGGGCGGTCAGAAAGGCTGGCGTAGAGCTCATTCAGGAGCTCCACGCGATGACCGCAATCCGGTATCTACTGGCGTCAGATCTGGTCGAACGCCCTCTCTGAGCGCTTGATCGGGGAGATCCGGCGCCGCACCGACGTGGTCGGGATCTTCCCCGATCGCGGCTCTCTGATCCGCCTCGTCGGCGCCGTGCTGGCCGAGCAGCACGACGAGTGGGCCGAGGGACTCCGCCACCTCGGCCCCGAGACCCTCGCTCGCTCCCGTGTCACCACCGTCCCCGACACACCACCGGCGGGAAGGTGACCTCGACCGGCACGATTCCCGCGCTCAGCGCCTGACAGAACAACAAGATCACGCGGTAGTCGGCACACACCACGCCAGCGGACTTGACCACCACGAATCGCCGGTCCCTTGGGGCTGAAAGATCAGTAGGCTCCGCCGCCGCGCAGTACCGGGCCGATGGTGCGGAGCAGGATCGACAGATCGAACGCGGGTGACCAGCTGTCGACGTAGAGGGCGTCGAGCCGGATCGATTCGTCCCAGGAAAGATCGCTACGTCCCGATACCTGCCACAGCCCGGTCAGGCCGGGCCGGACAGCCAGGCGGCGTCGGGCCAGCGGCCCGTACTGGGCTACTTCGCTGGTCAAGGCCGGGCGAGGACCGACCAGTGCCATGGTGCCGCCGACGACGTTGAACAGCTGGGGCAGTTCGTCGAGGGAGTATCTGCGCAGCACGTGACCGACCCGGGTGACGCGCGGGTCGCGGGCCATCTTGAACAACGGTCCGGAGCCCTCGTCGAGGTCCCGGAGCGAGTCGAGTCGAGCCTCGGCATCCACGCACATCGACCGGAACTTGATCATGCGGAACTCTGCGCCGTCCCGTCCCACTCGAGTCTGACGGAACAGCACCGGTCCACCGTCGAACAGCACCGCCACCGCGACCACCAGCAGGACCGGCAGGAGCAGCACGATCAGGATCGAGGCAGCGACGGCGTTGAGGACTGCGTAACCGATGCCGCCCTGTCGAGACGGGGCCACGGCTGCGGCAGTGACGGGCACGAGAGCCCCGTCCACTACGGCATCCACGTCGGTCGCCTCAAGCGCCGGGGCGGAGTCGACGAACAACGCGCAGGGTGTCGTAACGGTCATCGTCAACTCCTGGGACTGATCCGGTCGGCCGAACAAGCTGTCTGCCAACCGCATCGAGCGGTTAGCTCAACCAGTTACCTCCGGAACCACGGGATCATCAGTCCTGTGGAGTTCGCGTGCCCCCGCACACAGACGACGAGGCCCAGACGGGGTTGCCTCCTGTCCTGCCCTGCTGCCTCAACGTGGCCCGGCCTGGTTTCGAGCGACGGCCGGGCCAGTGACGTCTCAACCACTGGCATGAGACTCGCGTGGCCGCTCCAGACCCCCGGTGTCTCGTCGTCGGTAACCGCGGGACACACGGGGCCCGCGGCCATCGCCCTCATCGCGCCGGCCGCGCTGAGTCCCCCAGCGATCGGTCTGGTAGCGAGAGTTCGTTGAGACGCTCGCCCGGTCATCCCGTTCGACTGTTGTCATCGAGGTCGACTCGCTGATCACGACCAACGCATCAGAAAGTCTCAGGCCTCACGGCTGATCGACTGCAGTGCGATGCCGCCGGTAGACATTACCCACTTCTGATGACAACCAAGTTCCGGGATTGCGGCGAACGGCCCAATTCGGTCTGGGGAGTCGAGCAGGTCGCTAACGCTGGGCGACAGCTTTCCGACATCCGGGACATCGACGGTGCGATGCAGTGCCGTCGTCTGCAGCCGCCCGTCCCCAGCCGGACCGCTGCCCATCCTCCGAAGGAGTCACCCGTTCGTGAGCACGCCCTCTGACGTCTCGTGTGCGTCCGAGCGCACCGTCCCGGGGCCGGGGACGCCGATCGTCGTCCCGGCCAAGCGCCGTCGGGGCCTTCCTGTGGAGACGCCACGGTGGCAGCGCCGGTTCACTGCGCTCGTCGTCCTGGGAGACCTCGCGACGATCGCGATCTGCACCACGATGGCAGTCCTTGTCGGGGTCACGGGCGCTGAGGCAGCCGATCGGGCGCGGGTCGGATCAGGCTTGGTAGCGGCCGCGCTGCTGGTGACTGCGTTGCCCATGTCGCGGGCTTGGGACGGCCGGGTGCTCGGTGTCGGGGCGGCTGAGTTTCTCCGGCTCGGTCGCGCGGTGGTGATGGCCGACGTCGCGCTCGCCCTCGGCGGGCTGGCTCTGATGGTGCACTCCTCACGGGAGTGGGTGTTCGCGCTCGTCCCGGGCATCAGCGTGGCGGTACTCGTGGTCCGGTTCGGGCTGCGTAAGGCGCTGCACCGCCAGCGCGGGCGCGGGCGCGGGCTGGCCCCGGTGCTGGCGGTAGGCGATGCCGGGTGCGTTGCGGACCTGATCCGCCGGACCCGTCGCGACCCGCACTTCGGTTGGTCAGTGGCCTCGGTGTGCACACCCACCGGTACCGGGCCCGGTGGTGCTTCCGATGTCGACGGGGTGCCGGTGGTCGGTGATCTGGACGCGGTCACCATGCTGGTACGCGAGGGCGGGCACCGAGTCGTCGCGATCTGCCGTTCACCCGGCTGGGGGCCGGCGCGGCTGCACCGGTTGGCGTGGGCGCTGGAGGGTTCGGCGACCGAGCTGGCCGTCGACCCGGGGCTGATGGAGATCGCCGGTCCCCGGATGCACATCAGCCCGGTCGACGGGCTGCCTCTGCTGCGTCTGTCCGAGCCGCGGTTCACCGGCGCCTCCAAGATCGTTAAGTACGTCGCCGACCGGATGGTCGCTGGGCTGCTGGTCCTGGCGGCTACGCCGCTGCTGCTGGCGGTGGCCATCGCGGTCAAGCTCGGCGACGGCGGCCCGGTGTTGTTCCGGCAGGAGCGCGTCGGCACGAACGGGCGGCGGTTCGGGATGCTGAAGTTCCGCACGATGTGCCCGGACGCCGAAGCGCAGCTCGCCGCCCTGACCAACGACCACGCCGACGGGCCGATGTTCAAGATGGCCCGCGACCCGCGCATCACCCGCGTCGGATCGGTTCTACGCCGCTACTCCCTCGACGAGCTGCCGCAGCTGCTCAACGTCCTCGGCGGATCGATGAGCCTGGTCGGACCCCGCCCACCGCTGCCCCACGAGGTCGCCACCTACGCCGACGACGCCCGGCGGCGGCTGCTCGTCAAACCCGGCATGACCGGGCTCTGGCAGGTCTCCGGGCGGTCCACCCTGACCTGGGAGGAGTCGGTCCGCCTCGACCTGCGCTACGTGGAGAACTGGACCCCCGCACTGGACCTGCTGATCCTCTGGAAGACCATCGGCGCGGTGCTCCGCAGCCGCGGCGCCTACTGATCCGGCAGCACGATCGCATTTTCAGGAAGGTCGTCGTCACCGAGCGAGCGCGGCCACACGATGCGTCGATTCTAGACCGGCAGGACACGGTGAACGTGCTGCGAAAACAGCGGAACCAGGGACATCCCCGGGAGCCGTAGGTGGCCGGGACGTCGTTCTGTCGGTGCAGCACTGTCGGTGCAGCACTGTCGGTGCAGCACGAGGTGATCGAGGCCTCACGCGAGCGGCCCGGGCGACGGGCCGGAAAAAGCCGGGCTGCACAGCACATGCTGCGGCGCACGCACCTGGATGCCAGTGGGCAGTGTCAGCGACGGACAGCCGCCCGGGGCGCCAGCTGCTCGACGATCCCCTGCACTGCCTTGAAGATCAGCCGGACAGCGTCGCGGTGGGCCTGCTCCGGGCCACCCATCGGGTCGGGCAGCGAGTCGTCGGCCGGCGGGACCGTGCCACGCATCGACCGGACCAGCTCGACCAGCCCGTGACCGCGCTTCACCAAGTCAGGAGGAAGATCCATGGTGTCCGCTGCGGTGGCGAGCCGGGCGAACTCACGCAACGCAAACGTCCGATCCAGCAGGTGCGGATATCGCTCGAGCACCCGTGAGCGGTGACGGACATTCGCGCCCAGCACCAGATCGACGCCGCGGACGACGGAGTCATCGAGCTGACGGCCCCGGAACGACTCGGCGCGCGAGTCCAGACCCCACGGCGCAAGCTGCGCCCGCGACAGCGGGTGCATCGGCGCCCCGACGACAGCGGCGACCCCGGCGCTGGACACCTCGACCCGGCTGGCCTCTCGACCACCCAAGCGTCCGACCAGGATGCTCCGCATCAGCAGCTCCGCAGCGGGCGAGCGGCAGATGTTGCCCGTGCACACCACCAGCACCCGGAACCGGTCGTCCCGGCCCGGCTCAGTCGTGACGTGTGGTGGCTGCGCCACCGCCCCAGCATGGAACAATCGCACTGGCGCACGTGGTATGCCGTGCGTCAAGTCACCTTCCACCAGCGACGTCATGGCCCCTCCCCCGAACGACCCTCTTCCACCCAATCGATCGGGCCAGGGGGTGTCCGCATTTCGGCCGCACAGCCGTAAGCCTGCTGGATCCCCAACTTTGATGACACCGGCTCCCACCTGCTCAGGCGATCAGCCAGGTCGGCAGCACGCTGACCTGGCGAGCCGCCCGTGACTCAGCCAAGCTGCGCGGACCACGCGGCTGCTCGCCTGAGCAGCCGTACAAGCGCGTGACCCGGCGTGCGGTCACCGTCGCACCGCCCAGGTCTTGGCAGTCAGAACGGCAAGGAGCCCAGCAGGATCTGGCTGTGCTCGGCTGCCCACTGCTCCACCGAGCCCTCGGCGCCCTGTAGCGCAGCGCTGCCCATCGCCGCGCCGATGCGGGAGAGGGTCCCCACCACCGCATCGTGGGAGCGCTTCACCAGCTGCTTGTCCGGCTGCTGCCCGGTGACCGCGCCGAGGGCGTCGTCCCCGGCGGCGACGAGGTCACCGCGGTCGTCCTGCGACAGGCCCGGGCGCTGGGCGGTGTCGGTGAGCAGGGCGTGCACGGCGTCGGCGAACCGCTCGTAACCCGGCGCCACCAGCTCGTTGTTCTGATCTTGGGAGACGTGGTTGCTGCCAAAGGCGTTCTGCCCACCGTAGATGGTGCCGACGTGGGTGTCCTGGCTGTGGGTGGTGTTCCCGGCCGTTCCACCGTGTCCGAGGTAGGTGCCGACGTCCCCGCCCTGGATCAGGCAGTCCTTCCCCCTCGGGGTCAGTTCCGGCCGGATCGTCCCGTTCGGTGCCTCGTCAACCCGGATTGCCTTGATCATCGTGTTCTCGTAGAGCCACTCGGCCTGGTGGTAGACCTCGTCTTGCGTGAATGCCCCCTCGGGGTGCTCCATGAGGTCGCTGCCGAGGAATCCGGTCCAGTCCGCTGGATAGGACTGCGAGTCGAGCCAGCGCAGCATCCGGGTCTGCAGCCCGGCAGCCCGGCAGCGCGCCGTTGCGGTCGCTGGGCGATCAGCTGCTGCGCTCGCCGCCGGCCGGCGCCGGTGAGGCGGCAGTCTGGTGCTCCGAGCGAGCTCTGGTCATGGACCAGGCCCTGTTCCTGCAGGTAGGTCACGAGCTCGTACTGGTCGTGTCTGCCAACGCCCATCTGCGTCAGGAGCTGCCCGACGTCGCGCTGGTCTCCAGGGTCCTGCATGTGCATCAGAAGTTTGTCGCACTGCCGGTCGAATTCCGTGGCCATCACTTTCCCCTTTGCATCATCAAGATCGGGGCTCGACGGTGAAGAGCGCCTCTTGCCCGCCCCCGATGCCGCTGTCGCCGGGGTGGCGGGCCAGACACTTGCGACAGGTCACCGGGCCGTTGACCGCGGTGAGGTCACCCGCGACCGCGACACCGGACCAGCCCTGGTGGCATGCCGGAACTGGAAGAAGCAGATCACCGAGCCATGCCCGCCAGCCGACGTCGTGCACGACTCCGGACCGACCGATACGCAGCCGTCGGCCGGTGAACTGACCGACCTGGGCCCGGGCGAAATCCTCAGGGTCGACTCGGGGCTGGGTGAAGAGCCCCGCCAGCGCATGCCCGACGGAGGACTTGACGGGCAGGGACAGTGGACGTGGTGCGATCACCGACGACCTCCTGCAGCTCGGCACGCTCTTTCTGCGGGCAGGCTCGCACACCACACCGACAGTAAGCTCCGTCCCGCTGCCCAGGGAGCAGGCTCACCCCGGCACCGCCGGCACACGGACCAACTTGTTCCCCGGACTCCCGACGACAGCTTGGGCCGCGGTCCCGGGAACTACCCCCCGCTCGGCCGACCCCGGCGAGCTGGGCAACTTCGCCCTGGCCGGACACCGCGTCGACCACGCCGGAGTTCTCGACCGCGCCGCCGCGTCTTTCCCGTGCGACCCAGCCACCGCCACCCGCCCGCGTACTGACCTACCCCGGCTCACACCCCGACGACTGCGGTCTGCCCGACACCAGCACTGTCGGCCGGCAGATCCTTCACCCCGACCCCACCGCGGCATTGCGATCACCCCGTGCACCGCTCCCGGTCCGCCGTCGGTCGCGCTGATGAAGCCTCGGCGCTTACCCACATCTAAAGCGGGAACTGCGAGGGGATGTCCCGTTCCCCCTCGGTCGACCGTCAACTCCTGCAAGTACGCACCATCCACGCCGAACCCGAAGCCCTGTCCTCGCCCCGCGGACAGCAGATCCTGGGACGGTTTCCCGACGCCGAGGTCATCGAGGTCGCCTCGCACTGGCAGATCCCCGAGCTCCACGGCAACGCCGGCAACGTCTCACGGTGGGTGCGGGTCAAGACCGAGAACCTCGTACTCGGGGTCAAGAAGTCCCTCACCGCGCGACCCAACGGCCGCTCCACCGACTTCGTGGCGCCCTCCACTGCCAACGGATGCGCGATGGCGTGCGCCTACTGTTACGTCCCCCGCCGCAAGGGCTACGCGAACCCGATCACGGTGTTCACCAACATCGACCGCATCACCAAGTACCTACGCGGCCACGTCTCCCGCCAAGGTCCCAAGACCGAACCCAACCAGGTCGACCCCCACGCCTGGGTCTATGACATCGGCGAGAACTCCGACATCGCAGTCGACGCCCTGGTCAGCGACAACGTCGCCGACCTCATCTCCACCTTCCGCGAGCTGCCCTCGGCCAAGGCGAGCTTCGCCACGAAGTACGTCAACCGCGAC
Source organism: Pseudonocardia sp. TMWB2A (assembly GCF_017312135.1). Lineage (NCBI taxonomy): Bacteria > Bacillati > Actinomycetota > Actinomycetes > Pseudonocardiales > Pseudonocardiaceae > Pseudonocardia > Pseudonocardia sp. TMWB2A. Next base: position 182,761 of record NZ_QKQY01000004.1, read on the forward strand.
CTGCTCGCGCTCGACCCGCAAGGCCGGACCCGCATCCGGTTCTCCCTGATGCCCGAGCGTGACTCCCGACTGCTCGACATCCGCACCAGCCCGATCTCCGAGCGGATCGAGGCGATCGATGAATTCATCGAGGCCGGTTACGAGGTCCACCTCAACCTGTCCCCGGTCGTGCTGCGCGAGGGGTGGGAACAGGACTGGGCCGACCTGCTCGACCGGCTTGACGACCACACCGGGGACGCGTTCAAAGCCCAGGCCGCCGCTGAGATCATCCTGCTCACCCACAACCGGGACCTGCACGAGGTCAACCTCGGATGGCACCCCCAAGCCGAGCAGCTGCTCTGGCGCCCGGAGATGCAACAGGGCAAACGCAGCCAGAACGGCATGTGGAACGTGCGCTACCGCAACCAGCCCAAACGCGAAGGGGTCGCCGCCCTGACCGAGCTCATCGAACGACATGCACCATGGCTGCGGATCCGGTATGCCTTTTGAGGCGACCGCCCCGGCGCGAGTGTTCAGTCCCTGACATGGGGCTCCTGGAGTCCCCGGTCAGTCCGTCCTCTCATTAGCTGGCTCGGGCTCGCCATGCCCGCAGGCTCCCCAGGGAGGGCGACAGGTCGTTGTCGACCGACGTCACAGAACCAGTGCGATTCGACGTACCCAGTTCGGGGTATATCGCTCTAATAGGGCCCAGCAACGCCTGATACTGAGTCTCTTGTTGCTCGTCGCTGGGGAGCGGATGAGTTACCACCCCGCGGGGGTCGGAGCTGTCGAGGGGACAGCCCCGACCCCCTGCCATGCAGGGGCGTCAGGCCTCCGCCAAGTCCCATCAGCCCCTGCATGATCTGGGTACACACGCTGGGGAGCGGTCTTTCTATCTGTAGTCAGCGAGACACACGTGGTCAGCATCTCGACCTCGACCGTCTCTGAGCGCATACCGACACGCGACGAGCGGTTGCCCGCGTGGGCCTTGTGTCTGTTGTCGACGACCGCGCTGCCGGCCCTCGCCCGAATGCTGAAGGGCCTACCCGCCGGCCTCCGGGGCGTCGCCGTGATCGAGGTCGCGGGCCCCGGGGGGGGGCTGACCGCGCCGGACGGCGTCGAGCTGCGGTGGGTGCATCGCGACGGCGCCGCACCCGGTACGTCAGACGGCCTAGCGGCAGCGGTGCTCGCCGTCGTCGCGCCCGCGGGGGGCCCGCGTGCACGCCTGGGTCGGCGGGGAGTCCGCGTCAATCAGGCCGATCCGCCGGTACCTGCGCGACGAGCTGGGCCTCGGCCCCGAGGATCGCGTGGTCACTGGCTACTGGAAGTACGGTGTCGCCGACTTCGACGGCGACCGCGCCGACCCGGGGTAGCGGGACCGGGGGCGCGCCACCACCGTCCTGGCACTCGTCCAGCTCGACCGCGCGACCGGATCGGCCGCCGTGCTCACCGGACTACCGCCCCGCCTGACCGGGCGGGGCGGCACCAGAGGCCACCGGTCTGGCGACGGTAGGTGGGTCTCCACCACGATCTCGTCGCGGACCCCGTAGCCGGGGTCAATCACCGACGTACCGTTTGGCGAGCCGGTTTCCGGTGAGCACCTGGCTAGCACTCGCGGCGGGAGGACTCTTCTTATCAGGCCGCCTGTCTTAATCCACATTATTGGCGCCGACTATCGGTCTCGTAACTGAGATATCAGAGAAGAACGACGGTCCAGTCGTCGCGGGGCGCGAGTACTGGGGAAGAACTCGGCCGCCCAGCGGACGCGGCGATGGTCGAGTCTCCTGGTCCAACAGCTGGCTGTCTCAGTGCGTCCGGGACACTGTCGCGATGGTCACGTTGGCGGCAGGGTTCGAGGCCAAGGACTGGGTGAGCAACGGCATCGCCGTCCTTGCGCTGATCGCCACGAGTGCCCTCGGGCTGTGGACCAATCGGCGCAACCGTGCTGCCCAGAGCCGGCAGGAGGAGTTGGTGCGGACTCAGCACGACACCAACACACGGCTCGCGGAGATCCTGGAACGTCTTGCCGACCGAGTAGACGCCGGTACCGCGGCCGCGGCCCGCAACGTGGAATGGGCGCTCGAGCATGCGAGCAAACACCGATGGCTGCTCCGCAATCTCGGGCCCGCGACGGCGCGCGGCGTCGTGATCGATCGCGACGCCCTCGGCGGAGCCCGGGTCGACCTGCAGCCCGAGCCACCTGCCGACCTCGGGCCGGGTGAATCGCTCAGCATCACCGCGCTCGAGGCATGGGGCGCGCCGCTGGCCGACGAGATCCGTGTCCGTTGGGACGACACCGAGATGGCCACGCTCCCGCTGCCGCGATGGCTCTGAGCCCGCCGCCCCCGAAGCCATGGCCCTAAGCGGACACGCCCTCTACTGCGCGGCGTCATCGCCCAGGCCCTCTGTCCCATGTCAGCGCCCTCGACCTCGCCGGCGAGTGCTTGGATTCCGGCGCCGACCGACCACCGCCCCGCCAGGACGAGCGCCGCGACGAGCAACGCGGTCGAGCGCGGCCGGAGGCGCGCCATGACCCAGGTCCAGCCCCGGCAGCCCCAGTCTTGGCGTCGGCACGCCTCGGAGACGACGGCGACCGCCTCTTCGGCCCTGGCCAGCTCAACCCCTGCCCCACGCCGAGATCCACGTAGGGCCACTTGCCTCCATCACTCGACGGGGCCAGCTTAGGTTGACATCACTAGTGGTGGCGCTTTCGACCAGGTCGCTGCCACTTGATCGCGATAAGGCAATACTCGACGGTGCTGCCCCTGCGCAGCTCTTCTGCAACGGAACGGCGACCGATGGGCCGGCTGAGGTCGCCCGGTCGGAATCCGACTTCGAGGAGCTGACTGACTACATCGGGGCGAGCTGGGTCGGCCCCAGCGTCCCACCAGCTCAGAGCGAGATCTAGATCAGCATTGCTGAGGTCGACCCAGGCACCGACCAGGTAGGCGGCGGCGTCGTGTTCGGTGGTAGACCAGTTGACACGCTGGCTCAGATGCCATTCGAATCGCTTGATCTGCACGCGACGGCTTTGGTCGGAGAGCGGTCTCCGGGACGTCGGCGGCCGCAGCATGGCGTCGCGCTCCTTGTAGTTGAGGCCCAGCGACCGGAGGCCGGCCTCTGAGTCTGGCGAATCGGAGTCTGGCTCTGGCGACGCCTCCTGACCGGTGCCGCGCAGGAAACCCAGAAGGTCGACATCGTCCTCCGGGCGATCAGGCTTCTGTCGTCTGTCGGCGCGGAGGCTGTCGAGAAGCGCGCGATCGGACTCATCGTCCTGCGCCGCAGAGGCGTCGGCCATCAGCCAGCGCAGTAGCGCGGCGTCCGTCTCGTCCATCGATCCCCCAAGATCATACAAGTGTGTAGATCTTACTCCGGTGTCGTTTGATCGAACAAGCGGTCGATCCATCCGCGCACTCCGCCGTTCGACTGCGCCCGGTGCGAGTGGCGGTCTCTCTCGAACATGTCGGCGATGTCCGCGACAATGCCGTCATGGCCATGTTCGCCCTCTTCGCGGGAGATGAGCGTCTTGACGTCCATCTCCACGCTCGGCGCAGAGCAGCACTTCATAAGATGCTGCGGCATTGAGACCCGGATCTTCTTCTCAACACTGCCGACCCGGATGCGGCAGAACGCATTGTCGAGGCCGGCGCCGCCGGCGGGTCCTCCTGCATTCAGATCGGGTGACGATGGACTTCGGCGAGGTGGACAAGAAGAACGATCCGGTTCACGACTATCGGTTCAGAGGCAATCACCGCCGAGTGAAGCGTGTGACAGTTGCATTGCCGTTCGAAGGCGATGCCCGTCTGCTCCGCATGCAGATGCGGGGAGCAGAATCGGCCCTGCCGATTGTCGAGATCGTGGGATACGAGATTCGGCTCACCAGCGACAACGACTACGGACCCCGCGAGTCAGCTGCCATCAGGGCCGGCTTCGATGCGACGATTGATGAGATCGCGCGGCTGGTCGCCGTCCTGAACGGACACATTCGTCACCACAACGAGAAGCTCGCCGCCGAAACACCCGGTGCCGTGGCTGCCCGAAAGCAGGAACACCTCGCGGACAAGCAGATGCAGGCTGAGATCGGCTACCCGATGCGTGTCCGACCCGACGCGGCAAGCTACGTCATCCCGATCAGTCGACGACGAATCGATACCTCCCGCCCTGCTGCAGGATTGACCCATAAGTCCTTTACTCCAGAACCGACGATGGCGGAGGAACACTACGAAGACGCCCTGGGCGTGTTGCAGAGACTGCGGAACGGGTTCGAGCGTAACCCCACCATCGCGGCGGACGCCGGGGAGGAGCAGATACGAGATCTGCTGCTCTTTCACCTCAACGGGCATTTCGAGGGGCTCGCGGCCGCCGAGGTATTCAATCGAACCGGAAAGACCGACATCCTGATCAGGGTTGACGACCGCAATGTCTTCATCGCCGAGTGCAAGATCTGGAGCGGGCCGAAAAGATTTGCGAAGGCCATCGATCAGCTTCTCAGTTACCTGGCATGGCGGGACACGAAGGCTGCGTTGTTGGTCTTCGTCCGCCAGGCCGGACTGTCATCGATCATGAAGAAGTCACTGCAGGAGGCCCATGCACACCCGGCCTTCAAGCGCGACGGGCGGTCAGCATCCGAGGATCGGCACGACTTCGTCCTGCGATCCTCCGAAGACCAGGACCGCGAGATCAGCGTTGCCCTGATGTTCTTCCAGCTCCCGCCGAAACCGGCTAGCGGCCGAGCTGGGTGACGGCGTTGTCCTCGAACACGTCCTCGACCCGGATGTAGGTGGTGATGGTGTCCATCGACCGGTGCCGGGTCTGGTGGGCGATCGCCCGGTCGGAGGCGCCGCGCAGGTGGGCGAAGGTGACGAACCCGGCCCGCAGTGAGTGCGCGCTGTAGGGCCCGCCGGGTAGCCGGGCGCGCGCGGTCGCGGCCTGGACGAGGTCGTTGACTGACTCCGGGTGCAGGGCGGAGGTGGTGGCGCGGTTGCCGGTGCTGACCTTGCGCAGGACCGGGCCGGTGGTGATGGCAGCGAGGGTGAGCCACTCGTCGAGGGCGGTGAGCGGGCAGTGCTCGGCGATCTCTGCACGCGGGATTCCGACGAGCTCGACGTCCTCGCCGGTCTGATTGGTCTTCGACCGCGGCAGGGTGAGCACGCGGCCGCGGCGGCCGCTGCGCAGCTGTTGTTCCGGGCCGATGTGCTCGACGGTCAGGGCGGCGAGTTCGGAGCGGCGCAGCGCTCCGGAGAACCCGAGCAGCAGCAGCGCGCGGTCGCGGGCCCCGGCGAGGTCCGGTTCGTCGTCGCGGGTGCGGAACGCGCGGCTGCGGGGGCAGGCGGCGACGGCGTGGTCGAGAAGCGGCGGCATCAGCGGGGCGGCCTGGGCAGGCGGGGCGCCGTGGGTGCGTCGGATGCCCTCCCAGACGGCGGTGACCCGGGCGGTGACCGCGGGGTCGGGCTGGTCGGCGGCGCGGTGCGCGGCCCGGATCGCTGAGAGGTGCTTGGCGATCGTGCCGGTGCGCATCCCGACCTGGGCGCACGCGACCAGGTACCCGGACACGGTCGCCGGCGCGGCGGGCATGGGCTCGAGGTCGTGGCGGCGGCAGAACGCGGTGAACGCCGTCCACACCGACCGGTAGCCGCGTCGGGTGTTCGCCGACCGGGCCGCCGCGACGTAGCCGGCCTCGGCGGCGGTCAGCGCTGGTTCGGTGAACGTGACCAGTGTCCCGGCGGGCGACCCGCCCGCGAATGGCGGCGGGCATGACGTCCATCGCTCGGCGCCGGTGGGCATGTTGGTCATGCCTTGCGAGACGGTCACGCCCGTCCCCCGCCGTAGATGCGGTGGGCGAGCTCGTCGGTGCGGGCCAGCAGGTCGAGCAGGTACAAGTAGCCCAGCAGCCCGAGGTCGTGCGGGATCCGGCCGTCGTGCTGGGCGAGCAGCGCGGCGGTCAGCCGGATATCGGCCTCGGTCTTGCCTCCGTGTCCGTGCGTGGCGTTGCGTAGGACCTTCAAGTATTCCGCCGCGGCGCGGTCGAGCTCGACGGACCGCGTGCCGCCGTGCTTGTCCGGGACGTCGACGGTGGTCTCGCCGAGCTGGCGGGCCCGGAAGAAGCCGAGCGGCAGCTCTTCGAGTGCTTCAACGGCGCGTTCGGCTCCGGGCAGCAGAACCTCCGCAGCCTCTGCGGGGATCGCCGCGGTCATCTCGCCGAGCCGCTCGCGAGCGTACTCCGCCGAGCCCAGTTCGGTGATGTTCTTGCCGGTCAGGCGTTCCAGGGTGTCCAAGACGGTGAACAGCAGGACCCGCCGGGCGTGACCGTCGCGGTGCGCAGCCTGGATCGAGGCGACGCGACGGAACAGCTGCTCGGCCGACAGCAGCGTGCGGGCCTGCTTGGCTGGCAGATACACCCCACTGCCGTCGGTGGCCAGGGCAGGGTCGGTGAGGACACCGAACAGGTCGTTCAGCCGTCGCGTCCACCAGTCCAGCGCAGCTGCCCCCGCTCGTGGGGAAAGCCTCGGGATCCGGGCCCGCTCGCGGTCGGGATCTGGCGCGGCTCCTTGCTGGGGCAGGGTCTGCAGAAGCTCGGCCGCGTTGCCGGCGTGCCCGAGCAGCGGCTGGCCCATGGTGTAGACGACGATGCCGAGCGAGCGGGGCGCACAGAAGCCCCACACAGCCGGGCTCAGCGCACCGAGCAGGGGCGCGAGATAGACCTCGCCGAGGAAGACGCCCTGGTAGAGGTCCTGCGACGCTCGGAACCCCGGCTCCCCCGCCTCGATCAGGGCCGTGATCGCTGCCATGTCGGCGGCCAGCAGGAGCGGGTCGTGCCCGGCCTGCAGGAGCAACAGACACAGCTTCGTCCGGTGCACCAGCTCCGAGGCGCGACGCACCAGGTGCACCCCGGCCGAGTCCATGACCGCCTCGTCGGGCCGTCCGGCCATCCGCAGGCCGAGCAGCGACTCGTAGATGCGCGCGGCAACCGCCGGGAGCTGCTCGATCGGCGCGCGCTCTGAGTCGCCGCCAGCCAGGCGACGATCCCGTCCACCGGCCGACCGGAGGCCGTCGCCCGGTCCTGCAACGCCGAGGCCTCGGCAATCCGCGTCCCATCGGCGTCGTCGAGCAGCGAAAACTGCTGTGCGTCGAGCAATCGAGTCAGGCGGCCCGGTACCGGCGGGCGCAGACGGACCGGCGAGATGCTCGACCGACATCAGATCCGGGCGCTGTCGCCGATATGACTCTTCGGTCTGAACCTGCCACCGGTCGGTGGCCCCGGACACCGCCCAGGCGCGCAGCGCTGAGTCGGCCAGGTGCTGCGCCGGACGACCGCCGGCCATCCAGGTCGGAGCAACGAGCACGGCGCGGGTCGGCAACGAGGGACGGGGAGCCATCGTTAGAGCCTAGACCTGCGCTAGCCGGGATTCCATGGATGATCCCGCCAAGCGCTAAGTGTTTCGTATCGTTACAGCGCAACGCAACATATTACTTAACTATTGACTTAACGCTACGTTTCACCTACGCTCGACGCTGTGAGCGAGCAGCCCTCCCCGGACATCTCGGCCGATGACGGCGCGGCGCCGGACGTCCGAGCTGACGCGGAGGTCCCGATCGCGGCCGAGGGGTCGTCGGGCGGGCCGACGTGGAGGGCGCAGCTACGCCGGCCCGATCTGGAGCCGTGCCAGTTTCCGGGCGGGTGCGCGAACACCATGGAGTACGCGGGGTCCGGGCGACGGCCGAAGTACTGCTACCAGATCGTGGGCGGGGTCATGCACGACCGCGTCAACGCCAAGCGGATCCTCGACGGCGGCACGCCCGCCCGGCGCCGTGGCGAGGTCGACGACGCGCTGGCCCGCCCGATCGCCCGCGCCGGGCAGAGCGTGACCGACCAGGTCGCCGCGCTCATCGCGCGCCTGGACCACAGCAGCAGCGAGCTGCGCGACGCCCTGGACACGCTGGCCGATCCCGAGGCGGTCGCGGCGGAGATCGCCGCGGCCCAGCGGGCCGCGCGCGCCGAGGTCGACGCCGCGCAGGCCGTGGCCGACGAGGCCCGCGCCCAGGCCCGCGCCGCCCGCGCCGACGCCGAGGCCGCGCGACGCTCCGCGGCCGCCTCCGATGCCGAAGCCGCCGACGCCGCCGAGGCCCGCGCCGACGCCGAGCTCGCCCGTGACACCGCGATCGCTGCACGCGACGTCCTCAAGAGTGAGATCGCGCAGGTCCGCGCCGAGCTCGAGCAGCGCGACACCGAGCTGGCCGCAGTCCTCGCCGAGCGGGCAACGCTCACCGCCGCACGTGACTCCGCGATCGCCGCCCGCGACACCGCGACCGCGGAGTCCGCCCGGATCACCACCGAACTGCGGGCCGTGACCCGCGAGCACACCCGCGTCGAGACCGAGCTCGCCGACGCCCGCCGGCAGGTGGAGGTGCTGGTCGGCGAACGCGACACTGCGGCCGCAGATCTGGGCGCGGCCCGCCGTGACTTCGACCGGGCCGAGACCGACCGCGCCCGGTTGGCCGACGAGCTGCACGAGGTTCGCGAACAGGCCGTCGAGCACCGGGCCGCACGCGCCGCGGCGGAGAGCAGCCTGGCCGCGCTGCGTGAACAGCTCGCCCACGACGTCGACCGCGAACGCGCCTACGGCGAACAGCGCCTCGCCGACGCCGAAACCCGCCACCGCGCCCAGCTCGCCGAGCTGCGCACCGACCTCGCGCGGCTGAGCGGACAGATGACCAGCCGGACTCCTGAACCCGACACCGGCCCCGCGACCGACTCCGGGGCCGGTCGAGGCACGGGCGGACGTAGGGCCCGCCCCCGGGCGGCGCAGCGCCGGCCCGGCCCCACCGCCACCACGACCGAGACCGCACCTGCCGACGAGACCCGACCCGTCGCCCCCGATGCTCAGGAGTGAGGCCCCGTGAACTCCGCCTTCCCCACCGGACCCGCATCCCCCACCCCTGCTCATCAGGTGGGGCCTCCCCCACACCTGGGGCCCACCGCCGCCCCGCGGCCAGTGATGGCCAGCACGACCGGGCCGCTCGCCCCGGGGGCCGGGCCGTCGCTGTGCTGCGACCGGTGCGGGCAGGCCGCGGCCGACCCGCTGCAGCAGATCCTGATGAGCGCGGTGTGGCTGATCCCCGGCCCCGACGGCCCGACCCCCGCCCGCTACTGCCGAGCCTGTCCTCCCGACGGCCCGATCACCGACCTGACTTGTCTGCGCTGTGGCGATGGACCTCTGCTGGTCGGCGATCTCGCAGTCGATCCCTCCGGGCCCGATGACGTGCTGCCCGCGGCCGCGCGGGACTGGCTTGCTGCGGCGGGCTGGCGCCTGGACGGGCCGGTGTGCCCCGACTGCCGACCGCGCCGCTGACCGATCTCGACGGCGCATGGTCGCTGTCAGGGGCGTCCGGTATGACGTGTCCTGGAACGAGCTGAGGAGGACGTCGTGCCTGCGCCTGACCCTGCTTCTGCGTACGCGCCACTGGTGGAGCGCCTTGCGCAGATCCTTGATCCGGTCGCGTTCGACGACCGCGCCGAGCCCCGCACGCTTGGAGCGTTATGGGATCAGACCTGCCGGCGCATGACCGCCCAGCAGCACGCCGCCCGCGCGATCGCCGCCGGATGGGCGCCCACCTCGGAGACGGCGCCATGACGAGCCAGGACCGCGACGCCCGCACCGTGCTCGTCGACTTCCGGCCCGTCCGGATGCTGGCGGGGTCCACGTTGATCGACGAGCTCGGCTCCGGGGACTGGTTCGTCGGGCCCTCCGGCGAGCTATCCGAGGTGCCTTGCTCAGTATCGAGCATCCGAACCTCTGGACCGAGGTCATGAACCTGTCGATGTCGAAGCAGGAGCGCCTGTGAAGCGCCACGCGAGCCGCTGGCGCAGCATTGGCCCCGCCCGCCCGGACCGGGTCGCGTTTGTCCCCCAGAACGACCGCGGCCGGCCAGCCGGCGCCACCCCACCGGTGCCCCGCGCTGTGGCGCCGCTCCGTGCCCGCCAGGGCCAGTGCTCGACGTGCGGGCAGATCGCACAGGTGAAGGTCGGGAACCTCCTGCCCCACCACAGCCCAGACCGTATCGCGTGCCGCGGCCGTCGACCGGCCTGGGCTGAGCTTGTCCGGCACCGCTGCCAGGACTGCGGCACCTCCGCCGGGCTGGGCGCCCGCGTCCCTGCCGACCACCACACTCCCACCGGGGAGCCGTGCAACGGCGCTGCGCAGCTGGTGCCCACCGGGCGCCGGACCACCTATCGCCAGCCCCCACCCACCCCACGGATCCCAATGCGGCGCGGGAGGCCTCACCCCGACGCCGCCGAGCGGGCTCGCCGAGCCGAGAAGCGCGCCACTCTTCCGGCCGAGAAGCGACTCGCGAGCGATGCAGCCCGCGCCGCCAGGCAGGGGAGCACCTCCCGGAAGCGCATCCAGCAGCTGACCGAGGAACAGCAGGGGCCCCGCATCCGGGCGGCCGCGGAGCTGGACGGTCGCTACCAGCACCCGGAGGACCTGCCCGGCGGCCCGCCGCACGCGTATCGACTCCCACAGCAACCAACCATCCCGCCTTTGCCGTTCACGGCCTCGGCCGCGCCGGTGCAGGAGGTCCGGGCCCCCACTCCCGAACCGCCCCCGCATACCAAGCTCGTGCCCGTGCAGGAGGTGCCCATCAAGCCCCGGGAGGCGGCGGCCACGCCACCGCACTACCTGTCTGACCCCTTCCGCCCGTGACCGAGCCGGTGCGGTCGCTTTCGGCAGTACGTCGTCGGAGGGTCTTGCGGGATCGGCAGCTAGGCCCCCGAACAAGTGTGCTCCGGCTGCCGTCCGGCGCGTTCGCTGAGGGACCGATGCTCGCGGTCTCCGCTAGTCCTGACAGGTGACGATCGCGTAGGCGCCCTCGGAGGAGTTCTCCGAGATCACGTTGCCGGACGGCCCGATGATCTGGCAGGAGATCGTGCCGCCGCCGGAGTTCTGCGCGGAGATGTAGGCGAAGCTCATTCCGCTGTAACCGGGAGACTCCACCGACTTCGACCAGGGCAGCTCGGCCGAGGAGACCTGCGAGGTATTCCCGCCGGTGCTGCTGTAGGTGATCATCGCGCTGTTCTTGCCGGTGATCTTGTAGGTATAGGTCGAGCTCGGCTCGACATACGCCGTGGTCGGGGCGGCGGGGGCTCCAGCGCCTCTGCAGCGGTCGCAGCTCTTGCAGCGAAGGCGTCCGTGGATGCCGTCGCAGCGCTCACGGAGCGCACCGAAGCAGCCGAGCGCTCGATTGCAGCACTGGCTAAGCGCACTGACGCCCTCGAAGCCCGTACGACCGTCTGGACAGGCCACTTCACCCAAGAGACGACGGTGCAGGTGGCTGTCGGGGGCACCAGGGACATACCAATCACTTGGGCAACGCCAGCCCCGTCGACGACCTACTCGGCGGCCGCAGCTGTGTCCGTAGCCGCTGCTCTGCTGGGCAAGGTGACAGCCACGGTGAAGCAGGGCTCGAAGACGAAGACCGGCTGCGTGGTGACGGTGCAGAACTCGGGTCTAGTCACGCTGGCTATTGGAGCCGAGGTCTCCGTCATCGCTGTCGGCTGATCTACGGTGAGTCGATGTTCGTGCGTTGCGGGTAGTTCGGCTCAGCGGTAACAACAGGCGCCTGTTGGCTTGGTTCCGTTAAGGGATACGGCCCGATCTGAGCGACACCCTGTGTGGCCGGGAGTCTGCGAATGCCTAAACTTGTGTATAGAGCGAGTCGTCTCTCGGCAGTCTCGATAGCAGCATCACCGAATACGCCCAGCCTTGGATGTTGCGACGCTATGCGGCGAAGCTTCGAATCCAAGTGATCTATGTCTGCCTCAAACCTGCTGGCAGTCGTAGGTCTTGTCATACGATGCAGAATCTTGACTGAAATATCGAGGTCGTACCGGTGGTGGGGTTTGTCGGCAAATTGACTTCGTAGGGCTTCCAGCATGTGCCATAAGCGCTCACTTGCGAACTTGAAGCGGCGATCCGCCTCGTCCATGGCGGCAAAACTGTCGGGCCTACCAACAATCATTGGTTCATTGCTATAGGACTGAACGATCAGCGAACCAGCGTCGCCCCTTCGACTTGATGGAAGCGTCGCCCGGAGCTCGGGGACCGTCGATCGTGGTCCAGCCTCTTGGACGTCCTGTACGTCGGCTGGGGGAGGGCCAGCGCCGGGCGCAACCTGCTCGGCGGCATGGCGGACAGCCCTCTCGATGGTCAAGCGGGTTTCGCGTTCCATGCGCCAGCGGAACGGTCCCCAACCAACAACCCTGGTCATGCTCACGACGAGCCTCCGATCAGCAGGGCGACGACTGCGATACCGCCGGCCACGATGGAGGTGGCCACGCACCTGAACGCCCACGCCTTCACCGAGATTACGACGGTCTCGTTGGTCTGGGCTACCAGCCGCATCAACGTCTCCATAGCTACAACTCGCTGCACGTCGGTATACGTGGGGTCGATCGCCGAGAAGTTCGGCTCGATGAGCCGGTCACGAGCGATCGTGATGAGGGCCAGTAGAAGGCCGAGCCCAAGCACGGCGGAGGCAGCGATGTCAGGCCAGCTGTTAGGGGTGACCTGCAAGCCCGTGCCAACGAGAGCTCCAGCGACAGCCTGAACGAACGTCACAACGACTTTGGCCGTATCGACCTGTGCTCGTTGGCGCTGAGCGATGCGCTCGACCTGAGCTGCTTCGTACGCCTCGACGACAGCTCTAGCGGCCAGCTCGTCGTTCGTCTCTGCCACCGGGTGAGGGTACCGGTCAGCCAGCTGACATGGATCTCATCAGTCTTGACTATCGACGTCCGCCAGCCCCGGTGCCAGACGGGTCGTTCGTCTCAGCGTCGTCGTCCGGCTTGACGGGAGTGTCGTGAGTGACGCGAGCTTCGTTCTTACCAATCAGGGCTTCAAGAAGCCGCAGCTGATGGTGGATCGTTTCGGCGTGGGCGTCCATGTTGCGAGCTGTCCAACTGATTCTCTTACGCTTGTCGAGGCTATCCCTCAGATCGACAATAGCTTCAAGCATGTCGTGGACCGATCCCAGACGTAGCCGCTCAAGGATCATCACTATCTCGGTCACGTCGGCTGGCTTGAGATCGGGTCCGGCCCCCGTGGCGAAGGTTGAGAAATCTTTCTGCAGTTCAGAGAGCTGGTGCTGCAGGTTTAACTGCATTGACTCAATATTGCCATTAGCAAGGGCAGGCTTGCCCGGCACTGCGTGAAAGTACAGGTCAGGCATCCGCCCAAGCCTCGAGCTTGGCTTTACTGGATGCAATGCGCGTTCGACGTCTTTGAGAGTTTCCCAAAGCTTGTTTGACGCTTCGTAAAGCGGAGAATGCGTACCAGGATTGCGAGCGGCGTCTCGTAGCTTGTCAGCCCAAAGCAGTTTCAATCGGAGACTGTTTGAGGCCTCGTACTCATAAGCGATGGACTGAATAGTTTGTAGCTGCGACTCACTGATCTGGGCTTTATCGATCAGTTTGGCAACCTCGATCAGGTGACTACTAGCGACGTTGCTCAGGTACTCGACTACTTGAGACCGCTCCTCTGTAAGGTCAGTCTGGCTCGGATTGACGCCGAAGCCGCCTACGAAAAGGTCAGGCTCAGGAACGATCGCAAGAAGGGATCTAGAGTGCTCCGGGAGTGTCAGCTCTGCGGAACTTTCGGAGATGTGCCAGTTGAGGCTTGTGTCCAGAATCAGGTTGCTCGGTCTCGGCGCAGCGGTGTCCTGTTCCTCTTCCGGCGCAGCTGCGTGCTTCGGACCCGAAGCCGGTGCGGGCTGTGGCTCTGGCTCAGGTGGCGTGTCTGCTGCGGCCGGCTCCTGCCGAGGGACAGCCGCTACGGCGTCCTCGATGGCCTTGCGGCGGGCACGCTCCCCTGGGAGTCGGAACGGCCCCCAGCCAACAACCTTGGTGTAGGACATCAGGTACCTCCAACCAGTAGAGCAACTGCGGCGACAAGGCCAGCGAGGAACGAGACAAACAGGCAGGCGGCTGCGGCGAACTTGACCTGGCCGACGACTGCCTCGTTGGACCGGGCGCAGCTCGTGATGAGGACCTGCATCATCTTGAGCTTCGAGGTGTCGGTCTCGGTGGGGCTGATCGCTCCGAAGTCAGGCTCGATGAGGCGATCGGCGAACACCGTGACGAGGGCGAGCAGGAACCCGAAGCCGAGCAGAACAGTCGCCACGGCATCAGGCCAGAGGTTCGGCGTCACCTGGAGGCCAGTACCCACGAGCGTGGCGGCGATGGCCTGGGCGAACGTCACGACGACCTTCGCAGTGTCGACCTGAGACCGCTGCCGTGTTGCGATGCGTTCGGCATGTGCCTGCTCCTGAGCTTCGACAGCCGCCCTGCGGGCCAGCTCGTCGGGTGTCTCCGCCACCTACCGAGGTTACCGGAGTGAGCCTGACCTGCCGAGATCGTCGGTCGAGGCTTCGGGGTTGCTAGAGAATCCCTTATCGCGGTCGATTCTCCGAATACGCTTTGCAGTCAATGAACGACCCACGCCGTCAACTGGCACCTGTTATGTCTGGCAAGGCTCAGAATGAAAGCTGGTATCGCGTCTTCGCCAAGGGCAACAAGACTGCGACGATTGAGCTGTACGACGAGATTGGCATTTGGGGCACCACTGCCAAGTCGTTCGTGAACGAGCTGAAAGACCTTGACACTAAGACCATCGAGCTACACATCAACTCGCTTGGTGGTGACGCATGGGATGGCATTGCCATCTACAACGCTTTGCGTGACCACTCAGCAAAAGTGATAGTAACAGTCGACGGTCTCGCTGCGTCAGCAGCAGGGCTTGTTACCATGGCCGGTGACGAAGTAATCATGAACCGCCATTCGGAACTGATGATTCATGAGGCCTGGGGCATGTGCATGGGCAATGCCGAAGCAATGGCCGACATGGTCACTCGACTGGACAAGATCTCAGCCAACATTGCAGCGGTCTATGCAGATCGTGCGGGCGGGACAGTCGACTGTCCCAGCGCCTCGCCGAGTACGCCGCACGGAACTACGAGCGACAGGCCGCGTTGACCAACAACCCCGGAAGCAGGCGAAGCTGCGGGGAAAGGCCGCGGAGGAGCGGCGGAAGGCCGGGCTCCCGCAGCCAGGGCAGGCACCCCCGCCGCCGATGGCTGCTGGGCGGCCGGGGGTCGAGATGGACGCCCCGACGGTGCGCCTCGGTGCGGTGCCGCCCGTGTCACAGCCCGCGGGGCGGCCGGTCGAGGTCCGGGAGGGCGGCGTCGGGCTCCAGCAGAAGATCAAGGCCGGCGTGGTCGGGCTGATGTGCGTGGGCGCGCTGATCGGGTGCGTGAACTACATGACCAGCGACGGCGACACCTCCGCCTCGGCGGCCGGTGGGACCGGTGGCGGGTCGAGCTACACGGCCGCCGATGTGACCGCCTGCGACGTCGCCGAGGAGCAGATGCAGGCCGTCGGGGACATCGACCTCGAGCAGCCGCCCGAGGACGCGGCGTTCTTCACCTTCGCCGCCGCGGAGCAGGTCCAGGGCGCGGCGGGCACGGCCGACGACCGGGTCCTGACCAGGCAGCTCGGGGACGGCGCCGCGCTGCTTCGGGACATGGGCGCGACCCTGGCGCCGAACCTGACGCCTCGCGAGGAGGTCGCCCCGGCGGGCGGGACCGCGGTGTTCGGGCCGATCGTCGAGACCTGCCGCGGGGTGTACGCCGCGGGGTGACCCGGGACGCCGGGAGCGCCGCGGGGGCGCCCCCGGCTGTGCGGTTCGGCGCGGGGCTCGACCGTGCACCGCACCTCGGCGGGATGCCCGGTGGCGGCACGGCTACTCGCTGAGTCACGATCCAAGGTGTGGACTTGACGCCCCTCCAGCGGATCACGCTGCACCGCCTCGTCGAGGGCGAGGTGACGGCGGCGACGGCGCACTGGCGGTCGCTGCGGTGGCTGCGCCGGTACGGGCTCGTGGACGCCGATCACGTCCCCACCGACGAGGGGCGGGCGTACCTGGTCGAGCTGCGCGCGGAGGTGCAGCGGCGGAGGGACGCACGCGACGCGGCGGAGGACCGTCGGCGCCGCGAGGACCCGCTGTGGGGGATGCGAGACTCGATCCGGCGGTGGAAGGCCGGCGAGCGTGACCGGTGACAAGCCGTCCGCCGCGGAGCTGACCGACGCGGCGGTGGCGCGGATCCAGGCGGTGTGCGACGCGGAGCGGATGCGGTACGAGGAGGTCGTCGCCCGCGACCCGTCGGTGAAGGCCGCGATGGAGGGCGTCTACGGCGACGAGCTGTCGGCGTGCGTGCACGCGGTCCGGGACGCCTACCTCGCGGAGGGGGTCTCCCGGGAGCGGGCGGTGCAGGCGTCGGAGTCGTGGCTGATGATCAAATCCGGAGTGCGGGGCGACCTCGCGTTCGGTGACGACATCCTGGCCGATTTTGCGTCGGGGAAGCTGCGGCGCGGTGGCAGAGGCATGGGCGCCGCCTACGATGACCGGCGTGAGTGATGAGACCGCGCCGCCGGAAGTCCCGACCGTGCGAACTCGTGCGGCCGCGTTGGGCGATCGACTCGCGATGCACTTCGAGGCCGGGCGGGTTCGCCTCGACGGCGTCCAGGTGACCGACCTGGACACACCAGCCCCGGAGGGCACCCGCATCGTCATCGCCGGGAGCTGACAACGTCCGCACCTCGGCTCCGAGCACAGGCTCATCGGGCTCTCCAGAGGCCTGTACGAAGTGACCTGCTCAGCTGGACCGAGGTCAGGACCCTGTCGACGTCATTCGAGATCGACAGGGCGCAGCAGGGCGAGAGCGGGCAGGCCGGCGCTGCCCCCGGGATGGGGTTCCTCTTCTCCTCGGCCAGGAACCTCCGCCACCGGGCCCCCTCGAGCGAGGGACCTGCACGACGGTGCGCACCAGCGAGTCGTCGCGCTCGGAGGGCGCCCCCCACACCTACTCCCGGTGGGCTCCCCATCAGGGCGCCCGGTCCGTACATCAGTCGGCACCTGCCAGAACCAACCGTCCCCACCGGTCGGCTCCATCCGGTGTGATGTTCTCGCAGGACGGTGCCGACAGCACAGCACCAGGTAGCTGATCGAGGTCCCCGGACGGTGAACGGCAATGGACGTCGCATGGGCCTAGCAGCGGCGTAACATCGGGCCTAGCACGCACTGTGCATCGTACGAGGCGAGCCGGTAACTGAGGTCCGTTCGCCCTGCATCCCGGGGCCCTTCAGCCTGGCAATCTAAGTGGCATGAGTCCGTCCACCCGCACCGGGTCCACCCCGGCAGCTGATCGTCGTCGCCCCCCGCCCCCGCCCCGCGACGAGAGCATCCACAAGGTTCTCGCACCGACACGTCGGTCGATCGTCCCGATCCGCAACGGCTTCGTCCAGCTCGGCCACGGCAAGACCACGAAGCCGGGCCCGCTCGCCAGCTTCGTGACGGGCCACGACGAGCGTGGTCTCGATGCCTACCTGCTCGTCCACGGCATCGCCAGCGCGGCGGCCCCGCACACCGCGGTGCTCCACTCCGGCGCCTGGGCCCGCCTGCTCGGGATCGGCGACACCGCCACCCCCACCTCGGCGAAGGCAGCCGTTTCGAAGGTTATGCGGCGCCTGGAGCAGCGCAAGCTCATTCTGCGGAGCCGACGGAAACGCGCTTCCGTCCTGACTCTCCTGCGGGAGGACGGCAGCGGCGAGGAGTTCAAGCGCGCGGAGGGCCACAGCCGCGACGACCGCTGGCTCCAGTTCCCCCACAGCTACTGGGCCGACAACCTGCACACGAAGCTGGAGCTGCCCGGCAAGGCGATGTTGCTCATCGCCCTCAGCCGCCCCAGCGGCTTCCCGATGCCCGAGCAGAAGGCCTCCGAGTGGTACGGCCTGTCCTCGTCGACGATCGGCGCTGGACTCCGTGAGCTCGTCCGCGCGGGCATCCTGCTGCGTGACCAGAGGTGGATCGAGAACGCCAAGTCCGAGCACGGTTTCACCCAGGACTACCGGTACACCCTCGTGGGGGACTACTCCATCGAGGCGCGCAAGACCGCTGCGAAGAGCCGCTACGCGCACCAGGCGACCACGGATGCCGACATCGCCACGGACATCGAGGACGCCCTCGGCGAGCTCGACGAGGAGACCCAGTGATCGCCCCCGTCCTGCACAGCCTCGCCAACGGCGGTGTGCAGCTCACCTCCATCATCGCCACGATCCTCGTGGCGCTCATCGTCATCGTCATCGTCACCGCGGCCGCCGTCGCGCTGTTCCACCCGGACGCAGCCCGCCGTAAGGACGCCCGCGCCGTGCTGACGACCCTCGTCCCTCGCCGGAGGCGCTGATCTCCGGCCAGGGTCGCAGATGACACTGCGGCCGCCGACCAACAACCGCTTCATGGTGGAAGACGTCGTTCTGGGCGGTGGGCTCGTCGCCCCAGACCGGGGCTCTCCCTATGAACCTCACCTCGAGCCCGTCCCTCGACGCCTGCATCCGAGATAATCCCTGGCCTGCCCGGCACCGCTGATCAGGGTTGTCCCCATACCCAACGAGGTGGGCTGCATCCCGAACAGGAGGGCCGTATCCCAAGGCGACCGCAGCACGACCACAGTGCCAACCGCACCGGTGCGAGACCACAAGCTGCCCGGAAGCAGAGCGCGCAAGCGGACCACTACACAGTAGATCTAATCGACTAGATCCTTTACCATCCTCGTATCAAAGGATGGACGGTCGGATGAGGGCTGGGACTCGCCGCCGGCGTGCACCGATAGGTGTGGTCGCCGGGACTGTCGCGTTGCTCGTGGCCGTGCTCCCCGCCGAGGAGTCCGAGGTCGCGGTGACGCGGTCAGCGACGGTCGGCGTCGACCGGTCCCCGGCCGTGGCCGCCGCGGCCGTGCGGGCGGCGGTCCCGCTGGGTGGCCTGGAGGTCCCGGATCCGCTCGCTCTGGACTCGGGTGGTCGTGTCACCAGCGTGCGCCAGTGGGAGCAGCAGCGCCGCCCCCAGCTGCTCGAGGCCTTCCAGAAGAACGTCTACGGCACCTCGCTACCCGCACCGACGAAGACGACGTTCTCCGAGGACAGCAGCGGCGGCGGCGGGTCGGCCAAGAAGGTCACGATCACGGTGACCGGGCCTGAAGACACGGCGAGCTTCACGCTGCGGCTGTTCACCCCGTCGTCGGGCAAGCCGAAGGGCACGTTCCTGCTGATCGACCACCGGGGCTCGGTGGGAGACGACCCGGGTTCGGGGGGCTACGCCCCGGTCTCGACGATCACCGGTGACGGCTATGCCCTGGCCGCGCTCAACGCCGACGAGGTCGCCCCCGACGACGCCGGTTCTTACCGCAACGGCGTGATCAACGCGTTCTACCCCGCCGGACAGGACCTCCCGGCCGACGCGGGCCGCACGATCAGTGCGTGGGCGTGGGGCGCCAGCCGAGCGATGGACTACCTGCAGACCGACCCCGACATCGACCCGACCAAGGTCGCGGTGATCGGACACTCCCGCGGCGGGAAGGCCGCGCTGTGGGCCGGAGCCCAGGACCCGCGGTTCCCGGTGGTCATCTCGAACAACTCCGGCTCCACCGGCGCGAAGCTCGCCCGCCGCGACTCCTCGGGCGAATCGATCTCGGCGATCAACTCCCAGTTCCCGCACTGGTTCCCCGAGACCTACAAGCGTTTCGACGGCAACGCCGACGCCCTGCCGGTGGACCAGAACGAGCTGCTCGCGCTGATCGCGCCGGGCCGGGTCGTGGTCGCCTCGGCCGCCGACGACGGCAACGCCGACCCGCAGGGCGAGTTCCTGTCCTACCTCGGTGCCGCCCCGGTCTATGAGCTCTACGGGCTCGGGGAGACCGGCTTGTCCTCCGCCAGCTGGCCGCCGGCCACGGGGAAGGGCTTCCGCGGCCCGGGGATGAGCTATCACCTGCGATCCGGGGGGCACGGGCTTGAAGACGCCGACTGGCAGATCTACCTGGGCAGCAACCTGTTCACGCGCTGATCAGCGGCGTCGTGTCGCAGCCGCGGTCGCCGGCGCGGCCGCGGCGCTGCTCCTCGTCGGGTGCACGGCCCCATCCCCCACCGGCTCCCCCGGGACGCCGCCCCCGCCTGCCAGGCAGGCGTTCGATCCCCCGACGGCGTTCGGGCCCGCCGCGTTGTCCCTCGGCGGGGACACCGGACTCCCGGCCCCGCAGGTCCTCGACGGCGTCTACGGCTGGTCGTTGTCCGACACCGGCCTGACCCGGGTCGACCTGACCTCGGGTGAGGCCATCGTGGGCGGCTTCCCCCAGGCCCCGCTGTTCAGCGGACTGGACGTGTCCCGCCCGACCGCGATCGGTGCCCCGCCGGTCCTCGGCGCCCCGGTGCTGGCCGACCTGCCCGAGGGCCGTCGGGTCCTGGCGGCCTGGCCGGTCGAGCAGCCCGGCCAGGGCACCACCCCGGCCCGCCGCGGCATCGAGCTGGTCGCCGCGGATCCGGGCACCGCCCGCACGCTGTCCTCCATCACCGTCCCTCTGCCTCCCGAGTGGCTCGAGGAGTCGCTGACGGGCTTCACGGTCTCGGTCGCCGGCGTGGTTGGGACCACGGCCATCGTGAGCGCCTCGACCTCCGCCACCGCCCACACCGCCGCAGTCGACCTGGCAGGGGGAACCCTGCGATGGTCCGCGCCCGGCGTCGCTGCTGTGCTCGTCGGCGAGGGCACCGTCGCCGTCGAGGCCCGCGACCTCGTCGAGCGTGAACTGCGCGGCCTCAGCATCGGCGACGGCAGCACCCGCTGGGCCGGGCTCACGGGCAGCGCGGTGTGGCCGGTCGGCCGAGCTCGGATGCTGGTCGACCTGAGCAGCCTGTCACGCCCGGCCGGAGGCAGCCAGGTCGTGGAGATCGCGACCGGGCGGCCGGTCGACAGTCCGCTCAACGGCCAGCTGGGCTGGTCCTGCCGCTCCGACGACCAGGCCCTCACGATCTGCTCGCTCGCCCCCTACGTCGGCACCGACGCCGTCCTCGGGTTCGACGCCGCCGGCGTCGAGCAGTGGCGGATCACCCGCGACTCGGGACGGGTCCCACCGACGGTCACCACCGCCTGGCACGGCATGGTCTACGGCTACACCGACGCCGGACCGCTGGTCCTCGACGGCCGGACCGGCCAGGACAGGATCGCCTCCGCCGCGACGGCCCCTCTGCTGGTCAACGAATACTTCGCGGTGGGTCCCGACGCCCCCGCGACACCCGAACAGCGCCCCAACTACCGCCATCCGTCGCGGCTGGTCGCGAGCCCTACTGCCGGATGAGCGGGGGAGGTCAGGGGCGGTCCGTGCGCTCGGCGTGTCCGGGCGTCGGCATGGCCCGCAGATCAGCGACGACCTGCTCCAGCGCTCGGCGGGTCGCCGGCCGGAGATGACCGATGGCCCGGACCAGCTCGGCGATCTCTGCCTGCCGCACGACCTGCAGCACCTCGAGTTCCTCGGTGCTGACCTGGGCGTAGGGGTCGTCGAGCAGGTAGCTGACCGGCACCTGGAAGAACCGGGCGATGTCCTCCAGGGTTGCCTTCGACGGGTTGGTGGTGCGCCCGAGGCGCAGGTGGTTGAGCGTCCCGCGCGACACCGATCCGCCGGAGGCCCGGATGCCCGCGACCACCTCGTCGAGAGTGGTGGGCCGACCTTGCGACTCCAGCGTGCTGAACAGGTAGTTCAGCTTGTCCGCCAGAGATCGCGAGCCCGCGGAGTCCCCTTGCGCCACCACCCTGCCCCCCTCATCTGGCCCACTCCCGAGTTTCGAGGAGGCTGACGGTAGTTCTACCGGCCAGTGGCGCCA
This sequence comes from Pseudonocardia sp. TMWB2A, assembly GCF_017312135.1. Taxonomy (NCBI): domain Bacteria; kingdom Bacillati; phylum Actinomycetota; class Actinomycetes; order Pseudonocardiales; family Pseudonocardiaceae; genus Pseudonocardia; species Pseudonocardia sp. TMWB2A. The sequence continues at coordinate 204,494 of NZ_QKQY01000004.1, forward strand.
TCCCGACGCAGGGACGCCGTGCCCCGGTCGGAGCGGTGTCTGATCAGCTGTTCGCGAGTGTTGTTCGCTTAGTGTGCGGGGTCGCACCCTGGGTATCCGGCGTGTTGCTGTTCGTGACATGGTCGGCCGCCGACTATGAACGATGCCGACTCTGCAGCCGCCGTGCCTGGGCCCCGCCGTCTGACCCAGGTCTTCGCGCTTCGTGAGTTCCGTGCGCTGTGGTCGGCTGAGGTCGTTTCGATCCTGGGCGACCAGCTCGCTCGGGTGGCGTTCTCGGTACTGGTCTACGACCGCACGAGCTCGGCGGCCCTGTCGGCGACCGTGTACGCGTTGACCTTCCTACCCGCGCTGCTCGGCGGTGCGTTGCTGGGATGGGTCGCCGACCGATATCCCCGCCGCCGGGTGATGATCGGCAGCGACCTCGCCCGCGCGGCACTGGTCGTACCGATGGCGTGGCCCGGCCTTCCTCTACCCGTGCTGTGCGCCCTGATCGTGGTCATGGTGCTGCTGGGCTCCCCGCACTCGGCGGCGCAGGGGGCGTTGCTGCCCGAGATCCTGCGCGGCGACCTGCTCGAACGCGGGTACGCCGTTCGCCAGGTGACGGGGCAGATCGCGCAGGTCGCCGGGTTCGCGACCGGCGGCGCACTGCTGGCTCTGCTGAGTCCGCAGACCGCTCTGCTGGCGAACGCCGGGACCTTCGTCCTCTCAGCTGTCGTGCTGACCGCCGGGGTCACGGCTCGGGCGGCGCCCGCTGCTGCCGAGGCCGGCGAGGTCCGTTCCTGGTGGCGTGACATCGCCGACGGGGCGCACACGGTGTTCGCCGATCCCTCGCGTCGCACGTTGGCCCTCGTCGTCTGGATGGCCGGGACCTACATCGCCCCTGAGGGGGTGGCTGCTCCGTACGCCGCGCAGCTGGGCGCTGGTCCGGTCGCCGTCGGGATCCTGCTGGCAGCCATCCCTGCCGGCAGCGTCGTCGGGGCGATCGTCTTCACCCGTTGGGTCCCCCAGGGGGCCCGGGAGCGCTGGATGCTCCCGCTTGCGGTGGTAGCGGGGGTCCCCCTGATGGTGAGCGCGATCGCGACGTCGGTCGTTGCGGTCGCCGCGCTGTGGGCGCTCAGCGGAGCGGCCGTGGCCGCCGCATTGATCCAGGCTCAGGCCGGCTTCGTGCGCCGGACTCCCGCCAGGGCGCGGGGGCGCGCGACCGGGCTTGCCGCCGCCGGCCTGATCGGCGCGCAGGGTATCGGCCTTCTCGCGGCCGGGTTGCTCGCCGAGTGGTCCTCCCCTGGCGTTGCGGTGGCGGTCACCGCCGCCGTCGCTGGGGTCGGGCTCGCGGCCTTGGCGGTGTCTGGGTCGGCCCGAGCGCTGTGAGCGGTGGGGGTGCCGAGGACTTTCCACTCGGGCTCCCCACCGCCTCACCGTCGTCGTGCTTCGCACTTTCACCGCCTGGCCGTCGCCAGTGAAGACCTCAGATCCACACACGGTTACGCATCACGTCGCCTCTCCTCTCTTGCTTGTTTCGACCAGAATCGCGTCACCAGTTCCAGTTACGCATCCATCCTCCTTCCTAGTCGTTCGACCTGACGATCCCAACCGTTCACCAGTTCCAGTTGCGCACGAGCCCTCTCCTCTCCCTTCGCGAATCCCCAGGAATCGTCGAGTCACCAGTTCCAGTTGCGCACGAGCCATCTCCCTTCACGCGATACCTACCAGCGGGATGCATTCACCAGTTCCAGTTGCGCACTGCACACTCCCCTCCTATAGCGACAAGAACAGGCCACTCCACGTTCACCAGTTCCAGTTGCGCACTCAAACCCCTCCTTCGCGCAGGACATGCGGACCCATCGGCAGCGCTATCACCAGTTCCAGTTACGCATTACCCGCACCTTCCCTTCTTCCTCACCCGCCATGACCCGACCACCTGTCACCAGTTCCAGTTACGCATCTCGCCACCTCCAATCGTCACGACTTACCATCGACTCCAGTTCACCAGTTCCAATTACGCACGTTCACCAGATCCCATCTCATCGAGCCCCGCTTCCGTCGCCTGCTTCATTCGCCTGCCTCGTTCACCAGTTCCAGTTGCGCATTACAGCCCCTTTCAATCGAGTCCGACACCTTTACGCTCAGGCTCTTTACTCATTACCAGTTCCAGTTACGCACAGCTCCCCCTCTAGTCGTGGCGACTTCCGCCGGGTTACGACAAATGGCCTAGCTGCGGCGCAGCTCTGCCGACCACACCCGCGTCCGAGGTCGCCCCGGCTCGCGACGGCCTCGACAGGGTAGGCGAGAAACATCGCCACGTCAGCGACACAGTTGATCTTGATAGCCGATTCTGGGCCCTCCCGGCGACCTGCGGATCGATGAGAGCGACACAACTGAGCTGGGATGCAACCGCTCGCCGCCGTCTATGCTGAGACGGGAAAAAACGATCTACGATTCGAGGATTTTCGTGACCTCATCCGCCGCGCGACACGCCGACCGGAGCATCCTCCGGTCAAGGCTGTCGGCGTGGCGGCTCTGGTCACTTCCGCCTCGCGTTCGGGCGCTACTTGTCGCAGTCGAACTCGCCGCTGTGTGCCTACTCACTGTCGACATCGTCATTCACGGCGTCCCCCGCGGGCTGTCGGTGTGGCTGACCGCGGGTGCGCTGGTGGTCCTCAGTGGCGTGCACGCCGAGATATCACTACGCGCTGAGCGACTGCGCCGCCGCATCGCAGAGACCAGGTATATCGACCTGAGTTCGGTGTGGACATTCGCGGGTGCGTTGCTGCTGCCGCCACTACCGGCAGCGTGCACCGTGATCGTCAGCTATACCCATCTGTACTTCCGCGTCTTTCGGCCCGCCGGGACCCCTCCCCATCGACAGTTTTACTCGACGTCCACCGTCGTGTTGGCCGTCTATCTGGTCGCAGCGGTCCGACTAGGCTTCGACGGGTCGAACTCATGGTTCGCGATCGTTGAGATTGCGGCGTGTCTAGCGGTTTACACTGGCACGAACATGTTGCTCGTCGTGAGCGTTATCCGCTTGGCTCAGCCCGGGAGCAGGTTCTTGGCGATCCTGGCCGGCGGCGAGATCGCACTGGAGACCGCCACGCTCAGTCTTGGCGCAATCGTGGCCTACGCGGTGATGCCGGACCACCTTCCGCTCGTGGCACTGCTGATTCCTGCGCTCGTTCTGATGGAACAGACCACTCTCATCAGGCAGCTCGAGACACGGGCGGCGACGGATGCGAAAACCGGCCTGCTGAACGCGGAGGGTTGGCGCTCGCAGGCGCTGCAGCTGCTCGACGCGGCGGAGCGCGACCGCTCCAACGTCGGCGTCCTGATCCTCGACCTCGACTACTTCAAGGAGGTCAACGACCGCTACGGGCACCTGGTCGGTGACGCGGTGCTCCGCGCGGTCGCCGAGGTGATCGAGGCCGAGATCCGTGACCGCGACGCCGCCGGACGCTTCGGCGGGGAGGAGTTCGTCATCGCCCTGGCCGGGGTGCGGGTGCCGGCCGACCGCGACGGCGGAGCGGTCCGTGACGTGGGAGAGCGGATCCGTCGGAGGATCGAGGCCCTGACGGTCGAGGTCGACGGCGACGAGGCTCCCCCGATGCAGGTCTCCGCTCTCACCGCCTCGATCGGGGCCGCGGTCTACCCGGAGGCCGGCCGCGATCTCGACGTTCTGCTCGCGGCCGCGGACGGGGCGCTCTACGCGGCGAAGAACGCCGGGCGGAACCGGGTCCTCGTCAGTCACGGCCCCACTCCGCCTCCGCCTGCCGCTCCCCCGCCCGGCCCGGCGGTGCCGTCGCCGCGACCTGGAGCATGAGGGCGTGCGCAGAGACGACGCGAGCGGTGCCGGACAGGTGGACGACGCGGGCGACGCGGGCTTTCTGCGGCAGTCGGCGGAGTTCGTGTCTCACGCCTGTGCAGGCGGCGCACGTCGCACGGCGCGTCAGGTGCTCGGGGCGTGGGAGCGCTGGTGTCGCCGCGAGGGCTCCGATCCGCTGGTTCTGGATCCCACGGCGATACGGGCGTTCCTGGCCACGGCCCCGGTCGGCCATACCTACCGGGACCGGGAGCGCGCCGAGACGGTCCTGGAGCAGTTCCGGTCGACGGTTGCCGACGACGCCGCCGCGCAACCGAGTACCTCCTCGGGGGCCGCGGCGGTGTCGCCGAGTCCTGCCTCCGCCGCTGCCCCCGATGGCGCCCTCGAGCCCACGGCGCTGATCTGGCTGCTCGACACCGCGGAGGTGATCGACGCGCCGATCCTGGGTCTGTCGCTTCTCGTCGCGGTGAACGGGCTCGGGGTGGGCGAGGCTCTGAGCCTGGACGTTGAGCACGTCGCGTCGACCGACGGTCTGCCCGTGGTTCGCCTACCTCGACGGTGGGGGCGACGGTCGGTGGTTCCGCTCGCTGCGGCGACCGCCGCGGCCCTGACGCAGTGCACCGCCGGGCGATCGGAGGGACCGCTGCTCCGGGCGCTGGACGCCGGCGAGCGGCTCTCGCCGGTGGAGGCCGCCCAGCGTTTCACTGCGGTCGCGGCGGCGGTCGGCCTGGACCGTCAGGTGACGCCGGCGGCGTTGGAGCAGACCTTCGTCTCGCTCGCGCTGAGCGCCGGCGTGCCGATCTCGGCCCTGACGCACGCCCTCGGGGAGGTCGACGGTCGCGCCGAACACTCCCGTCACGCGACCTTTGCCATCTGCAACTACCTTGCGTCACAAGATCCGTTGCGCTTCGTGTAGGCGGTTGGACTCACTGGGTGACGGGGTGCTCCAATGGCTAGTCCCACAACGCGCGATGTGTTGTATTCGCAGCGTCATGCTGCTGGGTGAGCGCGGCAAGGGCTCAGCGGGCGAGAAGCATTCACGGAGGCTGCGTCGGTGGCGGCACGCAACAGCTGGCAGCTCAGCGGAGCTGCCGCCTCGTCACCGGTCGGCGCGGAGCTGACCTGGTGGGGCGCGGTGCTGCCGCGGGCAGGCCAGCTGGTCGTAGCCGATCCCCTTCTGCCCCGACCGCTGATGACGGCACTGCTGTCCGACGCTGCCGACGACGTGTCCGCCACCGGGCCGCGTCGGGCGCGCATCGTCGTGGTCTCGCTGCTGGCCGGCGGAGGGCTCGCCGCTGCTGTCGTGATGGCGACCGAGGCGCTGCAGGTGCTTCTGCTGGTCACCGCTGCAGTCGGCTTCGTGGTCTGGTCGAGCCGGATGCACAGCCGGGAGCACGCGGTCCGGGAGCGGGAAGGTGCGCGCCCGCTGTTCGCGGTGCGTCCCAGCGTCGGAGAGCCGACCTGGGAGCTGCTCGCCCATCTCGACAGTCGGCAGGCCGCCCGGCCCGACGATGCCTTCTGTGCCGCCGCTCGTCATCTGCTGTGGCGGGTCGCGCACGTGAGCCCGCGCAGCGACGCCGCGATCACACGTCTGACCGAACGCGCTCGCGACGGTGATCTGTCCTCCACTGACCAGCTGTGGGCTGCGGCTGAGGACCTGACCATGTTGGCCGTCGCCTCGCCACGGGACGTGCGCCGGTCGGTGCCCCAGCTCGCCGTCCTGTTCCGCTACGAGTCCGGCGCAACCCGCTGACGGTCCGGCTCCTGGCCGATGCCGCTCCCCTGCGCAGCGTCTTCGGCTTCGGTGCTCTGGAGGTGTCGCAGGAAGGGCTCGACCAGTCGCCCGTGTCGCAGCTGTGTGGAGACCTCGGTCTGTAGGCGTGCTTCGGCCAGGAGCTCGCCGGTACGGGGTGGCGGTTCGGCGTCGAGGACCTGGAACGTCGCGTCCGGACCGTCGCCCCGCCCGCCCCGTAGGGCCCAGGCCAGCCAGCTGGCCTCGGCCAGCGCCGCCCGGCGGTCGGGGGAGGTGCCGGAGCCGTGCTCGCGGGCGAAGTCGACCGCTGCGGACACCACGTGGGTGGGGACCCCGCTGAGCAGGGCGCGTGTCGTGTCCCAGATGACGACCATCCGCGCGTAGAGCGCCGCGTCCGGGCGCTCCCGCAGCAGGCTCGGCCGGGCGATGGCCTCGCTCTGTTGCCAGCTCGGCACTGCCGAGACCAGGACACCTTCGAGCCGGCGCAGCCGGAGGAATAGGACGGCGGCCCGGACCTGCTCGATGACCGGCTGCAGCGGGCCGCTCAGGCGGGTGGCGACGAGCCCGAGGCCGAGCAGGGTCGCGCAGCAGAGCAGGACGACGTCGCTCGCGGCGAGCGCCCCCTGGGCTAGCGGGCTGGCGGCGGGGTGCAGCTGCAGCGCGGCGAGCACCGCGAGGGCGGCGAAGGCCGCCACGAACAGTGCAGCGGACAGCCGCAAGGTCGTCTGCATGGCAGTGCTGGGGATGTAGCGCAGCACCCGTCGGCCGTGCCCGATCAGCACCGCGGTGCCGACCATCGGCCAGACCAGGGTCAGACCGGTGAGCATGACGAGCTGGGGGTAGCAGCTCCCGCCGGTGCGAGGCTCAACGAGGGGGAGCAGGGCCCCGTCGACGAGCAGGAGGATCTGGCCGAGCAGAACACCGCCTCCGGCAGCGATCGGTGAGATCGCGTAGAGGCGGCGCGACAGCGCTGTTGCCGTGGTGAACAGTCCGGTCCCTGCCAGCCCGATCGCGACGAGGATCCCGGCGGCGAGGTAGGCCCGCGCCGTCGGTGTCCCGGGGCTGGGTACAGCACCCAGCAGCGCGGCGACACCTGCGAAGAGGGCTGCGACGGTGATCCCCACCGCGGGCTGCGTTCGCCGGCGCAGTCCCAGCACCGCGGCCAGCAGCAGCGTGGCTGCAGCGATGAGGCTCAGGGTCAGGTGCATCGGGGCCTCATGTGAACGCGGACTCCAGACGAGCGGCCGCGGCGCGCACCTCGGCGGTGGCCACCCAGCGGTGCGATCGTCTGCCCGGTCCGAAGCCCAGCAGGGCCGCGCCGAGGGCGTCGGCTTCGGCTTCATCGTGCGCGCCGTAGGACGGATCGTTGCCCATCCATGCGCTGAGCCGCTGCTGGGAGTCCGACAGCACCGTGCTGAAGCTGGGGCGGAACCGGGCGCTGTGGGCCTGGTGGTCGAAGAACAGGTGACCTAGCTCGTGGGCGATGTTGTGGCGCCGGGCGAGCTCGCTGGCCGCGTGGGCGTAGAAGACGACCGCGACGCCGGGACGGGGAACCGTGCACAGCCCGCACAGCTCACGGGCCGATGCCCCCAGCTCGACCGGCAGCAGGCGGATGGTCAGCCCGCGGGCCTGCCCGAGCCGTTCCGCGAACGCCTCGAGGTCGACCTCAGACTCCGGACAGGGTTCGAGTCCCTCGTCGCGGAGCTTGCGGCGGGCGCGGGCGACGAGCTGGGTCCAGCTCGCCGGCTCCTCGCTCTGTGCGCGTCTGCGTACCCGCATCTCATGTCCCTCGGCCGGAAACTGATCACAGTAGGTCTACCCCGGGCGAGCCTCAACGAGTAGTGATCCGGTGGAGGAACGCTACTGGCGTTCGCGTCGCCGTCTGTGACGGTGGGTTCTCTGCGCCCTCATCCGGCTGTTCCTCCCGCGGTGGTGCGGGCCACCATCGCGGCGGCTTCGCTGGTCACTGCGGTGGTGGCGACGCTGACGGTGCCCACGCCCTGCGACTTCGCCCGGTTGAGCTCGGCGTCGGCTCGGGTGAGCAGCTGGTCGATGCTGTCGGCGGCGTCGGGCCACCCCGCCGCGCCGACGCTGGCGGTGAGTCGGGGCGCGGTGCCGTGCTCGACGTCGAGGACCGCGGCGGTGTCGATCGCGGCGACGGCGGCGGTGACGCGCTCGCCCAGGACCTCCAGGTCGTGCCGATCGGCGGCCGGGGCGGCGATCACGAACTCCTCGCCGTGCATCCTTCCCACGATGTCTCCGGCCCGGACCGCTGTGGGCAGGATCCGCGCGACCTCGTCGAGCAGATGGTCCCCGGCCCGTACTCCCCAGGCGTCGTTGATGCGGCGGAAGCCGTCGAGGTCGACCGCCAGTACCCCGAGGGCGGTGCCGCGCCTGCGCGCCCGCTGCAGCTCCGCCGTCGCCGCCCGGTGCCAGGTCCCCGGGCTGAGCAGTCCGTCGTCGTGGTCGGTGGTCCCGACCGTGGAGACCAGCACGCTGCGCGAGAGCAGCCAGAGGGTGGGGATCAGGAGCAGGACCGGCCACGGTGAGGACGAGGCGAGCATGAACGCCACCACCGCCCCGATGCAGAGCTGTGCCAGCTCGAAGCCGTGCTGACGCAGGTCGGTCACCATGTCGCGGGCCGCGAGCCGTCCGGCGGCCAGGAACACGATGCCGGCGACCAGACCTGCCTGCACCGAGGTGTAGGCGAGGAGTGCCAGGACTGTGGAGGCGATCGGCACCAACGTCGTCGCGCCGGCGGCGAGGTCGAGGCCCAGCGCGGCCGCGAGGTAGTGGGCGGCGATCCCGGCGATGACCACCGTCGAGGCGGTGAAGATCGTGCGGTAGACCGGCCCCCGTTCACGCGGGATGCGGGGGCGGTCGATGCGCAGGATCCGGTACCCGTAGATCGCGGCGACGGTCGCGGCGATCAGAGCGGGAGGGAGCAGTAGTGCGGCCACCACGGTGTAGACGGAGTTGGTGACCAGGTGGCCGGTCTCGGTGGTGCTCTCCCGCTTGATGGTCGCGCGCCGGTATCCGCGCTCGGCCGACAGCGCCGCTTCGTGCTGCAGGATGCAGGCGGCGACGAGGAGCGCGGCCAACCCGATCTGTGCCGGTTCTGCCCGGGTGGGAGCGGCGACGACGAGCGCGATCGCCAGTGTTTCGACCGCGATGACGTAGGCCAGGGCCGGTCGGGGCAGATTCAGCAGGGGCAGCCGTCGCTGCCGCTGGGTAGGTGGGGTGGGTCCGTCGGGTCTGGAATCCATCGGTGTCCTCCCGTTCACCGGTCAGCGGGGCTGCAGCCCGGTGTCCGGAGTCGGGGCGCCGGGGGCGACGGCCATGACGGCCTCGGCGAAGCTGACCGAGATCAGCAGGAACTCCTCCAGCGTGCCGCTCACCTGGCTTCCGTGCCCGCCGCCGAAGCGGTAGACCGCCGGGGCCCGCCCGAGGCTGCTGAGCTTGTCGGCGTAGGCGTCGACCTGCTGGATCGGGATCCGGGTGTCATTCTGTCCGGCGATGATCGCGACCGGTGCGCGGACGTGCTCGGCCACTGCCAGCGGCGACGCGGCGGCATAGCGCTCGGGTACCTCCTCCGGGGACCCGCCGAACAGCGCCCGGGCCATCGCACGCAGCGGCTCCTGCCCGAGCTCGTAGCTCATGGCGTGGTCGGTCACCGGCACGACACCGATCCCGCCGCGCCAGCGCTCCGGCTGCAGGCCGAGCGCGAGCAGCGTGAGGTACCCGCCCCAGGAGGACCCGGCCAGCAGACAGGCCTGCGGGTCGGCCAGCCCTTGGCTGAGGGCCCAGCCGTGGACCGCGGCGAGGTCTTCGAGCTCGGTGAGCCCGGGGCGCCCGACGATGGCCTGCCGCCAGGCCGCACCGTAGCCGGTGGAACCTCGGTAGTTGGTGGCGATGACGGTCCACCCCGCGTCGGCCCATACGGCCAGCCGCGGGGAGTAGACGTCGGCGTCATCGAGGTCGGGGCCGGGGTGCAGCCAGAACAGGGTGCGGCCCGGTGTCGATGGGGCGTTCTGTGGTCTGACGACCAGCACGGGGATGGGCCCTCCCGGCCCGTCGACCCACTCGACCGAGGCGGGGGCACCGTCGGGCGGCGCATCGTGGGAGTCGGGGAACAGCGGCTGCGAGCCGTCGGTCGGGCTCCACCGATAGACCCGTGGCGCCTTCTGAGAGGAGGTCCAGCTGTATTCCAGCGCGCCGCCCGGGCGGCGCTCGACGTCGAGCACCGATCCGTCGCTCGGGCCGATCGCTCGCAGGTCCGAGCCGTCCGCGCGGCACAGGTGCAGCGTGACGCGGGCGTGGTGGGTGTGCCGGATCGCGAGGGTCTCGGCGTCGAGCCAGATCCCGTCCACCTGGCCGGGCAGGTCGATGGCCAGCTCCTGTTGTTCCCCGCTGTCGGTGTTCCACAGCAGCAGCTCGTGGCGCCCTCGGCGCTCGTGGCGCACCAGAAGCCGCGGATCTCCCGCGGCGGGCGCGAACCCGATGGGGAGCAGCTGCTTGCCCTCGTCCCGGATCTCTGCCAGGGACTCGCCGCTGTCGACTGCGAGGACCCGGATGCCGGGCGTGCTGGCGTCGCCGTGCTCCGAGTGGCGGATTGCCACTCGGCTGCCGTCCGGCGCGATGGGCCCGGACATGCCGTCCTGTTCGTGCCGGTAGATGGCCTCGGCCGGCTGACCTTCGAACTGCCTCCAGACCGCGATGCCCTGGCGCACCGCGAGGGCGAACACCGCCACCGCACCTGTCGGCCCGTGCCCGAGCGCGAGCCCGCTGGCGATGCCGTCGCCAGCCTCGGGGGCCACAGCCTTCGCGGCGCCACCGTCGAAGGGCTGGCGGACCCAGTGCCCGAACTCGTTCCCGCCGGTGTCGTTGAAACCACCACAGCCACTCACCGTCGGCGGACAGCGCTCCGTGCTCGGTTCCCGACTCCCGCTCGGTCGCCTGGACCAGCGAGTCCGCCTCGCGGTCCCACAGCCACAGCTCATGGGTCCCCGACCGGTTACTGCCCAGCATGCTGCGCTCGGGACGGCGGGCCGCCGAGTGCGGCAGCCCCAGCGTCGTTCCCGTGACCCGAGCTCGCCAACGGCGTTCCCGCTCAGGGTCGGCGAACAGCTCCGTGGGAGGTGTGAAGGTCAGCCCCGGCTTGTCGCCGGCAGCGACGGCGGCCTCGTCCATCGTGCTCCTCCTGGCCTACTGGGTTCTGCCGGTCGTAGCCGTGGCGTCGGCATCGAATGCGAACGGGCGCAGCCTAAACCGGGGCTGCACGTCGACAGCCCGATCACGGCCTCGCCCGATCCGGCACGTCAGTGGGGCGGTGTCAGTAGGTCCGGCGCTTCTTGTCCAGCCCGGTGGGGTCCTCGCGGCGTGGAGGCAGCCCCTCCAACGAGCGGGCGTGCTCGAGTGCGGCCTCGACCGCGGCCAGCCCGGCGGGGGACAGATCACGGGCCCGCAGGGCGAGCTGCTCCACTCCTGTCTCCTGCAGGGTCTTGAGGGTCTCCAGCTCGCGGGCGACCTGCTGGTACCGCGACTCGTTGAGGAAGTAGTCCGCTCCCACTCCGAACAAGGCCCCCAGCGACTCCAGGTGCTTCACCGTGGGGTTGGTCTTCGCGCCCTTGCGCAGCTGCCAGATGTACTGCTGGGAGATCACCCGGCCTGCCCGGTCGGCCTCGGGAAGCGCCTCGACCATGCGCTCGATCGCGGTCGCCGCCCCGGGATTGCTGTAGGGCCGCCCTGTTGCCGGATCGACGATGTTGGCGAACAGCGCGTTGAGCTTCTCCGCCAGCGTGGCGCGCTCGGACGGCGCAGCTGCGTCGCTGGCGTTGGCGTCACTTTCAGTCATGTTCGGTGCGAGCGTCGCGGTCGACCGGTGGCGACGGGGTCGTGGTCGTCAACTCGCTCCCCCTTTCTACTTCAGTAGAGACTAGTCGGTAGGGGTGCAGGAAACCAAGCCTCAGCCGCGCTCACCCGCTCCGGGGGCCGAGGAGACAGCAAGCGCTCGACACGCCGACCCCGAACCGCCATCGCGAACTTCCTGCACGCCAGCGCCTTTCCTGCACCTCGAGCCTGAGAGCAGCTCTGCACCACGCGGGGCCGCCCCGCGACCTTGCCGGATGCAACGCAGCGTTCCACACCAGTTGACAAGTGCCTTCTATATCAGTTTACGCTGTGGCTCGTTCGGTCGCGTCTCTTCCGCTGCGGTCGGATCCATCGACAGGAGCGAGGAGGCGGCAGTGACGGATGGTGATCGCCGCGACCGACAGCCGGCCACAGCGTTGGGAGGGCACCAGTCGTGATGACAGCAGCCCCACAGGCCGCAGCCCCTCCGGACGGCGACATGGCGGGGCACGCACACAAGGAGGTCGTCGTGACCGAACCTCTACCCGCTGCCGTGTCCGAGAGCCTCGACGCCGCACCACGGCCCCGGCTGGCCCCGGACGTCGTGGCCCTCCTGATGGACCGCGAGCAGGCCCGACACCACAGCGAGCTCATGCGGACTCGCGAGCAGATCCTCGCCCTGTCGTCGTCGTCTGCCGAAGCCCTGCTCTCGGCTCTGGACGACGAACTGGCAGCGGTCGCCACCGCGGCGATCGGGGCGATGTCAGTGCTTCGACGGGACCCCACCCGACCCCCTCACTCCCTCGGCGGTCGAGGAGCTCAGCGGGTCGACCGGGGAGTACCTCACCCGGGTCGCGGACTTGAATCGCTCCCTGCTGGCGATCCATCTGGCCCTGGAGGCTCAGGTGCGAACGAACTCGTCCTAGCCGCGGCCCGCGCGCCGTCCACCGTGCAACCGGTGCAGGTCCTCGACGATGCGGGCCACCGACTGTCGGGTCTCCTCCGGCAGCTCAGCGACAAGTTCGACGAAGCTCTCCAGGTTGGCGTTTGTGCACCACCGCCAGCAGGTGCCGGTCGGGGTCGCCGGACTCGCTGAGGTCGTCGTCGAACAGATAGGCCACTGGCACCTGGAAAAAGCGGGCGATGCCTTCCAAGGTCGTCTTGGTGGGGTTGTCGCGCCGCCCCCCGGCGCAGGTGGTTGAGATACGGCACGGACAGCGACGGCCCTCC
>NZ_QKQY01000005.1:0-4833 GCF_017312135.1 Pseudonocardia sp. TMWB2A
TCCACGCGTCGATCAGTTGAACGCCGGCGTCGGTTTCGGCGTTGATCGCGCAACCGGCAAGCCAGGCGGTGGCGGTGGTAACCCAATGCTTGATCCGTGGAAGGCTGACGCGTTTGATATCTCGTACGAAAAGTACTGGGGTGATAAGGCATACGTCTCCTTGGCATACTTTTACAAGGACCTGAAGACGTACATCTATACGCAGACCGTTGATGGCTATGACTGGACTGACTTCGTCAAGAACTGGAAACGCAACCCAGGTGACGCGCCTGTCCTGAACACGGGTACCTACACCGCACCAATGAATGGCGAAGGCGGCAAATTGCAAGGCTTCGAAGTGACGGCTTCGCTTCCATTCGGCATGTTGACGCCGGCCCTGCACGGTTTCGGCATTCAAGCCAGTGCTTCGTTCAATGACAGCAACATCAAGATTGTCGAACCGACCGCTACCGGCAGCCTCGGCAGTGCCCCTGCTCCTCTGCCAGGATTGTCGGACCGCGTTTACAACTTGACCGCGTACTACGAAAACAACGGATTCGAAGCTCGGTTGAGTAATCGTCGCCGTTCCGACTTCGTCGGTGAAATCGGTAACTTTGCAGGCCAGCGTCAACTGCGCATGGTCAAGGGTGAAAACATTCTCGACGCACAAGTCGGCTATGTGTTCCCTGATGCGAGCCGCATGAAGGGCTTGGCATTGCAGCTGCAAGTGTCGAACCTGACTAACGGGAAGTATCAAACATACACCGGTACGGTAGACCGTCCGCTTGAGTTCATTGAGTGGGGTCGTACGTACTCGCTTGGCGCAACGTACAAGTTCTAATCGCCTCGCGATTAAACTTGAAACTTGAAATCAAAAATCCCGGTGACGAAAGTTGCCGGGATTTTTGTTTGTACTGATGCCCAAAAAAAACGCCGCGAGCTTCAAACTCGCGGCGCTTGTAGATTTTTGATTTTTGATTTCGCGTTTATCGTCAGATCTCGAGCCACGCTCGGATCACGTTCACCGCTTCGTCCACGCCAACTTTGGATTCACCCGAAAAAACCTGCACCGAAACCGAATCACCAAACCTCGCCTGCAGTTCCTTGCGCACTTTCATGAGCACTTGATTCGAACCTCCGCGACCAAGCTTGTCAGCCTTCGTCAGCAGAGCATGCGCCGGCAAACCACCGTCGACGGCATATTGCAGCATCTGCAAATCGTATTCCTTCAACGGATGGCGGATGTCCATCACAACGACGAGACCCTTCAGTGCCTCACGCGTCTGGAAATAATCGTAAATAAAAGCCTGCCAATGCGCCTGCAAATCCTTCGGCACCTTCGCGTAACCGTAGCCTGGCAAGTCGACGAGCGCGCGGTCGGCGTGCGGCGGCAATGCGAAGTAGACGAGCTGCTGCGTGCGGCCCGGAGTCTTGGAGACGCGGGCGAGAGCATTTTGGCGGCAGATGGCGTTCAGGGCCGTAGACTTACCGGCGTTCGAGCGCCCGGCAAAAGCCACCTCTGCCCCCTGATCCGGCGGCAATTGGCGTTGATTGTGCGCTGCCAACCAATATTGGGCGCGTTCTAGTGGATTCGACATGGGGTATAGCATGGCATATTCAGGGAAATTGGCGTGTATTTTGGCAAAAACACCCCTCAGACGTTGACCGTTCGCCATGTTCAGCCGATAATTCTTTAGTTAATGTTCGCTCAGTTTCGCTGGGTGGATGAATTGTCTTTCAAATTTTCTTGGAGCCCGTCTCGAATATGAGCCCAATTCGAATTCTCGGAATGACCGGCGCGGCCGCGTTGGCAATTGCTGCGGCGGTTGGTTTTGCCCAGAACAACCCTGACGCTGCGGCGAAGCCTGCGACCGAAGCTGCACCGGCTGCGGCTGCTGCGACGACGGCTGCAACGGCGACCTGGGGCGACCCGAAGGCTGGCGCGACGAAGGCTGCTGCTTGCGCGGCGTGTCATGGTCTCGACGGTAACCCGATCGACCCAGCGTTCCCACGCTTGGCCGGCATGCCTGAGCTGTACGTTGCGCATCAGATCGAACTGTTCAAGACGAACGTGCGTAACGAGCCAGAAGCCGCTCAGATGAAGCCATTCGCTGATGCGCTGTCGGCGCAGGACGCTCGCGACATCGGCGCGCATTACGCGACGCAAGTTGCAGGTGCTGGCGTTGCAGACGCAACTCTGATCGCAACGGGTCCGAATGCGGGCAAGCGCGTGTATGAAGTGGGTCAGAAGCTTTTCTGGCAAGGCGACAAGGATCGCGAGATCGGCGCATGCTTCGCATGTCACGGTCCTGCAGGTGGCGGTAACGCCGGTCCACCGTTCCCACACATCGGTGGTCAGCAAGCGGCTTACGTCAAGCGTCGTCTGGAATACTTCCGCGGTGGCGTCTCGAACGATCCGAACAAGCATTTGTACGGCATGATGCATGACGTTGCGAAGAACCTGACGGACGAAGAAATCGTCGGTCTGTCGGCCTACTTGCAAGGTCTGCACGACCGTTCGCTGGATAAGGGCGTGAAGTTAACGCAAGCTCAAATCGACGCAGCGGCTGCGAAGCAGAAGGCAGCAGACGCAACAGCTTCGGCGGCTCCAGCTCCGGCAGCACCTGCTGCTGACGCAGCGGCACCAGCAGCACCAGCAGCACCGGCACCAGTTACGAAGTAACACCACGCGCGGCGAAGGAACTTCGCACGCCGTTCAGAACGCCGATTGCACAATATGTGTGGTCGGCGTTTTGCTTTGGGGCTTTCGCTTTGGCCTTTGGCCTTTTACCTGCGGTTAGACTAGAGACGAATAGATTAGGGATACAGATGGCGAACATGAAAAACTTTTTGAAAATTGTCGCAACGGCCGTACTCGGCATGAGTGTCGCGGTGGGTGCGAGTGCGCAGAACCGCAAACTGGTGGAAGGCCAGGATTATGTGACGTTGAAATCGGCGGATCGTTTTGAGCCGGCAACGAAGGCCGGGCAAATCGAAGTTGTTGAAGTGTTCGGTTATCTGTGCGGGCATTGCGCGGCTTTTGACCCGAAAATGAGTGCATTCGAATCCCGTTTGCCGAAGGACGTTGTCGTGCGTTATGTCCCGGCGTCGTTTAGCTCGAACTGGGAACCGTATGCGCGCGCGTATGAAGCCGCGAAAATTCTCGGCGTCGCGAACAAGTCGCATGGTGCGATGTTCCGTGCGATTCACGACACTCGTTCATTGCCTACGAGCGGTGCATCTGCGCAGGAAATTGCAGGATTTTATAAGGCCTACGGTGTTGCGCCGGCGAAGTTCGTCGCGACCTTTAACGATGGACGCATTGACCGCGCGATGGACCGCAACGAAAAGTGGATGATGCGCAAGGAAGTTGAAGGCACGCCATCGATCATTGTCGACGGTCGCTACAAAGTGCTTGGCCGCAGCCACGACGAGTTTCTGATGAACACGGGGCTTTTGATCAGTGAGATCCGTGCGAAGCAGCCAAAGCCTGTTGCAAAGCCGGCGCCCCGCGGCAAGTAAAGGTGTAAAATTTAGAAATCCCCCAGAAATTCAACGGAAACGGAATACATGAAGATTCGCGCATTGGTTTTGGCAGCAATGATTTCAGGTCTCGCAGCTTGCAGCGGCGATAAGGCACCGACACCGGAAGCCACAACGCCGGCACCGGCAGCAACGGAAGCGGCGGCAACGGCACCGGTCGTCAACGAAGTCGAAGCACCGAACAACAACCCAATCGTGCCGCCTGTCGGACCAGCGCCAATTGCGGGTACGGATTATGTCGTCATCGAAAATGGTGCGCCATTCGATCCAATCGAAGGCAAGATCGAAGTCGCGGAAGCGTTCGGTTACATCTGCCCTGCCTGTGCGCGTTTCCAACCGCTCGTGAATGCGTGGATGGCGAAGCAGCCGGCTGACGTGAACTTCACCTATGTGCCTGCGGAATTCGGTGATCAGTGGAAGCCTTACGCGAAGGCGTATTTCGCTGCGCAGGCTCTGGGCATTGAGAAGAAGTCCCACGACGCCGTCATCCAGGCGATCCACGTTGACGGTAAGTTGCCTGCCGAAGGTCAAACGCCAAACGAGCAGAAGGTCGCGGATTTCTACGCGCAATTCGGCGTGAAGTCGGCGGACTTCCTCGCAGCGATGAATAGCTTTGCGACGACGGGTAAGTTGAATAAGGCGAAGCAATTTTTCCTGGCTTCGGGTGTTGAAGGTACGCCGACGTTGATCGTCAACGGTAAGTACCGTATCACTGGCAAAACTTACGAAGACAACCTCCGCATCGCCGATCATTTGGTTGCGATGGAGCGTGGAGCTTCGGCTGCGAAGTAATTTTTTCGCAGTTTAATTAAGGACATGTCAGACACGCGGTCGCTGAAGATCTTGAGTGCGAACATCCAAGCGGGTTCGAGCACGAAGGGTTATCACGATTACGTCGCGCGCAGTTGGTCTCATGTGTTGCCGATGGGGGGCAAGCAATCGAAGCTCGACACGATTGCGGAGTTGCTCTCGTCGTATGACATTGTCGGTTTGAATGAAGCGGACCCCGGCTCTTTGCGGTCGGGGTTTCGCAATCAGACGCATTATCTCGCCGAGCGCGCCGGTTTCGAGCACTGGTCGCACCAACCGAACCGTTCGGTCGGCGGCGTCGCCTCCAGCGCCAACGGTCTACTGAGCCGCTTCGGTCCGCGCAAAGTCAACATCCATCCACTACCCGGTCGCATCTCGGGGCGCGGGTTGTTGATTGCGAATTTTGGTAATGGGGTTGAAGGATTGCACGTCGCGGTCTGCCATCTGTCGCTTGGTGCTCAGTCGCGTGCCGCGCAGTTGGCATTCATCGCGGAGCATTTG
>NZ_QKQY01000012.1:0-1246 GCF_017312135.1 Pseudonocardia sp. TMWB2A
TCGGTTTGCTGCGTCTCGCGGATCCGAACAATCCTTCGATCGCGACGATGATGCAGCACCGCGAAGAGCGCAAGGCGATGTTGGCGCGCGAACAAGCAGCAGCCGCTCAAGAACAGCAACGCAACGCTGCCGCGCAGGAACAACAACGGAAGGCTGCTGAGAAGGCCGCCCAAATCAAGGTGGAATCCCAGAAGCAAGCTGCCGCCGCTTCCGCTGCGATACCTGCTGCGCCTGCAGCCCGAACCGCCGAGCCTGTGACGACTGCGCCAAAGCCTCCTCAACCCAAAGAACCCGAAGAAGACGACCCTGCATCGCAAGCCAATCGGGAGCTCGATCTGCGGCCGATCAGCACGCCCGAGCCGGCCTATCCGCGCGAGGCGTTGCGTAATAGCACGAGCGGTGAAGTCACCGTCGAGATTACCGTCGGCCGCGATGGCTCGGTGATCGCGGCGCGCGTGGTGCGCTCGACGCCGCGTGGCGTGTTCGACTCCGCGGCGTTGGATACGGTGAAGCGCTGGCGCTACGGCGCGGTGTCGTCGCCGATTACGGTTCGCAAAACTTTCGCCTTCGCGCCGGGCAACTAACATTTGAAACCTGAAATCTGAAATCGCGGGAGTCAAAATTTTCGGGTCTAAAAAAGATGAACTTCTGTCCATGGACACAGATTCAACCTTTGAAATGCACCTTGAATTGAAAATCGCCGCGAGGTTTCATGTCGCGGCGATTATTGACTTTAGATTTCCGATTTACACAGCGTTAGAAGCACGCCTCAAGTTTGTGTGTACAATGTATACACCCTCTTGAGGATTTCGACGTGTCCACTGAAACTGCAACCAAAGTCATCAATCTCAGAGCGCCTGCTCGCAAGCAGTCGCTGATTGACCGTGCGGCTAAAGTGACTGGCAAGAATCGCTCACAGTTCATCATCGACGCATCTGTCGAGCGCGCGCGTGAAGTTCTTGCTGATCAAGTTGCATTTGAACTGGACGAGAAGGCGTGGAAGAAATTCCGGTCTGCGCTCGATGCTCCTTTTGGCCCTGAAGACACTCTCGCGCTTAGTCGTCTGTTGAATTCGAAATCTCCGTGGGAGTAACCGAACTTGCAATTGAACTCTCCGACTCCGTTAACGGAGCGACATCTTACGGGTGAATTTCAATGTGACGCAGAAGAGCTCACGCGATGGCTCAAGGAAAAAGCGTTACGCAACCAGATAGCTGGCGGAACGCGTACCTACGTCGTATGTGAC
>NZ_QKQY01000011.1:0-1353 GCF_017312135.1 Pseudonocardia sp. TMWB2A
TCGCGAGGATGAGCGTTAGGAGAAGGATTTTCATGGATCCAGTTTGCGGAGAGGCGCGCGTGAGGGAAAGGACACTCGTCGGGGGAAACGTGCATTTTGTCGGTGGGTATAGGCGTTTCGCGCTAAAATGGTCGTCCATTTCCATGGGCACGGAATAATCGCCGTCTCCCCTTGTTGAGTAGCACATGACTGACAATTTGAATCCTGTCCGCGGCAAGCTGTTTATTGAAACGCACGGCTGCCAGATGAATGAATATGACTCGCAGAAGATGGCGGATGTTTTGTCCGCATCGGAAGGTCTCGAGTTGACGACGGACGTGAATGAAGCGGACGTGATTTTGGTGAACACCTGTTCCATCCGTGAGAAGGCGCAGGAGAAAGTGTTTAGCCAGCTCGGTCGTTGGAAGTCTTTGAAGAAGGGCGACAAGCCTGTTCTGATTGGCGTCGGTGGTTGCGTGGCGTCGCAGGAAGGCGAAGCGATCGTGAAGCGCGCGCCGTATGTTGATTTGGTGTTTGGTCCGCAGACGTTGCATCGTTTGCCGGAGTTGATTCAAGCCAAGCGCGAAACCGGTTTGCCGCAAGTTGATATTTCGTTCCCTGAAATCGAGAAGTTCGATAACTTACCGGAGCCACGTGCGGAAGGTCCAACGGCATTCGTGTCGATCATGGAAGGCTGCAGCAAGTATTGCTCTTTCTGCGTCGTGCCGTATACGCGTGGCACAGAGATTTCGCGGCCGTTTGAAGATGTTTTGGTGGAAGTTGCCGAGCTCGCTGCGCAAGGCGTGAAAGAAATTAATTTACTTGGCCAAAATGTAAATGCCTACCAAGGTCCCCTGCCCGCAAACGATGACGGCACCGTTGAAGTTGCAGACCTCGCGTTGTTGATTCGTGCGATTGCGGAGATCGATGGCGTCGGTCGCATTCGTTTCACGACGTCGCATCCGCTGGAGTTTTCGGATTCGTTGATCGAAGCGTATCGCGATGTGCCGAAGCTTGCGAACTATCTGCATTTACCGGTGCAAGCGGGAAGTGATCGAGTGCTGTCGGCGATGAAGCGTGGTTACACGGCGCTGGAATTCAAGTCGAAAATCCGCAAGCTCCGCGCTGTTCGTCCTGACATTTCGGTTGCATCGGATTTCATCGTGGGCTTCCCCGGTGAAACGGATGCAGACTTTGAGAAAACGATGAAGCTAATTCAAGACATCGGCTTCGATCAGTCCTTCTCCTTCATTTATTCGCGCCGCCCTGGAACGCCTGCAGCGGATCTCGTTGATGACGTAAGCGAAACGGATAAGCACGCGCGCTTGACGCGATTGCAACAACACATCAACGAACACTCGTATGCGATTTCGC
>NZ_QKQY01000008.1:0-857 GCF_017312135.1 Pseudonocardia sp. TMWB2A
AGCTGGAATTCGACTTGCACGACCTCGCCGTTGAGGATGCGCAAGTTGCTCACCAACGCCCGAAAATTGAAGCTTACGGCGAAACATTATTTTCTCGCTGTGAAAACCGCGCAGACCGTTGACCGCCGGGTGAAGTTCGGTGAGACGCATTTGTTTTTTAACAAGCGCTTCCTCGTCACCGTCCGCCACGGTAGTTCCTTGAGTTATTCCAGTGCACGTAAGCGTTTGGAACGCGAGCCGCAATTGATGTCTCAAGGTTCCGCCGGCGCGATTTACGTCGTGCTCGACACCATCGTCGACAACTACTTGCCGCTCCTCGATGACTTCAATCATCAGCTCAATTCGCTGGAAGAGGAAGTGCTCGCGGAAACCTTCCACCCAACGACGATCCAACGTTTGTATGAGCTCAAACTCGAGTTGACGAAGTTGCGCATCGCAGCGTCGCCAATGGCCGACATCGTCGCGCAGTTGCTCCGCACGCGTAAGGAATTGGTCACCAAAAAAATCCAACCCTACCTCCGCGACGTCCACGATCACGCATTGCGGTTGAACGACGGTATCGACACCATACGCGAGATGCTCTCTGCCGCCATGGCCACCAACCTCTCGTTGGTCACGTTGCGCCAGGGCGAAGTCGTCAAGCGTCTCGGTGCGTGGGCAGCTCTGCTCGCCGTCCCGACGCTGGTCGCCTCCTGGTACGGGATGAACTTCAAATTCATGCCAGAGCTCGAATCCCGCTGGAGTTACGGCATTGTCATCGGCGCAGTCGCGTTGGTGTGCATTGTGTTGTATCGCAGTTTCAGGAAGTCAGGTTGGCTCTAATCACTACCCGCTGCGCTCGTCTCTAGTTAGAGGTA
>NZ_QKQY01000010.1:0-2582 GCF_017312135.1 Pseudonocardia sp. TMWB2A
CCGTTTGCAATGAGCGTTTGCTCTAATTCCTGCCGGACGTCATCCGGTAGCTGCTGGACTTTGGAACGTGGTGGCATAGGTCAATACCATTTCTTCGGTCGTGCAATGCCTGGCATGCAATCGACGGTGTACTCGACGACGTCAATGCCGAAATGCGTCAGCTCTGCAGACCATACAGCGGCGTGACGGCCGTGGATGGTGAGCAGCTTGCGGTCCGACAGGTACGTCAGCTCACGGCGCAGCGTGTTTGGCGTCAGCCCGAGCGTTGCATCATCAAGCGCTTGCGAGATGACGAGCTCCGAAACAGGCAGCGGACGACCGGCGTCGAGCACCTTCAGGATTCGCCAGCGCGTCTGTTCGCGATGTGCCTTTTCAAAATCAATGTTATCCACGATGCGATCCGCTGTTGTTGTGTTGAATGACCAGGTCTGCGAGTTTGTCGAGCTTGTGGTCTATGGAGGTTGAGAACCTGATCCAGTCTTCGCGGCGAACATACTGCAACGGCAATTCGTTGCTGATGACGCGCAGTTCCTCGGAGAGGCTTGCCAGTGACTTCCTGTCGCGTTCGATTTCCCGTTGAATGCTTCCCATTTGCTGTGTATTGATATCCGTGCTCGCTTCAAACTTCTCGCCAAGGCGGCGTTCGAACTGTGAAAGCAAAACCCGCCCGAAACCGAAGAAGCTGCCAATCACGGCCAGCACGAGCGTCACCGCAACCTGTGGGCTAATGAGAATCTCATTCATGGCCGTGCTTCCAGTGCGATCGCGCAATGAATGCAGCGCCAAGTTGTCGGAACGAGCTGAAGCCGTGCGACAGGAATCTCGTTACCGCAGTCGCGACAATCCCTTCCAGTCGGGATGTAGTCCGTAGGACGCTGTCGCGTGGACTCAAAAATTTCCATCGCGCGTTCTTCATTGGCTGCTGCCCGGTCGACGATATCCGATATCAACTGGACACTCCGCAATCTTGATGCCGGCTTCCGACGCCGCTTTGCAATACCACTGCCATGCCGTATTGCGCCACTCCTGAACTGCGAGAATGAGCGATACTTTGGACGCCGCGCATTGATGGTAACGAGCCGTGACCTCGTCGTGATTCGCGAGCAGCGCCAGCACGATCGCCGATGTTGCCGGTGGAAGCTCCGGGCACTGCTGAAGCAGGCTTGCCGGAATTGCCGGTGGCGGGCTTGGTGGTGCCGCTGCCGGTGCCTTTATTACTTTGGTTCCAGTGGCGCAGGACGTCATCACCAAGATCGAGAGTGCGCAGGTCAGGATGACGGCGCGCCAATTCTTCAAGCGAGGCTCGTTGCTGCAGCAGCAATTTTTGGTTTGTTTCACGTTGTGACTCCAGGTCATCCGCGATCGCATTCATGCGCTGCGCGGCGAGTTCGTTTTCCGTTGCCGCATCGAACGCTTGTTGACGGAAAACCATTGCGGTTTCGGTCATGTCATCAAGCATCGTTTGAACGTCAATCAAATCGTCTTTAAGGCGAGAATTTTCAGCCTTTAGTGCTCTCGCGTTTCCAAGCTTCCAGCCAAGGTATCCACCTGCGCCACTGCCGGCGATTAACACCAACAGCACCATGCCAATGAGATACGGCAATGCTTTCATCACCAATGCACGTTCGGCTGAAACAACATTCAAGGACATGCGAGTAACCGATCCCAGCCTGCGTTGTAATAACGGGGCTCAAGTACGTTGAGAATGCGTTGCGGATAGCCGATGTTTTCCGTGTGTGCCCATGTGGCGCGCAAACGGTACGGTGCGACAGCCTTCCAGTTGTTTGCGTTGGCACCTTTATCAAACGCCAACTTCCGCTCGCGGTTCACCCAACCCTCGCCACCGTTGTATGCACGCAAGGCAAACGCGAAGCGGTCACAGGTACTCAACGGCGGCGTCGGCTTCGCATACCGTGGCACGCGTTTGTAGAGCCATGCCATGTAGCAAGCGTGCGCAGCCAATGACCAATTCGGATCCCACACATCCGGCGGCCCGATCAACGGACACACGCTCGGAATCCATTTGGCGGTCGATGGCGTGAACTGCGTCAAGCCCATCGCGTAAGGCGACTGCGCTTTGGGGTTCCACGTCGACTCCTGGTGCACCTGCGCTGCAAGTGCACTGATCGGTGCGGCCAGACCAAAGTAACGGTTCGCCTCCTGTTCCAGCTTCAGACGGTAGCGCGCAGACGTTTCAGGAATCTGGGCACCCGCAGTGCCCGCGAACAGCAGCATCAATACGAGTGCCAAAATCCTCATGGCAGCAACGCCACCGCGATGATGCATGCGCAGACCAATCCACGCGCGACGCTTCCACGCCGTACCACGTTCAATGCCCGTCAGCAGGTGCGGACGGTCTTCAGGACGGAAAGTCAGACGGTCAGCCCAATAGCCGACATACGCACCAAGGGCCAGCTTACTCACACCCCAAATGGCGAGACCTGCCTTGGCAGGGTTGAGATACAGCACGGCAACGAAAGTGATGCCAAAGACCAGCAACAGTGGCCAGGCACGCAACAGGTCGCGCAGGTTCAAGCGCTCAAAAATATCAGAAAGATTCATGCGAACTCCAAACGAAAAAA
>NZ_QKQY01000006.1:0-851 GCF_017312135.1 Pseudonocardia sp. TMWB2A
GCGCTCACCGGCAGTTGCCTCGAACAATAATGGCCGCCACCGAGGAACGCCACCATCATCAAAAGATACGGCAGCATGAAGCGAGAAGCCGTTACGCTTCGCTGCCGCAGGAGCGAGATCACGCGTCCCGATGTTGACGGGCTTGGCGAGAATCGGATCAACGCCGCGTACGACAAGCGCATTGCGCCGACCTGCTTGTTGTAGTGTCCAGCCAGAGTTGAGACGCGCAACCAGGTGTCGGCATTGCGGCGCGTGGAATCCGTCATGATCTCCACGGTCGCCGGTTTACCTTACGGAAATCTCCGCATAGTCGTCATGGACAATCAGTGCCATGTCGACGCGTTGGTCGCGGACCTGCGCTTCAACATCCTTGGGCGCCTCAACGGCGTTGATGCCCGCAGCCTTTAAGTAGTTCATCAAGTTCGGTGCCGCTTGAACGTTGACGACGGGCAATGAAATCGGCTGTTGCAATTGCGTTTCAGCGCGGCCCGAGCCCAGCTTGCCGAGGCCGATCAACAGGATCGGATACAGCAACGGTGAGAAAAGGAGAATGTTGATCATCGTACGACGATCGCGAAAAATGTCCTTGAGTTCCTTGCGCAGAACCGCCAAAAAACTTTGCATCAATGTCCGGTCTCATGCGTGCAGTCCTTCTTCCGTGCCGATCAGTTTCACGAAGGCGTCTTCGAGTTGTCGTTGCCGGCTTGTGCGCGGAGTTCATCCCGGTGTGCCTTGTGCCATGACGCGACCCTTCGCGATGATCACGATGCATCACACAGCGCAGCAACTTCCTGCATGATGTGCGAACTGAAAATCACGCAGCGTCCGTCTTCGCGCATCTTGAACAAAAA
>NZ_QKQY01000007.1:0-1396 GCF_017312135.1 Pseudonocardia sp. TMWB2A
CATGGATGCGTTGCCGCAAGGTGCTGGCATTGGGCAGCCACTGGTCAAGCCCAAGGGCATCGATGATGTGCCGGTGATGGCATTGACGTTGTGGTCCGATTCTCCGAATACAGACTCGACCGCGCTTGCGGAAGTTGCGCATACACTCGAAGCCGATCTCAAACGTATCCCTGGCACACGTGATGTTTATACCATTGGTGCACCGACACGTGTGGTTGGCGTGACGCTTGATGGCTCAAAGCTTGCGAGTTACGGATTGACCATCAGCGATCTCAGTGCGGCGTTACGTGCCGCAAACGTTGTGCAGCAAGCCGGTGAAAAAATCGGCGCCAATACCGCAACACCCATCACCGCCGGAACCTTCCTCGCGAGTGCCGATGATGTTGCAAACCTCGTTGTCGGGATGCAGGGTGGCAAACCGTTGATTTTGTCTGATGTCGGAATCGTGCATGATGGTGCCGACCTTGCGACGAACTATGTTTGGCATGGTGCACCGAAAGGAAGGAGTGGTCCTGCATTAGGTACGGCACCGGCCGTGACAATTGCAATCGCCAAAAAGCCCGGTGCCAACGCCTCTGACATCACGCAAACGGTCAATGCACGCGTGCAGCAATTGCGCGGGGAGCTGATTCCGGATGGCATGCATGTGACCGTCACCCGCGACTATGGCGCAACGGCAAGTGACAAGGCGCAGAAGCTGATCACCAAGCTGATTTTTGCAACGTCATCGGTGGTGTTACTCGTTTTGCTCGCATTGGGTTGGCGTGAAGCAATCGTCGTGGGCACGGCCGTCGTACTGACGTTGGCGTTGACGTTGTTCGCATCGAAAGTGATGGGCTTTACGCTCAACCGCGTGTCGTTGTTTGCGTTGATTTTTTCGATTGGCATTCTGGTCGACGATGCCATCGTCGTCGTCGAAAACATCCACCGCCACATGGCGCTCGATGGGCGCTCATTGCGCGAGTCGATTCCGTTGGCTGTCGATGAAGTCGGTGGTCCAACGATTCTCGCAACGTTTACCGTCATCGCCGCATTGATGCCGATGGCCTTCGTGACCGGTTTGATGGGGCCGTACATGCGACCCATCCCGATCAATGCATCCGTCGGCATGTTGATCTCACTCGCCATCGCATTGATCGTCACGCCATGGCTGTCGTTGAAGTTGCTGAAACGCCACGTCGGTGATCATGCTGACGGTGCACATGCCGAAGACTCTAAGCTGAAGCGATTTTTTAACCGAGTCATGCTGCCATTCCTCAGCGGAGACGCGGCGGCGAAGAGAAGGCAGTGGCTTTTTGCGGGGATCATTGGCTTGGTGGCGCTCGCGGCGTCGCTTGCCGTCGTGAAGTTGGTCGTGTTAAAGATGCTGCCGTTCGACAACAAGTCGGAAATTCAA